>NZ_JAMWZB010000020.1:817-100684 GCF_024305035.1 Algoriphagus sp.
AGGTTCGTGTTCCTCGGGGCAGCGTTTTGCCGCCGGCTTCCTTCAGATTCCATCTCACAATGGACACCCTTGCCTTAAGCTAGTGGTTGGCGATTACATACCCCCACAGTGGACTTACACCACCTAGTCGATTGCCATGCACGGCACACATCGAAAACGCCCGAAAAAATTTTCTCCGGGCGTTTATTTTTTATTGAAATAGATTTGATTGCTCCCTATTTCATTCACTTTTTCGAATCAATCCTCATACAGGGGCTGAGGCCAGCTGTCATTTCCCAAATTCACATCAGGAAGAATTTTCTCAGGATCAAGAGTGACTTTTACCACTCGCTTATCAGTTCGGATCAAATGATTCCAATTATCGCCACGTTGCCAGATCTCCACAGGCAGCATTTGACGCTCTTTGGATCCATCCTCAAATTCAATTTCCAGTAATACAGGCATCGGAATATCACCTCTGTTGGTCAACACCGCCAAGTAATTTCCGGAATAAGGAACCACTGTACTTATACCCAGGTCAATGTTTCCATTGCCATAAAACCAGCCTTGCCAAAACCAGGACAAGTTTTCTCCAGCAACATTTTCCATATGATTGAAGAAATCAGACGGCTGAGGATGCTTGTATGCCCAAGTTTCAATATAGGAGGTGAAAGCATGATCAAATCGCTCGGGCCCCAACACGTATTCTCGAAGCATAATCAAGCCAATTGCCGGCTTCATGTAAGCTACCATTCCCAAATTCGAAGTGTTGGCTACATCAGGATAGGTATCAATCCCCTCCCGATTTTCATTGAGAAAATAGGTATTGTAACGTCGGGTTTGGTCCAGATTGGATCCATATTCCCCATCATTGAATTCGAGTGTGCTGTAATGATTGATGAAGGTATTAAAGCCCTCATCCATCCAAGCATAACGACGCTCATTGCTACCGACAATCATCGGGAACCAATTGTGTCCAAACTCATGGTCAGTCACACCCCAGAGTCCCTCACCCTTGGAAGTGTAGCGACAGAAGTTCAACCCAGGATACTCCATTCCCCCGATATCGGCAGCCACGTTGGTTGCCGCCTCATAGGGATACTCGTACCATTTTTCTGAATAATGTTCGATTGAAGCTTTGGAATATTCTGTAGAACGAGACCAGGCTTCCTGTCCATTCGATTCTTTAGGATAAACAGACTGAGCTAAAATCGTTTTTCCGCTCGGCAAATTGATTTTTGCTGCATCCCAGATAAAAGATTCAGAGCTGGCAAAAGCGATGTCACGGGCATTCTCAATCTGGAAATGCCAAGTAACCGTCCCCTCCTGCTTTGGCCGGGTGATTTGCGTATTTTTAATTTCATCAGGAGTGATCAAATATACCGTCTCATCACTTTGTTGTGCTCTTTCATACCGATTTTGGAGTTCCGTTGAAAGGACTTCCTTTGGATTCATGAGCTTGCCAGAACCCACTACAATGTGATCATAAGGTACAGTAACTTTATAATCAAAATCCCCATATTCCAAGTAGAACTCACCCGCTCCCAAGTACGGCTCCACATTCCACCCCTCGATGTCATCGAACACAGCTACCTTAGGATACCACTGCGCAAAGGCATAAATCCATCCATCTTCTACCTGAAGTCTTCCCATACGATCCATTCCTTTAATTGGGACTTTAAAAGAAAAATTCATCGAAATGGTAGCGGTCCCTCCTTTGGCAGGAATGGGTTCATTAAACCATACTTGCATTCGGGTATCCTCTATCAAGTGCTTTGTGGAAACACTTCCTCTTTTTCCAACTGTCGCCTGAACTCCTGAGATGTCATATCCTCCATCGGTGTCCCCATTGTAACGGTTCCCCTGAATTGGAGTGGTCAGTGTACCACGGGAATCAGGTGTGAATCGATTTTGCTCGAGTTGAAGCCAAACAAAATCTAACTCCTCCGGACTGTTATTGGTGTATTCGATGGTCACTTTCCCGGTCAGTGTATGGGCCTCATCATTCAAAGTCACCTCAATTTGATAATCAGCCGCATTTTGCCAATAATTTTCACTGGGCTTGCCTGATGCGGTACGGGTAAAAGTCCCCTTTCGATTCATGAATTCCCCAAAATCCGATTGATTATTTTCTAATCCTTGCTGAGCAATCGATGGACTGCCAAGAAAAAGAGCGGACAGAATTAGTCCGGAAAACATTCTTTTTATCATATCACATTTATTTTTAGGCTTGAAAATACAAAGG
Source organism: Algoriphagus sp. (assembly GCF_024305035.1). Taxonomy (GTDB): domain Bacteria; phylum Bacteroidota; class Bacteroidia; order Cytophagales; family Cyclobacteriaceae; genus Algoriphagus. The sequence continues at coordinate 3,042 of NZ_JAMWZB010000020.1, forward strand.
CAAACTCACACTGCCATCCTATTTTTGGTAAACCAGAAAAGCTTAACGATTTTTTAGAAAAGACTCAATCTTGGATTTGGAGAATTTTGGAAAGAACTTTGGCCAAACTATTACGCAAATTACCCGATGAAAAAATTATTACTCGCTATTTTCCTTGGAGGCTATTGGAGTGATTTAACGGCTCAGACAGAGCCTGATTCCTTGGATTTACAGGAGATTGTCATTCAAGAAAACCGGATCCAGATTCCCTTTTCAAAGCAAAGCAGAAATATTTCTGTGATTACCAAACCACAACTCGAAACCACTCCTGCCAGAAGTCTTCAAGAGATTTTGGCATTCGTACCCGGGGTGGATGTAAGACAGCGGGGAGTTACCGGAGTCCAGGCCGATATCGGTATTCGAGGCGGGTCATTTAACCAAACCCTCATGCTTCTCAATGGGATCAAACTCACTGATCCTCAAACCGGCCACCATCTGATGAATATACCCGTCCCCATGGTCAATATTGACCGGGTAGAAATTCTCAAAGGGCCAGGCTCAAGAATTTTTGGACAAAATGCCTACGCCGGAGCGGTCAACGTCATCACCGAACTTTCCAATACCAGAAGTCTCAGACTCCAAGGCTATGGCGGGGATTTCACCATGAGAGGATTAGCATTTTCTGGATCGCTACCCAGTGGTAATTACAGACAAAACCTTTCGGTCTCCTTCGATGAATCTGCCGGGCATTGGTATAATTCGGATTATCAAGTCAGCAATTTCTTTTATGAAGGGGGCCTGGCACTGAATGAATCACATGAACTTAGAGGAATGATCGCCTACAGCGATCGGAGTTTTGGTGCCAATGGGTTTTATACCAGTACTTTTCCTGATCAGTGGGAAAGTCTTCAAACCAGCCTGGGGGCCTTGAGCCATACCTTCAGCACTACCAAATGGCGAATCAATACGCGTGCTTACTGGCGAAAAAATGCAGATGAGTATCGCTTGAGACGAAACGAACCAAGCTTTTACCAAAATTTTCATACGTCCAACACCTATGCTATGGAAACTAATGGCAGTTTCGAAAGCAGGTTGGGCACGACCGGATTTGGTCTGGAGTATCGGAAAGAACAAATCGAAAGCAATAACTTGGGAAATCATGACCGGACTTTGGCAGGTGTATTTTTGGAGCAGCTGATTAATTTGGGCGAAAAAACAGATTTCCGTGCAGGAGTTTACAGTAATTACTTCAATGAATTTGGATGGAAGCATTTCCCAGGTGCAGAAATTGGATACCAAGCCACAGAATCCCTACGATTTTATTCGGGCTATGGAAAAAGCTTTCGAATTCCTACCTATACAGATCTTTTCTATGTCGGGCCAACCAATATTGGAAATGCGGAATTACAGCCTGAACAAGCTCAAAATTTTGAGATCGGAACCAAATGGGTAACAAACGGATTTTTTGCAGAGCTAGTTTATTTTCTTCGAAGCACTGATGACTTGATCGAATGGACTAGGCCTGATGAAAACACGCCATGGCAGCCTCAAAATTTCAATGAGGTCAATTTTAATGGAATTGAAGCTGCCTTGACCTATCGAGTGAGTTCCGGAAATGGCATTTTCCGCTTGAAAGAATTGCTAGTTTCCTACAACTACATCGATGCAAATCTAGTCGAACGACCCGGCACTGAAACCCGATACGCATTGGCAGCATTGAAACATCAGTTTGTTACTGGGGCTCTACTTGGAATTGGCCAAAAACTGGAATGGAACACCAAAATTCGCTATGTGGAGCGATTCAGCCTCTCCCCTTATTTTCTACTTGACTCACGGATGGATTACAATCGAAGTGGCAAACTGGGCCTATTCGCCGAAGTCTCGAATATAAGTGACACAGATTACATTGAATCGGGAACCGTGCAAATGCCTGGAAGGTGGTTTCGAATGGGATTTATGCTCAATTTTGAATAAAAAAGCCTTCCTTACCCTTCACCTTTTCCCCAAACTGCAATCTAGCTTTTGGGAATATTTTTTTGTACCCAGAGGTTGCCTTGCCCCAAAATAAAAAAGCCTCAGAAATTCTGAGGCCATAGTGGAAGTTGAGGGATTCGAACCCCCGACCCTCTGCTTGTAAGGCAGATGCTCTGAACCAGCTGAGCTAAACTTCCAATTTTTTGGTGGTGGGAGCTGAGGGATTCGAACCCCCGACCCTCTGCTTGTAAGGCAGATGCTCTGAACCAACTGAGCTAAGCTCCCCTGTTTCTCATTTCTTTCAAATGGGAATGCAAAGGTAATTTCTATTTTCAAATACCCAAGCATTTCAAAACCTAAAATAGTTAATTGATTGAAAATGAGTCAGAATATTTTATTTCAAAAATAACGATTCCTCTAAAAAGGAGGTATCCAAGAAGTACAACCCTCGCAAATTTGAAGAAACCCGTCCTTTTTGAAACAAATTCTTTACTTAATAGTTATATAAATAAGAACTTCATCAATATCTTGTTTTCATGACTCCCAAAAATTCAACTCCTCAAATTAAAAATGAAAAACAATACGAAGCCCTTCGAGACCAAGGCATGAGCAAACAGAAAGCCGCTCGTATTGCAAATACAGCTAAACAGGATATGGATTTCAATAGTCGTGCCTACGAAGCACGAACTAAGAAAGATCTATATCAAAAAGTGAAAGAGGTAGGGATTGCGGGAAGAAGTAAAATGACAAAAAATGAATTGATTGAAGCTTTGAGAAATAATTAATTTTAAACTAATAACTCTTTTACGATGAATAACTCAACTGAAAATATTGCACTTTTAACTGAAACCGGGTTTGAAGAAATAGAACTAACCAGCCCTAAAAAAGCGTTGGGGGACGCTGGATTTCAGGTGGATCTTATTTCTCCTCAATCCAAAATCAAAAGCTGGAAGAATGGAAATTGGAATTTGGAAATGGATGTCAATAAATTAGTAACCGATGCCGATCCAAATGATTACGATGGCTTATTGATTCCCGGAGGAGTATTAAATCCAGACAAACTCAGAAGAAATGATGAGGCAATTGGATTTATAAATCAGTTTTTTGATGCCGGAAAACCCATTGCCAGTATTTGCCATGGGCCACAAGTTTTAATTGAAACAGGCGCGTTGCAGGGACGGAGAATGACAAGTTTTCCCAGTATTAAAACCGATCTAAAAAATGCAGGTGTCAGATGGGAAAATCGCGAAGTTGTTACCGATCAAGGTTTGGTCACAAGCAGAGACCCTAATGATTTGGAAGCATTTAATAAAAAAATGATTGAAGAATTCCAGGAAGGCGTTCACAATCGTCAAAAAACCATCTAAATTTTAAAGAGGCTGTCAATTCAATTTGACAGCCTCTCTTTATGTTCGAATCAAATATCAAACTTAATTCCCTGTGCTAATGGCAAAGCCGTGGAATAATTGATCGTATTAGTCTGACGACGCATATAGGCTTTCCATGCATCCGAACCGGATTCTCTTCCTCCCCCAGTTTCCTTCTCCCCTCCAAAAGCTCCTCCGATTTCTGCTCCAGAGGTCCCGATATTGACATTTGCGATACCACAATCCGAACCCTCGGAGGATAAAAAGGTTTCTGCCTCACGCATATTCATGGTCATAATTGATGAGGAGAGTCCCTGCGGAACTCCATTCTGAATCGCAATTGCCTCGGCCATTGTTTTATATTTAATCAAATATAAAATTGGAGCAAAGGTTTCTTGCTGCACGATCTCATAATGATTTTCTGCCTCGAAAATTGCAGGCTTGACATAGCAACCCGATTCGTAGCCCTTACCTGAAAGTACACCTCCTTCGACCACTACTTTTCCACCCTCCTTTATTACTTTTTGAAGAGCAACTTGATACATACTGACTGCCTCCTGATCGATCAAAGGCCCCACGTGATTGCGTTCGTCTAATGGATTACCGATAGTCAATTTGTTATAAGCAGCAGCCAAACGGCTCTTTACCTCCTCAAAAACAGATTCGTGAATGATTAATCGACGCGTACTGGTACAGCGTTGTCCGGCTGTTCCCACCGCTCCAAAGAGTGCGCCCCGAATAGCAATTTCCATGTCGGCATGCTCGGAAATAATAATGGCATTGTTTCCTCCCAATTCCAAAAGTGAACGACCCAGTCTTTCTCCAACAGCTCTTCCAACCGCTTTTCCCATTCGGGTAGAACCTGTTGCCGAAACCAAGGGAATTCGAGGATCATGAGAAAGCAATTCTCCCACTCGATAATCCCCGATGATCAGCGATGAAATACCCTCCGGCATTTCGTGTTTTCTGAAAATCTCACCCACTATTTTTTGGCAAGCAATGCCAGAAAGTGGCGCCTTTTCGGATGGTTTCCACACCGTCACATCTCCACAAACCCAAGCCAATGCCGTATTCCACGACCAAACTGCCACCGGGAAATTAAAAGCTGAAATAATCCCGACGATGCCGAGTGGATGCCACTGTTCATACATGCGATGCCCCGGTCGCTCCGAATGCATAGTAAGTCCATATAGCTGCCGCGAAAGTCCAACTGCAAAATCACAGATATCGATCATTTCCTGAACTTCCCCCAGTCCTTCTTGATAGGATTTTCCCATTTCGTATGAAACTAACTTGCCTAAATCAGCTTTTACCTCCCGGAGGGCATTACCTATCTCTCTGACAATTTCTCCCCTCCGGGGTGCAGGCACCAATCTCCACTTTTCAAAAGCGATTTGAGCAGTCGTAATTACTTTTTCATAGGCTTCTTCATTAGTCAACTGGACCTGACCGATCAGTTCACCGTCTGCTGGAGAGAATGACTCGATATAATCACCCTCTGATTCTATCCAATTGATTCCAGTGGAAGTCCCTGTATTCTTTGACTGAACACCAAGTCTTTTCAGCGATTCCCGGATTCCAAATTGATCTTTCATAACATTTTCACCTTTAATACTATTCAAAACTAAGGATATTTCTCCGCTTCCACAGCGAAAATCCCCCCATATTATTTCCCGAAAATTTGTGAAGGGGAGATTCGAGAGAGGAATTTAGCCACTTCCTTTTTGAGCGGGAATTTATAAACCAAATTCACCCGGTAATTACCTGTATTAACCGATTGATCAAAGTTTGTCGTTCCTGCAAGGGACAGACGCTTATATACATAATTGAGGTTTATCGAGAAATGTTGGCCGTTATATCCTGCAAAGCCCCGGGCAAAATAGGTGGGATTAAACTCCCAAACTCGACTTTCTGTCTGTCGCTCCAAACGTCGGTAACCTAAGCCCAAATCTGCACTCAGCGCGGCGGTCACAAAAAATCCCTGCCCCAATACCAAGGTCCCCACCATCCCAGCATTTGGACCAATCTGGATAAAATCACCTCGCTGAAAATTAGAATTGGCACCAACTTCGGAGGGAAAAATCAAAGAGTCTGCTTGCACTGTTATTCGATATGCCTCAAAACCTACCATTGGTGAAATCGCAGAGCGCTTTTGAATTTCACTTTGTTGCATGGATGCAACCAACGAAATCTGTTCTCCATTGAATAGGTAATTCACATTGGCTCCTATTTTCCGCATTTTCATATCTGCTCGCACATAATCCAGACCACTTCCAAAATAATCCCTGATTGAATAGCCATTATAAAACTGCCCAAACAAATCGATGATCCACTTTTGGGGATAAAGATGCACCTGTAAGTCGAAATATTTTGGAAAATCATCTCGACGATTTGGATTTAAAAAACCAACTGGAAAAGCCAAGTTAAGCGTCAGGGTTTTATAGGTTGCTCCAATCCCCAAATTCTTTCCTGAATTGGGTAAAAAACGGAGCTGAGTCTGAGGATCTTTCAGTGCAAAATCAGTGTATTTCCTTGAGAGGTAAACCCTCATAATTAACTGATCACTAGGTTTCTCAAGGTATAAACTATCGAATTGGGCAAAACAGAAACTGCTGGTTAGGCCGAAAAGGAAAATAAAGAGAAGGTGGGCCTTTTTAGAGAAACTCATCAAGGAAAATGGAAGATTTTTTTGGAATAAAAAAATCCGGACCGTAGCCCGGATTCTTTTCTAAAACTAATTGAGTTCGAAAATTGAGAGATCGTGACCTCTGAATTTTAAAAAGAAGTTGACAAAAGTTGTTTAATCACCGTGATGAAATTACGAAGAGTATTTAATTTTCCAAATTAATAATTGTGTTTTTTTGCTAAAAAAAAGAAATATTTGGAAAGGACCATTTATTTGACTCCTTTTAAGTTCAATTACCCCTTCTCTTTAAATATCACCCCAAAGAAGAATACGTATTTTACAAATCCTTTTCTTTGCGTTAGTTTGTATGCCATGACTTCTCAGCCCGTTTTAGTTTCTGTCGTAATCCCCTGTTACAATCAGGCAGACTATTTGAGAGAAACTGTTCAGTCGGTTTTAAAATCAACGTATGATCCTATTGAACTGATAATTGTCAATGATGGATCTACTGACCACAGTCTCCAAATTGCGAAGGAATTAGCTTCTCAATTTCCTGAAATCACTGTCTTGAATCAGAAAAATGCCGGAGTAGCAGTTGCCAGAAATCATGGAATTCAACAGGCAAACGGACAATTCATTTTACCGCTCGACGGAGATGATTTGATTTCGAATCGATACATCGAAAAAGCGGTCGAGGTCCTCCAATCAAATTCATCTGTCAAGGTCGTTTATGCCAAAGCGGTAAAATTTGACAGCTCGGGCACTCAAGCCTGGAACCTCAAAGCGTTTAGCCGATACGCTTTGGCCAAAGACAACATGATTTATGTGGCTGCACTATTCAGGAAAAAAGACTGGGAAGCTTGTGGTGGATTTTCTGAAGATATGACCATGGGAAGGGAAGATTGGGAATTTTGGATCAAAATGCTCAAAAATGAAGGCGAGGTGGTTCAGCTTCCTTTTGTTGGATTTTTCTACAGACTTACACCCAATAGCAAGAGAAAACGGACCGGAACCAGCCAAAAGAAAAAAGAGCGAATCGCCTACCTTAATCGAAAACATATTGATTTTTTTAACCGTGAACTGTCCGGCCCACTTCGAATTCAGCGAACTTGGTCTAAGCCCTACAACAAACTCCTCAAAATCTTACGATTACTCATTAAATAGCACTCAGCCGATTACTTAATGGTGTCAGCCAAATCTCAACTATGACCCTAAAATCTAAATTTAAGACCTTCTACAAGAATCTCCGGATATCGCTCAGCGCCAATGAAAATCCGCTTTTTATGGCCTATTACAGACACTTTTATAAGCCTAAAAGCGGAAGCCTCTCTGCTTTTCTTTCAGCATATTCGAAATCCAAAAAGGACAATTTCACTGTCATCCAAATTGGTGCAAATGATGGAATCACTAATGATCCTATCCATAAATTCATCAAAAGAGACCGTTGGAAGGGTGTTTTACTGGAACCTCAGCCCGCAGTTTATCATCAGTTTTTAAAAAAAATCTACCGGAAAAACAAAGGACTTCATCCCATCTGTGCAGCGATAGGGAAGGAAGATGGCCAGCAAAAGTTATTTAAAATCGGATTTAGTGAGATGCGATGGGCAACGGGTTTGGCTTCATTTTCCAAAGAAAAGATCGAAGAATTGTTTGAAAATGGAATTGTGAAAAAAAACTGTGAAAAATTCGGAATTAAGATCCCCTCGGAACCTTCAGAACGGATCGGATTTGAATTAGTCGATGTGATCAGTCCAAAAATGCTTATGAAAAAATATGCCATTGACAAAATAGACCTGTTACAGATTGATGCAGAAGGTTTCGATTTGGAAGTAATTTCCATTTTTGACATTCCAAACTCCAAACCTGGCGCAATTATTTTTGAAAAGGTAAGTTATTCGCCTGAGGAACTTTCCAAGTGCTATCAAATGCTGAACGAACAGGGTTACTGGCTAAAAGAAATTGGTCGTGATACCTTAGCCATGCTAAATCCATCACCGGAGTTTGAGCCCTTTTTTCAAAAATCCATCTAGATTTTATCCCATCCTTTCCAAAACTTAAGGAAATAATATTTCAGCGGATTTTTATATTTGAGCTGTTTCCAAGGGCGGCTTCCATGGGGACGATGCCAAACCGGAGCCTCCATGAGAACAAAATTTTCAAATCCACATGCTAAGGATTGGGTCGAAATAAAGGTATCATACCAGTCTTTGGCATCATCAAGACCCATAAAATCATAGGCTTTAAGAAAATCAAGTGAAAAAAGCGTACAACAAAAACTAAGGCTTCGCTTCGTATTGATTTCGGATTCTTTTCTTCCTTTAAATTTAAGATAGGGAAAATTCACCGCTCCTTTCTCATCCACTGTCACCGCACCAGTCAATCCGGAATGAGCATGCGATTTCTGATGATTCAATAATTGGCTGATGGTATTGGATTTGATCACTACATCAGACTCAATCACCAGAAGGGGGAGATTCATTTCCAAGGCCTTTTTCTGCGAATACTGCAAGACCATTTTATAATTTGGCGACGGATGATCAGTCAGGTCCTCCAGATGAATTAATTCATAACCAATTTCAGCTTTGTTATTTTCCAGCTCTCGCTTGGTTTCCTCCGTGCTGAAATCATTAAAAATAATGTGCTTCACCGAGAGGTCAGATTGAGCGATTGCCCGAGCTGTATCCAAGGTAGTTTCGATCGAATTTTTTACAGGAGTAATGACTAAGGCATGGGCCATATTCTAAAACTTTATCCAATATTACGCCATTCTCTTTTAGCAAAAAAACAACCCCAGCGTTAACCGGGGTTGAAATAAGTTAAACCAATTCGCCTAGGGCCTTTTTCAATCGCTTCATGGCTTCTTTCAAATCGTCCTCCGAAGCCGCGTAACTCAAACGAACACAATTATCTGCACCAAAAGCCGCTCCGGTCACCAGGGACACATGAGCCACATCCAATAAATACAGGCAAAGGTCATCCGCATTGTTAATCGTGTGACCATGGGCAGATTTCCCAAAATACGCGGTCACGTCAGGAAAGAAATAAAAAGCTCCCTCGGGAATATGGGTTTTTATGCCTGGGATTTCCTGCAATAGATCCAATACGATCTTTCTTCTTTTCAGGTAAGCTTCAGCCATTTCTTTTGATGGAGTTTGATCTCCGGAAATGGCCGCCAAAGCCGCTCGCTGAGCAATTCCTGTTCCACCAGAAGTAAATTGGCCTTGGATTTTTTCCACTGCCTTGGCGATTTCAACAGGGGCGCAGATGTAGCCTACTCTCCATCCTGTCATCGCATAGCCTTTAGAAAATCCATTAACAGTTACCGTCCGCTCAAACATTCCAGGTAAGGACGCGATGCTGAAGTTCTTTCCCGTAAAGTTGATCAACTCGTAGATTTCATCTGCTATGACTATCAGTCCCGCTTTCTTTTTTACAACCTCGGCAATCGCCTCCAATTCGGACTGGCTGAAAACCGAGCCGGTTGGATTGCAAGGAGAAGAATAAATCACCGCTTTGGTTTTATCAGTAATTGCTTCTTCTAGTTGCTGAGCAGTTGCTTTGAAATTATTCTCCAAGGTTCCTTCAATCAATACAGGAACACCGCCCGCCAACTTGATGATCTCGGCATAGCTTACCCAATACGGTGAAAAAATCACCACTTCGTCGCCCTCATTAATCAGGCACATGAAGGTATTGGCAATAGAATGTTTGGCACCAGTTGAAACCACGATGTTTTCGGCTTTCGCCTCAGAAATAGTATTTTCTTCTCTGAGCTTTTTTGCGATTGCTTCTCTCAGATCCTGATATCCGGCTACGGGAGGATATGAAAAGTACTTTTCCTCGTCGATAGCCGACTTTGCAGCTTCTTGAATGTGTTTGGGTGTTTTGAAATCCGGCTCGCCAAGGCTCAGTCCAATGATGTCAATACCTTGAGTTTTCAGTTCCCTTGCCTTTTTTGCCATGGCCAGGGTAGCTGATTCTTCCATATTCAAGATGCGATCTGATAGAATAGAATTCATTATTATAGGGAGTTTATTACAAATTCCTCAAAAATAGGCAGAAGATTATAAATTTTAAACAAAGCGGGAGAATTGATGATGAAATGTTATTTTTGAATAAAATACACGGTAAAAAATTTCGTTTTTCACATACATGAAGCGAGTTCGATTACTCTTCCTTTTTCTTCTAATCTCCACGGGTTTTAGTCTTGCTCAAAAACAGGAAAAAAATACCCAAGAAAAGACCGATCCAGATTCCTCGGGTATGGTGGACAAAAGTCTGCTGCCTACCACGATGCCCTTGTTGCTCTTTGATGATTCAAAAGAGAACGAGGAGAAAAAGGCAAAAAAGAAAAAAGCGAAAAAAAATATCTGGTTTGGAATCAAAACCAGAAAGGGGTTTATCCGGGAAAATATCCGAGGACAGGAGATTTATCATATTTTTAACTTTACGGACGCTAATCGGCAGCCTGATCCCTACATCCGAGATGTGTATTGGTTTGATCAGGAGGAGCGAAGTATCCGTTCCTCAGGATATACTTCAGGAGCTGGATACCTCTTACATGGGCCTTATGAGCGACAGGTCAATGAAGTAGTGGTGGAAAGCGGAATGTTTTACTACGGCACCAAACATAGTACGTGGATGCTTTTTGATACCCAAAATGTCCTGCAGGATAAAAATCACTACCAGGAAGGCTGGCCACGGGAATCTCGAGTAACCTATTACGATCGATCTTCCAAAACCATTGAAAAAATCATTCCGGTACAATATGGATTAGAGGAAGGTAATTTTTTTCACTTTTACGAAGATCGACAGGTAGCGGTTACCGGTGAATTTCAATACGGGGAAAAGGTAGGATTATGGACCGAATACTGGGATACGGCCAATACCAGAGCTATACGAAAACGTGAAATTCAATACCAAGAAGAACCATTTGATGATGATTTCAAACCCTACATTCGAGCAGAATGGGATAAGGAAGGTAATTTGATTTACCGAAGCCCTAGGGCGCAAAATCAATAAAGGTTTTTTCAACAGATGGGAAAATCATTGTAGCGTTTCGTTTGCGGTACCTATCCAGATTATCAAATCGAGTTACAATTACCATTCTATTTGAGAAAGATTGACCTAAACTGTTTTGAGGGTAAGCATCTAGTTTCAAGAAGCCGTAAATTCCAATACCCCAATAAACCCAGTTCCCCGTGGCTATTTCTTTTTTACAAAAAAGCAGACCAGGATACTTCACGAACAAGTCAATTTCGCCCTGTTTTGTTCAGAAATTTGTCTGGATTAATCCTTACCTTTCTCCCTACATCTATTTCACTGCCTTTTATTCCACTTTTTTACCCATCTCATTATGCTCTGCCGTCGAGGAATAATGTTTATTTTTGAAAAATAGAAGAACGAATTCAACAAGTCAGGAGTTGATATCAAATCACCTGATGTGCTGCAGATGAATGAAATTATCAATAAGAAAGTAGAATTCCGAGATTTGGGCCAAATGGATTATCAACAGGCTTGGGATTACCAGGAAAACCTCTTTAGCGAGACCGTCAACCTTAAGATTGAGAATCGAAAACTGCCGCCAGAGGAACAAGTCCCCACTCCAAATTACTTATTATTTGTAGAGCATCCCCATGTATATACTTTGGGCAAAAGCGGAAAAGAAGAGAATCTATTGCTCGATGAAGCCGGGCTAAAAACCCACCAGGCTACCTATTACAAAATCAACCGTGGAGGAGACATCACCTATCACGGACCCGGACAGCTAGTCGGCTATCCGATTTTGGATTTGGATAATTTCTTCACTGATATTCACAAATACCTTCGCCTGCTCGAGGAAGCCATTATACTGACTTTAGCGGATTATGGGGTAGAAGCTGGTCGAATTGACGGATTGACAGGAGTTTGGCTGGATCCTATCAAGCAGGAAAATCCACGAAAAATCTGCGCAATGGGCGTCAAATCCAGCCGATGGGTGACCATGCACGGTTTTGCTTTTAATCTCAATGCAGATATCGGCTATTTTGGACACATCATCCCCTGCGGCATCGACGACAAAGCCGTCACTTCCCTTCATCTGGAACTTGGCCATCCTGTGGATGAAGCGACTGCCAAATCCCGGTTAAAAAATCACCTGGGCAGACTGTTTGAAATGGAATTTATTGAGTCAACTCAAAGGAGTTGATCCATCCATTCGACCAAAACTGAAAAGTTACACACTGGCAAGAAAAAAAGTGCTGCAAGGCTCCATATGACTATTGAAAAACAACGGTAAGCGAATGAAAAAAGACATTGACTTTTCCCCTGTCACAGGAGTGAAATTAGCGATTGCCAAAGAAGATGTGGGCTCGGATTCTCAATGGGCAGTATACCTCATCAACCTCAACCTAATCGAGCTGAAAACCGTCATGATTACCTCTCGTGGCTACGGGGAAATCAACGGAGAAAAACGAAAAACCTCCACCCTTCGACATCTGATCGAGGAGCTCGGTCCCCAGTGCGTAGCCAAAGTAGAACCCATAGACCCAGCCGTTTTCACCTTGAACAATGAGTTTTGGGTGAGTTACTACATTATGGATCAGATTTTTGACAAAAAGTTTATCTTTACTCCTGGCAGTTTTGACCCCTCACTGCGACAAGTCATCCCCGAACTAGGACTCGAAGGGGTCTTACATAGTTAACAAAAAACCATGAATGACTTTTTTGAGCAACTTGGAGACATTCTCTTTTTGGATATCGAAACGGCTTCTTTGACGCCAAAGTTTGAGGAACTCAATGAGCGACTTCGGGATGAATGGATCAAAAAAGAACGGCTGATCAAAACCCAAGCAGAAGGTAAAATTGAACCAGGTTCGCTTTACTTTGATCAAGCAGGAATCCATGCGGAATTTGGACAGGTTATTTGTATTGGAGTGGGCTACTTTCAATGGAAAAAGAAAGATAAAAAGTTGATCTTCCGCTCCAAAGTTTTCTCAGCCGCAGACGAGCGGGAACTTTTGTTGGACTTTTCTGACTTATTAAGTAAGAATAAATGGATACTTTGTGCCCATAATGGGAAAGCGTTTGATTTTCCCTACCTCTGTCGTCGGATGTTAATTCACGGAGTTCCCCTGCCTGAACCCCTTCAATTTGCGGGGAAAAAACCTTGGGAAGTCCGACATCTGGACACCCTAGAGTTATGGAAATTTGGGGATTACAAGCATTTTACCCGACTCGAATTACTTGCCTCAGTTTTTGGGATTCCATCATCCAAGGATGAGTTAGATGGCAGTCAGGTCAATGCTACTTTTCATTTGGAAAATGACCTAGAAAAAATCAAAAAATATTGTATCGGTGATGTAGAAGTTACCGCCCGAGTTTATTTGGCTATGCATCCACAGCTTGACGAAATGGAAATTGAAGTCATCCACCTTGAAGAATTAAAAAAAGAACATAAAAAATAAAGGGTACAGACCACAATCTTTTTACCTTAAACCACTCAACCACCCAAATTATGGGAAGAAAATCCAACCGGAAAAAATCCAACCGCCCAAAAGGCAATAAACAAACTGATGCAGCATCACTTGCTCGTCGAGTCTTACAATTTTTGAACAATAACTATGGTCAAGAATTCAATGCCAAACATATTATCAAAAAGCTAGAAATCAGAGATTCTTTGACCAAGGGAGCCGTAGAACCTACCTTGCATCAATTGGCTGAAAACGGATCGATTTCTAAAACTCCACGAAATTATTTTTCCTCAAACCAAGAGCCCGGATTCATCACTGGAACCATAGATAATGTGAATCCCCGATTTGCCTATGTCATACCAGATGATCCAAAAGCTACAGAGGGGGATATTTTGGTCAAGGAAAGCGATCTGAAGCAGGCCCTAGACGGAGACCGCGTACGCATTATGGTCTACCCTCAGAAAGGACGGACAGGACGCCTCGAAGGAAAAGTCCTCGAAATCCTCCAGCGTGATCGGGATGAATTTGTCGGTCGGGTAGAAATCTCTCCGAGATTTGCTTTCGTGGTGCCTGATTTCAAAAAAATGCATAAAGACATCTTTGTGCATCGAGGGGACCTGATGGGAGCTGAGCACAACGAAAAAGTTATTGTCAAACTCACCGAATGGCGAGAAGGGGATAAAAACCCCACGGGGAAAGTTACTCGAGTATTGGGAAAAGCTGGACTTCACGAAGTGGAAATTCACTCCATCATGGCCGAATTTGGGCTACCATTCGAATATCCTGAGCAACCCGATCAGGAAGCAAATGCTATTTCAGAGGAAATCTCGAAGAAAGAAATTCAGGCTCGCAGAGATTTTCGTGAGGTCACCACCTTCACGATCGACCCGGTAGATGCTAAGGACTTTGATGATGCGATTTCCTTTCGGAAACTCGAAAATGGCAACCTTGAAGTGGGCGTCCACATCGCTGATGTCACTCACTACGTCAAGCCTAAAACCGAACTGGAGAAAGAAGCGTACAATCGAGCAACCTCAGTGTATTTGGTGGATCGGACAATCCCCATGCTACCCGAGCGGTTGAGTAATGGTCTTTGCTCCCTACGCCCAAAGGAAGATAAACTAACCTTTGCCTGTGTTTTTGAAATTGACGATCAAGCCAAAATCCACAACCACTGGATTGGAAGGACAATCATTCATTCTGATCGGAGATTTGCTTACGAAGAGGCTCAAGATAATATCGACAAGCAATCCGGAGACTTTTTTAAGGAGCTCACTACCTTAAATGACTTGGCAAAAAAGATTCGAAAAAAACGGTTTGATCACGGAGCGGTGAATTTTGAAACCGTAGAAGTCAAGTTCAAACTCGATGAAAAAGGGACACCCTTAGGTCTGATGATCAAAGAGCGAAAAGACATCCACAAGATGATCGAGGAGTTTATGCTTTTGGCCAATAAGTACGTAGCTGAATTTATTTTCAAAAAAAGAAGCGGAGCAGACACCTTTGTTTACCGTACGCACGACTCCCCAGATCCTGAAAAACTCGAAACCTTTTCTAATTTCGCCAAGCGCTTTGGCCACCAAATTGAAATCGGGGAAAGTAAGATTTCTGCAGGGTTAAATAAACTTATGGATGAGATCCAGGGGAAACCAGAACAAAATGTCCTCGAGCAGCTCGCTATTCGAAGTATGGCCAAGGCAAAATATACGACCGAACCTAAAGGCCACTTTGGGTTGGCTTTTGCGCATTATACCCACTTTACCTCCCCGATTAGACGGTATCCTGATATGATGGTGCATCGCTTACTGGAGCATTATCTTGAAGGAGGGAAATCCCCTGATCCAGAGTCCTGGGAACAAAAATGCGTGCATTCATCCGAGCGAGAAAAGCGTGCCGCAGATGCTGAAAGAGCCTCTATCAAATACAAACAGGTTGAATACATGGCCTTGGCAGAAGTAAAAGATTACGAAGGAATCGTCTCTGGAGTCACCGAATGGGGAGTCTTTGTCGAGATCACCGAAACTAAATGCGAGGGAATGATCAGAGTACAGGATATGACGGACGATTACTACGAATTTGATGAGAAAAATATGCGCTTGATTGGATCCCGATCAAAAAAAATGATCACTTTGGGAGACAAAGTGATGGTCAGGGTAGTTAACACCGATATTGACCGAAGAACAATCGATTTGGAATTTGCAGACAATGACGAAAAAAAGTCCGGCTCACGAGCTTTTAACTAAACTAGAAAACTTCCTGGCGGAAGAAAATTTTGGAGATTCACCCAAAGAACTTTATCAACCCATCAGATACATTCTCAGCCTTGGAGGAAAACGAATTCGTCCCCTTTTGGCTTTGCTATCCTATGGTCTGTATCAAAATGAACCTGAAAAAATCCTAGGCCCTGCAGCGGCAATTGAGGTATTTCACAATTTCACCCTGATGCACGATGACATCATGGATGAGGCTCCTCTCCGTAGAGGCAAAGCGACGGTGCATGAAAAATGGAATCCCAATGTGGCCATTCTTTCAGGAGATGTCATGCTGGTCAGGGCCTATGATTTATTGCTGAAATCGGATCCCACATACCTTCCCGAGATTATCCGCCGCTTTAATCAAACCGCAGCTGAAGTCTGCGAAGGTCAGCAATTGGATATGAATTTTGAAAGTTTGGCCGCCGTTAAAGAAAGTGAGTACATTAACATGATCCGGCTCAAAACAGCCGTTCTTCTTGGTCATGCGCTCCAATTGGGAGCTATTCTGGCTGGAGCCACTTCCCGAGACAGTCAGCTTTTGTATGAATTTGGTGTCAATATCGGGATCGGTTTTCAGCTCAAGGATGACCTACTCGATGTCTTTGCCGATCAGTCCAAATTCGGAAAACAGGTTGGTGGAGATATCATTTCCAACAAAAAGACTTTCCTACTGATCAAAGCGCTCGAAGCTGCCAAAGGAGAGGATCTCGAGAAATTAAATTTTTGGCTTTCGTTAAAGGAGTTTGACAAAACCGAAAAGGTCAATGCCGTCACCGCTTTGTATGAAAAGCTCGGAATCCGGAAACTCACTGAAGAGAAAATGAACTTCTATTTCAGCAAGGGATTTCATCAATTTGAGTCCATTTCCTTCAAAAACCTTGATTATCACGAGACTTTACTTTCGATCACTCAAGATCTCGTCCATAGAGAAAAATAAGCATGACTCTTTCCATCACTACCCTGGTGATCATCCTAACCGTGATCACCAGTTTAATCGGTTTTAACAATTCGCGTTTTATCGAACGCTGGATGTTTACACCCTATCAAATCAAACGAAGAAATCAATGGGACCGGTTTATACTTTCTGGGTTGATCCACAAAGATTACATCCACTTGCTTTTCAACATGTTTACTTTTTACTTCTTCGGTAAAGTAGTTGAGCAATTTTTAGCGTATCATTTTGGAGTACTCACCGGTGGATTGGTTTTTATCGTCTTTTACCTTCTGGGAATTATTATCGCCGATATTCCCACTTACCTTAAAAATCAGGACAATAGCTACTATCGGGCTTTAGGGGCATCAGGTGGCACAGCCGCTACCGTTTTTTCTAGCATCATCATTATGCCCTTGGCTGATATTTGTCTTTTTGGGATTATATGCCTGCCTGGATTTATTCTTGGTGCGCTCTTTTTAATTTATTCTTACACCAAAGGAAGGCAAGACAACGATGGAATTAATCATGATGCTCATCTATACGGCGCTTTGTTTGGGATCATTTTTATCCTAGTCATCTCCCCAGAAAGTGGAGGGGTTTTTATCGAGCAGATTAAGGATTTTAGATTGTTTTAACCCAAAAAACTCCCACCCGTTTACCACTTTACCAATTATTCAAGAGCTAAAAAAAGGCCTCCGGTTATCCCAGAGGCCTAATTCTTTTATTTTTTAATATCCAGTTTCGTTTTCAATTCTTCGATATTGAGCAGTTTTGATATTTCTTCTTGCTCCAGCTTTTTAAATTTTGCCAATTGAACGTCGATGAGTTCTGTTAATTCAGTCCTGACTTCCTCAGCCTGATCAGTGGGTTTGAAGTCCCCATTTCCTACTACAGAATTTAAGTGAGCCAATTTATTATTGAGTCGAATGGGGAAGTTAAGCGGATCCTGGCCACTTCGATTTTTGGTCTGATAAAGCGTCTCCTCGATAGCCTTCATTTCAGCTTGGACTTTTTCAATTGCTTTGGTCTTCTTCTTTAAGCTATCCAACTCCGCCCGATACTGGCGAATCAACTTAATCGTTTGATGAGTTTCAGTCAGCTTTCTGTTCACATTCATCAAAAATTCAAACTGCTCCTCCAAGTCCGCTTGAGTCGATGGATATCGCGGATCAGCCAAAACCTTGAACTCTTGAACCTGCGTTTCGCCATCCAGCGTCATTCTCACTTGGTAGGTTCCCGGAACTACTTTGGGTCCTCTCAAATTAGCTGCCCACATGATCAATCCATCAAACCCTTCGGCATCTTCCACTCGCAGGTTCCAATTAAATTCATTACTTCCCTTCTTTACTTTTAGCGTATCCCCATTATAGCCTGCCGTGGAGAAGGTTCTGAGAATTCGGTCTTGATCATCCAAAAACTCAATCTTCATTTCTTCTTTAGGCTCTTCTTTAATAAAATAATACACTAAAACACCACCCGGTCTATTCGTTCCCTGGGTCAGGGACTTTCTTCTAATTCCATCGATTCGGTAAGAATCCTGAGGCTTAAATAAGTGAAGCCCCTTGTCCTCCATTCCAGGTTCGGCCTGATGAAGCACCGTTAAATCATCAATAATCCAAAATGATCTCCCCTGAGTTGCCGCGATGAGGTTATTCTCCTTAATTGTCAAATCTGTAATTGGCACAATCGGTAAATTCATCTGAAGCGAATGCCAAGAAGCCCCATCATCCTTAGAATAATACATTCCTGTTTCCGTTCCAGCATAAAGCATTCCCCGTTTCTCAGGATCAGCCCTAACCACCCGAGTGAAGTGCTCGGAATCAATACCATTGGTGATTTTGGTCCAAGTTTTTCCGTAATCTTTGGTCTTGTAGAGATAGGGTTCATAATTCCCGCTTTTGTATCCGGTAGCGGCAAAATATGCCTCAGCCGGATCAAATGGGCTTGCTTCAATACTGTTAATCTGTAGCCATTCAGGCATTTCCGTGGGGGTAACATTTTGCCAACTGACACCATTGTTAAGGGTCACGTGTACCAAACCGTCATCGGAACCCGCCCAAATGACACCGGCTTTGACTGGAGATTCAGCAGCGGTAAAAATCGTGGCATAATATTCCACTGAGGTATTGTCCTTGGTGATCGGTCCGCCGGATGGGCCAAGTTTACTTTGGTCATTTCTGGTCAGATCCGGAGAGAATACTTCCCAACTCTGACCCTCATTGGTTGATCGGTGGAAGCGATTGGATGTCGTATAGAGCATTTTTGGATTGTGCGGAGAAAAGAAGATTGGGAAATTCCACTGGAAGCGGTATTTCATATCTTCAGCGCCATGGCCCATGGGATTATTTGGCCAAACATTTACTGATCGCGTAATATCATTCTTATGATCCACTCGGGTGAGGTAGCCACCATATGATCCACCGTATACAATATCATTATCAGTTGGGTCAGGAGCTATCCAGCCACTCTCCCCTCCTGCTGTAGGTTCCCAATCGCTTTCACTGATCCCTCCCCTTCCATCAATTCGATGACGAATTCTCATCGTAGAGTTATCCTGTTGTGCTCCATAGATTCGATAGGGAAAAGAATTATCCGTCGTCACCCGATAAAATTGAGCGGTAGGTTGATTCATCATCGACGACCAATTCTTTCCTCCATCTTCAGAAATTTGAGCACCGCCATCATCCGCGATAATCATTCGCTGATTGTTTTGAGGATCAATCCACAAGTCATGGTGATCTCCATGGGGGGCGTTGGCCCCCTTAAATGTTTTACCGCCATCGGTGGACTTGTGATAACTTACATTGAGCACATAAACGGTCTCCTCATCTTGGGTATCGGCATAGATTCTTGTGTAATACCAAGCACGCTGACGGAGACTCCGATCCTCATTGGTTTTCTCCCAAGTTTCACCCCCATTTTTTGAGGTGAATACACCTCCATTTTCATTTTCAATGATGGCATAAAGTCTATCAGAATTTACCGGGGAAACGGTTATCCCCATGATGCCCAAAAGTCCTTGTGGAAACCCTTCCTTTTCGGTCAAATCTTCCCAGTTCTCTCCTCCATCGGTAGATTTAAACATTTTGGAACCTGGACCACCACTTTCCAAGGAATACGGTGTTCGCTTCAGCTCCCAAGTGGTCGCATAAAGCACATCCGGATTGGTTGGATCCAAGATCAAATCCACTGCCCCGGATTGATCATCCACGAAAAGTACTTGTTCCCAATTTTTGCCTCCATCGGTGGTTTTGTATACCCCGCGGGTTTGGTCTGGCTTAAAAATATCCCCCAAAACAGCCGCATAAACTGTATTGGGATCTTCGGGATGAATCCGAAGACGAGAGACAAAACGGCTTTTGTCCAGTCCAGCCCTTTCCCAGGTTTTACCGGCATCTGCAGATTTCCAGACTCCATAGCCAAAGGAAACATTTCCCCTTACGGTTTTTTCCCCTCCACCTGCATAGACCACAGCAGTATCACTTTCGGAAACGGCCACCGCACCTATTGATCCTCCAAAAAATCCATCAGAGACGGATTTCCAGGTTTGGCCCGAATCTACAGTTTTCCAAACGCCTCCTCCAGTGGAAGCGAAGTAATAGGAATGATCAGAGCCTGCTACCCCGGTGACACCATCGGATCGCCCGCCGCGAAAGGGGCCGACCAGCCTCCATTCTAACGCTTTATAAACTTCCGGATCGGGTACGCTTTGAGCTTTGGCTTTTGGAATAACCAAGGCAACTAACAGCATTGGAATTATTCCGAGAAGTACTAATTTTCTCATCGTATAATTGGTGGTTGATTGAATTAGAAATTACTCATTACTTTTTAATTCAGCCTAACTATTCAGCTGAAAATCGCTTTGGATTTTTGCTTGATAAAAATCAATCCGCTTTTTCATACAGTTTTTCCAAATGAGGAACTCCCTTTACCATCCAGTCGGGAGCAGGCTTATCCATCAAATAATGATCGAAATAGGCCTTCATTCTTTTCTGAAAATCTTTTTGATTGGCCTCATTGCCAAGGTGATGGCCTTCGTTGGGGTAGGAAAGAAAAATAACTTCTTTCCCATTTCTTCTGGCGGCGTTGAAAAACTCCAAGCCCTGAGACCAATCCACCGCCCCGTCTTTGGTGCCGTGAAGAATCATAAATGGTGTCTTGATATTCGGCACATGGTGCATGGGGTTTTCGCGCTGATAAATCTCCCGGTGTGTCCAAGGCGTGACTCCCCGTCCCATTCTAACCTGTCCAATCTCCATGATCCCATGGTGAACGGTACCCGAGCTTCCATAGATATTGTTGTAAAAGCTCTCCAAATTAGTGGGAGGTGCCCCGGTCACGATGCAGCGGAACATATCAGTTTGAGTCAAAATAAACGAAGTTTGATATCCTCCCCAGCTATGACCTTGCAAGCCAATTCGCTCCTCATCCGCATAGCCCAGTTTGATCAGTTCTTGGGCTGCCGAGGTGATCACATCCAAGGAACTCGTTCCCGGCTTTCCTTCTTCGAAGACAATATCAGGCATGAAAATCAGGTATCCGTTACTTGCATAGGTCGAGAAATGTGGCCTGTCGTCATACACCGGCATGGAATAGTGATGATGCCGTTCAGACATTTTCTCATAAAAGTAAAATAAAGTCGGGTAGGCTTTTCCTTCTTCATATCCTGCAGGAAGAGTCATCGTCCCCTGCAATTTATTGCCCCGGCTATCCGTAAACGCTACTAACTTTCGCTTCCCCCAGGCATATTCGGACTGCTGCGGATTGGCATCAGTGAGTTTGATGTGATTTTTAAAATCAGAAGCGGACACATAGTAATCTGGAAATTCCTCAAAGGTCTGTTTGGTGAAAAATACCTGACTAGAATTTTCTGCTTTCATGGGATTTCCAAAGCTCATGTCCTCATAGGCCAATGGAGTAGGATTTTTCCCAAGTTCTACTTCATAAAATCCCTCCTTTTTGGTCCATTCCCCGTAGGCCGATAACAGAATTGGTTCTTCGGTATCAATCCATTCTTCTTCCCGGTCAAGATTGACCCATCGAAATCTGATTTCTTCTTGATCTCCGATTTTAGTAAGATTTGTGGCTTCAGATCCATCCAAGGCCAGCATCCAAAGATCATATTTATGATTGACAATCACATAGCTACCATCTTTGGTCCAACCTGCCACACCAAATGGCGGCTTTTCATGGGGATAAGGATGCTCCAAATTCATAAAGACTACTGGGGCCTTGGAGGAGATGTTGGTAGTTTGATCTCTGTCAAAATCATAAACAATCAGCGATGTGTCTTTTTGGTACAAATAATATCTCCCGTCAGGAGAATATCCCAAAGTCCGATTGACTTGGTCTGCAATAACCTTTTTCGCTGCTGTTTTGATATCTACACGATAAAGATCGGCAGGAGAAATCCCCCAGTTTACATCATTGAGATAGGGAGTTTCATCTCGCCCCAATCTATAGTTTGGATGCTTGGAGTCTAGTATCGTCCGCATGTTTTCATCGGCCAGTTGCTTAAAACTTCCATCCTGAAAATGAAAGGCTGACGTGTAAGTAAAATTCTTATCCCGATTTGCACGAACAATCTGGACCGATTGAATAAAGGGATCCTTCCAATGCCAGACATCTACATTGGCAAGGGTATCCTTACTCATTTTGATTTTCTCTTCCTGTTCTTTGATCCCAAAAAATATCGATCTCCCGTCATCAGAAAAACTCAAATCTCCTTTGTCACTGATCACAAAATCAACCGGAAAACCAGCTGATTTGCCGGAAAGATTCGCTTGCTTAGGTTCTCGATTAAGGTCATAAAAAACCACTAATTCATTGGGCTGTTGCCAGAGTGAATCCACCTGATTCCCCTTGAGCACAGCTACTTGATTTCCTTTTGCGTTCCGCTCCTCTTTTTTTGCCTGAGCATCATCCCAGGTAAGCTGTTGATAAGTTGATTTGTCTCCATCTAGCAGAGTAGTATTTTTGGTACTTAAAGCCAAAAGGTAAAGACCATTACCTGCCTGGTCAGCGGCATCGACAGTATAAGCCAAATGAGAGCTCTTCTGGTTAAATGCAAAATCGGATACATTCCCAATTGACATGGCCTGCTTTTTTGCTAAATTGTATAGAATCAAATCCGCCCCTTTGGCTCCTTCTACCTTCTCCTTGAGCACAGCCCAGTAGGCCCCATCATTGGAAAACGCCAATCTATCCGCATTTTCGATGACATACTGATGATCTCCGCTGAGCGATTTTACTGTTGCCGATTGAGGGACCGACTTTTTGGCTTTTCTCAATTTATCAGCTTCTTCTTCCCCTGGCTTGGTTAAGTAGGCGACATAATTACCCTCAGCAGAAAAAGTAGGGGAAAAGCCATTTGGGATGGTTTCGACTTGTTGATTTTTAACTGATAAAATATGAAGCGTATCATCTCCACCATTTGGGCGTAAAGCATAAGCAAACCAATCTCCATTGGGAGACACTTCCGGTGAGCTGATTCTAGACCAGCGGGAGTAGTCTTCGAGTTGTAGTGGTTTTTCCTGGGCAAAAGTATCAAAACAAAACAGAAAGAAGAGAAGGGGTAAATGCAATTTCATGGCTAGTGGGAATATTTGGAAGGTATAAAGGTCAATATGATTCAAATCGCACAGAATAAAAATCGAAATTACATTTGAGGTAAAAACTCCTAGGTTTTTCGCAAAAAAAAAGGGCGATCTTTCGAACGCCCTCTACTATTTTATAGGTAAAGTTTATGCCTCAGCAGGCAAAACACTCACATATGACTTCCCATCAAATCTCTTCTTGAAGGTCACTACTCCGTCAGATAAAGCAAATAACGTATGATCTTTACCCACCCCTACATTGTTACCTGCATGGTGCTTAGTGCCTCTTTGTCTTACTATAATATTTCCGGCGATCACTTGCTCACCGCCAAATTTCTTCACTCCCAATCTTTTGGAATGTGACTCTCTACCGTTTTTGGAGCTACCTACACCTTTTTTGTGTGCCATGGTTTTATTCGTTTATGGTTTTCAGAATGAAAACTTACAGTGAAATATTTTCAATCAATACTTTAGTGAAATCTTGTCGGTGACCATTTTTCTTCTTGTAGCCTTTTCTTCGCTTCTTTTTGAAAATAATCACTTTGTCACCTTTTAAATGATCCAGCACCTTGCCGGATACCTTTGCACCTTCGAGCACAGGTGCACCTACAGACACATTCCCATCAGCCTCAGCTAATAGTACTTGGTCAAATTCCACGGAAGCGCCAGTTTCCAAGTCCAGCTTTGGGGCATAGACGAACTGATCTTTTGTTACTTTGAACTGCTTTCCAGCGATGTTTACAATTGCGTACATGTGTTTTTTTATAGATTCTTTGTCAAAATCGGAGTGCAAATATAAGGAAGAGATTTAGAAGAAAAAAACAGAGTGCCAAAATTATCATAGGCTTAAGTGGTCATATTTCAACCCTTTACCTGTTTTTGGCATCCCACAATTTAAAAATTCAACGCTATTTTGGAAAATTCGCTCGAGACAGTCTTAAATTTTTAACTCTATCTCAGGTTCTTTCAAGGGAAAATTACTCCCACTAAAGCTGGATCTACTCAAGATTAGTTGAGATTTTAATCGATTGATCAACAGGCGTAATCTGGGATAGCACTGTATTTCATAGCTGATTTTCAGTCGTTTATTTCAAAAAAAAGGACTCAAACTTTTTTGACTCAGGTTCAAAAAAGAGCTTGAATTTTGGTAAAAAAAGTTTTTTCAACTTTTCTCAAAAAAGTTTACCCTGCCTAAAATGACTGTTTCAGCTAATTTATTGATTTATACCAATACTGTTATTTTATTGATTATAAATATTTTATACATTTTTGACCTTTGTTCAAAAAATGAACGTTTTTCGTGCTTCCAGGGTTTTTTTTCTGGAATTTGGTTCACATATTTGTTCATAGGCTGTTCTGAATAAGGCAGCCTTTGCTATCCCCAGCCAGTTTTATGTGAAGCTAGGTGCCTGAAAACAACCTTATTAAAAAGAAACCAAATAAACCAAAGAGAACGATGCAAGAAGAACCCATTTTAGTAGAGAACAAGAATCGCTTTGTTTTATTCCCTATTCAGCACAATGACATCTGGCAGTTTTATAAAAAAGCGGAAGCTAGTTTTTGGACTGCTGAGGAGATTGACCTTGGTCAGGATATGAGAGATTGGAAAAATTTGAATGACGGGGAGCGGCATTTTATTTCCCACGTCCTTGCTTTTTTTGCAGCCAGTGACGGAATCGTCAATGAAAATCTTGCCGAGCATTTTGTATCTGAAGTACAATACACAGAAGCAAAGTTTTTCTATGGATTCCAGATCGCCATGGAAAACATCCATTCCGAGACTTATAGTCTTTTAATTGACACCTACATCAAAGATGCTGTTGAGCGAGACAAATTACTCAATGCCATCGAGCATATAGATTGTGTAAAGAAAAAAGCCGATTGGGCTCTTCGTTGGATAGACAACGGTTCCTTCCAAGAACGCCTCATCGCCTTTGCAGCGGTAGAAGGAATCTTCTTTTCCGGTTCATTCTGTTCCATTTTCTGGTTGAAAAAACGAGGCTTGATGCCAGGGCTGACATTCTCCAATGAGCTAATCTCTCGTGACGAGGGGCTGCACTGCGACTTTGCCTGTCATCTTTACACCAAGCACGTGGTCAACCCCCTTCCAAAGGAAACTGTCACTGCTATCATCAGGGATGCGGTGGAGATCGAAAAAGAATTTGTTACCGATGCACTTCCGGTTCGATTAATTGGAATGAATGCCGATCTGATGTGTCAATACATTGAGTTTGTAGCCGATCGCCTTTTGGTAGAGCTCGATTGCGAAAAAATCTGGAACAGTACCAATCCATTTGACTTTATGGATATGATTTCGCTTCAGGGAAAGACCAACTTCTTCGAAAAACGAGTCGGTGATTACCAAAAAGCCGGTGTGATGAAATCCACCGAGCCTGCCACAGATTCCCAGCGCTTCTCTTTGGGAGAAGACTTTTAATAATAATTCCCACAACCATCCAAATTCGTTAAGCTATGCTAGTAATAAAAAGAGACGGAAGACGCGAATCGGTCAGGTTTGATAAAATCACAACCCGGATCGAAAACCTTTGCTATGAACTTGATCCCAAATTCATCCAACCGATTGAGGTTGCCAAAAAAGTAATCGACGGACTATACGATGGAGTGACTACTTCAGAGCTGGATAATTTGGCAGCGGAAGTTTGCGCATCCCTTACGGTGAAGCATCCCGATTATGCCATCCTTGCCGCGCGAATTGCGATCTCTAACCTGCATAAAACTACTAGCCAGTCTTTTTCAAATACGATGAAGCGGTTGTACACCTATGTCAACCCTATTACAGGTGGAAATGCAGCGTTGATAGATCCTGAAGTCTATGGCATCATCAAAAAGAACGCTGCCAAACTTGATGCAGCAATTGATTACAAACGAGATTTTGGTTACGATTACTTTGGTTACAAAACGTTGGAGCGATCCTACTTGATCCGTTTGGATGGCAAAGTAGTGGAGCGTCCTCAGCACATGCTGATGCGGGTAGCTGTAGGCATTCACAAGGAGGACATCGATTCAGTAATTGAAACCTATAATTTGCTTTCTGAAAAGTGGTTTACGCATGCTACCCCTACGCTTTTCAATGCCGGTACTCCAAAACCACAGCTTTCATCCTGCTTCCTTTTGACCATGAAAGATGACAGCATTGACGGGATTTATGACACGCTTAAGCAATGTGCAAAAATCTCCCAGTCAGCAGGCGGAATCGGACTATCGATCCATCATGTACGAGCCAAAGGTTCTTACATCAAAGGTACCAATGGCGTATCCAACGGAATTGTGCCGATGCTGAGAAACTTTGATATGACCGCTCGCTACGTGGATCAAGGCGGTGGGAAAAGAAAAGGATCATTTGCGATCTATTTGGAGCCTTGGCATGCAGATATCAAGGACTTCTTGGAGCTAAAGCGAAACCACGGAAAAGAAGAAATGCGCGCCAGAGATTTGTTTTACGCCCTCTGGATCCCGGATTTGTTTATGAAGCGAGTGGAGCAAAACGAAACTTGGTCACTTTTCTGCCCGAATGAATGTCCTGGTCTTTCAGATTGCCATGGAGAGGAATTCGAAAGGTTATACGAAAAATACGAGCGGGAAGGAAAAGCTCGAGAGACCATCAAAGCACAGGAGCTCTGGTTTGAAGTGTTGGAATCTCAAATCGAGACGGGAACTCCCTATATGCTCTATAAAGATGCCGCAAATGGAAAGTCCAATCAGAAGAATTTGGGAACGATTAAGTCCTCCAATTTGTGTACCGAAATCATCGAGTACACTGCTCCAGATGAAGTAGCCGTGTGTAACCTTGCCTCGTTGGCCTTGCCAAAATTTGTCACTGCCGGTCCCGATGGCAAATTGTTCTTTGACCACCAGAAACTCTATGAAATCACCAAGGTAGCCACTCGAAACCTTAACAAAGTCATTGATGTCAACTACTATCCGGTAGAGGAAGCGCGTCGATCCAATTTCCGTCACCGTCCAATCGGACTTGGTGTACAGGGACTGGCAGATGCCTTTATTTTGCTTCGTATGCCATTTGATTCTCCTGAAGCAAAAGGATTGAACGAGGATATCTTCGAAACCATCTATTACGCAGCGATGGAGACTTCCATGGAATTAGCCAAAGTAGAAGGTACTTACGAAACCTATGAAGGATCGCCTGCATCCAAAGGCGAATTCCAATTTGATATGTGGGGGGTAACTCCAAAGTCTGGAAGATGGAACTGGTCAGAATTAAAGGAACAAGTGAAAAAGCACGGCTTAAGAAACTCGCTTCTAGTCGCTCCCATGCCAACCGCTTCTACTTCTCAGATCCTAGGGAACAACGAATGCTTTGAGCCTTACACTTCCAATATTTATACCCGAAGAACACTTTCAGGGGAATTCATCGTCGTCAATAAGCACTTGATGCGGGATTTGATTAAACTCGGATTGTGGAATGACACCATGCGTAACCGCTTAATCTCTACCAATGGATCGGTTCAAAATATCCCGGGAATCCCTCAAAATATCAAAGACCTGTATAAGACTGTTTGGGAAATTTCTCAAAAAATCATCATCGACATGGCGGCCGATCGTGGTGCCTACATCTGCCAGTCCCAAAGTATGAATGTCTTCCTTCAGGATCCAAATTTTGGCAAGTTGACTTCCATGCACTTCTATGCTTGGAAAAAAGGCTTGAAAACCGGCATGTATTACCTCAGATCTCAAGCTGCAGCTGCTGCGATCAAGTTTACGCTGGACAAGACCGGTTTTGAACCACAAGATAAAAAAGCGAAGGCTGAAGAAGCTGCTGCAAAATCAACCAAACAAGAAGCCGTGCAATGCTCTCTGGACAATCCAGATGACTGCGAAATGTGCGGAAGTTAAATTTTAGAGTTCGTCAATTGGAAAAAGCGTCTGGGTCTCTCAGATGCTTTTTTTATTTCGTTCGATAGGTGGCTAAATCGAAAAAGGATTAAATAAGTGGAAGGAAAGAAAAAATCCTCAACAGCCCGCACATCGAAATTACAATGGCTCTTAACAAAAATTGTATCTTAGAGCTTCAGCTTTTAAAGATATGGATATGGATAGTTCGTTGATTGAATCCCAACTTAATCATTTAAATCCCGATACTCCCGCCCAATTCGGCATCATGACTCCTCAACACATGGTGGAGCATCTGACCGTGACCATGAAACTATCGAGCGGTAGGATCAAGCTTCCAGAATTTGAACCGAATGAAAAGCAGCTGATGCAAAAGCAAGCCTTGATATATACGGATATGGAATTCCCAAGAGGCGTTCAAGCCCCCAACTCCAAGGGGGAATTGACCGAATTACGATTTCCTGATTTGGATACTGCCAAAGAAAAGCTAGTTCAAAGCATTCAAGAATACGAAGAGGTTTTTGAGAAAAAACCCGATTTCAAATCCATTCATCCCCGATTTGGATATTTGACTCATGAGGAGTGGGAAAAATTCCACCAAAAACATTTTAGCCATCATTTTAGGCAATTTGGGATTGCGTAAAAAAAGAGGTTAGCGTTTCCACTAACCTCTTTTTTTTTGATTTCATTCCGATTAAGCCATTTCCTCTTGATTGGCATATTCCTCTACTGGAATACAGCTACAAACCAAATTTCGGTCTCCGTAAGCGGAATCAATTCTTCTTACGGTGGGCCAGAATTTATTCTCTTTCACCGTGCTCAATGGATAGACGGCTTTTTCTCTAGAATAGGGCAAATCCCATTCTCCGATCAAAACCATCTGCGCAGTATGCGGCGCATTTTTCAGCACATTGTTTTCCTTATCTGCGACCCCGTTTTCGACTTCACGAATCTCCTCACGAATTGAAATCATCGCATCACAGAATCGATCCAATTCCGCCTTAGTTTCCGATTCAGTAGGCTCGATCATCATCGTACCGGCCACAGGGAAGGATACGGTCGGCGCATGGAATCCATAATCCATCAATCGCTTGGCAATGTCTTCTACTTCCACGCCTACCGATTTGAATTCTCGGCAATCCACAATCATTTCGTGCGCTGCACGTCCTTTGGTACCGGTATATAGGATAGGATAATGACCTTCCAGGCGCTCTTTGATGTAGTTGGCATTCAAAATCGCCATTTTGGTAGCATTGGTTAAGCCGTCACCGCCCATCATCGCAATATAAGCATAGGAAATAGGCAAAATACTCGCACTGCCATAAGGTGCAGACGAGATTGAAGAGACAGCCTGTGTTCCTCCAGTTTTTACCAAAGGATTGCCAGGGAGGAAAGGTGCCAAATGAGCGGCTACGCAAATCGGTCCCATGCCCGGTCCGCCTCCCCCGTGAGGGATGCAGAAGGTCTTATGCAAATTCAAGTGGCAAACATCCGCTCCGATTCTTCCTGGAGAAGTCAAGCCTACCTGTGCATTCATGTTGGCGCCATCCATGTAGACCTGACCTCCGTGCTGATGAATGATTTCACAGATCTCCTGAATAGCCTCCTCAAATACCCCATGCGTGGATGGGTAAGTAACCATCAAAGCAGAAAGATTTTCTGAATTTGCCTCAGCTTTTTCTTTCAAATCAGCCACATCAATATTCCCTTTTTCGTCACACTTGACCAAAACCACTTTCATTCCTGCCATCACAGCGGATGCAGGGTTGGTTCCATGAGCGGAAGTGGGAATCAAAGCTACATTTCGATGTCCTTCCCCACGGTTAATGTGATATGCTCGAATCACCATCAATCCTGCGTATTCTCCCTGCGCACCTGAATTAGGCTGTAAGGAAGTGTCAGCAAAACCGGTAATTTCAGTCAACCAGGTTCTCAGGTTCGTGAACAATTCCTGATACCCCAAGGCCTGATCCATCGGAGCAAAAGGGTGAATCTGTCCAAATTCAGGCCAAGTCACCGGAATCATTTCGGCAGTGGCGTTCAATTTCATGGTACAGCTACCCAAGGAAATCATGGAATGGACCAAGGAAAGGTCCTTGTTTTCCAATCGCTTGATGTAGCGAAGCATCTCATGCTCGGAATGGTAGCTGTTGAATACCGGATGGGTCAAATAGTCGGAGGTTCGAGCCAAAGATTCTGGAAATGAAAGCTCCAGATTTTGGACCAATTCATCGAGATTGAGGGTGTGTTTTCCCTCCTCAGTTGCAAAAATCGATACAATCTGCTCCACGTCAGCCAAGGTTTTGGTTTCGTCGAAGGTGATAAAAACTGACTCACTCTCATAGCGGAAATTCATCTCCGCTCCCAAAGCTAATCCTCGGATTCGCTCCCGAGACACCTCATTCATTTTGATCTGAATGGTATCGAAGAAATCCTGCTCTGCAACTTCCAAACCTACTTTTTTGAGTGCTTGTGCAGTCAACTTAGCTAGGCCATGGGTTCTCAACGCGATATCCTTCAAGCCTTTGGGACCGTGATAGACTGCATAGAAAGAGGACATCACCGCAAGCAATACCTGTGCAGTACAAATGTTGGAAGTGGCCTTTTCACGCTTGATGTGCTGCTCCCGGGTTTGGAGGGCCATTCTGTAGGCTTTGTTTCCAGCTCGGTCGATGGATACTCCGATGATTCTTCCCGGAATTTGTCTTTTGAAATCTTCTTTGGTCGCAAAGAAACCGGCATGTGGTCCACCATATCCCATGGGCACACCAAATCGCTGTGCAGAACCGACAACTACATCTGCTCCCATTTCTCCTGGAGGAGTTAAAAGTGTCAATGCCAAGAGATCTGAAGCAAAAGCCGTCAGTACCTTATTTTCTTTGGCCGCAGCCACGATAGCTGAATAATCTCTTACCGCACCATCTGCATCTGGGTATTGGAACAAAATACCGTAAAGTTCAGGGTCAGTAACATCCAGCTCAGCGATTGAACCAAAGACCAATTCGATACCCACTGGCTCAGCTCTGGTTTCCAGCAAGGCTTTGGTTTGAGGGAAAATCTTGTGATCTACAAAAAATTTATTGGCATTCTTTTTCTCTCTTGGTTTGACCGCATGAAGCATGGTCATCGCTTCCGCGGCAGCAGTTCCCTCATCCAGCAATGAAGCATTGGCCAGCTCCATTCCAGTCAATTCCATGACCACCGTCTGGAAATTGATCAGCGCTTCCAATCTTCCCTGAGCAATCTCTGCCTGATAGGGAGTATAGGCGGTATACCAGCCTGGATTTTCCAGTACATTTCTCAAAATCACCCCCGGTACAATCGTATCATAATAACCCTGCCCGATGAATGATTTAAATACTTTATTTTTAGCAGCCAGTTTTTTAAAACTGCTGATAAACTCAGACTCCAGTTGGGCCTTGGGAAGGTCCAAGGGTCGAGTTAATTGTATGGATTCGGGGACGGTCTGGTTGATTAATTCATCCAATGAACTGGCGCCGATTTTCTCCAACATCTCTGCAATCTCTGCCTCAGTCGGGCCGTTGTGTCTGCTCTCAAATTTGACAGCATTCGAAAGGTTAATCTTCATACGATTTGTTTGGAAGCGGTAATGACTATTTGGGTTAAGAATCCTAGTGATTTCTGGCGGCAAAGGTACAATTAATTGAAAGATAATTTTCCCTTAACCCCTACAATTTCAACCTCTCAACACTCCTTTCCTGTAAACGGTTTATGGCTGGGATGAAAAAATGTATAGCTTAGCGATCAAAATAAAATTTAACCTATGAAAAAACGATTTGTATTGACTGGAGCGATGGCGTTGGGGCTTTCCTTCGGTACGCTTGCACAGAATCCAGTGCAGGTAAAATACGCCAACACGATCACAGCAGAGGACTTGGAAGAGCATCTTACGTTCTTGGCCTCTGATGAAATGAAAGGCCGGGATACCGGTTCCCCAGAGGGATTGATTGCTGCGAATTATTTAGCAGATTTTTACAAAGAACTGGGACTTACTGGCCCGGTAGATGGGAGCTACTTTCAGCAGGTCCCTTTGGTTAGCTCTAAATTTGAGGAAGTGAGTCTGCAAATCGGCAGAAACAAACTGGTGCAGAATGAAGACTTTGTCTTTACCGGGGACGGAGACATGAAAAAGAAAGCCAAAACCGACTTGGTGTTTTTAGGACTAGTCAACGACGAAAACCTAGCCAAAGTAGATGTGACTGACAAACTCGTCGGTATTTGGGCGGTGGGCGAACGCAGCAATAATCTCCTGAATGCGGTCATGGATGCCGGAGCAGCTGGGGTAGTGATTGTCAGCATGGAAGGACAGGCTAATTTTGACCGGATTGCCAATCGATACAAAACCCTTTCGGGTCGTGGTCGTGTAGGTTTCGATAGCCCAACTAGCCAAAGACCCATTTTTATGGTGAGTTCTGATAAAATGGGCGAACTTTTCGGTACCTCAGTGGAAGAGCTAAAAGAAGCAGCTAAATCTAACCCTGAGTCCATCCAACCTCAAAAAGCAACCTATCAGGTAGTGAAATCAAAAACTGAACTTGAAGCTTACAATGTGCTGGGCTATCTGGAAGGAACAGATAAAAAAGACGAAGTTTTGGTCATTTCTTCGCACTACGATCACGTCGGTGTGAGCTCTACCGGTGAGGTGTTCAACGGCGCCGATGATGATGGCTCTGGGACAGTCTCTGTGATGGAAATTGCTGAAGCGTTTGCCACTGCGGCTAAGGAGGGAAATCGACCTCGACGATCTATTTTGTTCCTAAACGTAACCGGTGAAGAAAAAGGACTTTTGGGCTCTCAGCACTATTCCGAAAATCCCATATTCCCCATTGCCAATACGGTGAACAACATCAACATCGACATGGTAGGACGGATTGACTACGAATACCAAGAGGCAGAAAACAAAGACTATGTTTACGTGATCGGTTCGGAGATGCTATCGACAGATTTGAAAAAAATCAATGAGTACAACAACATCACCTACACGGATTTGATTTTGGACTATCGCTACGATGCAGAAGATGATCCGAATCGATTTTATTACCGTTCAGATCATTACAATTTTGCAAAATTTAATATTCCTGTCATTTTCTTCTTTAATGGGGTGCATGACGATTACCATCAAGTGACCGATACCGTGGACAAGATCGAGTTTCCGCTGATGACCAAGCGGGCACATTTGATTTTCCATACGGCATGGGATCTGGCCAACCGAGAAAACAGAACCCGGGTGAATGGAACCAATACCCGAGGAGAACGATAAGACATGAAAGAATAAAGGCTCTGAACATTCAGGGCCTTTTTTTTATTTTCCTACTCGAATCGAATTATAATTTTTCTCTTGAAAAAGTAGATCCAATTGTTGAAGTCTACGATACAATTGAACTTGATCCTGGACATTTTCAGAACAAAATGTTATTAGCAATTCTTTCCAAATACCAGCGCCTTGCGTTTCCGTAAAACCAAACCCGTCCTTCAGTAAAAAAACATTGGAATTAGGATAAAACTCTCCAATGATATCAAAAGATTTCGGATCGAGAAGTAGATTATAAACACCTCCAATAATGATAATTTTTGAAGAATACATTTTACCCATATCATAGTTTGTTCCTTCAATTTTAGATTTTTCAAAGGAACTGGCTTCCATCAACTCTAATGAAGTCTGACTTAAAAATTCACCTAATGGGCCAAGATTTTTTTTATCCATATCTATGAAATGCTCAAATGCCCTCACAGTAAATCCTAAAGAGTTGAAAATTGGCTCATTCAAATTCTGATCTTGATTAAATTCATTGAATTTTTTTAAGAACAAACTATCTCTTATAGATTTATCAAGAAAAAAATAAGGCTCAGAAGATTTAGTTGAGAATTTTAAAACCAGTTCAGAAGATTGGTTATCTATTAATTCTTCAAAGCCTCCTAACAAATTCCAAAACCTTAAATTCTTTGGGATATCTAACAAAAAAGGATTCAAACTCACCACCTTTTCTACATGGCTAGGGTATTCATGTAGATAATAATGAATAAGTCCAGCACTGCTTCCAAATCCCAATAGAATTGCAGGATTTTCTCCTAAAATCTCTTTTCGTATCCATTCTAAATCCTGAATGACCTGGTAACGACTCAACCAACGGTAATTATTTTCAAGAGTGATTGCTGGATTCTCATCAAAAAAATCTTGTAAATCCGAGGAAAAGTATCTTCCATGAATTCTTATGACATTAAAATCCTCAGATGGTAAGTGCAATAAGTCTCCTAACCCGAAATAGTAATCAAAGGGATCATCATGAGTAATGATGGTCTTCTTATCAGGGTCAAAAGGCCGAGTTAACATGTATTCAATTGAAATCTTTCTGGACTCAGGATTTTGATGATCTAATGGAACCTTAATCCATTGAGATTGAAAAAATAGTGCCCCCAATAAAAATCCTAAAACGTTCATTATGAATCAACTTGGAACTTATAGACATCAAAAACTAGATTATCCTCCTTCAACAAAGTATCACCTGGGTGAGCTTTATTGAGATAAAGTCCATTTTCATTGACAAACCAATTGTTAATTTGATAAGTACGATCAGGAAGAGGAACAGTTTGAATTAACTCCAAATCTTTATTAAAGACTCTCAGAACTTGGCTTTTATCCAAATAGGTTTTGTAAGAATTAGCATCGCTTGGACCATCCCAAACAATACTGTAAATCAAGTTTCTCCAAGGATCTGGGATTGGGGATAAATAATGTGGGTTTTCAATGGCATGCTGATCATAGGCTTGAGGATCGTTGGTTTGAGGAATACTGGGCACGACCTGCAGCTTGGACTTTAAAGTTTCATGCAATTTTTCCTCATCCAAATGAAATCCATTCATCGTAGACTCATACTGATAATTGTAAATCAATTGATTGTCAAGCTTCCCGTAAAAGCCCAAATAGGTCATAAACCCTACCTGGCCCGAAACAGATTTAAAATATTCTGAATGATAAATGGGTAGTACATTTACTTCATTAGTCTCCAAATTCAGAGAAGTCATCAACGGAAGCTTAGCTATTTCCAAAGGGCTCACTCCCATTTGATTCATGAAAAAGTAAACGGATTTATGATTGCTTTCATAGTATAACTTGAAGTAAAAATTACACTGTGGAATCCCTAAATTCAAATCCCCATAAATCTGAAATAAATCCCAGGATTGACTTATACTCAAATCACTATTCAATAGATGAAGTTTACCTAATTCATAGACGAAAATGGAATCTGAAGAATGGGCATAGAGGGACTCAATTTTTCCAATTCCATTTGGGCCCTCATAATCTAATTTTTTTGATTTCATAACTTCTCCGTGACCCAGATTAAAAAAATCCAAGCTATGCCTTTTGTCGTTATAGCCTATTAGAATTAGACTCTTTTCATTTGAAAAGGACGATTGTACTTGATAGGAATTTAAGTATTCTGAGGTAATTGAAATCTTAATTTCATCTTTATCAAAAGTAATCTTACCATGGTTTTTTGATTTTGAACATGAAACCAAAATTATAAAGAAAAAAAATCCAATGTTAATTTTCATAATTTTCATTAATTAAGAAGCCGTCATTCAAATCTGACGGCTTCTTGTTAAATTAATTATTTAATTTATTTGATTCTAGCTTCTGGATAATCAACAATTCGCCCATGAATCGCAATCTTGGCTTGTCGAATAACCACCCCCACATCCAGACATAGACATAGTGGTAGAACACCAAATCCTTTTACAAGGAAATTCCATTCCCATCATTACCATTGGACAGCCATCTTCTTCACCTCCAATGACTTGGGCTTCAATCTCTGACACATTCATAAAAAATGCACCGAAAAGGCTCAATCCTAAAATTCCAAGTTTTGAAATTGTCTTTTTCATTTTTTTATTAAGGTTAAACATTGATTTCCGAACCCGCTTTGAATCCGGGAAAAATCGATGATTGGCCAATCCCTTGATCTTTAATCACTTAAACTAAAATATAATTCCTAAACTTGGAAATGATTTCAAAGAAGAAAAAAAATATTAGTTATTTCAACCTTCTGATTATCAGCTATAAATATTTTTTAATTAATTCTTTCGATTCTTCGTCTTCAACTGATTCCGGTTTTTCTTGGTGCCTGATTTCTTGGCTTTGACTTTTTCACCTTTCCCGATATTTCGCTTGGGTTTCGCTTTCTTCTCATGAAAAGCTCCTTTGTAGTCCGGATTCTCCTTTTGTTTCAATTTATCCAATTCACGGGCATAAATCTGCTTTTCGCCGAAAGGCGTCTCGGTAATCGTCACCGGCTGGGGAATCCCCAACTCAGGAACATCCATTCGAATCAAGGCTTCGATTTTTTCAAAATGCCATACTTCAGCAGGATTGATAAAGGTAATCGCCTTTCCCTCATGCTCTGCCCGACCCGTTCGGCCGATCCGGTGAACATAATCCTCATAAATAAGCGGCACGTCAAAATTGATCACATGGGAAACCATCGTCACATCCAATCCACGGGAAGCCACATCGGTGGCCACCAAAATCCGTACTTCCCCTGCCTTAAAATCCTCCATGGAATTGATCCGGGTATTTTGACCTTTGTTGGCGTGAATCACCCGCACTTCCCCTACTTTTTTTCTCATAAGAAAATTGGAAACCTCCTCGGCATTTTTCCGGCTTCGGGTAAAAATAATCGCCCGGTTAATCTCTTCATTTTCGAGTAGATGTTCCAGCAAGTTGATTTTTGTCCGCATGTTGGGCACAAAATACTTGACTTGGGCAATGGTTTCCGCGGTAGTCGCAGAAGGTGTCACTTCCACCCGCTCGGGAAACTCCAAAAACTCAGCCGCCAAACCATCCACCCGAGGGGCAAATGTGGCAGAAAAAAGCAAGTTTTGGCGCTTGACCGGAATCACTTCCAATACAGATCGGATTTGAGGCATAAACCCCATATCCATCATTTTGTCCGCTTCGTCGAGCACCATGGTTTTCAGTTCCTTGGTTAAAATCACCCCTTTTTTATACAAATCCAGAAAACGCCCAGGTGTAGAAATGATAATGTCCACCCCGGCTGTCACCTGTTCGATCTGAGTTTTGGGGCCTATCCCGCCATAGAGTGATACGATCCTCAAGTCGGTATATTTTCCCAACTGATGAAAAACCTCCTCAATCTGCATCACCAGTTCGCGGGTAGGCGCCAGCACCAAAGCCCGTGGCCAAGTTCCTTGCGCGTATTTCACCTTCATCAAAATCGGTAACACATAAGCAGCGGTTTTCCCAGTGCCCGTCTGAGCGATTCCCAATACGTCATGGCCTGCCAAAGCCAGGGGGATGGCCTTTTCCTGCACTCCAGTCGGATGCTGATAGCCTGCCTCTGCAATCGCATTGAGCAGTTGCTTATTTAATTTAAAAGCGTCAAAACCTTCTGCCTGATTGGCCATGATTCCGTATTTTTGAGGAAATATTACTGAGAAAAGATGAAAAGTATACTGATCACCGATGCAAATATAGTCAATGAAGGCCGGATCTTTCGGGGGGATGTTTTGGTGCAAAACGGAAGGATCACCAAAATCGGAGAAAACTTAGCGGAAGAATCTGCCGATAAACACATCAAAGCCGAAGGAAACTACCTTTTTCCAGGCGTAATCGATGATCAGGTACATTTCAGAGAACCCGGGCTCACGCACAAAGGAGAAATCTACACCGAGGCCAAAGCCGGGGTTGCGGGAGGAGTGACTTCCTACATGGAAATGCCCAATACGGTTCCCCAGGCGGTGACGATTCCGCTTTTGGAAGAAAAATATGCTCGCGCAAAAGAAGTTTCTCTGGCTAACTATTCCTTTTTCTTCGGAGGCACCAATGACAACTTAGAAGAAATCCTCAAACTGGATTTGAGAAACATTTGCGGATTGAAAGTATTCCAAGGTTCCTCCACAGGAAATATGGTCGTGGACAATATCGAATCGCTGGAAGGAATCTTTAAGCATTACAAAGGACTTTTGGCCATCCACTCGGAAAACGATCACATCATCGCTGCGAATTTAGAAGAATACCTAACCAAATACGGGGAGGATATTCCGGTAAAATTTCATCCTAAAATCCGATCTGAAGAAGCTTGTTATGATGCCTCAAGTCGAGCGGTGGCCATGGCCAAAAAATACGGTACCCGGCTACACATTCTCCATATCAGTACAGCCAAAGAATTAAGTCTTTTTGACAACAGCATTCCTTTGGAGGAAAAGAAAATCACTGCCGAAGCCTGTATTCACCACATGTGGTTTTCAGAGGAAGATTACCAAACGAAAGGTACGCTAATCAAATGGAATCCGGCGGTCAAAACTGCACAGGATCGGGATCAGATATTCCAAGCCATGCTTGATGACCGGATCGATGTGATTGCCACCGATCATGCCCCACATACCTTAGAAGAAAAAGATCAAGTTTACACCAAAGCTCCATCGGGAGGACCATTGATTCAGCACAGCTTAGTGGCAATGCTGGATTTTTATCACCAAGGCAAAATCAGTCTGGAACGCATTGCTGACAAAATGTCGCACAACGTGGCCAAATTATTCCGAATGGAAGATCGAGGATTTATCCGAGAAGGCTACTTTGCGGATCTGGTACTCGTGGATTTGAATGATCCATGGACGGTAAGTAAGGAAAATATTTTGACCAAGTGTGGTTGGTCTCCCTTCGAAGGACATCAATTTCAATCCAAAATCACCCATACGATCGTGTCTGGACACTTAGCGTATGAAAACGGACAGTTTGACGAAACCAAAAAAGGAGAACGGCTCACATTTCTTACAAATATTTAAGGAGCAATCTTGGAGTTAAATTTCATTCTACTTACCTTTGCCAACCGAATGAGAAATGCGTTCTCATGAAGAATAAATGGTGATTGTAGCTCAGCTGGTTAGAGCGCTGGTTTGTGGCACCAGAGGTCGCCGGTTCGAACCCGGTCTTTCACCCCAAACCCCTCCAATTGAGGGGTTTTTGCTTTAAATAACGATGTGCTTGGCACAACATTTGACAAATTCAGACCAAACTAAACCAACTTGTGATGTTTACTTTGTTCAAATCCTCACCAAAATTCCCTGTGGTCAAGCCGGTGAATATCCATCAGGTGAAAAGCTACATGGTTAAGTTTGAAGAGTCTCTTCGGATTTTTGAAGAAATCCAAAAAGAAGCCATTCATTCTTAAAATCTGTACAAATTCGAAAGGTTATGGAAACATAACCTTTATTTTTTGCCTTTTGATTTTTTCTATCAGTTCAATATTCTATTTTAACGGAATACAATTTTTACCCTATGAGTTACATCCATTTTGACAAAACGCAGCTTGTCAACCTGAACTATTCGTTAGATCGGGAAATTATCCGTACCAACCGATCCGGTGCCTACACCAGTACCACCATCATCGGTTGCAATACCCGAAAATACCATGGTTTGCTCGTGGCTCCTCAGCCACAAATCGATTCTCAAAACCATGTCTTTTTATCGACGGTCCATGAGACAGTCATTCAGCATGGGGCTAGCTTTAACTTAGGCATCAGCAAATATCCAGGCAACTATTCTCCACGGGGGCATAAATATTTGGAAGATTTTGACTCCGAACCCATTCCTAAGCTTACCTATCGAGTCGGAGGGGTGGTCCTTCAGAAGGAAATCATTCTGGACACCAATCGCGATCGGGTAATGATCCGATATACACTTTTGGAAGCACACTCTCCTACCAAGATTCGAATTCAGCCCTTCTTGGCATTTCGCGGATACCATACCCTTTGCAAAGAAAACTCAGACATCAATAAAGATTTTGAAAAAGTACCCAACGGAGTCCAGTTTAGACTTTACCCGGTTTATGATCCGTTATTTTTACAACTTTC
Source organism: Algoriphagus sp. (assembly GCF_024305035.1). Lineage (GTDB taxonomy): Bacteria > Bacteroidota > Bacteroidia > Cytophagales > Cyclobacteriaceae > Algoriphagus. The sequence goes on from NZ_JAMWZB010000020.1 coordinate 42,985, forward strand.
AAAGAAAAACAAATTCAAATTCGAACCAAATTGGTACAACAATGTAGAGTATATTCTCGAACGAGAACGGGGGTATGATTATCAGGAGGATTTGTATGTGCCCGGCTATTTTGAATTTGATATCGAAAAAGGAGAGTCGGTTATTTTCTCTGCGGGGCTGACTGAAGCCGATCCCAGTACTCGACAGCGCGCCTTTGAAAAAGAAATTGCCCGAAGAATTCCCCGAAGTAATTTTGAAAATTGCCTAAGAAATTCGGCCACCCAATTTATCCGCAAACGAGACGGAGATACTCGAATTATTGCCGGATATCCTTGGTTTGGCTGGTGGGGGAGAGACACATTTATTGCTGCTCCCGGTTTAACCTTAGCCAGAGGGGACAATGAGACCTTTTTGGAGATTATGGACACCATGTCCCGGGATTTGCAAGGGCCACTTTTTCCCAATGTGGGAAGCGGAGACTATGCCAATATGAACTCCATGGATGCCCCACTTTGGTTTTTCTGGTCCCTGCAAAAATACATCACCTACACGGGAGATGTTAAGACAGTCAAAAAACGCTATCTAGACAAGCTTAAAGGAATAATTGAGGGCTATAAAGCCGGCACGGATTTCAACATCCATATGATGGAAAATGGGCTGATTTATGGTGGACAGGAGGATTTGGCGTTGACTTGGATGGATGCGGTCACACCTGACGGGCCGGTCACTCCCCGAATCGGATGTCCAGTTGAAATTCAAGCGCTTTGGTATAATGCCCTTTGCTTTTATCATGAATTAACTGGGGATCAGGAAACTCAAAATCTAGCCGAAAAAGTCAAGACGAGTTTTTTAGAGACCTTCTGGGATGAGGAAAAAGGATATTTGGCCGACGTAGTCAATGATGGAGAGCAGGACTGGATGATCCGGCCCAATATGGTTTTTGCTACTTCGCTCCCCTACATCATGCTCACCGAATCTCAATGTGATCAAATTTTGGAATTAGCCAAATCCAATCTCCTGACCACACGTGGATTGCGGACTTTAGCACCGGATGATCCGGCCTACAAAGGCTATTATTTCGGAGATCAGATCAGCCGGGATCAAGCCTATCACAATGGTACCGTTTGGGTCTGGCCCATGGGTCATTTTGTGGAGGCATACATAAAATTGCACGGAAAATCTTCGCTGAATTTTATCCATAAAATCATTCAGGGTTTTGATGGGGTGATGACTCAGTATGGCGTAGGAACCGTCGCTGAAATTTACGATGGAGATCCTCCTCACCGACCCAAAGGTGCGGTTTCTCAAGCTTGGAGTATTGCAGAACTATTGCGCATGATGGAGTTGGTCAACAGAATTAAATAGTTTTTTATGAAAGTATTAATGTTTGGGTGGGAATTTCCCCCACATATTTCAGGTGGTTTAGGCACGGCCTGCTATGGTTTGGTCAAGGGAATGGCCCATCATAATCAGGACGTCATTTTTGTAGTCCCCAAATTATGGGGAGATGAAGAGCCCTTGGCAGATTTTGTCAATGCCAGTGATATCAGCATCGATTACCGCGAGCGGAAATTCAAAAAAATCTGGAAAAACCTCACCTACCTGGAAGTAAGCAGCTTTTTGGTGCCCTATCTGGGACCGGAGGAATATCAAAAATTTACGGACTATGCGATTCACGATCGGACGGATGTAGATGAATCCATCTTCTCGACCAAATATGAATTCAGTGGCAAATATGGAAAAAACCTCCTCGAAGAGGTGAGTAGGTATGCCTTAACTGGAGCCCAAATCGCTCGTGATCGAAGTGATTTTGACATCATTCATGCGCATGACTGGCTCTCATTTCCTGCAGGTATAGCTGCAAAAGAAATCAGTGGAAAGCCCCTCATCGCCCATGTCCATGCTACCGAATACGATCGATCCGGAGAATCGGTCAACAAGCCTGTTTACGACATTGAACGGGCAGGAATGCACGCCGCAGATCATGTGTTGGCCGTCAGCCAATTGACCAAAAATACCATCGTCAGAAAATATGGTGTTCCAGCAGAAAAAGTCAGTGTGCTTCACAATGCTGTTTTGGATGCCAGCATCATCAAGTCCAAATACGAAAAAAAGGTCCCTGAAAAAATTGTGACTTTCTTGGGTAGAATTACCTTCCAAAAAGGTCCAGAATATTTTGTCGAAGCGGCTAAGAAAGTTTTAGACCGAGATCCCAATGTCCGCTTTGTCATGGCAGGCTCAGGAGATTTGCTCAATCGAATGATTGACCGAGTGGCTGAACTCAGAATGGCTTCGCGCTTTCATTTTACCGGATTCTTAAAAGGGGACGATGTAGACCACATGTATGCGATTTCCGATGTGTATGTGATGCCTTCAGTTTCCGAGCCATTTGGGATTTCACCTCTGGAAGCGGTAAGACACAATACCCCGGTCATCATTTCCAAGCAGTCAGGGGTTGCCGAAGTTTTGATCAACGCCATCAAGGTGGACTTTTGGGACATTGACGCGATGGCAGATGCCATTTTTGCTCTGCTTCATTACAAGGGAATCTCCCAGATGTTTAAAGAACTGGGAAGCCAAGAATTAAAACGATTAAAATGGGAGCATGTGGCTGCCAAACTAATCACTGTTTATGAAAAAACTTTATCCACTAGACCATGAGAACGATCTGCTTTTACTTTCAGGTTCATCAACCCTACCGAATCAAACCTTATCGCTTTTTTGACATTGGGGAAGATCATTATTACTGGGATGATTTCAGTAACCGAACGATCATCAGAAAAGTAGCCCAGAAATGCTATCTTCCCATGAATGCCCTTTTGCTGGAATTGATCCAACGGTATCAAGGAAAGTTCAAAGTCACCTTTTCGCTTTCGGGGACTTTTATGGATCAACTGGAAGCCTATGCTCCGGATGTATTGGAAAGTTTTCAGCGACTGGTTGCGACCGGAAAGGTAGAATTGCTCAATGAAACCTACGGCCATGCCCTTGCCTCGCTGAAAAGCAAGGCAGAGTTTAGCGATATGGTCCAAAAGCATCAGGAAAAAATCAGCAGACTGTTTAATGGCTATAGGCCAAAAGTCTTTCGAAACACAGAGTTGATCTATTCGGATAAAATCGGAGAAATGGTCGCGGATATGGGCTATGAGGCGATTTTAACCGAGGGAGCTAAACATATTTTGGGTTGGAAAAGCCCCAATTATGTCTATCACAATTCCATTAATCCGAAATTGAAAGTCCTGCTTAAAAACTTCAGACTTTCCGATGACATCGCTTTTCGATTCAGCAACAAAACTTGGGAAGACTACCCCCTTACCACAGAAAAATTCATCAATTGGATCAATGCTATTCCAAGGGAAGAACAAAGTTTGAATCTATTCATGGATTATGAAACCTTTGGTGAGCATCAGTGGGCCGAAACCGGAATCTTTGAGTTTATGCGAGCGTTACCCGAATCGGTATTTAAGCATTCAGACTTTAGCTTCTCTACTCCATCTGAGGTGATTTCCCTAGTTTCCCCAGTAGGAGCTATCCATGTACCAACCCCAATTTCCTGGGCGGACGAAGAACGGGATTTGACGGCTTGGCTGGGAAATGATTTGCAGGATGAAGCATTTGACCGACTTTATGAATTGGAAGATCAAGTCAAAAAAATCAAGGATCCGGATATCCAGCGCGACTGGAAATATTTGCAGACCTCGGATCACTTTTATTACATGTGTACCAAGTTCTTTTCCGATGGTTCAGTGCACGAATACTTCAGCCCCTACGACACCCCATACGACGCCTTTATCAATTACATGAACGTCCTGAGCGATTTTGTCTTGCGGGTGAAAGAAAAAGTGAAAGAAGTCGAGAAAGTCTAAAGTAAAAAGAGGCTAATTCAAATTGAATCAGCCTCTTTTTTGGAATATTTTCATAATCAATAACTCTCTGATTCATTCGGAAAATCCCGACTTTTAACATCTTTAATGTAGTTTTTAAAGGCATCTGTCATCGTCTGCTGCAGATCGGCATACTGTCTGAGAAATCGAGGCTTGAATTCCTGGGTAATCCCCAGCATATCATGCATCACTAAAACCTGACCATCCACCTCTGCGCCTGCACCAATCCCGATCACCGGAATTTTGACCTGTTGGGCCACTTTTTTGGCGAGAGACGCTGGAATTTTCTCCAACACGATCGCAAAGCAACCACAGGCTTCAAGCATTTGGGCATCTTCCAGAAGTTTCTGTGCTTCAGCTTCTTCTTTTGCGCGGACAGTATAGGTTCCAAACTTGTAAATGGACTGTGGAGTCAATCCCAAATGTCCCATGACTGGCACGCCTGCAGTTAAAATCCGGCTGACGGATTCTTTAATCTCTGATCCTCCTTCTACTTTGACGGCATGGGCTCCGGATTCCTTCATGATTCGAATCGCCGATCGCAAAGCCTCGGAGCTATTCCCTTGATAATTTCCAAAAGGGATATCCACCACCACAAAGGCACGCTTTACTGCTCGGACCACCGCAGAGGCATGATAAATCATCTGATCCAAGGTAATGGGCAAGGTAGTTTCGTGTCCTGCCATGACGTTGGAAGCGGAATCTCCCACCAAAATGATATCAATACCTGCGGCATCAACGATTTTAGCCATGGAAAAGTCATAGGCAGTGAGCATGGATATTTTTTCCCCACGGTCTTTCATTTCCTGGAGAATGTGCGTGGTGATCCGTTTAATAGAAGCTGAGGAGTGAACTGACATGATTTTTAATGAAGGTGAACTGAATAGCGATATCCCGAAAGGTCAACTTTGATATGCTCATTAAGTGTGGTTGAGAGCTCATATCCCGTGTAATCCGGCCGAATCGGAAAAAGTCCATGAGCACGGTTGACCAAGACGGCCAATTCCATTTTACTGAGCTCTTCTTCCAGAAAAGGTTTCATCGCATAGACGATCGTTTTCCCGGTATTCAACACATCATCGACCAAAATGAGGTTTTTCCCTTTCAAATCCAGCTCTTTAGACAATTCAATAGCAGAATTTGCCACATTACTTTTATCCAGTTTAACTTCGATTTCTTCGATTTTCAAGTCAGAAATTTTCCTTAGCTCTTCAGCAAGTAGTTGGGAAAGTTGCTGCCCCATTCCTGATATGCCGGCAAAAATCAATCCTGAGGAATAGAGATTCCGCTCATAGATTTCGAAAGCCATTCGGGTGATCTTTTTCTGGATTTGCTCGTGATGGAGTACTTCGCTCATAAGATTGGTTTGAAAAATGAAAAATAGGCCAAATTACCCTGCTTTCAAAATTTTTATCAACGATGGGAATCTTCCTCAGAAAGGATATTCAAATAGCTCTCATAGCGATAGGGGTGAATGTAGCCTTCTTCCAGCTTTTCCAAAATCACACATCCCGGCTCATTGATATGGCGGCAATTGTTGTATTTGCACTGACCGAGGTATTTGCGCATTTCGGGAAAATAATGCGAAAGTTCATACTCCTCCACATCCAAAATCCCAAATTCCTTGATTCCCGGCGTATCAATCAAATCCCCTCCTCCCGGGAGTTCAAATAATTCGGCAAAAGTAGTCGTATGCACGCCCTTGCTACTAAAATTAGAAACTTCCTTAGTTTGCTGACTAGCACCCAGTGCAAGTTTGTTGAGTAGGGTGGACTTTCCCACGCCTGAGTGTCCAGCTATCAAACTGGATTTACCCTGAATCAAAGGGAGAAATTTTTCCCTGAGATCTTGGTCATGTATCGCTGAAATTTCCAAAACCGGATAGCCCAAAGGCTCATAAATCTCATGGACATCCTGAAGCCATTCCTGATCCCTGTCTTTACTGATCAGATCCACCTTATTGACGACCAAAATCGCCGGAATTCGAAAACTTTCCGTGCTTACCAAAAAGCGATCAATAAAACCCAAGGAAGTTCGTGGACTTTTCATCGTGATGACCAAAATCGCCTGATCCAGATTGCTCGCAATGATGTGAGAAAAGTGTTGCTTCCGCGTGGATTTTCGGATTACATAATTCTCCCGCGGATGAATCTGCTGAATCACCGCTGTCTCCTGACCTTCTTCCATGACTAGCTCCACCCAGTCCCCTACGGCAATCGGGTTGGTCAGCTTGAGCTCATCTTGCTTAAATTTCCCTTTTAATCGAGCTTTTACCTCGACATTATCGGTTTTTACGGTATACCAACTCCCGGTAGATTTGATTACTCTTCCTTTCATGCTTTTCTCATCGATTTTTTGAGAACATTCAAAATCCGGTCGGTTGCACCCACATTTTCGGCTACCCAAGTTTGGGCTGCTTTGACCGCAAGTTCATACCTTCCTCTATCTTCAAGCAATTCCACCGTATCAATCAACTCCTCCATAGTTTTTACGCAAAAACCACATCCTTTTTTCTGACTGATTTTTGCCTCCGGAAACTTTCTATCGTTTTGAAGCTTCCCAAACAAAACCGGAACTCCAAATCCCAAAGGCTCCAATATATTGTGAAGTCCTTTTCCAAATCCCCCACCCACATAAGCAAGTCTGGCAAATTGATAAAGCGAAGACAACATTCCCACATTATCTATAAACAAAATTTCACTGGGCTGATTCCCCTTTCTGTTGGAGTAAAAAGTACAAGTTCGTTCTATCTGACTTTGCCAAAGCTTCATGGGTTTTAGATCCATACTATGCGGCGCAATGATCCATTTGTACTTTTTATCTTTATTAATCAGCGGGATTAAAATATCCATATCCTCCTGCCAAACAGACCCCAAAACAAAAATAGGCTTTCCTCCAGTCCAAGCATATATTTCGGGAAATTCCTGAGCCGATTGAGCAGTTTGCAACACCCGATCAAATCGGGTATCGCCAGCTAGGGTATGAGCATGAAAACCAATCCCGTCTAGCAATTTTTGGCTTTTCTGATTTTGGGTAAAAATATGGTCAAAAAAGAAAATTTGGTTTCTAAAAAAACCCTGTCTGCTAAAATAAACCTGATCTTGCCGAAAGGCTGCCGAAATTAGAAACAGAGGGATATTGTGATTTTTTATCTCCTTCAAAAAATTATTCCAAAGGTCATATTTGACGAAAAAAACATAGCTTGGATTTAAGTGACCAACAAAATCCCGGGCATTTTGAGGAGTATCAAGAGGTAAGTAGCAAATAAAATCAACTTCTTTTTGAGGTTTGTTTTTAGTCGGTTCAAAACCTGAAGGGCTGAAAAAACTAACTGCAATTTTATGAGTTGGATTTCGCTTTTTAAGAGCTTTGATCAGTGGTTTTGCTTGCTCAAATTCCCCCAAAGAGGCTACATGAAACCAAATGAGATTTCCCGGATTAAAAGTTCGAAAATTCCTCACAGCTTGGATTACGTCTTTTCTCCCCTGCCAAAAAATCCGGATTTTCGAAGAAAAAAGCGCGGCCAATGGCAAAAATAGCGCGGCCAGTTTCATCGAAAAGTTGTACATCCAATTCATGCCCAAAATTAAGCTTTACTTTTCATAATCAACCCAAATTTCGGGCAAAGGAAAGAATTGAATATTGACTCCATTTTTTGAGAAAATTCAAGATACCTTTGTGCTTTTCCACTCAAAAATTCCTACATTCAAAGTTGCCGAAATCAAAGCATGGTCTCAAATTAGTATTTTCGCATGATTAAAGTATTATTCGTTTGTCTTGGCAATATTTGTCGTTCCCCTTTGGCAGAGGCAATTTTTGACCATAAAATTAAAGTTGCCGGCATCGAGGATCGCTTTAAATCCGACAGCGCAGGGACTTCTGATTTTCACATCGGGGAATTGCCCGACGAACGCACGATCAATTGTGCAAAAAAGTATAATATCCCGGTCAACCACCGCGGCAGACAAGTCAACCGTACGGATTTCCGCGATTTTGATTACATCCTGGCCATGGATGAAAATAATCTGCGAAATCTGAATGCAATGAAATCCAAGTATGGATTTGAGGAAAAGGAAATTCATTTAATCCGGAATTTTGCACCTAACGGAAAGGGGCTTTCGGTTCCCGATCCTTATTATGGAGGCGAGGACGCATTTGAAGAAATTTACCACATACTAAATGAGGCAGTGGACCACTTTCTGACAACCATCCAAGAGAGACATCAGCTGTATGCATGATCAAAATGACCTTTATGAGCAAATACTTTTTGAAAATCTCGGAGCGGACTCTTTCCTAAAAAACGCAAGCCTTATCGCCTCTGGCAATCACAACCAAGGAATCAGACTAGACACCCCATCAGATTCATTTTTTCTTAAAATTAATTTTGAACATGAGCGAGACATCCTGAAAAAGGAAGCGGAAGGCTTGGATTTACTTCGGGCAAATACCTTCCTTCAAGTTCCACAGGTTTTCGGATTTGGCCGGGTCGGTGATTACAATTATCTTTTGATGGAATTCATCCAATCTCGCCGCCAGAATCCCAATTACTGGGAAAATCTGGGAATCGGTCTGGCCCACCTTCACCTGACTCAAGCACAAAACTTTGGCTTGGAAGAAGACAACTTTATTGCCTCCCTTCATCAGCGAAATTTATCCACCGACAATTGGCTTGATTTTTTTATTGAGTTTCGGTTGGAACCCTTAATCGGGAAAGCCTATTTTGATCGACTAATCCCCTTGGATTTTCTGAAGCGATTTCAGGAAATCTATCCCAAATTGCAGGGGATTTTCCCAAAAGAGCAACCTGCCTTACTTCATGGAGATCTCTGGTCTGGAAATGTCATTTGCAATCCGGAAGGCCAGCCGGCTCTGATTGATCCAGCAGTTTATTTTGGCCATCGGGAAATGGATTTGGCCTTTAGTCGTTTATTTGGTGGCTTTGATCAGGAATTTTACGATGCGTATGAATCGGTATTACCTTTGGAGCCTGAATTTGAATCTCGGATGGGCATTTACAATTTATACCCGCTTTTAGTCCACCTCAATCTCTTTGGGAGTGCTTATTTGCACGGAATCGAGCGGATTGTCAAACGATTTGAAAACTAACGATGTCTATTGTAATCAGAGCTGCAAAAGTGGAAGATGTTCCCGTGATTTTGGAAATCAACAATTATGAGATCCTTCAGACTACGGTCAATTATGACATCGTTCCCAAGACTTTGGAAGAACAGCAAAACTGGTTTCACCAAAAAGCGAATGCAGGTTTTCCCATTTTAGTGGCAGAAATCAACGGCAAAGTCGAAGGGTTTGCCTTTTATGGAACTTTCCGGCCCAAATACGGATATCGGTTTACGGTCGAGCACTCGGTATATATCGGACCAGATTCCCGAGGAAAAGGTCTAGGCAGAAAGCTTATGAATCAACTCATCGGCATTGCCAGAGCGGCAGGTTATCATTCGATGGTTGGAGGAATCGACTCCTCCAACATGGGCAGCTTGGAATTCCACCGAAAACTTGGCTTCCGCGAAGTAGGTAGGTTCCAAGAAATCGGTCAAAAGTTTGATAAATGGCTGGATTTGATTTTTGTGCAGTTGCTTTTGGATGAATCAAACTAAGACCACTTTTTCTCCAGTCTTAACAGCTTCAAATATCGCTTCGATGATCCGCATATCCTTGAGACCTTCCCATCCATCCACCGGAATTTCGGCTTCTTTTCCATCCAGAATCATCGCTGCCATCTCATCCATTTGAGTGGTTTGATGGGTGACGTGGGGATGGTTCAATGGTCCTTCATGCGTACGCCCCTCAATCGGGCCATAGCCGGTCGAAGGTTGCATTTCAGCAAACCCCTTGATCCCGTTGAGATAAAATTTATCCAAGTAATTCATACTATAAGTCGAAAGGCAAGATGCGACCACTTCATCCGGAAATCCCATCTGAAAGGTGATCGTCTCATCAATCCCTTCCTTGAACTTGACCGGGTCGGTTTTAACTTCCTGAGCAGTCACCCAAAGCGGTTCCGAACCGATCATGTACCGTGCCCCATTGATGGAATAAATTCCAATATCCATCATCGCCCCACCTCCAGAAAGCACCGGATCTAGCCTCCACTGTGTAGGATCACCGATGATAAATCCGCTCAATCCTTGAAAAAATTTGATCTGTCCAAAATCGCCAGCTTTCCGCTTTCGCACCACGTCTAGCGTATTGGCTTCGAAGTGCATCCGGTACCCAATCAATAGCTTCACACCCATTTCATCACAAACGCGGATCATCTCTGCAGCATCGGCAGCAGTGGTTGCCATGGGTTTTTCACAGATGACATGTTTCCCTGCCCTTGCAGCTCGAATACTATGTTCCTTGTGCAATCCATTCGGCGTAATCACATAAACTGCATCGATATCTGGATTATCTTTAATTTGGTCAAAATTCTCGTAGTTGTAGCAGTTTTTATCCTCGATATTATATTCCCTTTTCCAAGACTCAATTTTTGATGGAGTCCCACTGACCAAACCGACCAATTTTGCCCGCTTGCAATCTTTCATCGCTTTGGCCACACGGGTTCCGTAGCTACCTAATCCCATAATCGCTACGCGGAGCGGTTTTTCATTTTGATAAAAAATGGGGTTTGACTGTGTTTTGGAAAAGCTAACCCTAGGAATAGTGGGTAAACTGAGCGCCAAGGCAGAAACGCCGGCTTTTTGGAGAAATGATCTTCTGGTTTTCATAGGTTTATCGGGTTAAAAATGAAATGTACTCATTTTTATAAAAAAAATCAGCCTAAATCGGCTTTCCCACCAATTGAAAAGTTGTCCGGGTGCGCTGCTCCAATAGGATCGTATAGCTTGCCGAAAAACCCCGAATCATTTCCTCCTCGGGATTTAAAATAGTCAACAGCTGCAAATTTTCGTTATACCTGACTTTAAAAATGGACGCCAACTTTTCAACTAATTTTTCCAGCTTGAAAAGCTGATAATCGATCACGATCGAAATCCCAATCGCGGACGTTTGAAGCAAATTTACTCGCAATTTGAGCAAATCCAGTTCCCGATAAACTTGATGAATATGCTGTTCTTCCACAAATGAAAAATCAGTTACCTGAAAAGTCACCAAAATCTGCCTGTCTTTGACAATCAAGGTAGGAGTGGGATTTGGCTTTCCGGAGCCGTAGATCTTCGTTCCTTTTGCTTCCGGGTTCAAAAAAGACTTCACAAAAAGCGGAATCGACTTATTTGCCAATGGTTTGATCGTTTTGGGATGAATGACAGAGGCTCCATAAAAAGTCATTTGGGCGGCTTGCTTGTAGTCGAGTTCATCAAAAAGGCGAGCAGCCGGAAATCGCTTGGGGTCCGCATTCAAAACCCCGGGTACATCCTTCCATATCGTCACGCTTTCAGCATCCAAACAAGCTGCTAAAATCGCCGCAGTAAAATCTGATCCCTCCCTCCCCAATGTTGTCGTCCGTCCTTTAGCATCAGCACCGATAAACCCCTGTGTCAAGACTGGAAATTGGTCCAATTTGGGCAAAAGCTGCGATTGACAAGCAACTCTGGTCCACCCCCAATCCACCTGGGCAAAGCGGAAATCTGAATTGGTCCGAATCAGTTCCCGAGCATCCTGCCAAAGCACAATCAATCCCTGAGCGCATAAGTACTCCATTACAATGGTTGTGGCAACCAACTCTCCAAAAGACACGACTTGATCATAAAACTCATCGTAATTTTCTTTGGTTAAAGGCCGTTCGACGGCTAATTTCAATTGGATAAACCAATTTTTAATTCTAGAAAAAACCGGATGATCCTGCTCAAACAATTCTTCACAGACTTTCAAGTGAAAGGTTTCTAAAATTGCACTTTTCGAATACCAATCTTCAGATTTTAATCGGAGATCAATAATTTCCTCCAGTGAATTTGTGGTTTTACCCATGGCTGAAACCACAATTACAAGATTTTTCCGCAATCGATTACGAAAAATATCAGCTAAGTTTTTGATAGAATCAGAATCTTTGACCGAAGCCCCGCCAAATTTGTAAACCGCTATTTTTGCCATAAGAAATATTTCCTAATTTTCGGAAGATATAAACCCAATAATTGCACTTTTCTAATTTATGAAAATTCTACCTTATCAGCCGGATCAAAGCGGAATGGCTTACTCGGTCGGGGTCACCCTGGATCGATTTATCAAACTCAAACAAAGCGATTTCCCTTTTGCCTCCGGCGAACTCTCCCAGCTTTTGCGGGATATCGCTTTGGCCGCCAAGATAGTCAATCGCGAAACGAATCGGGCCGGATTGGCTAATATCGGCGGAGCTTTTGGCCAAATCAATGTACAAGGCGAAGAGCAGCAAAAACTTGATGTTATTGCAAACATCCGATTTATGCGCGCTTTGAGCAAGGGTGGCGAAGTTTGCGCCATTGTTTCGGAAGAAGAAGACGCGGTGATTGATCTTCAAAACAATTCCGGGAAATATGTCGTAGCCATCGATCCGTTGGATGGTAGTTCAAATATTGACGTCAATATCAGTATCGGGACGATTTTTTCAATTTACCGCAGAAAAACACCCATTGGTTCTCCTATCCAAGAAGAGGATATCATGCAGCCGGGCAGTGAACAGGTAGCCGCGGGATATGTGCTGTATGGCTCCTCTACCATGCTCGTGTATACCACCGGATTTGGCGTAAACGGCTTCACTTATGAGGCGTCTTTGGGAGAATTTTTCCTTTCACACCCAGATATCCAGGCTCCGAAAGATGGAAAAATCTATTCCATTAATGAGGGCCTGGAAAAACAGTGGTTCTCTGAGATTAAGAAATACATTCAAACCTGCAAAGAACGCTACTACTCTGCCCGATATATTGGATCCTTGGTCGCTGATTTTCATCGAAATCTACTTAAAGGAGGGATTTACCTTTATCCGGGAACCCAAAAAAACCCGAGTGGCAAACTCAGGCTTTTGTATGAAGCCAATGCTTTGGCATTTATTGCTGAGCAGGCTGGGGCCAAAGCTTCGGATGGTTTTCAGCGGATTTTAGAGATTCAACCCACTTCCCTTCATCAGCGGACTCCACTTTTCATCGGCTCTGATACCATGGTCGATGAGGTACTCAGGTTGATCGCAAAATCCAATCAATCCATCTCCGCTTGGAACCTCTGAAAGGATTCCCATTGAGCTTTCCATGAGGATGTATTATCTTGTGAGCTTAAATACTGAATCTATGAAACTATCCCCCTATTATCCATTACTCTCGGGAGTAGTTGGAGCAGCTTTGCTTTTCTCTTGTGAGTCCAAAGAGGTCGATCAAGCGGTCTTGGAAGAGCAAGAGGAAACCGTGGATGCAACATTTGCGACACAAACAGATGAAATGCTGATCAAGCTTGATACCCTGTATTCGGATTTTGAAAGTCCATGGGGTATGACTTGGCTCCCTGACGGAAAAATGCTGATCACTGAACGAAAAGGAGAAATCTTAATTTTCGAAGATGATGCCTTTACCGGACAAAAAATCCAAGGACTTCCGGAGGTTCATGAAGTCAATCAAGCTGGACTGCTCGATGTCGCTATTCATCCAAAATACGATGAAAATGGCTGGATTTACCTCGCTTACGCCAAGCCTTTTCCAGATAATAAAGGAGCCTTGACGATTATGCGATTTAAGCTTGACGGAATCAATGCCATAGAACAGGAAGAACTGATCACTGCCATGCCCGAATGGGAAGGTGGACGACACTTCGGGAGCAGAATCGTATTTGACAATGAGGGATACCTTTATTTCTCCAACGGAGACAAAGGAAATAAGCCTGAAAACGCACAAGATCTGACCAATGCACACGGTAAAATCCACCGAATCCATGACGACGGAAGTATTCCTGCGGATAATCCATTTGTAGATGAAGAAGGCGCTGTTGGCTCCATTTGGACTTATGGAAACAGAAATCCACAAGGACTGGTTTACGACAAAGCCAATGATCGAATTTGGGAAGTAGAGCACGGACCACAAGGAGGTGATGAGCTCAACCTGATCCAAAAAGGGAAAAACTACGGTTGGCCGGTGATCACTTACGGCATTAATTACGATGGCACGCCGATTACTGAAATTACTGAAAAAGAAGGAATGGAGCAACCTGTGACTTACTATGTCCCCTCAATTGCAACTTGCGGAATGACCTTGGTGACTTCGGATAAATATCCCGCTTGGAAAGGTGATATTTTGATCGGAGCATTGGCCAAAATGCACATCAACCGGGTGGATATGGAAGGAACAGAGGCGCTTTCTCAGGAAGTAATGTTTCAAGACATCGGACGGGTAAGAACAGTTTCCGAAAGCCCTGATGGATACCTCTATGCGATCACCGAAGGGACTGGACTTTTGGTAAAGCTACTCCCTGTGAATGAATAATCCTTTTAAAATTGACAAAGGCTCTCAGAATTACGCTGGGAGCTTTTTTTTATGGCTATCAGACATTCCACCAATAGGTGAATTTCAGCACGATTGATCGGTTTTTGGTGTAAAAAGGAGCAGGAAGGTAATTATCCGTGTACACAATAAAGAGATCCGAAGCCGGCTGGAATCGCCACTGAAACCGGGTATTCAAATTGATATTTTCGATCTGTTCATTGTACTGGACAAATGCCGTGAAAAATAACGTATTGGTCATGGTCACATCCACTCGTGGACCGATCAGCCAAAAGTTGGTGGTTCCCCAGGGCTCAGGCAAAATGATCCGATTGTAATTGGTATTCATCGCGATGCTCACAAAGGGCTGAAAGCGATACCCCATCTCCGTGCTGACATTGTAGCGATTGCCATCGGCATAATAGCCTCCCATTCGGGTGGAAAAACTATAGGTAAATAAACTCTGTGGCTTGGACGCATACTCTGTCCCCCAAGCTCGCCAAGTATGATTGGTTCCTGCCGGGAGTGTTTGCCCAGAAAAATTGGTAGGGTCAAAGGGCCGCTGCAGTTTTACAAAATCATAGCCCGCCCACAGCATAAACGTACTTTGACTTCGCCATTTGACATTGTAGGCAGCAAAAGTGGTATTATCCGTTTGTTCCCCTTTGGTGTTAAAGAAAAAAGTCGTCCCTACATCCGGTCCATGACTTAGGATTTTTTCGCTTTTGGGAAACCAGCGATAGCCCAGTGTGGGTGAGATTTTGTAAAATCCGTTTCTGGGGACAAAACCTACTTCAGCCGTATAGTTTTCCGATACATACTCATGCTGCCAATTCCAGGTAAGATTTCCGGAAGCATACCTCAAGTTTGCTGCATGAACAAATCCATCCTGACTTCCATCCGGCCCAAAACTTTTTAGCAGCATGGCCTTTCCCGTCCACAGGTTATTGGAAGAGGCGAGATTATATTCAAGACCAAGGTTTCGATTATACTGACTGTAAATGGGATGCTCAGATTCAGGATTTGGATTGTAATTGAGTGACTGTTTATTGATTACAATTCCTGTAATATTGGAGCGGGCGCCTACTTGGCGTTGCAAAGCCATCACGGTGAAATTCTGGGATGGCAAACCTTCGGAATCTACTCCTCCTGTCTGCATATTCATCGCTCCGATTCTCCAGTCCTTGTTGATTTTTCCACTCAAGCGAGCACCAAACTCAATAGGTGAATTAAGGCCGATCCTCCTCGAGAAAAATGGCCGGATGGTATTGTATCCGAAATTGGCAAATAGGTCACCATTTTCAAGAAAAAACTGTCTCCGCTCGGGAAAAAACAATTCAAATCGATCCAGATTGGTCACTTGACGATCGACTTCAACTTGGGAAAAGTCCGGATTAACCGTCAAATCCAAATTCAAAGAGGAGGTCAAAGCAATCTTCGCATCCATCCCAAATTCCCTCCGGTATTGATTCTCTCCCCGATTTTCTTGGTCTTTGGAAATTCCACCCAATACGTACGGAATCACCGAAATATTAGCTCCCGCCTCCGGCGGCGCCTCATCCCAAACCAACACCCCTGTGTAGGCTAGCGAGGCCGAAGGAAACTGACGAGGGACCGGAGCCCAACCCGACTTTTCGGTAGTTTTCAGATCCAGTCGAGAAAAATTAATCCCCCATTCTTTGATCCCTTTTTTGTAGCGAATGGATTTAAAGGGAATGGCTGCCTCAAAGACCCATTTATCTTCGTAATTGGTGACTTTTGAGGTCCATTTATTATCCCAACTTAGATCTACCGAACCCCCATTAAACATAATCCCATCCCACTGAGCACCGGCCGCATTGGCACCAAAAGAAAACCCATTGGTCTGATCGTCAAACGGATCCATAAAAAGCAGGAAGTTGTCGTTTTTCCCAAAATTAAAATCCCGCCGAAGCGACTCGACCATATAAGGCCCCTCCACCGCGTGAAAATTCACCACGATCAAATACAAATTCTGATCATCATAAGTCATGCGGACGTCCGTTCTAACCTGGGCAAAACTGGTATCCATCGGCGTAATCATAAAAAAATCCGTCGCCACTTCGGCCTCTTGCCAAGCTTGCTCATTGAGCACTCCATCGATGACAATCGGAGAATTTGCTTTTTTCATAGTTAAGCGATAGCTGTCATTGATTTTCTGGGCCAAGAGCATTTGCGTAAATAGGAAAAAACCAAAACTTAGGGAAATTAACTTGGTAAGCATAGTGGGTGATTGCTGAGCGAAAGGATAGAAAAGGAAGAATTCAATTACTGATTAAATCGGTAAGAAAAGGTCAGGTTTAGCTGTCTTCTCACGAATTGGGAATCCCCTTCGGTAAAGAAATTTTCCCCTTCGATGATGAATCGGTTTCTGCGGGAATTGAAGATATCATTGGCTGTGAAAATCAATCTTCCCCGCTCTTGCAAAATCTGTTTGCTGGCTGACAGATCGATGAAGAAAATCCCCTTTCGAATCCCTTGAGCCGTTCGTTGTCTGGCATCATAATTCGCCCGAATTTGCAAATCCCAGCCATTTTCTAAAATAAATCGAGACGTTTGCCTGGCCAAAAACGAAGTGGTTTTAGCTTGGAAATCCGCCTGTACATTACTGCCATCAATATCCGCATGGAAGAAATTTAGGTTCAAGTCCAGCTTCCACCATTCCTTGAGCTGATAATCTGCGCTGAATTCTAAACCGAAGGATTGCTCCCCAGTCAAATTGTAGGGCAAAGTCGTAGCAAATCCCTCTTCATTGACCGTTCGAATCCGCTCGATTTTATCGGTGGTATTTCTAAAATAGGCAGTCGAAAAAAGCGTTCCCCCCTCAAAGTATTTGATATGGCCCAGTTCAAAGGCATCGGTAAATTCAGGATCCAGATCGGGATTGCCGCTGAAGAAATTTCGCTGATCAGAGAAGGTGACATAAGGACTCAAGTCGTTGTAAACCGGACGACGCACACGGCGAGAATAACTGAGCTGAAATGCATTTTCTTCAGAAATATTGTAGGTCAAGTGTGCACTTGGAAATAAGTTGGTGTACCTTCTAGGGTTCCGTTCATTGGTTTCAGCTAAAATGGTTTCTACATCGGTGTGTTCGGCTCTCAAGCCTGCCTGATAAGTAAAGTCGCCGGTTTTATTCCCCAAAATCCCGTAAGCGGCCAATATATTTTCATTGTAAAGAAAAATATTATCCAAACCTGGGATGGGCAGTAATTCACCGTTTTCGGTTTCTTCTGAAACGATAAAATCATTTTCCATTTCTCGGAAACTCGTCCGAATTCCTGTTTCAAATTTACCTTCCGAACCCAGCGGTTTTACATAGTCAAGCTGCAGTAAATATTGATTCTCAAATTCATCATTAATCGAGGTTTGCAATAAATTCTCGCCTAGAACTTCCTCTCCTTTGGGATCAAAGCGAAACTCAGTGAAAAGCTGATCGGAGTTTTCCCAATAATTCAGATAGGTCAAAGTCCCCGTGAGTTCATGCCCCTTTTCGGCAAACGTCCGCTTATAATTGACAGCTATTTCCGAATTAGGTTCCTTTTCCTTTTCGTCTTGCCTTCGAAGAGAGTAGCCTTGAAAATTTTCGAGCGAATTCAAGTAGTCCTCATAGCGAATGTCGGTAATGCGTCGTCCGTCCGTTCGTCTCCAGAGATAGGATGCAGTTAGAATACTCTGCTCAGAGAAAAAATAATCCAATCCACCGCGGATATTATTGTTCCAGCCTCGTAGCTCCCCGGAATTTGCCTGATTCAAAATCAAGGTATTTCCCCCTTCATAGACTTCTTGATACTGCTCACTGACATAGGGTTGATAGCGCCGGGCAAAACCGTAATTGATAAACCAGTTGATCCGGTTTTTCCGGTAGTTGAGATTGGTCGAAAAACCAAGATTCAAGGGATTTCCTGCGATTACTTCAAAGGAACCGTTGAAGCCCTGCTTGCTGTCTTTTTTCAGAATGATATTAATCACTCCCGCCATTCCCTCGGCTTCATATCGGGCCGAAGGATTGGTGATGACTTCGACCCGCTCCACGAGATTGGCCTGAAGCTGACGAAGGCCTGAGGAACCCTTGAAACTCACCAAACCCGAAGGCTTCCCATCAATCAGAATCCGAACATTTCCTGAGCCCCGAAGCGTAACATTTCCCTCCGGGTCGACTGCTACAGAGGGCAAATTCATCAAAATATCCGTAGCTGTTCCTCCTGCATTAGCCAGGTCCTTTCCCACATTGAAAATCCGCTTATCCAAGGAAAGCTCCATTAGCGTTTTTTCCCCTTGAACCACCACTTCCTCCAATTCTTTGTCCGAAGACTGAAGAAATAGGATTCCCAAATCCTGTTGTTTTTTTGAATTGGAAAGCTCAAAAAGTGGAGTTCGCCTTGACTCAAAACCCATAAATTCGATGAGGGCGTAAAATCTTCCATAGGGCAAGTCAATCGAGAAGTTACCGTTTTCCCCAGTTATTCCTCCTCCAATGAGGCTATCGGCTTCCGAATAAACTGCTACTGAAGCAAAAGGAAGGGCTTGTTTCGAATCCTGATCTTGAATTTCACCCAATAGCTTTCCTTGAGAATAGACGGAAAAACTGCCAAGCAGGGCAAAAGTGAATACGGCTAGAAATAACCGAAAGGGTAATTTTGGGGTCATCATAGGTTTATAGGCTGGGCTGGCAAATTAAACTTTACCAAATTAAGTAATGCAATTTAAATTTCTTTAAGCGGATTAAACCCCTAATTTTTATCAATGGCAAGAGGAAATTTTGAACCGACCAAAAGCGTGGTTCATCCTAAGAATCAGCAATCTAATTACTGACATTTACTGTCAATAATTAGATTAAACTTCGATCTATTTGTAAATTTATTTCCTTGACCATAGGATATAAATCCGGTGAATATGAGGAGAAAAAAACATAAACTCCATTTCCTCCGGATTTTGAAGCTATCCCAGTATTGGATATTGGGGTTGACGTCCAGCCTTTATTCAACATTTAAACCAATCACTATGACTTATCAAGAAAAAGTAAAAAATGCCTTTGGGGTTTTGGAAAATGCAAAAATCCAGGTTTTCATCGCCCTGGTAAATGTAGCTATGCATTCAGAGTTCAAAGCTATAGATGAGCTATTTGAGGAGGGGGAACAGTTTTCCTTTCGAAGCAGTGACTTTGACCATGCCCTAGATCCCAATATTCAAAGCCTTCAGCATGTAGTAAAATCCATTGAGATTGCAAAGAATCAAATGTTAGGATACAACGGAGCCAATAATCTCGACCTATAGGACAAGGGCTGATTTACTGAAGCGCTCAACGCTCCATTCCTACTAAATAACCCGTATATAACAAGTAGGTCGACAGCAAAATAAACGCTTCCCAGCGATCCAATTTTTTACGTTTTCCAGTAAACATCGCAAAAAACAAAAAGATCGTACCTCCCATTAAGATATAAATATCCGTGTTGAAAGAAGGATTAAATCCAAGGGGACGCACTAGGCCGCTGACACCCAAAATCAGGAAAATATTGAAAATATTGGATCCGATGATATTCCCGATAGCGATGTCAGTATTTTTCCGATAAGCAGCTACCACTGAAGTGGCTAGCTCGGGCAGTGAAGTGCCCGCTGCTACGATAGTCAAGCCGATGATTTTTTCGCTGACCCCCAGCGATTGGGCCATTGAGACCGCATTATCTACCACCAGTTTTCCACCTAAAACCAAACCAGCAAGCCCGATGATTATCAGGGTCCAAATTTTAAGTGTGGAATAGTCTTTCACCGCGATTATCTCCCCTCCTTCTTCGGATTTTAATTGGGTCGCGACGTAATACAAAAATGCTGCAAAGAGAACGAGTAAAATACCCGCATCAAATCGAGAAATTTCTCGTGTATCGTCAACGAAGTAATTATTGGCCAAGAAAAAAACCACAATCGCTGCCAAAAGGGAGTAGGGAATTTCCTTCCAAACCGTACTGGACTGTACTGAAAGCGGAATAATCAGTCCCGATAGCCCCAAAATCACAAAAAGGTTGAAATTATTGGAACCGATGATATTGCCAAAAACAATGTCCGGATAATTGCCCGAAGCAGCCACCACATTGACTACCAATTCCGGAGCAGAAGTGCCAAAAGCCACGATCGTCAGACCAATCGCTAAGTCTGAAACATTTCGTTTTTTGGCCAAGACAGAAGCTCCGTCCACGAGCCAATCGGCTCCTTTGACCAAAAGGACCAATCCGATAAGTAATAAGAGAATTGAAACTAGCATAAAGACGATAGGCGGTTAAGACTCCTTCAATAAATTGCGCAAATGTAGATGGAAAAAAGTCACATTTCAGTTAATAGTCTACATTTAATTTTTTTACTTTCCTCGTTTAGCTAATTTTTAATTAGCTGAAAATCAAATTTTAAGTAAAGTTCCTTGGATTGAAAGGATTGGATTTCCGGTTTTTGAATCCATGGTAAGAACTATAGAGAAATATCAACGCTGTACCGGCCAAGGCCGAAAATTGTAAGGATGGGATTTCTCCCCAATGTCTAACAGCAATAGCCACCAAAGCCCATACTCCCACCAAAGCAAATTCACGCATAGAGCGGGCATAAATCATCCACAAATTCAATCCTGTCGCCACTAAAATCATGATGATAGTATATGTGAGTTCGTCCAGTCCCCCTGTCCAACCTATCTTAGCCAGATAAGCCGAAAAATTGGCGATGGTAGCTACCGCAATCCAGCCTGAATAGAGGCATATTGGCCACCAAATCCAACCAATGATGAAGCGGGGTGCATGCCAGCGCTCCATATTCAGCCGTAGAATGATCATAACCAAAGAAGCTAAAATTCCCAGCATAATCACTACGCTCCATCCTGTCTGCTCAGTCAGCCAAAACCAAAGCCAAGCACCATTGAGCAGATTGGCAAGAATCAAAAAAGGTCCCATTTGGAAGATATATTGGCTTTCACCCTGACTGAAAGCGGACTTGACCAGGTAAATCGCTTGAGCAGTCAAACTCAAAAATATCAAACCCCAAATCGAAAAAGCATAGGATGCAGGTGTAAAGAAGTTTTCATATTCCCTGCTCAAAGAGCCCACTGTATTGCCGTTGATTCCGACCGAGTTGACCCGGTAATTCCAAAACATGAGTGCCAATAAGACTACCAAATTGATGATTGCGAGGACTTTTTGAGACTTTTTCATTGTTTGAGAGTCTGGAGGGATTGTAAAAGCGTAGGAATTAATTCTGTAACCGTGGGATGAGTAAAAACTCCATTCTTCAGTACATCAACATGCAATTTTCCATACATGGCTGTAAGGAATATACCGATGATTTCGTCTGCACCTGGTCCACAAATCATTGCACCTGCAATCAAGCCACTTTTCTCTTCGACCAAAACCTCCATTTTCCCCTGCGTTTCCCCCTTTTCTTTGGCTCGATTGATTTGGGACATGGGCATTTCAGCAAATAAGAAACTTTCATTCGAGCTTAGAGCTTGAGTTTTAGTGATGCCGGCCCTCGCAAACGGTGGGTCGATATAAAGGGCGTAATTGAGGATACGATCGCTGATTTTTTTCTTCTTGGATCCGCTGATATGGTCTTTGATGATTTCGAAGTCATGGTAGGCGGTATGGGTAAAGGCCCCTTTTCCATTACAGTCTCCCAATGCATAAATACCCGATATAGTAGTTTCCAATTTTTCATTGACGGGGATAAAGCCCTTTTCATCTGGCGTGAGGTGAACTAGTTCGAGTTGAAGTAGGTCCGTGTTGGGCTGTCTTCCGGTGGCCAAGAGTAAATGGCTTCCCCGGACTGCTTTTTTTTCTCCATGGCAATCCATCTGAACTTCCACCTGGGATTTGCCCCAATTTTTCCCGGAGAGACAATTGGATTGAAGTTCAAATTGAATTCCTTCTTTCTCTAAGATTTCCTGGACAAGTCGCGAGTGCAAAGGATCTTCTTGATGGATGATTCGCTCACCCTTTTCCAAAACGGTTACCTGGCTGCCAAGTCTTTTGAAAATCTGGGCAAACTCCAATCCCACATAACTTCCCCCCACAATCAAGAGATGTTCTGGAATTTCTTGTAACTCCAAAATGCTTTCATTGGTTAAGTAACGGGTATTCTCAAAACCAGGAATAATCCGAGGCCTCGTACCGACATTGATGTAGATTTTTTTGGCTTCAAGGTGATCATCTCCAGCCTGGATCAGGTTGGGTTGGAGAAATTTCCCTACTCCATTGAATACCTTGATTTGCTTATTCTCCTCTAGTCCCTGCTGAAGGCCCGCTCGTGTAGAATTGATGAGATTTTCTTTGTGCTGCCAAATTTGCTTCAGGTCGATTTCCAGAGTGGTTGATGTATAAATACCCAAACGTTTGGAAAGGGTTAGTTCCCATGCTCGTCTAGCCGAGGCAACGTAGGTTTTGGTAGGAGTGCAGCCCGTATTGACACAGGTACCGCCCAATTTTCCCTTTTCGACTAGTGCCACTTTTTCGCCTTGAGCAGCGAGAAAAAAAGCGAGGGGATTCCCTGCTTGGCCTGAGCCGATAATGATCGAGTCAAAAGTAATGTCAGGTTTCATGCTAAAAGTGATGGGTATATTTTTAATCTAGGAATTTGAAAGGGTTTTTAAAAGAAAAGAAAAATTTAATTGAAAAAAATAGCCTTATGCTCTTCATCGATATGAAATAAAATTGAAGTTTTCTTTGGTAAAATTCCATTTTTAAATTGCGTAGGTGTATTGGCTGCGACATTTCATCGACTTGTTCGATACCAGTTTAGTTTAGGGTATCATGAAACAATGACCATCGAAGAAGATGGATTTCTCACCCATTAGAATCTTAAAAACTGAGGAAAAAACAATCAACCTACCCAAAAAAGCAACAGCTGAGCATCGAGAAATGTCCGATGAGGCGAAATTGAAAATGTATCTAAAATTAAAGGAAGACTTAGAAAGCGAACGCTTGATTTAAAAAGCCCTAGTCCATTCAATCCAAGTCCCCTGTCAAAATCCCCACCTTGATTCCAATCGTAAGATGAGGTACAGTATCCCAGCCCGTAAAGCGGTAGCGCTCCGCAAAGGGGTTTCCAATTTCAAAAAATTCCCGGTTTTGAAATTCTGCTAATTCTAAAACTTCAACGTCACGATACCTGCATCGTATTCCCAAACCTCCATACATGTCCATCACAAGATTTTTGGAAATAAAAAGCTGCTTCCCAAACTTCAATCCTCCTCCAAATACCTGAAATTCTATCCGGGCCCGATTATAGTGGATTTCTCGTTTGAATGGCATATAATGGTCGTCAATACGAATAAAATCCTTATTGACCACAAAAAAATCAATCGCCCAATAGTATTTTTTCGAATAGAACTTGAGCTCACTTTTACTCCTCCAAATCCTAAAATCCTCATTTTTCCCTCTTCCGGCTTTCATTCCGAATAGTCCCCCATTCACTCCTAATTCCGATTGAATGCTGACTTCATTGCTAAAAAAATACTCTAATCCCCCCTGTATGATTATCGTCTCCGGTTCAAAGAAACTCAATGGTGATACTTTGACCAAGAGCTGCTTTTCCAAGCCTAGATCCTGCTGAGCAAAAAGGGAATAGCTTGAGAGCAGAAGAAAAAATGTTAAAATAATTCGTAACATCATAGTTTAGACAAGAGTAATAAATCTAAGGAGAGTTTTAGAATATTATTAACTTAGGAGAAATATGATCTAAAAGTTCTAGTATGATTGGATTTGAGATTTCTTTTAAAGATGAAAAATTAATTGCTGCCGAGACGGGGAGCACATTTTTGATTTTCACCCGGGTCAAAATTAACGGTCGAGATGAGTTGGATCTTTCTGTGACGGGTTCCAGCTATAATTTTGATTTTCGCTCTGTGTGGGGACAATGGAATCTAAAGGAAGGTGACGAGCTTGAAATTAAGGTAGTTGAAACAGAGGAAGCCACAGAGCCAACTAAAAGACACCCCAAGGAGAAAAGCAAGAAATCGGTCCTAGAGTCCAAGCTGTGGTCTTTCAGGGATCTTCAAAAAAAATTGCTCGAAAAAGGATTAATCGACATTGAAAATGACTGAATTGGATCAAGATAAGATTTTAGCTTTTGAATTTAAAAGTAAAAAAGAGCAGATCGTTTTTGGCTTGGAAAATGGGGTTTTTACTGCAATTTTTGAATCGATTCACAATCCGCATCGAAAGGCACTGCAAATCAGTTTAGGAGGCTTAAATGAGGCTGATGAACATCTTGATTGGCTAAAAAGGCCCTTGGAAATCGGTGAAAAATTTGAATTCAAAGTTGTCCGCGCTTCTCCCGCTCAGGTTTCCGAGCCATTGTCAAAACGAAAATCAGCTCCCCCTACCGATGGACAATTACTACAAGTTTACCACGATCTAAAAAAAGAACTGAAAGAAGCAGGTCTCATCTAAACCCAAAAATCCCCCGAATATTCAACCGGGGGATTTTTCTTACTACTTGTATTTAGTCTCTAGTATCTGTCAAAAAGCTCTTTCCTTCAGATGCTCATCCAAGTCCAATAAATTCACTCCGCTTTTCCACCAGTCGGGAGCAGCCTCGCCTTTGAGATGATGGTCGAAAAATTCCATCATCCGCACACTGTAGTCTTTTCGGTTTTCCAGCTTGCTGAGTCCATGATTTTCGCCTTTGTACTGCATCATCACCACCGGTTTTTTCAAGCGACGAAGAGCGGAATAATATTCGATTCCCTGGGTAAAGTCTACGGCACCGTCCTTGTCATTGTGGAGCAACAAAAGCGGAGTTTTGACATTTTTCACGTGATAAACCGGACTGTTTCGCTCATAGGCTTCCCAGTTTTCCCAAGGTGCTCCTCGGAATCTCCCCTGTGAAGCTTCAAAGATAGACATATTTCCCCCACCCGAATTCCAGTAAATCAAGTCATACATAGAAATCATATTGGTCAGTGGCGCACCTGCGGCGGCGGCCTTAAACATATCCGTCTGTGTGATCAGGAAGGAAGTTTGGTAACCGCCCCAAGAGTGACCGTGAATACCGATATTGTTTTCATCGATCACCCCGGTTTTGATCGCTTCCTTCACGGCAGGAATCACACACCAAACGGCCGACATTCCCGGATCGTCCAGCTTGTAAACGATATCCGGAATGAAGACCGCAAACCCATTGGAGGTATAAACGCCGGGATTCCAACCTGTCCCTCCATAGCCCGGATTGGACCAATTGTGGCGGGTTTGGGAGAGTTTTTCGTAATAGTAAACTACTGTGGGATATTTTTTTCCTTCTTGATACCCTGCGGGTAAAAAGAGTGTGCCCTGAAGTTTGTCGCCCTTATCGGAGACATAATCCACGAGCATGGTTCCGGATGACCAAGCGTATTTTCCAGCATCCGGCGCATTTTCCGTCGCCTGTATCGGATTTGTCAAAGAAGCATCCGTCAAGTAGATTTGGGTGGGTTCATTGAATTTTTCTTTGGAAAAATAATAGACATCCGCATTCTTGGCTTTGGAGAGATTACCCACATTGGCATCTTCCCAAATCAAAACCTCAGCACCTGGATTCATTCCCCCTCTCCGTGCCGGAGTGAGTTTAGCGATTCCACTTTTCTTGGTCCATTCGCCATACATGCGGATGAAAGCAGGCTTACTCAGGTCAATCCCCTTCTCCTCTGGGTCTAAAGTAAATCGGTATTGATAGCGAACCTGATCCGTTTTGCCGTTGACAGTAAGGTTGACGGGGGTTTCTTTGGATTCGGTAACAGGAATTTGCCAGATATCCCAACCGTCCCGGATGAGTACGTATTTGCTATCCGAACTCCAGCCCAATGCTCCATAAAGCGGCTTTTCGATATTGTGGTCATCCTCTACATTGACGAAAGAAACCGGCATGCCTTCGGTAATATTTCGGCTTTGTCCTGAAGGAATGTCATAAATGTAGTAATGTCCATCGAGACCATAAATCAATTTCGTACCATCTGGAGATTCCCTCGGGAAAGAGGAATAATTAGGAAGATAAAATTCAGTGAATAGCTCCTCCTTTTCTCCGGTTTTCAGATCCACGATGTAAAAATCCCGATAGCTTTGCCCATTTAGATTTCCATCCAATTCATAGGCTTGCAGATCTGAACCCAACGCATAGCGTTCCTTGTCCAAGATATTCAATTCACGCATGCTACTATCCTGAAGTTGAATATGCTTCGCTGCATTGACATCGTACATCGCCCAGAAACTGTAGTTTTTATCCTGGTTTTGCATGACCTGCTGTCGGGACTGCAGACGACTATCATTCCAGTGCCAGATCGTCATGTCTGGTGTGTCGGCCTCATCGCCTTTTTTATCTTTCACCTTCCCAGAATCCAATTTGGCGATCGCTTTTTGCAAATCGGAGATAGATTTGATCGTGGTGTCGGCCATGATTTTTTTCATGACTTCCGCTTCAGCCTGTTTAACAGAGTCCTGATCCACTTCCTTTTTGGCTTCCTCTTTTTCCGCTAAAACCAAGGGGTGAATTCCATAAAACAGTCGAGTCAAATCCTCCGCCCACATCGGACTTCTGTTTTGGGAAATGGTATAAGCCGGATCAAAATTGACTGAATCCTTTTCTGGATTATACACCGTCACTTGAGGATCGGCTAGGTTTTTCACCCCGATGACCTGTCCCTTATCCTGCTTGTATTTTTTGTCTTTAATAAGTTTCAAGGCAGCAAAAGCCTCACCCTTTTCAGTCCAATTAAGTGAACGGTAAGAAGCTTTGTCCGAGTCGAGAATTTGAATGCTATTGGCGGGGACATTCATCAGATAAAGCCCATTGCCGGACTGATTGGCCGCATCGACGGTGTAGGCGAGATAATTTCCCGCTTTGTTGAAAGAAAAATCAGCGACATTTCCGATGTTCTGGGCTTTTTCGGTTGCTAGATGATAAATCAGCAAATCTGAGCCTCGGGCATCACCATTGCCTTCTTTGGATAGGTTAATGGCCAAGACGCTGGAAGCTTCTCCATTGAAAGAATAATTGGATACATTTTCAAATTCCTTTTTGTCTTCGGTTCCCAACTTGATCAGAATTGCCTTGTTCTTCAAAGCCTTGCCTTTGTTTTTTTCATTGGCTTTTTTCTGAGCAAACGTGGGGTATTCGGTATAGACAAACCATTTCCCATCCTCACTGAATTGCATGGAGGGGTAGTTGGTCGAACCGATTTTAAAGGTCTTTTTACTGGAATCATCCCCAACTTTCTGGAGGATGATCTCAGCGTCACCTTCGGTCTGAACGAGGCCAAATGCTTGCCACTGACCGTCGAGAGAGAGTCGAAATGATTGCCCGGGCATGTATTTCCAAGTAGCAATATCCTGCCAGGAGATGGGGTCTTTTTCTTGGGCCAATGCGGAGCTGGCAATCAGGAAAAGTACCCAAATTGTGAGTAGGTGTTTTTTGATCATTAGGAATTCTTTTTTCTGAAGCAGTAAAATAAGGAAAATAACACACAGTACTGAGTGATATCATAGAAATGGTCGAAAAAAGCAATATTGTTGCGCCTTATTTTTCCTATTGAGGCATGGCAAAAAGACCAAGAGCTCGTTTGAATAGAATATAGGCTACTCACTTGCCAAGCTTACTGATAATTGTACTTGTACAGGGCCTTTCGGGTAAGATTTCGTGTTTTTCGCTCATAGAATCTCAAAAAAATATTCAATCCAACGCCAGTGAATGTAAAGGGGATCAAAAGATCATTCTGACTGGAAGATTGGGATTCGAAACCAACCGCCAAAAAGAAAATTCCGATTCTTAGTGCAGAGTTGACCACATTGGCTACAGTGCTGACTTTATCTCTCCTCAAAACCTGCTCATAAAGTTGCAAGGCCTCTGGATTAGCTTGGAAGCGAGATAAAACCTGATCCGTTTCCAACTGCATGGGGCCTTCGTAGATATTGATTTTTAGACCCAAAAAACTATCCATTACATCCATAGTTAGGAATTTATCTGCACCTCCAGAATAATGGTAGGCATTGAAATCATTGATCGAACGTCGGATTCTTCTGTCTGCATCCCGAATCAGAATACTCCCAGTCCCCTGTACAACCCCTCCACCAAAAGTCACCCAAAACCAGGGACGGACATTGGCCGGGGTGATTTCATTGGTAAATAGATAGGCAACTGAACCGATGCTTACTGCCAAGCCTGTGAGATTGATGGTAGTACCCCAATTCTTTTTCTTTTGGCCGGCCGAAAATCTAAACTCTTCATTTTGAACTGAATTTAGCAGAGCAGCAACTTCTGCAGGACTTGACTTTTGCCCATTCAGATAGTAGGTGGTTTGGTTCAAAAAACCTTCTTTGAAAGTGATGACTGGTTGTGTAGAAAAATTTCCAAGAAAGTAGGTTCGCGATTCCCGGGTAGTTTGTGAAAAAGCAATGCTAGTAAATGAAATGGAAAATAGGAGAAGAAGTGCTATCAGAAACCTATTTTTCATAAAGCAGATTCATTAGGTTCAAACAATATATTCTTGAACGAAGAAATTAACAGGATGTTTTAAATTTTGTTAGGCTTAGTTAATTTCTTTCAATTGATTGGCATTGAAAATTTTTATATTAAGCCCGGCATGTAGGGCGAGAAAATCTCACCAAATGCCATAGAGGATTTTAAGGGGTATAGAAGAATCCACGCTAAGAGGGAACACTATCAATTTTATCCTCAAACTGGAATCAACGGGGGGATGAAAGGAGTAAATAGATTTAGAATTTATAATTAGGCCTATTTCCTTTTAAGTAGGTATCTGGTATGGCCATTAGGATACCCAAAAATCAGCGTGTCCCCTAAAAACCCGTATCTGATTTCCTGACTACCTTGACCGGTTTCAATTGATAATATTTGATTGTTAACCGTTTTCCAAGAAAAAGAGGGAATGGAAGAATAATCAATAGGTTCGTTTATCCCATTCTTTTTAGCCTCATCTCTAAAAAAATTTGGATCAATACTATATTGTCCATTTTCGAAAAAAGTATCAACGTAATTTTTTCCTTGGAAACCGTTTTTTAACAATTTTCCATCTGCATCCTTAAAAAAAAGTATTGTCCACTTACCAATTAGGCGTTCATCATGATCCCTTGATTGGCAAACCCCAGACTTCGAAGACAAGAATGTAACGGAGATTAAAATTATTGAAAGATAAATTGTTTTATTCATTGTGTAAAGAAATAGCAATGTCTGCCTAAATAATCATTACTCAGGCAGACCAGATTCTACATACATGCAAACATTCGGTAGGTGTAATATCCAACACCTGCAGCATGATAATCAAATAGTTCATGGGATGAAGCCAATTGTCCCATGTGATATTGCTGCGCTGTGGCATAAAACATCATTTCGGTGAATGAACATCCCCCTTTTACCATTTCCATTTCCTCAATACTTAATTCCTTCATAATTTTGAAATTTAGAGTTAGAAACTTGATTTAGAATACCCAAACATAAATTCAGGACGGTGAAATAATCTTTCACTGAATCAAGATTTTTCAGAGAAAATATAACTTTTTTCCTCCTTGGAATAAGTAATTTCTTTTTCCAGACATAATCTGAGATCATCCAGTATGTGAAAAACCGTTCTCTTGGTTACTCCGATTTTTCTTGCAAGTTCTTCCGGGCTCCCTGTCTTCTTCTTTTCAATCAGCTCGATCAGGAGCTTGATGCGTTCTTAGGATTTTAGTCCTCCCATGATGGATTGATTTTGGGTTGTAGAATATACTGGAAGGCAGCCGAGAAAGGGTTTTCTGTTGCCAGAAGTTGCTGAGGCGTGCCAGATGCGCTGATCTTTCCCTGCTCGAGGATTAGAATACGGTCGAGAGTGAAGGCCAATGGGGGTTGATGGGTAATCAGTAGCAACCAGGCGTCGGTTTGATGCAGATAGTTTCTGACCAAATCCATCACCGCCCGCTCCATGCGGTAGTCCATGGCGGCTGTGGCTTCATCGAGGATCAGGATCTTGGGTTGCTTCACCAAGGCCCGAACCAAGCCGACGAGTTGTCGCTGTCCTCCGGAGAGATTTCGGCCTTCCTCTCCGCTGAGGGTGAGTAGTCCTTGATTCAGGTCCTGAAAGAGTGGAAGGCAGCCCAAAGTCTGCATGACTTGTACCTTGGCTTCGATTTCCTTGGGATCGCTGCTGAGGACGATGTTATCCAAAACGGTAGAGTTGAAGATCTTTTCTTTCTGATGGACGACGGCCAGTTGTGATCGCCATTCGGATAGATTTGGATTTTGATGTCTCAAGTAAGACAGACGAATTTCTCCTGATTCGGGAGAGTAGAATTTTTGGATCAGATCCACCAGCGTGCTTTTCCCAGTTCCCACAGGAGCAAAAAATCCCCAGACATTTGTCAGACCGAAGGTCAAAACATAAAGTCAATTAATTCTTGAATAAATCCTAAAGAAAAAAACATAAAACATGATTTAACGAAATACTCTTTTGCCCCCCTATAAACTTATTAATGATTTAGAATATTGTTCCGAAAATCACCTAAAATATTAGCATTAAAATTTAATATTTTTTCTCAACTTTTAAATACAAAAGCTAGTAGTATTGACAAGGTTCGTGGATTTATGAAGTATCTGAAAAACCACTAATCAATTTTCCAAACCTAATTTAGATGAGTTTCCTGCCGAGGATTATTGCGAATTCGTTTGTTGGCAAAAAAAGACCTTCCAAGTTTTGAAACCTGAAAGGTCTGTGAGTTTTTCAGATTTCTGACTTAAGAATTCTGAATTCCTAAACTGCCTATTGCCTACTGTACACCACTTTTCTCCCACTGTGTTTTATATTTTACATAGTGATTTTAGTTTGATGTTTCTTTCCCCTTTTTTATGAATGAATATATTAATATTAAAAATAGAGAAAGAATGCTTATAGCGTAGAACAAATTATTAAAATTTACAATTTCAAGAAAGTAGAGGAAGATATAAATAATAAGAATCAATTCTGAAATAACAATAATCACACTTAGAGCTTTCATCAGAATTTTGAAGCAATCCAATCTTTACCATAATATATTTCATAACCTAATCCTGCTGCGTCAGTGGGCAAAAAGTCCCAGACTTTCTCCGGATTGGAGTTCAAAAATGATGTTATTAAGTATTTGCAATCTGAGGAACTCAACACTTCCAGTTCGAGATTAAAAGAAATTTAAAAAATTGTATCTATAATTATTTGGAAGACTCTTCGGAAGTATTATCGCCTTTTATAAATGATGTATACACTATTATTATCGCTCCTATAGCTAAAGATAATTTAACAAATAAATTAGAGTATTCTTCAGTAAAAATCCCTACAAGCATAATTGCAGCAAATACAATTACGATGATTTTAAATGTTTTCATATTGATTTTTTATACGTATGACTACTTATTTTTTAATTAACAAGGAAAAAAGGGGCGGTAAAATTTATAATTAACCACCCTTTTAAATTTTTATCCATAAACAAAACAGTACGTATTGACAGCTAAACCTCCAGCAGCTCCTACCCAACCTACAGGGTTCCATAAATTTAATAAGACTCCAGCTCCATAAACTATATCGACTGCAGCTACTCCTTTACAGAAAGCTGAATCGAAAGCACCCCCAGAAATTACTTCAAGTTGATTGTAATTTAATTCTTTCATGACATTAATTGATTAAAATTTTAACAAGGCTCACCTTTATATGTAATCCAAAGGGCGCCAATTTCACCTACAATTAAACCACCTACAAACCCAAGGCCACCTCCTAAAACCGTACCCATTACTGTAGCACCAGCCAAAAACCCAAGCGAATCACTTTGACAAATTCCCCCACTCACCATCTCCATTTGTTCAATACTTAATTCTTTCATAATTGTGTTATTATTAAAGTTAGAAATTTGATTTAGAATAACCAAACATAAATTCAGGACGGTGAAATAATCTTTCACCGAATCAAGATTTTTCAGAGAAAATGTAACTTTTTTCCTCCTTGGAATAAGTAATTTCTTTTTCCAGACATAATCTGAGATCATCCAGTATGTGAAAAACCGTTCTCTTGGTTACTCCGATTTTTCTTGCAAGTTCTTCCGGGCTCCCTGTCTTCTTCTTTTCAATCAGCTCGATCAGGAGCTTAATGCGTTCTTAGTATTTTAGTCCTCCCATGATGGATTGATTTTGGGTTGTAGAATATACTGGAAGGCAGCCGAGAAGGGGTTTTCTGTTGCCAGAAGTTGCTGAGGCGTGCCAGATGCGCTGATCTTTCCCTGCTCGAGGATTAGAATACGGTCGAGAGTGAAGGCCAATGGGGGTTGATGGGTAATCAGTAGCAACCCGGCGTCGGTTTGATGCAGATAGTTTCTGACCAAATCCATCACCGCCCGCTCCATGCGGTAGTCCATGGCGGCAGTGGCTTCATCGAGGATCAAGATCTTGGGTTGCTTCACCAAGGCTCGAACCAATCCGACGAGCTGTCGCTGCCCTCCGGAGAGATTTCTTCCTTCCTCTCCACAGAGCGTAAGTAAGCCTTGACTCAGATCCTGAAAGAGTGGAAGGCAGCCCAGTGCTTGAATGACTTGGACCTTCGTTTCTATTTCCTTGGGATCGCTGCTGAGTACGATATTGTCCAAGACGGTACTGTTGAAGATCTTTTCTTTTTGATGGACTATGGCCAGTTGTGCCCGCCAATCGGTAATGGAAATAATTTCCTTGCTCAGAAAGGGTAGTTGAATCTCTCCGGATTCTTGCTGGTAAAATTTTTGGATCAGATCCACCAGGGTACTTTTTCCCGTTCCCACAGGTGCAAAAAGTCCCAGACTTTCTCCGGGTTGAAGCTCAAAACTGACCCTTTTCAAAATCGGCCTTCGCCCGGGATAGCGGAAGGAGAGATTGGAAACGGATAGGAGGGTTTGAGTATCCGAAATGGGCTGTCTTCCTTTTTCTCGGTCTTCCTCCACAGGCAATCCTGCCACCTCATGCATTCGGTCAAAGGCTACTTTCGCTTCTTGCAGTTGGATATTGGCTACGACCAACCCTGCCACCGCCGGAATAATTGAACTCCCCACTTGAATCAGAGACATCAATTCCCCGAGAAGCAAATCCTCCTCAAAAACCAGATATACCCCGATCCCAAACAGTAAACCAGTAAAAACCGCCACAATCACTTGGGTGAAAAAGGAGAAGTTATTCCCCAAGATCGCCAATCCATAGCCTTTGTCCTGATAGTGGGCATAGACCTGATCGGTCCGATTTCCGAATTCCCCCTCTTTACCAAAGGAGCGCAGGACAGGAATGCCTGTCAGTCCGTCGATGTATTGGGTTTCGTTGAGCGCATGAGCGGACATGACTTCTTTTTGCATTTCCAGAATAGGCCGATGGTAGCGCCATCCAGTAACAAGAAATGCCAATATCCCAGCCAAGCAGAGGTATCCGATCCAGAGGGATTGGTAGAAGACAAAGGATAAGGAGACCAGCACCACGAGCAGGTTGATGATGACGGTCCCCGTGATCATTGCCACCGTGTTTTTGATTCGCAGAGAATCGTTCATCCGGGCGATTAGATCTCCTGTGCTGAATCCTTTGAAGTACTTCATCGGTAGCCGAAGAATCTTATGAATAAAAGATGAAACAATCCGAAGATTGAGATCCCTACCTTGCCTGGCCATAAATACCCCCTGAAAGTAACCCAGCACAGAGCGGAAGAGAAGCAGAACCCCTAAGGCAATTACTCCCAAAATGGCTTTTTGGTAGTTTTGATTGGGAAGGAAGTCATCGATCAGCCGCTGGGAAAAGATAGCCGTGGAAAGTCCAGTCACCGCCATCAGCGTACCCAAGACGGCGGCTACCATCAGGACGGGGATGTCCTCAGCAATGAGGGATTTGAACCATTCCCACTTGGATCGGGTCTGCCAAGATTGGGTTAGGAAGCCTTCCGAAGGTTTGACCTGAAGGAGGATTTTGGATTTCCACACCTCAAGTAGCATCGCTTCATCCCAGGTTTTAATTCCTGAACCAGGATCGCTGATCCAATATTTGCCCTCCTGATGACCAAAGTATACCACGTAGTGCTCCCGGACTTTGTCTAGGATCACATGAAGAATCACTGGAGCCTCCTGTTCTTTAAGGTGGGAAAGTTCGGCCTCAAATCCTTTGGCTTCCAGCCCGATTTCTTTGGCGGCTTGGATCAGACCCAGGAGAGTAGTACCTGAGGTGGTCGTACCGCTGATGTCACGCAGTTTTTCCTGAGAGACGTCTCCTCCATGAAACTTGCTTAGGGTACTGAGACAGGCCAGCCCACAGGCATATTCTCCGAGTTGGGTGACGTGGAATTTTCGCAGTTTTCGTTCCGAAAGGTTCATGGCGTTTTAGTTTTAGAAATCCCCAATTTTTCCAGAATCAGATCTACCTTGACCGGTCCTTGAAACTTCCCCTGTAGCTTGCCCTCGGAATCATAGCAGAAAATAGCCGGCACCGAACGCACCCCATAATGAGCCGCAACTTCCATGTCCTCGTCCATCAGCCAAAAGACATTTGATGAATTTTTCAGGGAGTGATTGTTATAAAACTCGGATATTTCCGACCGCTCTTGTGAGCTAACGAGTAGGATTTGAGCATCATCAAACTCCAAAATTCGCTTACCGATGGATTGCAATTCCATTTGACATATTTCACAGGTGGAGTTGAAGTAAATCAACACCGTGGCGATGCCTGAGCTCAGTTGAGGCAGGGAAAAAGTGTCCCCTGAGAGCGAGGTCAAACGGATAGCAGGAATAGACTCCGCACGAACCTCTGCCTCAGCAGTAGCATCCTTCTTTTGTTGCACCGAAAAAACCAACCAAACTGCCGAGGCTAAAAGGCCCAGAATCAAAACGGAAAGAATGATCTTCCTCATAATCAGGTAAAGTTGAGCGTCAGAAATAAAATCAACACTATCCAGAAAAGGAGCGAGACGGCATAGGCACCTAATCCTACTTTGATACTCTGGGATGTGGAAAAGGAAAGTTCCTTACGCAGAAAGATCACAATCAGGAAACAATACATCAATTCAAATAGATTGGCGATTTGAAGGGGATAGTAGAGCAAAGGATCTACCGATTCCGGCCCCAAAGCAGCGAGTAGGGATAGGGGATAGAAGACGGCAAACTCAGAGTAGGTGAATTCCGACATGGCTCCCCACCAAACTTTGACCACACCTGCAAATACTAGGACCACTTCGGCAAAGGCCGTAACCCGGAAAAGGCTTCCCAATCGGATGCCTTGGTGCAGGTTGGCAAAAAACAACCCTGCATAGAGCACCAAAGCCATCAGGAAACACTTGATTATCAAAATCAAGAAAGTGAAGAGGACACTGAAGCGATTCCAATACCGCATATCCTCCAAGGCATCCAGCAATACATTTTCCGGGATATCCAGTTCCTTGTTGGCGGTAAGTTCGCTGACGAGCATGGCCTCCACGTCCAGCAGCAGCCAACCTGTCACAAACAGGGCGACCGCGTAAAACACGATCAATCCTAAAATCTTCATAAAAAATCAGATTAAATAGTCAATGGAAACAATAACTAAAAGTAAATTCTAAATTCAAATAAATTGTTTATTTATTTTTTTTCTTAGATTAATCCTAATAAAACATAAAACTTGAGTTAACGAAATATTCTTTTACCCCCCCCCTAAAAAATTATTAATGATTTAGAATATTGTTCCGAAAATGAACTAGAACATTGGAAAAAAAATTTAATATTTTTTTCTCAACATTTAAATACGAAACCAAGTAGCATTCGTAAGGTTCGCAGATTTATGAAGTATCTAAAAAACCATGAATCAATTTTCCAAACCTAATTTAGACTAGCCTCTTCAAAGGAATATTGAATTTTAGCAAATTCAATAGTTGGCAAATACCTCAAAAAAACTTCCAGGTTTTGAAAACCTGGAAGTCCTAACTTAGATATAAGCAATGAGGTTTCTAACCCCTATTTTTTGAAAACCACTTTTCCTCCCATCACGGTCATGGCTACTTTCGTCTTCAAAATCTCATCTTCGGGGACTTCCATGATATTTTGATCAAAAACGGTAAAATCTGCCGCCTTGCCCACTTCAATAGATCCTTTGAAATCTTCCTCAAACTCGGCATAGGCCCCATCTAAAGTATAGGATTTGAGGGCTTCTTCCCGGGTCATTTTTTGATCGGCTTCGTAGCCGTTTTCTGGAGTTCCATCCAGCGTTTTTCGGGTCACCGAAGCATAAAAAGAAGGAATCGGATCCACCGGCTCTACGGGTGCATCTGTTCCGTTGGTCACTACCGCACCGGATTTCATCAGCTTCTGCCAAACATAAGCCCCGTCAATGATTCGCTTTTCGCCCAAGCGATCAATCGCCCATGGGCGGTCCGAGCTCAAATGAATGGCCTGCATGGCGGCGATCACACCCATTTCACCAAATCGGGGAATGTCATCGGGATGAATGTGCTGGGCATGTTCGATCCGAAAACGATGATCGGTTGCTTCTGGATTTTTAGCAAATGCGGCCTCGTAACGATCCAAAATCTCCTGATTGGCGCGATCTCCGATAGCGTGAGAACAAACCTGAAACCCTAAAGGCAGGGCTTTCTCGGAAACTTCTGTCACCACAGACATCGGCAAGGTCTCATGGCCTCTATGCCCAGGACGATCATAGTAATCTTCCAGCAACCATGCACCTCTTGGCCCCAAGGCTCCATCACAATTCAACTTGATTGATCGAACCGTCAGCAAATGATCAGCCGTGTCGATCATCGGCCCTTTTTGATACCACTCCTCCAAGAGCTCGGGCTGACGACCTGTGAGCATGATGTATTGACGAACGGTGAGTTTGCCTTCGTCTTTGAATTTCTGCACCAAATCAATCACATCCTGTCCCGAACCCGCATCGTGAAAAGAAGTGATCCCTTTTTCCACCAATTCCTGCAAGGCCAAAGTCAAGGCTTCTTCTGCCCGCTCGGGGGTCTCTTCGGGAACCAAACGAGCCACTAAATTGGATGCTCTTTCGGTCAATACACCAGTCGGATTTCCCAAATCATCCAAAATAATCTCTCCGCCCTCGACCTCTCCAGGGCGCTCTCCACTCAAATTTGCAATCCCCGCCATCTCTAGAGCTTTTGCATTCGCGAATGAGGCATGCCCTGAAGCATGACGAAGAAATACCGGATTGTCTTTGGAGACTTCATTGAGCTTGTCATTGGTTTGAAAGCCTTTGACCATTTTCTCGGGCTTTTCGATCCATTTATCCTGATGCCACCCACGGCCGGTGATCCAGTCGCCTGGCTGGGCTTTTTCCACGGCTTCAGCTACTTTTTCGACCAATTCATCGTAGGTTTTCACGTACATGAGATCAAGCTCAAGTTTATTATAGCCAATTCCCATCAGGTGCGCATGGGATTCAATCAAGCCGGGTGTCATGGTTTTGCCTTCGAGATCAATGACCTCGGTAGTTTCTCCCGCCCATTCTTGGATTTCGGCAGTCGTTCCCACTGCTTGTATCATGCCATCTTTGACGGCAACAGCCTCCACTTTTGGGTTAGATTCATCTACGGTATAGATGATGCCATTGATAAAAACTTGGTCTGCGGGATTTTCAGTGCCTGAGCTACAGGAAAACCCGATAAAACTCAATAAGGCTAGGAAGTAAGTATTTCTCATAAGTTGGTGTTTATTCTGTAGGGGAAAGCTAGGATTTTTCCACAATCCAAACAAAATCATTTTACTCACCTCACCCAAAACTTCTTTGACAGCTGTCGTCGATTGGCTGTTTGGAGTTGAAATATATAAAGACCGGGATTCAAAACTTCAGTTTGTAGTTCGATTTCCTGACCAGCCTGAATAGTGATTTCGTCCAAAATTACTTGTCCCATCGCATTGACAATTTTACCTGTGCCCGATTGGTTTGAAATAACTTTGAGGGGACCCGCTGTTGGATTGGGATACAATACTAGCTGAAGTCCTTCCAAAGGGGGATCAGTTCCTTGCTCTGCCTTGAGGTAAATCAATCCTCCAGCCCGGGTGCCCAGGATTAAATCGGGATTTTCTCCCAACACATCCGGCACCAAGGTAATCCAGGTATTTCTCCCTAGTCGGGTTAGGAAATTTTGATTTTGGATGGCAACCTGAACCTCCTCACGCTGGGTCAGCTCCATGAAGTTTTCGATATAAATCAAAATCCCCCGCTGATCGACGGCATAGAGCCCGGGTTGAGTTCCTGGATTTACTGCCACATTCAGATTTCGATTAGCTGGATTATCCTGAAAGCCCAGAAAATTTGACTCTAATAGTTCTGTAGACAAACTTTCAAAATCAACTACATACAAGTCCAACCCCCCATTTTGTGCGGCTACCAGTAAGTGATCCTGATTTTGATAGCTGAAAAAAACCAAATGATCACCCCGATTCGGTTCAAATCCTGAAAAGTTGATCTCTTCCCACTGATTATTTTCCTGTCGAAAGATCCGTTGCTGAGGAATATTTCCCTCAAATCGAATTCCTGTTAACAATTGCCGAGAAACTCCAGACTGATCCTGAAATTCCAAATACTGGATTTCGGTCAGGTTCAAGTCTTGAATCGAAAAATCCTGCTCACTTAATTCTACGATCCCATTCTGGAAGTCAAAAACGGCGATTTCACCCAAAACCTCTCCCGAACGAGTCACATTGACACCGACAAAGAGCCTTCCTCCATTTTGATTTCCTTGGTAAAAAGGACGGGCATTTTCGCCCAAATCCACTATCTGATTTTGCAAAAGCGGATTAAGCGAACCCTCAAATGAAAAAATGGAATTAGCGAAATCTACTCCGTAAACTTGCGCTGCTTCATTGGAATTGGAACTAATGATCAACTGCTCATCGATAAAGGCAGGGTTATGAAAAATCGGAAATCGGGGTAATTCTCCCAGCTCGGGAATTTCATTGGAAAATTCATCAAAAAGCGGCTCTGCCGCTATTCCTTTATTGGGCAAAAAATACAGTACCTCACATTCATCCCTACCCAAAAGCAAATCTGGAATGCCATCTCCATCCAAATCCCGGTAGAGAATGGAATGCCCGCCTGCATGTTGGATTTTTTGATTTTCCGATGGATCAATTCTCAGCTCCAAACCTGAGCAAGTCTGCCCAAAAGAGATGTCATCGCAGTCACAAAATTCAAAATTCCCCCAATGGGTCACCGGAAATGCAAATCCATCAATATCCAAATTGCCTGTCCGATCCACAGAAGTATTTTCATAAAA
Organism: Algoriphagus sp.; assembly: GCF_024305035.1. Taxonomy (GTDB): domain Bacteria; phylum Bacteroidota; class Bacteroidia; order Cytophagales; family Cyclobacteriaceae; genus Algoriphagus. The sequence continues at coordinate 82,480 of NZ_JAMWZB010000020.1, forward strand.
CTCCAGATAATCCCCCGAGGCAAAATTAAACACAACCAGATCCAGATCCCCATCTCCATCCAAATCTTGGATCAATGGCGTGTCCAAATTATTTGCCTGAATATTGGATCCATTATCCAGCGGAAGGAAATCCCGCGCCACCTCAAAGGAAATATTCCCATCCGATGATGTATTTTTATACGCTTTGATCCCTCTGGCCGTCGAGGTAAACAGGTCCTTCAATCCGTCTGCATCATAGTCAGCCAGGACTAAAAATCCACTGATGTCAGTTGGAAAAAAATAAGTCCATTCGGGTTGATGGATAAACTGATTTCCTTCTTTTTCAAATACAGAAAGCTGGCGCGAATTGATATCCCAAATGACCCACTCTTCCTGCCCGTCAAAATTTAAGTCGATCAATTGAATCTGTGCGCTATTGATCCCCCCACTCCAAGCCGAAGGCAACTCTTCCTCATTTTGAGAAAAAACCGGCAGGTTTTCCAGGCTAAAATTAGTCTGGCCAAAAGACCACTGGGTCAAAAGAAAGAAAAAAGCGGAGAGAAGAAATCGCATAGTGTAAAGCTCAAAGCTAAATTTAATACGTAGCCTTTTGCCTAAAGATGTGATGAATGATTTATTTTGAAGAAAATTTCCGAATATGAACATTGCCATCCTCTATCAGCTCTTTCTCAAAAGTACCGGAGTAAGTACCGATACCCGAAAAATCGAAAAAGGAAATCTGTTTTTTGCACTCAAAGGACCTAATTTCAATGCCAATGAATTTGCAGCAAAAGCCTTGGACATGGGCGCTTCGGCAGTCGTCGTGGATGAAGCAGCTTACTTTGAAGAGGATGACGAGCGGTATTTTATTGGAGAAAGTGCCCTAGCCTGCCTACAAAAGCTAGCCAATTATCACCGGCATCAATTTGATATCCCGGTCATCGGCCTGACCGGCTCCAACGGAAAAACCACATCAAAAGAACTGTTGAATGCCGTGTTAAGCCAGAAATTTAACACGTTGGCTACAGAAGGCAACCTTAACAATCACATCGGTGTACCTTTGACTTTACTCCAGCTAAACAAAGAAACTGAGATTGCCATCATCGAAATGGGAGCCAATAAGCAGGGAGACATTGCCGAACTCTGCGAAATCGCCGAACCCACACACGGCTTTATCACCAATATTGGCAAGGCACATCTTGAAGGAATGGGAGGGCCCGAGGGGGTGTTGAAAACCAAAACCGAACTTTATCAGCATTTGCGTGCAAATAAAGGAACCGTTTTCATCAACAGTCAAGACCCCATTCTCTCCAATATGATCAAGCGCTTCGAAAATCCGGTGCTTTATCCGGCAGCAGGCGATTTTTGCCAGGCGCGTTTTTTGGGCGCTGATCCTTTTGTAAAGTTTTCTGTAGAAGAGGTAGAGGGCGAGCATTTGACTTCACTTATCGGTGCATACAACTTTGGGAACATCGCCAACGCACTAACAATAGGAAAATATTTCGGGGTGGATTTGAAAAAAGCAGTGAGCGCAATTACGGCTTACCGACCTGAGAACATGCGCTCTCAATTGATCGAAAAACGGAGCAATTTGATCATTCTCGATGCTTACAACGCCAATCCCTCAAGTATGGAAGCTGCCATCCGAACCTTTGGAAAAATGGAGGGAAAGAAGTATAAAATGGTGATTTTGGGCGATATGTTTGAGTTGGGTGAGCATGCCGAAGAAGAGCATCGGAAAATCGGGGAAATCGTCAGTGAGTATCGGATTGACAAAATATGTCTTACGGGAAAATTAATGGTTTCAGCTCTAGAAAAAGCTCCCAATGCCCTTTATTTTCCAGATCCTTTTTCTTTCCGAAACTGGCTTCAAGACAGCAAACTGGAGGATTATTTAATATTGATTAAAGGCAGTCGAGGTATGAAGCTGGAGGGATTGGTGGATTTTATTTGAAACTGGAAAGGAAGATTTCCGGTGAAAAAACCGGGATTTGAGACTTTTTATAATCCATTACGTTTCGGGAGATAATTGCTTTTATTTCTGGATTGCCTAAAGCTGCTTGGTACGGTATCGAATCTTCAAAATCTTTGATATTGTGTTTAAAAGCTTGAAGGATTTCTTTTTCTCCTACTGAAAGAATACCACAAAAAGTACAAAAATCTTCGATCATGTAAAGGCTAACTATTCTTCCAACCTTTTTTTTCAGCAAATAATCAACGTTTGAAATAGATAAAGAAGAGATAAAAAGCTTAATCTTAGAATTCATTGCAAGCATGAAAATTTCTTGGGATCTATCTGCAAATGTCTTCCGGTCTAGGAAATAATCGAGAATTACGTCTGAATCTAAAAAGTTCCAATCTCCTATAAAACATCGCTGCATCCGTCAAAAGCACTCCAATTCAAGTTCTAGAAAAATAAGAGACTATCTTTGAGCCAAAACCAATTTTCTCCTTCTAAGTTTAAGAACTGGAACAGATCAGAACTCTTACATTAACCTTAATTCTTCCTATGCGTCCTTTTCTCAAATTCCTCAGCTCCCTGGCCGAAAACAATAACAAAGAATGGATGGATACCAATCGCGATTGGTATCAAGCGACGCGCCAGGAATTTTTGAAGGATGTGGAGGTCATCCTAAAAAGGCTAAGGGAATTGGAACCTGAGCTGTCGGCTTTTAAGCCCAAGGACTGCGTATTTCGACAAAATAGAGACATCCGGTTTTCGCCCAATAAGGACCCCTACAAAACGAATTTTGGAGCTTACTTTTCGCCCAAAGGAAAAAAATCTCCAGGGCCGGGCTATTACCTTCAGATCCAACCCGGAAACTCATTTTTTGCAGGTGGAATCTGGATGCCGGAGGCTGAGAATTTGAAAAAAATCAGGAAGGAAATTGATTACAGTGGGGCTGAACTGGAGAAAATCGAACATTCAGCCGAATTCAAAAAGCTGTTCTCGGGAATTGAGGGAGAAAAACTCAAAACCAGTCCGAGGGATTATGAAGCAGATCATCCATACATCGAATACCTACGGTTGAAAAGCTTTACGGTATCTCACCCGATTGCTGACAAAGATGTGAATTCCGGTAATTTTATCAACCTCGCATTGGATGGTTTTGGAGTCATGAAGCCTTTTAATGATTTTCTCGCTAAAGCAATCGAGGAGGTAGAGGACGGCAGCGGAATTCTTTAATTAAGGCTACCCAAAGTATTTTTCCAAAACTGCGGCTACTCCATCTTCTTTGTGGTGAAGGGCCAATTCTTTGCAGACCGCTTTTAACTCAGGGCGTCCATTAGCTACAGCAACTCCCCAGCCCACAGACTGAATCAAATCGATGTCATTGTAATTATCTCCAAAGGCAATCACCTGATCCAATCCAAAATCATAATTTCTCTCCAAAAGCAACTTTAAAGCTGAAGCTTTTGAGATTTTTCGGGGTGCAATTTCGATATACGTATCCTTTGAACGATACAAGTGTAGCTGATCACCGAATCTTAGGTGCAATTCGCCAAATAGCCAATGGATCAAATTCGATTCACCCATACACATGATTTTATGTGCGCCAGATTGAGCTTTCCTCCAATCTTGGAGAAGATTCTCCAAAGCCATCCAAGTCGGATTTACTTTTGTGTTTTTAACTTCACGCAAAGACCAATAATCCTCCTTTTCTTCGTACCACTGCTCACCTTGAAAAACGCTCAAATGGATTTCCTCTCCTTTGCAAAGCGCATAAATGGACTGAAGAATAGAAAAAGGAATTTCCGTAGAATCTAAAATTTGCCCATTTCCATCCAGTACAAATCCTCCATTATAGCAAATCAAGGGTTCCTGTAGTCGACCCAAATCCTGTTGTAAATGCCGCATGGCATCAGGCATGCGGGAACTTGCCAAAATCAGAGGAATTGACTTGGGAATGTTTTTCACAATCGCTTTCAATCTCGGTGAAAGATCTCTATCCGAATTGAGAAGGGTACCGTCAATATCGGTACAAATGGCTTTGAATTGCATCAATCGATTTGGGACCAGTCTACTTCGTCGGCAAAATTGGCAAAAAAGCCAAACCCGATAATCGCTACAAAGAGAATAGAAATCCCGATAAAAATCAAGGTCACGATGAGTTCTGCTTTGGCCCAGTTGGACTTATTTTTATCCGTATTGGAGTCCACCGCCCAGACGATTAGCATGATAAATCCGATTAACGGGATTTTGCTGACTAGGACAGAAATAATCCAATCTCCCAGACTGAGGGGTGGTTTTTTGAATTCTTCGGGCATTTGCATAGCGCTAGGATTTAGGGTTAGAAAAAATCCGAAATCTCAAAACTGTATTCCTGCATGGCAAAATTCTCTGAGTTTTGAGGATCGGACTGAAGAAACTGTACGGTAATTTGCTGATAATCTGCTGCATTTTCAAAATCTCTCAGATAAATTTCAGCACATTTCCTAGCTAACACTTCTGGCCTATCCCCCATTAGAGTTGGATCGCCATTTTCTAATTTCAAAAAAATCTCTCCTTGATCATTTGTTTTTTGGATCGAAATGCTAACATTTTGAAACCCTGCTAAGTCAGCAATTTCCTGAGAAGGGAGAAACCCATCTCCAACGAGGAGATTCATTCCATTCATTGCTACCTTAATCAGGGACTTTGGCTCGCAAGCACAGCTTCCAAGCAAAAAAATAGCCATCAGGGAGATGATGGCTTTAAGAAAAATTGATTTCATTGTTTAATTTCTTAAGATTTTAATTCGATTGATCCGGTTATCCCAAATGACTTCAAGCACATAGAATCCAGAAGGAATGGGACCAAAGTACGAATTAAAAGTGATTTTTGAATTTGCCGGCATGGGGATGGATTTCCGTCCTAGTTCACCCGAGGGTCCAACCAATCGAAGCTCAATCTTTTGTCCTAAGATATCTTCGTTTCCGAGAAATGCCAGCTCCAAATTTTCACCTGGAACGCTCGGATTAGGAAATAAGGTCCAATCACTCACCAGAGCTTTGGGGACTTCCCGACGTACCAAAAGCACTGAACTATAATAATCTGCATCTTTGGTCTTTTTTCGGATTCTGTAGTAGAGTTGATCCTGATTAAAGGCAAAAGCTGAATCTTGGAAGTGATAGCTGGTTTTCTCAATTTTCTGGTTCGGAACTTCAATAGTACCGATCACTTGAAATTTTTCTTGGGCTTGAGTTTTTCGTTGAATTTCAAATTCACCTGGATCAGCTTCTTTATTTGTTTCCCAAGAAATGCTGATTTGATCCGAATTTTTGTCCCAATAAGCTTCCAAAAATGAGAGGTCTAAGGAGAGAATTGCCGCAACATCAAGAAAATATTCTACAATTTGAATACAGCCATTGGCATCAACTACAGTCAGTTCATACCAGCCAGTATAAAGGTTGAAAATATCTTGATCGGTACTGTAAAAACCATCTGGTCCTATCCATTCGAAGGAATATGGTTCTGTTCCACCTGTTACCGTAACGGCAATGGCCCCTGTATTTTCGTCCATTCGAGTAGGGGTTATATCAACGATAATTTCAAAATTCTCCCCTACTACTATTTCCTTCACCACCGTGCGAGTAACTGTGCCGTCTGAAGATTGCAAACTCACTGAATACGTCCCCGGCTCATCAAAATCAACTACAGGGTTTTCTTCTATAGAAGTCCCAAAAGGTCCAAAATCCCAAAGATAATCGTAATCAAAAGGTTCTTCACCCCCAATCGTCTCATTGATAAATCGAATTCTCGTATTGCATTGAAACGGCTCATAAGTGAAATTAGGGACAAGTGGAATTACTGCTGTAATTCCCGGCTCATTAAAATAACATTGAGCATTTACATTTTTATCCGGAGGCACACATACTGTTCCTGTGGGATCACTATTCCCCGTATTCCAATACATAAAAATATCTCGAAGCTCGATCACATCACCCCAGTTCCAAGTGAATGAAATCACGAATTCCGGTTGTAATAAAGTCACATATTGACCCTCAAAAAGACAACTTTCCTCATTTTCACTGGAAAGCGTGTTGTTTACAAAAATATCGTAAGTTATATAAACTGTACTGGCATTATTTGAATTCCCATTTAGGGTTACCCAGATTTGACCAGTTACTTCATCTCCAAGTTCGTAATCATCATTTACGTCAAAGGGCTCCCCTGCACTATTTCTTAATTCAACTGTTTCCACAACGATGTTTTCTTGGGGGCAATTTTGGGAATAAACCCCTCCTGCGGAATTCAGAAAAATGAATACCCAAAATAATAGCCATATATACCCACTTCTTGTCATCAATTTAAGGCTTTTCAGGACTTCAAAAGTACACAATGCAGAAATACAAAAACATGATTTAAATCACTGATATTCTTTGTTTTAAATGATCTTTTTTACAAATAATGAAAAGCTCATTTCCCAATATTTTTTTTGGATTTTGTCCCGCAATTAGGCTAAACTTTTTTTAAAAAAATCTTATAAATTCTTCTAAAGAATCAATTTTTCTACCCAAAGCAGACCCGAAAATTTAGGAATAAACCGGATTTAGCATTACTCAATACCCCTCCCAAATCAAACTCGAGAACTAGAAAATAAATAATAATGTTAAGATCGAACCCATTTGAGCGGAGTGAATTCGAAAAACCGCGGCTAGACAGCCGAGCAAATTTCATAAAAAAAAGCCTCACATCTCTGTGAAGCTTTATTGTGGAGGATAACGGAGTCGAACCGATGACCTCTACACTGCCAGTGTAGCGCTCTAGCCAGCTGAGCTAATCCCCCAAAAGTTTTGCAAATATAGAACAGGGATTTTAACCAACAAAAAATATTATTCACTACTGTAATTTATCCTAGTCAGAATACTACGTCCTAAAGTTACTTCATCGGTAAACTCTAACTCTCCTCCTACCGGAATCCCACGAGCAATAGTACTCACCTTGACCGCTTTATCTTTCAAACGCTTAGCCAAATAAAACGAAGTGGTGTCTCCCTCCATTGTCGCACTGAGTGCTAAAATAATTTCTTTGATGGGTTCGGAATTTACCCCAGAATCTATCCTTGAAATCAAAGACTCAATTCTTAGCTCTTCCGGCCCAATGCCGTGGATGGGGGAAATAACTCCACCAAGAACATGGTATTTACCAGAGAATTGATTGGTATTTTCAATCGCAAGCACATCGCGCATATCTTCCACTACACAGATGACTGAGCCGTCTCTACGATGGCTTTTGCAGATACTGCATTCCTCTTCATCGGCGATATTGTGACAAATTTTACAATACTTTACTTCCTGACGCATTCGGGTCAGGGCCAATGACAAGGCTTCGGTGTGCGCCTCGTGTTGCTTGAGCAGGTGGAGCGCTAATCGTAATGCTGTTTTTTTACCAATTCCTGGTAGACGCGAAATCTCGGTAACTGCATCTTCAATTAATTTGGAGGGAAAATTCACAAAGTATTAATTAAGTAATAGTTGCTTGAATTCCGGCATCTAAAATTGCCTCGCACATGGGTTTAAGCTCTTCGAAGGCCCCCTTTTTCACCGCACACTTACCTTTATAATGAATAATTAAGGTGCACTGTTCGGCTTGCTCGCGAGTATGTTTGCAGACCTTCACCAGCACATTGGCCACATGGTCAAATGTATTGAAATCATCATTGAAAACCACTAAGTCATGTGATTCGAGATCTACCCATTCCTCTACTAATATTTCCTCTTCTTCTACCTGTGGAAATGTCGTTCTCATATCGATCATGTTGCAAAATTAAGAATAATGGACAATTTTAGCGATTCATTTCACCGGCTTTTATGAATCCAACCATCGTCCTTTCCGTAATAACCATTTATTTTTTAATGCTGTTTTTGATTTCATGGTTCACTTCCCGAAAAGTAACCTCAGAAACCTTTTTTACAGGAGACCGTCAATCCCCATGGTTTTTGGTTGCTTTTGGTATGATTGGAGCCTCCCTTTCAGGGGTCACCTTTATCTCTGTGCCCGGGGAAGTAGGCAATAGCAATTTCTTTTATTTTCAAGTGGTTTTAGGCTATACTCTCGGCTACTTCACCATCGCTAAAGTTCTATTGCCGCTTTATTATCGATTAAACCTGGTCTCCATCTACTCCTACCTGGAGGATCGCTTTGGCTTTTGGTCCTACAAAACTGGCGCCTTTTTCTTTATTCTTTCCCGAACTCTTGGGTCTTCCTTACGAGTCTTTTTGGTTGCTTCGGTACTCCAATTGATCCTTTTTGATTCATTGGGGATTCCCTTTTGGGTTTCTGTTTTAATTACCGTAGGCTTGATTTGGCTCTACACCCATCGAGGGGGAATTAAAACAGTCGTTTGGACCGATACGCTTCAAACATTTTTCATGCTGGCAGCCGTGGTTACTTGTATCATTTTGGTTGGCGAAGAGCTCAGTTTTGCCGGTATGAGTGAGTATTTCAGCGCTGTCACTAGGGACTCAAGATCTGAGATTTTCAACTGGGATTGGAAGGCGGGCACCAACTTTTTCAAGCAGTTCATATCTGGCGCATTTATCACCATTGTCATGACTGGACTTGACCAAGACATGATGCAAAAAAACCTGACTTGCAAAAATATCGGAGATGCCCAGAAAAACATGTTCTGGTTTACCGTGATTTTGGTAATTGTTAACTTTTTATTCTTGGCATTGGGCGTACTGCTTTACCTCTATGCCGAAACTAAGGGGATTTCAATTCCTGCAAAAACAGACGAATTGTTTCCGCTTTTGGCCACTCAGCATTTTTCGGCAGTTGCAGGGATTATCTTTGTTTTGGGAATCACCGCAGCAGCATATTCCAGCGCGGACTCTACCCTTACTGCGTTGACCACATCATTTTGTATTGATTTTTTGGAAATCGAGCGAAAATATCCTCAAGAAAAACGAGTTACAATCCGCAAAAAAGTTCACTTGGCATTTACCGCAGTGATGTTTTTTGCCATTTTAGCCTTCTATTGGATCAATGATCAAAGCGTCATCAATTCGGTTTTTATCATCGCAGGCTATACCTACGGACCACTTCTTGGGCTTTATTCCTTTGGACTTTTTACCAATCTCAAGGTAAAAGACCGCGTCGTTCCGTATCTTGCAGTAGCTGCTCCATTGATCACATTTGTGATCAGTAGCAATTCTGAAGATTGGTTTTGGGGCTACAAATTCGGTTTTGAAGCCTTGATTCTCAACGGGCTTTTAATGTTTATGGGTTTATTTATCTTTCGTAAAAGAAATTAAACTTCCAGTTCCTTTTCAGGATCCCAAAAGCGATTTTCAAAGTCCTGGACCTGATCTTTGATCACCCGAACTCCTTCAGACTCCAAAAGCTCCTGCATTTGAGTAGGGGTGGAAAAGTGATGCTTGCCGGTAAGCAAACCCTGACGATTGACTACGCGATGTGCGGGCACATCCTCTAGCGTATGTGCGGCATTCATCGCATAGCCGACCATCCTTGCCCCACTTTTCAAGCCCAAATAGTTGGCAATTGCACCATAGGAACAAACTCTTCCCGAAGGAATTTCTCTTACTACCTGATAGACCAAATCAAAATAATTAGTCTTTTCGCTGTTCATTTTTCCAATTTAAAAACGCTTGATTGATTGCTTTTCGAAGTTTAATTTCTACCTCTTTTTCTCCGGAAAGTATGGGAAATTGATAACGGATCAACAAGCTTTCCGATCTTCGCTCAAGTACATTCAATTGAGCCCCCTCTACCGTGACATAATCTTTAAAATCTTTCAAAGAACTAGAGAGTTGCTCCTCGAGTTCGCTCAATTGAAGATGATTCAAATAGGGAATTTCAGCATCAAAAACTACCTGATGGGTATTGTTCTTCGAATAATTGATCACATCAGAGGTGAACACCAATGAATTTGGAACCAGAATAATCTCACCCGTTTCACTTTTCAAAACCAGATTAATGAGCGTAATGTCTCTAATAAAACCCGTGTTTCGCCCGATGTTGATTTTATCACCAATTTCAAGCTGCTCTGAAAACATAAGGATAAGCCCATTGACGATATTGGTAATGTAGTCCTTAGTCAACAAAGCCAAGGCAGCCGCCACAATGGTTATGGAGGTCAAAAATTCCAAAGGCTTGATTCCAAAAGCCAACATCAATCCGATCAAAATGGCAAGTACATTCAGGATGGCAGAGATCCGGTCGATCCCAATGACGAAATTGGGTAAAACTTTGGTATCTGCCGTTTTTTGGAGGTAAAAACGAAGGGTAATTATTCGGCCTAAAGAAATCACCAAATTAGCCGAGAGGACAAAAATTAAGGCTCTCACTAGGTCCAGCAGGAAAGGAAATCGGACAGCTAAGGGGTTTAAAAACGTGTTGCCCAAATAGATGTAATCCAAAATGACCAACAGAACCAATTTGACCACAAAGTTGCGTCTTCGCCTGTTTTCCCTACTTCGAATGCTTGTTTTTAGATGATTCATAACTTAATAGAAAAATAAGCACTAATTTTAGCAATAATCAATTGGTTTACATCAAATGAATAGAAATATTATTGTAACAGGCGCTGCAGGAAACTTGGGTTCGGCAGTAGTAGAAAAATTCAAACGGGAAGGTTACCATGTCATTGCGCTATTACAGCCCGGTAAAGATGAGCAGGTCGAAGAAGCGGACGATAGCTACGAAGTGGATGTGACAGACGAGAATTCTGTCAAAGAGTTTGTCAAAGAGTATCAACTCCAATATGCTGACTTGGATGCGTTGGCTTTAATCGTTGGGGGGTTTTCTATGGGAAATATAGAAAAAACAGGCCAACAGGATCTGGAAAAAATGTTTAGCCTGAACTTCTTTAGTGCCTATCATTTAGTCCGAGGATTCCTGCCCGTCATGAAAAAAAACCAGCGCGGCACTTTTCTTTTTGTGGGGGCACGTCCTGCTTTGCAGCTCGAAGAGGCCTCAGAAACCATCGCCTATGCGCTAAGTAAGCGGTTGATTGTTTCTTTGGCAGAAATTCTTGCCACAGAAACAAAAGAAACGGCAATCCGTTCACATGTTTTTGCTCCCAGCATCATCGACACTCCAGAAAATCGAGAAGCCATGCCTGATGCAGATTTCAGCAAATGGGTCAGCCCCAAAGAAATCGCAGAAGCCATGCATTATGCCGTGAACAATCCTGCATTACGTAACATGACCTTTAAATTATATGGAGAAGCCTAATTTATTCTTCCGCAGTACCCTCTTCTTTTTGAGCTTGATGCTCAGCATTCATCTTTCCTCATTTGCTCAAACAGAAGAAGAAAATGTAAAAGCGGTTATCCAGTCGCTTTTTGAGGGAATGAAATCCAAAAATGCCGCATTGGTGGAGTCCGCATTTTATGCAAAAGCCCCCATGCAGACGGTCATTCCCGGTGAAAATGGAAGTACTATCGGAACTAATGCGGTATCGGATTTTGTAGCTCGAATCGCCAATACCCCTGAGGAAACCCAACTCGACGAACGGATTCTGGATTACCAAATCAAGGTGGATGGAAATATGGCCTCAGCATGGACACCCTATGAATTTTATGTCAATGACCAATTTAGTCACTGTGGAGTCAATTCCTTCCAACTGGTCAAAATGGCCGAAGGATGGAAAATCGTTTACATCATCGATACGCGTAGAAAAGAAGGCTGTTAAGGTATGAGCGTAGACAAGGAAACACTTTTCAAAGCAGCCATTTCTGCATTGAAAACAAAAATCGAAGAGCTTAAATCTGAGCAAAAGGCAATTTCTGAAGGAATTTTAGAAGATAATAAAAGTAGTGCTGGAGATAAATTTGAGACGGGGAGAGAAATGCTCACTCAAGATCTAAGGCAAGTTGAGCTTCAAATCGAAAAAAACCTCGAAAGTCTAGAGGAGCTTTATCGAATACAAGCCATCAAAAACACCCAATCAGAAATCAAGGAAGGAAGTTTGGTCAAGCTTGGCTCCGAATGGTTTTTGATTTCCATCAGTTTTGGATTACTAAATTTTGAGGGTAATCAAGTTTTTTTACTGAGTAGAAATGCCCCTTTAGGCCAATTGCTAATGGGTAAAAAAGTAAGCCAACAGGTCCAGTTTCGAGGCAAAGACCAAAAGATTGAAGAAATTATTTAGGAAGAAAAGTTAATAAGGCTGTACTTCCGTCCAAGAGAATAAGTTTTTCTTTTGAAATCTGAAGATTGGATACACGAGACAAAGCCTCCAAAAATTCCTGCTCTCCATTTCCAGGGCAGGCTTTTTTGGTTATGGCACCTGGATCCAGCTCCAGGCTGGTTCCCTCCAGTCTAAAACTCCCTGAAAAATTATTGCATCCACTATAGCCTGCCAATCTTCCTTCATCCAGAAAATCAAGGGTGGGAACTCCGCCTGAAAATTCAGTCAAATTCAGTCCCTGACCCAAAATAGAGGAAAGTGCCCAAGTGTTTCCAGTAAGCAATCCTATTGGACTCAGGCTTTTGGTACCATCACAGCTCCCATAGGTAAAAATCAAAAACCCAAACAAAATAATTTTCAAGCTCTTCATGTCGTTTCTATTTGTTTACTGTCAATTTAGCGAATATTTAAGAAATTAAATTCTTTAAAACCAAATTATTCAAAATAAAAAATTGAAAATACATGCCATCCTGATTAAGGATTTTTCATTAAACACATTGATTTGATATAAAGTTTAAAAAATCAACGCCTTAAACTTGGGAAAAAGGAAATATCTCTTTAGAATTGTACAATCAAATACAAGGTCATGGTACTTGAGTCAAATCACTTTTTCTTTCCTTCCTATAGCTTCACCGCTGGTTTAGCCAACGCTACTTTTATGCCTATAATGATTGGGACCACGATGATTACGGGGGTTCCCGTCATTAAATCTTAAGTACCCGCCCATAGGCTTTTTGGCCTTTTCAATTTTCCAAAAAATTTCTCTTATTCTCATGAAAATCATCAAGTTTGGAGGTTCCTCCGTAGCCAATCCTGATACCATTCGAAAGGTATTTTCTATTATTGAAAACAAGCTAAAAAAACAGGAAATAGCCATTGTTTTTTCTGCCTTCGGTGGTGTTACGGAGAGTTTATTGACCATAGCAAGGCTTGCCCGTGAAGGGGATCAGGCCTACCGGGACCTTCTCCAAAGTCTCGAAGAAAAACACCTCGATATGGTCAGACAACTGATCGCCGTGCACAATCAATCCACGGTGATGACTTTTGTCAAAGTTAGATTCAATGAATTGGAGGATCTTTTTCATGGGATATTCCTAATCAAAGAAAATTCTGCCAGGACCCTGGATTATGTTGTTAGTTTTGGAGAGCGCCTTTCTGCATTCATTCTCGCTGAAGCATTGACTGCCAAAGGAATCAAAACTCAATTTTTGGACACTCGAGAAGTAATTCGGACCAATGACCGATTTGGACAGGCACGAGTAGATTTTGAAGTGACCAACGCCTTGATCAAAGCGTATTTTTCAAAGCATGATGGGATTAAAGTAATCACCGGGTTTATCGCTTCTACCGCTAAGGGAGAAACCACCACACTCGGCAGATCAGGCTCTGACTATACCGCAGCGATCTTTGCTGGCGCTTTGGGTGCTGATGATTTGGAAATCTGGACAGATGTATCCGGCGTACTGACTTCGGACCCCAAATTGGTTTATACTGCCTTTACTATCCCACAATTAAGCTACAATGAGGCGATGGAGCTGTCTCATTTTGGAGCCAAAGTCATCTTCCCGGCCACGATGCAGCCGGCCATGAAGAAAACGATTCCGATTTACATTAAAAACACTTTTGAACCGGAGAATCCCGGAACATTAATCAACGGAGAAGTGACCAATGGTGCCTTGATCAAAGGCATCAGTTCGATGAGCAATATTTCCATTGTGACGGTTCAAGGAGCTTCTTTGTTAGATGGTAGTGCTGGAAGCCGGGTTTTCAAAGCATTGGCGGAGGCCAAAGTAAACATCGTCTTAATCTCCCAGGCCTCCTCAGAGCATAGCATTTGCCTGGCAATCAAAACGAATGAAGCCTACCTTGCCAAAGAAGCTGTTGAAAAAGAGTTCTTCTACGAAATCAAATCAGGAGAAATGGATGAAGTGGTTTTGCTTCATGGATTGGCCACCATCGCTGTGGTTGGGGAAAACATGAAACAAAATCCCGGTGCCTCTGGACGCATGTTCCGTGCATTGGGCAGAAATAATATCAACGTCGCTGCCATAGCTCAAGGAAGCTCAGAACTTAATATTTCTGCAGTGATCCCACAGGCCGATCTTCAAAAAGCGCTGAATGCACTGCATGAAGCTTTTTTCCTTTCAGAAAATAAAGTACTCCATGTCTTTTTAGTTGGCACCGGTTTGATCGGTCAAGCCCTGATTAAAATGATTGCAATCCAGCAGCAAAAGTTGCGAAGTGAGAGTGAACTGGACATTCAGATTCACGGCATGGCCAATAGTCGATTTATGGCCTTCCACGAGGACGGATTTGACTTGAAAACTCCTCATCAACTCAGCGAATCTGACGATAAAATGGATTTAGAAAAATTCATCAAGACTATGGAAGAAATGAACTTCTCCAATTCGGTCTTCGTGGATTGTACCGCCAGCCAGGAGGTCGCCGATGCTTACAGCCGAGTTCTGGGAGCAAAAGTGGCCATCGTCACTCCTAATAAAAAAGCAAATTCCGGCTCCATGGAGCAATATAAATCTCTAAAAAAGCTTGCCAAAAAACGAGGCGTCAAATTTCTATACGAGACTAACGTGGCTGCCGGATTGCCCGTCATTAATACTTTGCAAGACTTGATGCTTTCCGGTGACAAAGTGATCCGAATTGAGGCGGTGTTGAGTGGCTCGATGAACTTTATTTTCTCCGAACTTGAAAAAGGAGATCCTTTTTCTGAAGTAGTTCGGTCTGCCAAGGAAAAAGGCTTCACAGAACCCGATCCACGCGACGATTTGAGCGGAATGGATGTGGCAAGAAAAATTTTGATTTTAGGCCGTGAAGCAGAGCAGACATTGGAGTTTGAGGACATCACCATCCAAAGTATGGTGCCTGAAGATTGTCAAGACGCTGCTTCTGTGGAAGAGTTTTTTGAAAAGTTAAAAGCTCACGACGAAGATTTTGCCAACCTGCTCAACGAAGCCGACCAAAAAGGTGAAAAACTTCGCTTTATGGCCACGTTGGAAAATGGGAAGGCTAAAGTTGGGCTCAATTCTTTACCCAACGCACACCCTTTTAGTAGCCTAAGCGGTAGTGACAATATGATTTTACTTACAACCGAGCGATACCTTGACCGTCCGATGATCATCCGTGGGCCGGGTGCTGGAGCAGATGTGACTGCTGCTGGAGTTTTTGCGGATGTGATCCGAATTGGTAATTACACCCGTGAATAATGAAATCGATTACAGCTTTTGCACCGGCGACAGTAGCCAATGTCTCCTGCGGATTTGACATTCTGGGATTTGCCTTGGACGGAATGGGAGACATCGTGACGCTATCCGAGCGTGAAAAACCAGGACTGGAAGTGATTTCAATTCTCGGTGATGGAGGAAAATTGCCTTACGAAAGTACCAAAAATACTTGCGCGGTGGCTATTCAGGCTATGCTTGACGAACTGGGAATCAATCCAGGAATTGATATTCGATTAAAAAAGGGGCTTCCTCTTGGCTCCGGAATGGGCTCGAGTGCGGCAAGTGCAGTCGCTGCTTTAGTCGCTGCCAACCAACTCCTAGGTAATCACTTTCATAAAAATGAATTACTCCCCTTTGCGATAGCAGCAGAAAAAGTAGCCTGTGGAGCAGGTCATGCCGACAATGTAGGTCCAAGTCTCCTAGGAGGTTTTGTTTTGATCAGAGATTATCACCCATTGGATGTGATTAAACTACCTGTGCCGGAAGAATTACATTGTATCTTGTTGCATCCCCACTATGAATTGAATACGGCCGATTCACGTTCAGTTTTACGTGATCAAATTCCACTCAAACACGCCACCATTCAATCGGGCAATGTCGCAGGCTTGGTAACCGGACTTTTTCAAGGAGATTTTGAGCTGATTTCCAGATCGCTTCGGGATGTAATTGCCGAGCCGTATCGCGCTGTTTTGATCCCTGGTTTTTATGAGGTCCGCGAAGCCATCAAGGCTGCAGGAGCTTTAGGAATGGGGATTTCTGGCTCAGGCCCTACCCTTTTTGTCCTTTGTAAAGGAGAAGAACCCATTCCCGGAATCATTGCTTCTGCTAAAACAGTTTTTGAATCCATAGGACTGGGGGTGGATACTTATCAGTCCGCAATTAATACCCAAGGAGCTCATATTCTCTAGCACATGAAGTATTACAGCACCAACAACCCCAATCAATCTGCCTCTCTCTCTGAAGCGGTCATGAAAGGACTGGCTCCAGATCATGGACTTTACATGCCAGAGCGGATTCCTGTATTGTCAAAGGAAATAATCGACAAATTACCGGACATGACGTTTAGAGAAATCGGCTACACAGTGATCGAAACCTTGTTTGCAGAGGACCTGAGTAAAAATCAAATCCAAGAATTGGTAGATCACACCCTGACTTTTGACGCGCCGATTGTGAAAGTAGAGGAAGATATATTTTCCCTTGAACTTTTCCATGGTCCCACCCTAGCCTTCAAGGACTTTGGAGCGCGATTCTGCTCTAAATTGATGAGCATGTTGGTTAAGGAAAAATCAAAAGTTCTCCGGGTTTTAGTAGCTACTTCTGGGGATACCGGAAGTGCCGTGGCCAATGGCTTTTTGGGTGTTGAAGGAGTGGAAGTAATCGTTCTTTTTCCAAAAGGAAAAGTCAGTAAATTGCAAGAAATGCAGTTTACCACCTTGGGAAAAAACATTACTGCCTTGGAAATAGACGGAGTTTTTGACGACTGCCAGACCTTAGTCAAACAGGCTTTTTTGGATGAAAAATTAAATCATAAACTCCTACTTACTTCTGCCAATTCAATCAACATTGCCCGGTGGATTCCACAGTGTTTGTATTATTTTTATGCCTTTTCCCGCTTACCGAAAAATGGAAAAAAAGTGGTTTTTTCTGTTCCTAGTGGGAATTTTGGAAACTTAGGTGCTGGAATTTTAGCTGAGCGAATGGGTTTACCGATCGATCATTTTCTGGCAGCTACCAATATCAACAAGGTGGTACCGGAGTATTTAAAAGGCGCTCAATTTCAAGCCCAGCCCTCTATTTCGACCATTTCCAACTCAATGGACGTGGGTAATCCGAGTAATTTCACCAGGCTTAAAGCACTCTATGCAGGGGATGAAAAGTTGTTTAGGAGAAACGTCAAAGGATACTTCTACACTGATCAGCAAACGGTAAAAGCGATTCAACAAGTCAAATCAAAAGGGTACACGCTCGATCCTCATGGAGCGGTTGGATATTTGGGGCTGAAAGATTTTATGCAAGAAAATCCCGGCTTCCTAGGCATCTTTCTGGAGACGGCCCATCCCGGTAAATTTCGAGATGTGGTTGAGGAAGCTTTGGGTGAAAAATTGGTTTTACCTGAGCGACTGGCTGCCTTTCTGGAAAGAGAAAAAAAGGTGATCCAGATGGGGAAAGATTTTGGGGAATTCAAGGCTTTTCTGGAGGTATTGGATTGATGGGATTATCGGTGATGGAAACATTCGATTTGATCAGTTTTAATTCAAACCTCCTCCCAAGGCTCCAAAACAGGGATTTTTCTTAACCTAAAGTCCTGTTTATTTCTTGTGATGATTCCCTGAATTTTAGGAATACTGGATGCGGAGAAATACTGCACTCCTTCTTCCTAGTCCTAAAATCTGAGGTCAAGGCTTTTTAAACATGTGTTTTTTTAGTCGGTTGAATCTCCATTAAATTAATTAATCAACTGATTTTTGTTCTCCTTCCGGTTTCACCGATTTCTTTGGAGATGACACAATTACTAGTAAGAATTGAATTGTCTGTAGTCCACAGTTCTCATTCCTTTAAACGGGACTTTTTGAGAATTTCTAGCGCATATTATCCAAAAGGTTGGCGATTGCCCAAAAAATCCAATAAAGTATTCGTATCCAAAAAATATCGCTTCATCTCTGCTATTTCTTGTTTAAAAATCACACGATTTTCCTCTTTTCATTTAGTTCACTTGGTAAATTGACCAAATCAAAAAGCCATTTGAAATCCTCTGGAATAGTGGATTGCCTCAATTCCGCCTCATCAATCTCATTTTTCATCTGTTTATAATTGTTTTTTAGCGGTCATATGGAATCTCGCAATTCT
>NZ_JAMWZB010000021.1 GCF_024305035.1 Algoriphagus sp.
CTAAAATTATCAAAAATTGCCCGATTTTAAAAAACTTCAAAAGCGATTTCCCTGATGTTTCCATCCAGTATTTTTTTCTTCTTGACTCCGTATCCGTTATTCTCAAGCAGGTCTATCAACCAAGCTTCATCGTTTCCTTCATTGGATTCGGCTTGTACAGGTGAATCTGAGTAGAGCACCTCTAAATGCAAATCATTGCTTATCGATCGGATATTCTGAGTAAGGATAAAAGCAAATTCAGTTGCACTTTGAATACTGTCATAGTTTCCGTTCCAGATATTTTCATTTAGGTGATCTGCCATCTCAACTGCCTTGGACTCATCAATGTAAGAATTCTTCAGTTCTGAGATTAGATTCTTCAGAACCTCAGCTTTTTGCTCATTTTCTATATTCTGAGCAACTATAGGCTGCATCAGAAATAAAAGGCAGCAACTACTTATCAAGGTTAAATTTTTCATTTTGTTAAGGATTGAATACTTGTTTTTGGGGACCTCTTATCCCTTTAAAATGTGGATCTAAGTAATAATTTCTGTTTTCCCTTGTAGGAATTAAAAGCCAGCCAAAGTCCTAATCCAGCAAGTGCCATGATCGATTCAATAAGCAACCACTTACTTCCAAAATTTCCTAAAGGGCCATCAGAAATCATCGTAATCAGGCGAGAAAAGGCATAAGAACCCCAAAAAATACTCAGAAAGGCTAACCCTTTCTCGGGGTTTTTGACCATGAGGTAGAGGATACTCATACATATCGTGATTCCTACCCCTCCATACACCCCTCGTATCGAACTGAGTGCATCCGTATTATCTAGCTCTACACTTACCATATCCATGACTGCTTGTGGGTTAAAAAGAGCCATCATACTGACCAAAAGGAGCGACAGGATGGAAGCTCCAAGGTAAATGCGCGTGAAAATCATCCATTTATTAGACTTCTTCATGGCTACATCAATCAAAGGAGCACTTGTTTTGATACCATAAAATATGGTTCCCCAAATCCGCCAGCTTAGGCTTTTTAACGTCTGTGAGCAAGGATGAGCAATCTCCAAATAGAGTGGCGAAGATTTTCTTGTAATTCCCTTTTTTCACTTTTATTAATGGAGAACCATTCTTTGAAATAAAATAGACCCGGTGCTTGTCTCCCGTCCATGTGATGTGTTGGCTCTGCAAAGCGGTAGTCTTCCTAGCCAACGGATCAAAAAACACCTCAAAAACCTCATCAAAATCAGGGTTAAGGAGCTGAAGCAAGAATTCCTTTTCACCATTTATACTGGTATTTCGGTAAATAATAAAATCTTTAGGTTTGGCCGTGGGCTGATCTCTTGACAACAGTTTTTTGACCGAAGAGCCGCGCTCCATAGCAAA
This sequence comes from Algoriphagus sp., assembly GCF_024305035.1. GTDB lineage: Bacteria > Bacteroidota > Bacteroidia > Cytophagales > Cyclobacteriaceae > Algoriphagus. The sequence continues at coordinate 1,362 of NZ_JAMWZB010000021.1, forward strand.
TTGAAATCTAACCGCTCCATTCATAGCGATCGCAAATTCATAGATATCCTCTGCGTTGATTTTAAACGTATTTCCGGTTTGATCCTCTAGGCTTACTCTAGTGATTCCGCGAGTACTGACATAGTTGATGATTTTACCCTCGACCACATCTCCGGACTTGAGCAAGGCATAACCCTTATTGGAAAGGGGGAAATCAACCAGCGGCTGCTGAAGTTGCTGGGCATTTAAATTTCCAATCAGCCCCAAAAGGAAGAGAATTATTGAAAGTGAAGTTTTCATAGTTGGTTTAATTTTCAAATTCACGGTTTCATTGCATTCAAAGGCGGAATAGGCTGAGGAACCACATTATCAATCGGGGTGGTACTTTTCAGATAGGCAAAGACAGCACTGATTTCTTCATCTGTCATTTGACCAATCATTTCATAAGGCATGGGAGGGAGAATCTGCCGATTTGTAGGGATCCCCTTAGACTTGCCATCACGAAGGGCAATAAAAAATTGCTCCTCTGTCCAATTGCCTATACCGGTCTCATCTGAAGTGAGGTTGGAGGAAAAAGACACCCCCCAAGGACCCATCCATGCCGTTAAGCTTTGGGTGGCTGCTATACCTTTTGATTCCAGTTCATTTCGATCTATTTCTGGAATAGGGACCTGGGCTGGATGTCCAGAAAGCGCTCGGGACATGTCCATTTCGGGACCCATCGGCCCCATTTTTCGAGGCGTATGACAATCATGACATCCGGCAATCACCACTAAGTGCTTGCCTAAGGCAACCTTTGCATCCAAGTCAACTTGAGTGTCTGGTTCCGCTTGCGCTGTGTTCAGCTTTTTGGATTCATTGGATTGGCAACCAAAAAGGTTCACCACCAACAATGCCGCACTTGTAAAAGAAAGAATTTGATTTTTCATATGTATTGGGAGTTGATTTTCCCAATTGATGGAAAAAAGAGACAATGGGTTGCATTAAGTATGGCTGTCGGGATAATTATTTTTTGATGAGATCAAAAAGATTCAAAGCCAATTTGACCCCACCCTTTAAAGGGTCCTGCTGACCCACAAGGGGGGATAATTCCCCGGTAAGGCTGGCTGATCACGCTATTTTTTAAAATTATTTTCCCCTCATGCAACCCACCATTGAAGTTTCCCATCATGTGGTCGTTAAAAAAATTTAAACTCAACTAGTATTTCTACCATGAAGACTACACTAATTAAAATGACGCTAAAGTCATTGATTATCCTTTTGGTCGCAAGTTCATGCGAACTTATTCGAGAGGATAACCCCTCCATTGTCAAAAACAAAAATAATGAGGAGACCACCTATTATGGACCTGCTGTAGCCATGGGCAATGGCAAAGCTCAAACCTTTATTACGATCAACAGGGGTGGAAGACCCACTGCGATGGGGGTCGCATTAAATGAAAAAGCCTTGGAAAATTTACCTTCTGAAAATGGAGGCTCCCACCATAGAGAAGGCCATCCCCCTTCATTTGAGACTGTTTTACAATTTCCCAAGCAAGCGGAGATCACACCCTATAAATTCATGGCCATCGATTGGGTACCGGAAGGTCATGAGCCTGAGGGGATCTACGATTTGCCACATTTTGATTTCCATTTCTATATGATTGACAATGAAGAAAGATTGACAATTACTCCTTTGGAAGGCATGGATCCTGAAATCCCACAGGCAAAATACATCCCAACACCCTACATTCAGCTTCCGGGTCGTGTCCCCAATATGGGAGTCCATTGGGCAGATCCTACTAGCCCAGAACTGGGAGGTGAAACCTTTACAAGGACATTCATCTACGGAACTTTCAAAGAAAAAGTCATCTTCATGGAGCCCATGATCACTCTGGACTATATCAAAAGCAAACCAAGCAATGTCGATGAGATCCCTCTTCCCTCCCACTTCCAGATAAATGGCTTTTATCCTTCCAAATACGAAGTAAAATATAATCCAGTCCGAAAAGAATATCTGATTCTACTGAGCGATTTTAATTTTAAAATGGCTGATCAATAAAATTTAGTTTCAATATGATAATTAAAAGTCCCCAGAGCGTTCTAGGGACTTTTTTTTAGAAATCTAGTTTTTCATTTTTTCACCAGTAAAGGTCATTGACCAGTCTAAAAGCAGCGTGAAAGTCCAGTTTAAACTAACTCTTTTAATCAGCCTTTCCAGCTGACTAGCAAAGTAGATTTGACAGCTATTCACTTCCCCCCGCTTTTAGCGAACCACCAAGAGACCGACTTTTTTGGAGTAATTTTCTAGAAATGAGTTAAAATCTCCCAAAGGATAACTTTCCAATTTTTGTAAAGGAGAATAGGTTGACTAAATTGTGTGAGGTCTTGGCAAATCCCCCTTAACTATGAAATCACTGGCATCAGTTCTTCTTATTTTTATTGGCTCTTTTGGACTACAAGCGCAAGTATCCCAACTAGAATCTGCTTTAGGGGAAGCTGAATCAAAAGGCTACTCAGGCGTCATGCTTGTAGCAGACAAGGGAGAAATTATCTTTGAAAAAGCCGTGGGTTTACGAAGTTTTGAGGAAAAAATACCGCTTGAAACCACCGATCTTTTTGAAATGGCTTCTGTCTCCAAGCAGTTTACCGCGATGATGGTGATGATGTGTAAAGAAAAGGGTTTGCTCGATTTTGACGATCCCATCGAAAAATACATCCGAGTTCCCTATCCAAATATCAGCATTCGGCATCTGCTCACCCATACCTCGGGACTCCCAGATTATCAAGCCATCATGGATGAGCATTGGGACAAAAGTAAAGCCGCTGGCAATCCAGAAATTTTGGAATACCTCCGTCGCTATGCCCCTGCGAAGCGCTTCGAACCCGGTTACAACTACGAATACAGCAATACCGGTTATGTGATTTTGGCCAGTATTGTGGAAGAAGTGACAGGAAAAGACTTTGTGGAGCTTTCGAAAGAATGGATTTTTGACCCAGTTGGCATGAATCATACTGCAATCCGAAGCTTGGAAGAAAAAGCTCAAGTCTCCAATTTTGCCGCTGGCCACCTCCAAGACGAACAGGGAAATTATGTCAATGCCAACCGATTTCGATCGTCAGATTATACCCTTTGGCTGGGCAATCGAAAAGGTCCCGGACGAGTGAGCAGCACCGCACAAGATTTATTACTGTGGGATCAGGCGCTTTACAGTGAAAAACTGGTCAGCAAAGAGACCTTGGAGGAGGCATTTTCTCCTTTCCAATTAACGGATGGAGCAAAAAGCACTTATGGATTTGGCTGGGATTTGGATCCAAATAGTCCCTATGGCAAACTAGTGAGTCATACCGGGGATAACCCAGGATATCAAACGATAATTGTGCGCTTTATCGAGGAAAATAAAACCATTATTCTCCTCAACAACAACTATCACCCTGAACACGATGCATTGGTGGAAGCCGCCAAGGAAGCATTGAGTAAAAAATAGCAAACTATTTCGACACTACTTAGTGAGTTTTTTCAGCACATTTATGGCGCTTTGGAGTCGTTGCCTTTGATCTCCAGAGACGGTTAAATATGGAAATCCGCTAGATTCAGCGATTTCTTGGTATTGATCAAAAAAATACTGTCGCATCTCTGGGTCGGGATGCTCTCTTAAAGGATCTGGCTCCCAAGGCAAATCAATATCTGTCAATAAAATCAGGTCATAAACCCGCTGATCGAGTTCCTTGATTACCCAATCATGAACTTTCCCAAACTTGTGCGCCGACCAAACCTGAATCACTCGAAGATCTGTGTCGCAAAACAGGTATTTCTTGGCGACATTAGCCTTTTCATCTTCTAAGGCCATCTGTCCTTTGGCAATTTTCAAAAGATCATCATATTCATAGGGTCTGCCTAGAATTTCCAAATATTCCCGCGCAAACTCCGGAACCCAAGGTTCATCAAAATGCACTGCCAAATCCGAAGCCAAGGTGCTTTTGCCGGTAGATTCCGGGCCCAGAATAAGAATACGCTTAGGCTTGTGCATAATTTCTTGCGGATTTAACCCAAGCAATTAAACCTAAAATTGCCAAAACTGTAAAAAACAAAAACTGAAAAGAAGTTAAAATCAATCCTTTGTAAAAGTAAAGGGGTACCGAAACCAAGTCTGTGATGATCCACATGATCCAGTTTTCGACCTTCTTTTTGGCCATTAGCCACATCCCCACAAATGCCGAGGAAGTCGTAAACGAATCCCAATAAGGCACGTCGGAATCAGTGAAATTTTTTAAAACAAATGACAATAATCCATAAGAGGCAATGAATATCACCACAGCAATAAACCATCCTTTCGGTTTAAGCCAAGTAACTGGGAGAAGGGTTTGATTGGCTTTTGGATGAGTCCAGACATACCAACCATAGATCGACATACTAAAATAATATGCATTGATCCCCATATCCGCGTAAAGCTTGTATTCCAAACAAATCCACACGTAAATCAGGGTAGAGACTATCCCTGTGGGATAAACCCAGATGTGCTCTCGCATGGAATAAAATACCGAAGCGATCCCAAAAAATACCGCAATCGCTTCCAACCAAGTCATAGCCTGAAGCCCCTCGGCCAATCCATCAATCAAAAACTGAAAATCCATGCTGCGAAGTAAGGAATAGTTTGTTTAACCACAAAGGACACCAAAGGCACAAAGCGTTTTTGGTGTAATTTGTGATCATGGGATTTTCTTTCTTAGTCACTAAGAAACTCAAGGGATTAAGCCATTGTAATCCTTTTGTAAAAAGTAAGATAGCCCCATGTTCTGTGATCTTAAAAGGATTTTGGAATAATTGGTTTATCCTTAACTGAAAAATGACCTAAAATATTCAATAAAAGAAAAAGATACTCCTGGTCTACATGAGGTACAAAAAAGTCTTTTGCGGATGTTTCATCGCCAAATGACTCAAGAGGAATCGTAAGAAATTCGAGATCTTTTGACTAAACACTATTCAGAAAAACTTAAATCCGAGATTCAGGAGGTGGGGTCAGAAAAGAAAATCACTGCTAAAGATTATGATCTATTGGGGAATAGATGAGCAGAAGGAAAGAAAAAAAGAAACCAATTTTATCGAAATAGACGGAAACCCTGAGTCAAATTTACTCCCCTACTCCACTGCGAATCCCGTTTCTGACATCCTTTGCACAGCTACTCATGTGATTTTTACTGAGCCATTTTTTAGATGGGGTATACTCCCGAAAGATCCAGCCGACAACAAATTTGCAGATTTAGTAATTTCATCTTCCTGTGATGCGATGGTAACCTTTGATAGGCATTCTCAAGTCTTCGAAAAATTAGATTTTCCTAAACTCAAAACCTTATACCCCAAAGACTATTCTTTATTTTTATACCGCTGGCAGATTTTCTTATCCTTTTTTCAATTTTTCTCGAATGGAATAAAATACCGTCGCTATGGTCTTCACTACTATTATCCATACTTAGTTGGAGTAGCAGGTACCCACTAGACCAGAAGCTGATAGCTTAGCGATACAAAAACCACAACCATTTCTCCTTTTCCGATGTTGACTGATTAACTTTGCAAGCTATGACTTTAAGCACCTTGACTGAGAAGACCGACCTTGATTCACTCGATCCAAAAGATTACATCATCATCAAAAACGCCCGGGTCAATAATCTGAAAAGCCTGAGCGTTGCCATTCCCCGAAATAAATTTGTGGTCATCACCGGACTCTCAGGTTCGGGTAAATCCTCCTTGGCTTTTGACACTCTTTTTGCCGAAGGTCAACGCATGTATGTGGAAAGTTTGAGTTCCTATGCCCGACAGTTTCTCGGCCGGATGGAAAAGCCAGAAGTTGAATACATCCGGGGTGTCGCTCCGGCCATCGCGATTCAGCAAAAAGTCAGTACCAAAAACCCCCGTTCCACCGTCGGCACCACCACCGAAATCTACGATTACCTCAAATTGCTTTTTGCCCGGGTGGGAAAAACCTATTCTCCGATCTCAGGCAAAGAGGTCAAACATCATACGGTCACGGATATTGTGGATTATATTCTCAGCTTCGAAGAAGGAGACAAAGTCATGATTTCCTGTCCCCTTCAAGTAGCACGAGGCAGAAAAATTGAGCAGGAATTGGAATTGCTTTTGCAAAAAGGGTATACCCGAATTTTGATTGACGGAGAAGCTTATTTTGTAGAAGATTTACTTCAGGAAAAGAAAATTCAAAAAGGAAGCTATGAGATCCTGATCGATCGGGCTTCTGTCCGAAAAGAGGATGAAGACAATCAATTCCGTATCGCCGATTCGGTACAAACGGCCCTTTTCGAAGGGCATGGAGATTGCAAAATTACAATTCCTGAAAAGGAAACACGGGAATTCTCGGACCGATTCGAACTTGACGGAATGACCTTCGAACTGCCATCGGTCAACTTTTTCTCCTTCAACAATCCCTACGGAGCCTGCCGAAGATGCGAAGGTTTTGGAAATGTCCTTGGAATCGATCCTGACCTGGTCATTCCTGACAAATCACTTTCCGTCTATGAAGGGGCCATTGCCCCTTGGCGGGGAGAATCTTCGAGAACTTGGCTCGAACCCCTATTGAAAAAAGGGATTGAATTTGATTTTCCCATTCACCGGGCATTTGAGGATTTGAGTGAAAAAGAGCAGGAACTTATCTGGACGGGAAATAAGTATTTCAAAGGCTTGGATGCATTTTTTAAAGATTTGGAAACCAAAACCCACAAAATCCAATACCGGGTGATGCTCTCCCGGTTTAGAGGTAGGACCACCTGTCCCGAGTGCCGGGGAACCCGACTACGCAAGGACGCCAGCTATGTCAAAATCAAAGATAAATCGATCACAGACCTGGTGCTGATGCCGATTGATGAAGCCTTGGTATTTTTCAATGAATTGGAACTCGCTCCGCATGAAGCCAAAGTTGCCAATCGATTACTGAAAGAAATTGTCAGCCGCCTGGAATTTATGGATCAGGTAGGTTTGGGTTATTTGACTTTAAATCGGCTGACTTCTACCCTTTCGGGAGGCGAATATCAGCGGATCAAACTGGCCACTTCTTTGGGTTCGGCCCTGGTCGGTTCTATGTATATTTTGGATGAACCCAGTATTGGTTTGCATCCAAGGGATACCGATCGCTTGGTGGGAGTACTCAAGTCTCTACGCGATATGGGAAATACCGTCATCGTGGTGGAGCATGAAGACAAAGTCATGAAAGCTGCCGATCAGATTATCGATATCGGACCAGATGCTGGAGTGCATGGCGGGGAGTTGCTCTTTCAGGGTTCGATCGAAGAGCTCCTTGCTTCGGCTCAAACCCATACGGCCCGATACCTGCGTGGTGAGGAACAGATTTTCAAAAAAAATGGGAACCGAAAGTGGAAGGACTCCATCCTTGTCAAAGGAGCACGTGAAAATAACCTAAAGAATTTGACCGTAAAGTTTCCTCTCAATACGCTAACCGTAGTCACGGGGGTCTCCGGTTCGGGGAAATCTACTCTGATCAAAAAAGTATTGTATCCAGCCTTGGGGAAAATGCTGGGAACTGTCATCGATGAATCTGGAAAATACGATAAGATTGAGGGCGATTATAAGCGGATCACTCAGGTAGAGTTTGTCGATCAAAATCCAATCGGTAAATCTTCCCGCTCCAATCCAGTCACCTACGTCAAAGCCTACGATGCGATCCGAACGCTCTTCGCAGATCAGCAGGTATCCAAACAACGCGGATACAAGCCTGCTTTTTTCTCTTTCAATGTCGATGGAGGTCGATGTGAAGCCTGCGCCGGAGAAGGTACCACTACGGTGGAGATGCAATTTATGGCCGATATCCACCTGACCTGTGAGTCCTGCAAAGGGAAGCGATTTAAGAATGAAATTCTCGATGTCAAATACAAGGATAAAGATATCTCCGAGGTACTTGACATGACTATAGACGAGGCCATGGAGTTCTTCAAGGGAAAAACGCAAATCATCAATCGACTCCAACCTTTACAAGAGGTCGGTTTGGGCTATATCGGCATGGGTCAAAGTTCGAATACGCTATCCGGTGGAGAAGCTCAGCGGGTAAAATTGGCTTCCTTTTTGGGTAAAGGTGGCACTAAATCTGGGGATCAGGTACTCTTTATTTTTGATGAACCCACGACTGGACTTCATTTCCACGACATTCGTAAGCTCTTGCATAGCATCAATGCCCTAATCGATCAGGGTCACTCGGTGATCATTATTGAGCACAATACCGAAGTGATCCGATCCGCTGATTGGGTGATTGACTTGGGTCCCGAGGGAGGAAACAAAGGAGGACACCTCACTTTTGCGGGTACGCCTGAAGATTTGGCGAAAGAAGAAGGAAATTATACGGCGAAGTATTTAAGGGAGGGATTCATGTAAGCTCAGGCTTGATTATAGCTATGAATTCGAGCAAAACTAAAAACATCACACATGGGCTTGGTAAAATTGCTTCGAGGCAATAGCAAGATAATTACCTGAGAAACAAAAGAAAAAATTTTAGATTTTTACAAACTGGATCTTTTTATTTCCGTAATAATCAAATATTAGTTTAATTAATTTTTGATTCTATTTCCATGAAATACCATGGTTTTCATTACTTTAAAAGCCTAACACTTTTCAAGCAGTTTCCCATCTGGGCATTTATTTCCACATTTTTCTTTTCCTGTACTTCCGCCGAAAAAGTGAAGTTTGACCGAGAAGAGATCGATTATCATCGAGGAGCTGATATCAGCAATATTTCCCTTGATATTGATTCTCTTGAGAACAAAGAGGTCATTTTTTCTGGAAGTGGAACTTGGAAGATTTTTAATGATCAAATTATTCTCGCAGATCAAAGAACCGGAATAATTTATGTTTTTAATGATGATCTAAGCTTAAAAGAAACGCAATTAGGAATCGGTCAGGGCCCAAACCAATTGAATGGGGGGCTTGTCGCTATGGCTTCCGGAGATCAGGGGCTATTTCTTTTGGGTGGGAGTTATGACTATTATGTCGTTGATAAGAATTGGACTATTTCCCAAACAGGCACTTTGGACTTTTACCATGAAAATACGACCCATGATGAACTATTGAAGAATCCAAAGCCGGAATACGCGGGCATTTACGAACTCCATTATGAATTTCAGAAACCGACCTGGTTTGGAGAAGGGAAAGTGATGATTCAGCTATCCTCGACTCATCCCGAGTTTAATTACATCTTGAATAAAAATTACTTTGAGGAAGCCAAAAACCTGGGGATACTAGATCTGAGCAATGGTAAAATACAAATTTCTGGAGGATACCCTCCAATATATTCAGGCCATAGTTTTATCCCCTACGTAATGGGTACAGCAATCACTCCAGTTAAAAACAATTTTTACGTTCAAGGTTTTGAGGCAGACAGTCTACTGTACAAGTTTTCTGCTGAAGGCCTGATTCAGCATGCATTTGGACATGCTGGCAAAGACATGATGACCGAGTACCCTGATCTGAGCGCTTTGGATGTGAGTGAGTTTGATCAAGGCCGAGAAGACCTTCGCCCAAAAGTCAACTTTTATACAACTTTAGATTTTATGGAGAAGCAAAACCTTCTGGTACGTGGTTATACTAAAAACAGTCCACTGGCAGATGGAATTCAGCTTTATAGAAATGACACCTTGCTGCTTGATCAAGCTGTACCCAAAGGGTTTAACTATTTTGGATACAAGGAACCCTACCTCTACGGATCCTACAACAGACAGGTTGAACGGGAAGAAAAAATTGTCGTTTATCGATTAAAGTTATTAGAATGAGAAAGGCAATCCTACTTATGTCAGCTTATGCAACTTTTGCAGCTTTATTTTTTGGTCCAAAATCGTTGCACGGTCAAGAAGCTGAACAAAAGAAGCATCAGTATTCCATACTAGAAAAGAATGAAACAAGAAGCCCCATTCCGTTTTTACCAATATTTTCTGAGGATGGGACCGTTTATGGAATCACCGATAGCATTGGAAATATCATCTTGGAGGAAGGGATTACATTTTTTATCCGAAGTTACTTTTACCAAAACAAGGAATTCAACGTCGAGCCAAATTCAAAAAAAGTAATTTTACTGGAAAAGGCCGAAATCGCACTGGAAGGAATCGAAATCCGATCCTTTCAAAACCCTATCGATCAGCTAATGCACCTCAGCAAAAGCTTTGAGCCTGCTTTTGACAAGGACGCATTCCTATCTAATTTCAGGGGGTATTATGCCGTCCAACAGCAGGAAAAGTATGTGGATTTTTTCGAAGCAAGTGGTATTTCTCTCCATTCCAAGAGTCAAAAATGGAAGCCCTATGAATTTGTCCAAGCAGGATGGGCAGGTGGCAGTGCTTACCAATTTCTAGTGCCCCTGGAACTGAGGAGAAGCCATCATTGGGACTGGACGAATGGAGACACGATTCCTGCAAGGAATACCTCACCCAGCACTGAACGAGCGGATCAGTATTTTATCAAACCGTTTTATGCAAGTGAAATACTACACGCTTTTGAATATTCTTGGCCTTTATCTTCTTCAAATCTTAAGTTCTACGATTTCCAGTACGACTTAGAAAATGGAAAGGAAATCATCCTATTTAAATCAAAAGATGAGGAGCGCATCAAAGCAAATTCTGACCTGTTTCTCCTTGGAGAGGGAAAAATCGTTTTGGGTGAGTCAGCAGAAAGCATCGAGCGTATTATCCTCAATTTCTCCAAGTACAATTACATTGCCTTTCCGAAAAACCGAAATGGGCGAGAACGGCAAATGGGCGGAAGTCTTTCCGTCATTTTTAAAAATTCGAATAACAAAGTCTTTGTAAGCGAGGTAGAATTAACAGCTAAACTCTTCGGCCCCATCAATATCGGAAATCCAAGACCTTATCGAAAAGGAAGTGAAGCCACGATCGTGGAGAAAATTCTTTTCGAAGATTTTCACTTTGTCCAGTCCAAACAAGATTTAGAATCACTGGAAAAAGGATTCGGTTTTGTGGGATTAGAAACCATGGTTGCTTTTGATCCAGCCTATTGGAGCTCCCATGCTTTAGTGAGTCCTGATTTATTCAATCGAATTAAAAGGGACCTAGGATCAAAAACCAGTCTTAACGATCAATTTAAAGCAAATTCTGAAAAACGATTGATTCCCGAAGAGAAAGATTTGGCTTTCTTCAAAGATTATCTTTCGAAGCTTATTCCTCAATTAAAATCGATAGCAAAAGAAATATCAAAAAACTAAAAAACTCCTTCAACCTTGAAGATTCACCACCTAGTTCAAATGGTCAAAAAAGGAAAAACAGAATTAAGGCTGTATTTTGTGAATAGAAATTCAGGGATTGAAGCATGAAAAATGAAGATGTTCGTTGAAAACAACGCTTTTCAAACTTTAGCAAAGTAATGGGGCATTTAGAAAACGCCCTTCAAATTCCAGAGCCAGATAGGGTTCAGAAAGCTGGAATCAACCATTTTTTTGAAATGAGTTTTGAATTGGCATGGAACCGGGTCAAAGATTACCTAGAAGTGCAAGGCTTTGTGGATATTCGATCACCAAGAGCAGCTCTAAAAAAGGCTTTTGAAATCAATCTTTTGGAAAATGGCCATGATTGGATGGATTTGCTACAAGATAGAAACCTCACAGCTCATATCGATGATGAGCAAAAGGCTACAGAAATGGAAAAACATCTACAAGAAAAATATTTCCCTTTAGTAAACGCACTGCGCCTTACCTTCCAAAGAAAAGGACATGAAGAATAAATTTGGACTTTTGGAATCGGATATGGCTTCCCTATTAGAAATCATCGAAAATCAAGACCTAGTTGAAGAGGTCATTCTATTTGGAAGCAGAGCTAAGGGAAATTTCCGTACTGGAAGTGATGTGGATTAGGCCTTGAATGGAGAAAGTCTAATCTTTGAAAAAGTCAGTCACAAAAGTTATTTCCTTAATGAAGAGACCAACATGCCTCATCCTTTTGACCTAGTCAATTATCATCAGATTCAAGAGCCAGAATTGACCAAGCCTATGGACCGGGTAGGCATATCCTTTTTCCATAGAAAAAAGGAAATGGAACTCAATAATGCTTAAACCAAAAAAATATGGTCAGAATGATTATCTACTATTGTGAAGCCTAAATCGGATGACTATCTTCGCAACCATCAATGGGATTTTAGCTCATCCGAGACAGTGATGGGAGTGAGCACAAGTTATTTGGGATCTTAGCTCAGTTGGTTTAGAGCGCTGCTTTGACAGAGCAGAGGTCATGGGTTCGAATCCCTTAGATCCCACACCCTTAGGCACAAAGTCGAAAAGATTTTGTGCTTTTTTTATCCTTAGATCAATTAGATTAGAGAAACAGCTTCCCAAACTGAAGGATGTGAGTTCTAAACTCATTACCCGCTCTGAACGCAGTAAAGAGACAAATTTTCAGAAGATTCTGTATATTTAAAGAAATCAAAGTCATTATTCAAAGTTTTTTGAAATAGAAAAAACCAAGTGGAAGATATTCTAAGTCTATCGATAACCAATAAAAACCTTTCAAATGCAACTTCTGAAATAATTAAAATAGAAGAGGATCTAGTTGGAAATTCTGTCGATTTAATTTCTTCTGTAATTTTTCAAATACCTATTTATTCCTTAATTCTAAAACCTATTAAACATTCTTTTTTGAGCTTTAAAGAATACAGAGAACTCAAAATGCTAGCCCGCTTTTTTAATAAATTTGAAAATCTAAAGGAGCATGAGCGAGTAGAATTTTCTTACATGTTAAGCTCAGAAAATGGACCAAATTTATCTGAAAAGCTGATCTACTTAATTTCACAAATGAATGATGAATATAAATGCAACATTTTATCGAATCTATCAATAGCTTTTGCTCGAAAAAAAATTGATAAAAAAACCTACCTCTTATTGATTGACATTTCAAATTCGTTGTTCTCGTCTGATTTAAAAATATTCAATGAAGAAATTACCAAAATATTTAAAAAGGGTGACCTGAAACTTGATGATTCAGAAAAAATAGAAGAGAGATTTACTGAGTTTGTTTTATATGACTACTTTAAAGAACAAGTAGAATTTCGTTTAATTTATTCATTTAAAAATTATGGACTAATTGTTGAAAACTTTAGGAAAAATAAAATCCCTGCTCCGATTGGTAATTATAAGGAAAATAAGGAAGTCTCAAATCTTCGAGAAAGATTAGGAGATGTGTATATTGAAGAGTATTTCTCACACTACGCATTCCTCCTCTTCTATTATGGATTCCACTATAAATAAAGTCTACTTAGGTTTTTATCATATCAATTTAAAGACAGGGGTTTAAAATTTTTCTCTAAGACTTAAACTGTTTTTGAATTAAACCTTCAAAAACTCCCTCAACCCCATCGCCATCACTTTTTCAGAAAGAGGAAAGCTATCCGAAATCCGACAAATAATTACACCGCTTTCAGCACCTGTGTCCTCCATGCTGATCTGCATGCCTTTGCTGAGCTTGGGCGAAAGGGTATTCTTGATTTCGATAGCCATTTTGACCACCCCATTTTTCACCAAAAGCAGGTCACATTCTGCCCCCTGATGGGTTCGGTAGAAGTAGTACTCATATTCTTCCTTCAGCGTGGAGATGAGCTGCTCAATCACAAATCCCTCCCAACTCGGCCCAACCAACAGTTGATTGATCAGGGAATCCATACTATCCACTCCCGTCAGGGAATGTAACAAGCCCGTATCGCGAATGAAAACCTTTGGCGATTTGACCAGACGCTTTTTGATATTGTGATGAAAAGGCGCCAAGACCCGCACCATAAAGGAACCTTCGAGAAACTCCAGGTATCGGTTGACTGTCGGGCGGGTGATGCCAAGTGCTTTGGCAAAACCCTCTGCATTCCAAATGCCTCCCTGTGCATTAGCCAGCATCATCCAAAAGCGCTCCACCAATCGGGGATCGGTGCTTAACCCGATTTGTGCCAAGTCCCGCTCGAGATAGGTCTTAATGAAGTTTTGCCTCCAAAGCTGAGACTCTCGTTCGCTTTTGGCTAAAAACGACAAAGGAAATCCGCCCCGAATCCAGAGCTTTTCAAATTCGTCATTTCCAATCTCTCCAAGGTAAAATGGTGTCAGTTCTAGGTACCCAATTCGACCGGCCAAGGAATCCGCGCTTTCTCGGATCAAGTCCGGCGAGGCCGAACCCAACAAGATAAATCGTCCCGGCTCCCGCTGCTCATCAATCAAACTTCGAAGCTCTGCAAAAAGCTTAGGCATCAATTGGATCTCATCGAGAATGACGGTTTTGTCGGCATGTGCTTTCAAGAAAAGCTCGGGATCGACCAATTTGGCGCGATCAGAGGCTTTTTCTAAGTCTAGGTAAAGGCTTTCCCTTTCGAGTTTTAGGTTTTTGACCAAGGTCGTCTTTCCCACCTGTCGTGGACCCAATATGCCTACAGCAGGAAATATCGAAAGATATTCCTCCAAAAGGGGGGTAATATGACGGTCTTTTACCATGAAAATCAAATATATAATTTACGTATTTCATGGTAAAAGTAGAAATATTTAATCAAGAATACTACAATTTTACCATGAAAATCGAAAGTATAATTTACGTTTTTCATGGTAAATAGATTTTCATAGGATCCTATTTTGCCGCTGTTGGTGTCATCGCCCTCAGCATTTCTCCTACAAGAAAACCCAATCATGTATACTGCCAGAGAAAATAAACTCAAATCGATAGGTTTAGTACTAAGGGAATCCCACTTTCTTTATTTTTAGTCTTTTCCATCAGCGATTTCCTCAACACGTCTTTTCCCCTTAAATTCGGCTTCGAAGGAAATCATCGACTTCGAAATCGACCCGCATAAAAAGAACTGATAAACGCATGAAAAAACCCCTACTCTTAAGCTTAATGTTGAGCATGTTGCTCAGCTTTGCGCAAGCTCAAATCCAGACCCCCGAGCAGTTTCTCGGCTATAAGCCTGGCGACCGATTCACCCCGCATCACCGAATGGTGGATTATTTTGAGCATGTCGCCGAAGCTCTTCCCAATGTACAGCTCGTCCAATACGGCGAAACCAACGAAAAGCGCCCGCTGATCTTGGCCATTTTCTCCAGTCCGGAAAACATGGCCAATCTGGAGCAAATCCGAGAGGATAACCTGCGCCGAGCGGGTCTGCTTGAAGGCACGCCCAGCACCTCCATCCCGATCAACTGGATGTCTTTTAATGTACACGGAAATGAATCTGTGGGAATGGAAGCGGCGATTTCTGCTTTTCACTCCTTAGCAGATCCGAGCAATACCAAAACTCAAGAATGGCTGAAAAACCAAATCATCATCATCGATCCGGCCATCAACCCTGATGGGCGAGATCGCTATGCCATGTGGTACAACCAGAAAATGAATACCACCCTTCAGCCGGATCTGCAGTCCATGGAGCACAATGAGCCTTGGCCAGGAGGTCGAGCAAACCATTACCTTTTTGATCTTAACCGCGACTGGGCCTGGCAGGTACAAGTAGAGTCTCAGCAGCGACTTAAAATATATCAGCAGTGGATGCCCCAGCTACACCTAGACTTTCACGAACAGGGAATCAACAATCCTTTTTACATGGCGCCAGCTGCCGAGCCGCTTCATGAGCAACTCACCGAATGGCAGCATGAATTCCAGGATATTTTTGGGAAAAATACCGCAAAATACTTCGATGAAATGGGCCGCTTCTATTTTACCAAAGAGCGATTTGACCTTCTTTACCCCTCTTATGGCGACACTTATCCCATGTACAATGGAGCCATCGGGATGACCATCGAGCAGGGTGGCGGAGGACAAGCTGGCCGAGGTGGATTCAATGCAGTAGGCGACACGGTGACCCTGAGCTATCGGATCGAAGGACACTATACTGCTGCCCTTTCTGCAGCTGAAATGACGAGTGCTAATGCAGAGCGATTACTCACTGAATTTTCGAACTACTTCTCTGAAAACTCCAGCAACCCTAAGAGTAAATACAAAAGCTTTGTGATCAAAGGGGAAAGCAATCCTGCCCAAACCGCCAAATTACTGGAGCTCTTGGACAAAAACGGAATCCGCTACGGAAAAGCAGCTAGCAAGTCAGGATTGAGAGGCTTTGACTACCAAAGCGGAAAAAATGCTTCCTTCAGCACCTCAGAAGAGGACATTGTGATTTCGGCTTATCAGCCAAAGTCGGTATTGACCCAAGTTTTTTTCGAGCCCAACCCTCAGCTCAATGACAGTATTACGTACGATATCACTTCATGGGCCTTACCTTATGCCTATAATTTAAAAGCCTATGCATTAGAAAGCAGATTGGATCCTGAGGCGGAATTTGAAAAACCCGCTTTTTCTGAGAACACTCCCGGGAAAACCCCTGTGGCCTATATGGCCCGCTGGGAAGGGACTCGTGATGCCGCATTTTTAGCAGCTTTGCTGAAAGCAGGAATCCGCGTCAAATACCCAGAATATGCTTTCCAAACCGAAGGAAAAAGCTTTCCGGCAGGGACCCTGCTGATCACCAAAGGAGGCAATGAATATGTAAGGGATTTTGACAAAAAAGTGACCGAAACAGCCAATCGATTTGGGATCCACCTCGAAACTACCATGACCGGATATATGGAAGAAGGCAAAGATTTTGGCTCACCCAATATCCGAATCATACAAGCCCCAAACGTGGCTTTGGTCGGGGGTCAAGGCACGTCCTCACTCAATTTTGGCGAGGTATGGCATTTCTTCGAAAAGGAATTAGATTATCCACTCTCCACGCTGGAACTGGAGAATATGGCTCGCTATGACCTAAGCAAATACGATGTGATCATTCTTCCATCGATGTGGGGTGGTGGATTGAACAAGGCTGCTCAGGATAAATTGATGGAATGGACTTCGGCAGGTGGAAAAGTCATCGCCATCGACGGGGCGGTTAACTTATTTGCCAATAAGGAAGGATTTGCACTCAAAACATTTGATACTGAGGAGGAGAAAAAAGCAGCCCAGAAAGCTGCCGATTCCTTGGCCAAAGCGGAGCGATTGGAGCCGTATTTGGAGGGTGAACGACTCGCCATTTCCGGAGGGGCAGCCGGAGCAATTTATCAAGTAGACATGGATGAAACCCATCCCTTAGGCTATGGTACGGGAGGAAAATATTATACCCTAAAGAACAACTCCAGCATTTTCTCCTTTATGGATAATGGAGTCAATGCTGGAAAAATCAGCTCGAATGACTCCTATCGTACGGGCTACATTGGCTATAAGATCAAGTCCAGTATGGGCGAATCTTTAGCCATCGGAAGCGAGCGAAAAGGTCGAGGAGAGATCGTATACTTTGTGGATAATCCGATTTTTAGAGGTTTCTGGGAATCCGGAAAATTGGTATTGAGCAATGCCATTTTTCTGGTAGGACAATAAGGAAAGTGGGAAATCTAAAAGCTGAAAAGCCGGCTCGGATGAGAGTCGGCTTTTTTCTTTGAAAAACAACCTAGAAAAAAGAATCAAGATTGATAAAATCTATTTTTTGCACATTCTTTTGTGCATTTTTCCCTCAATGTGCACCATGAGCTATGCCTACAGGAATACTTTTTCTTTACTGAATAAAGGATGAATTTGTTTTTTGAACATTCCATTCGGAAATAGAACGTGATGCTCAGGCACTAATTTTTTTTTATTCTACCCTGATTATCAATTTCTTTTTCTATTTTGTCACACTGAAACAATAACCCTTTAAACCCAGTCCCATGAAATCAAACAGAAGAGACTTCTTCAAAAAGGTCGGGGTTGGCACCCTAGCTGCCTCCGTTCCTTTTTCTTCCCAAGCTTTTGCTGCGCAAAGTCCTCCAAATTCAGAGGATCAATTCCTCCAAATCGGAGATCACATCGCCATTGCCGAAACCACCCATGGTAAAGTCCGCGGCTACATTCTCAACAGCACCTACACCTATTTGGGTATTCCATACGGGGCAGATACCGCTGGAAAAAACCGATTTATGCCTCCCCAAAAGCCAGCACCATGGACGGAAGTCAAACCCACCATCTGGTGGGGAAATACCGCCCCGCAAATCATGGATAACCGCTATGCCAGCGTGCATTATTCCTTTGCTGACCACTGGAACTATGACGATGTCAGCGAAGACTGCCTCAAACTCAATGTCTGGACACCCAGCCTGGACAGTAAGCGGAGACCGGTCCTGGTCTGGCTACACGGAGGTGGCTTCACCAATGGAAACGCGATCGAACAAGACGGTTATCATGGCGAAAATTTTGCCCAGCAGGGAGACGTGGTCTTTGTCTCCATCAATCACCGCCTAGGCCCCATAGGCTTTACCGATCTTTCAGGAGTGGGGGGAGAAAAATACCGAGATTCCGGAAATGTGGGGATGCTCGATATCATCGCTGCACTCGAATGGGTTCGGGACAATATCGCCCATTTTGGAGGAGATCCGGGTAATGTCACCATCATGGGTCAATCTGGCGGAGGAGCAAAAGTCACCTGTGCGATGGCCATGCCGGCATCCAAAGGGATCGTCCATAAAGGTGTAGCTCTGAGTGGTAGTATGCTCACTGCCAATGATAAGGAATATGCTCAAACCTTGGGCAGGTATGTCATGGAAGAAGCCAAGCTGAATCCCGAAAGCCTGGATAAACTTCAGGAAATCTCCTGGAGGGAATACCTGGATATTGCCAATAAAGCTCTGGATCGAATGCGAAAGGAATTTCCTCAGCCGGGATTCCGAGGTGGGTTTGGGCCGATCGCTGATGGAATTCATATCCCAAAAGGGGAGTTTTTCAGCGAAACTTCGACTCATGCGGCTGAGATGCCTTTGATGGTCTGTACCACTTTCCACGAATGGAACCCAACACGAACCACTGCCGAATTGGAAAAAATTGACCGGTCTGGCGTCATTACACAATTGAAAGAACGATTTGGAGAAAAATCAGAGGAAATCTATTCTGGGTACCAAAAAGATTTCCCCAATGCTTCGCCGGCTGATCTATGGGCGATGATTTTATCCAATCGCCAGGGAGCAATCAACACCTCCACTGCCAAATCCAAGCAATCCGCTCCGGTGTATTTAGCCTGGTTTGGATGGGAGCCCAACCTTTACGATGGCAGGATGAAGGCATTTCATTGCATTGATATTTGTTTTTGGTTCAAAAATACCGACCGCATGTACACCCATACCGGTGGAGGAGCCCGACCCAGAGCCCTCGCCGATAAAATGAGCGCCTCACTTTTGGCCTTTATGCGAACCGGAAATCCCAATGTGCCCAACCTACCGGCATGGCCAGAGTTTTCCACAGCCAATGCAGAAACCCTTATTCTTAACGATACCTGTCAGGTCAAAAACAAACCGGATGGCAATGGGTTGGCAGCCTTGCCTGCCTAAAAGAAGCTGATCCGATTCCAAGGTCCGATTCCCTAGGTTTCGGACTTTTTTTATTGCCTAGCTAAAAATTTTTGTCCGAAAACCGAATAAAATACTGTACGGTTTTGATACAGTCATTTTTTACATTTTTCCCAAAAAACATCAATTGAGAGCCTTAACGGCACTTTTTGGGGATTGGCACCTTGTTTTCATAAAGAGAGTCATCACACACTCAGTAGCGATTAATTTATGAAAACGACCAACTATCTATTTTTGACCTTATTGGTTTTCTTTTTGGGTTTGAGCAGTCTCGCCGCAAAGGAAGTCAGTAAAATCACCGGAACAGTCACCGACCAAAACGGGGAGCCTGTTCCCTATGCCAACGTAGCGCTCATCGATGCCGAAGGAAATGGACTAATCGATGGAGCTGTTTCTGATGAGAAGGGGGATTTCCTCATCGAGTCGGCCAAATCCGCAAAAGTTCAATTGGTGGTGTCCTCCATCGGATTCAAATCATTCAGTTCGGAAGCTTTTGACTTGAACCCTGGAATGGAAAAAGATTTTGGAGCAATTAAAATCGAGGATGAAATGACCGGATTGGAAGAGGTGACCGTGCAATCCACCCGCCCGGAAATCACCATCGAGCCTGACAAAACCGTCATCAATGTTGAAGGTACCGTCATGGCCGAAGGTTCCAATGCACTTGATGTGATTGGAAGATCTCCCGGTGTATTTATCGATCAGGAAGGTACGATCAACCTCAATGGAAGAAGCGGCGTAGTGGTCATGATCAATGATCGCCCCACTTACATGTCAGCGACTGATTTGGCGGCATTTCTCCGTTCCATGCCCGCGGATAACATCAAAAGCATCGAGGTAATCAACAATCCCTCTGCCCGATTTGATGCCGAAGGTGCGGCTGGAGTCATCAATATTCAGTTAAAGAAAAATACCGTGGACGGTGTATTTGGAAATGTACAACTCGGAGGACAATACAATGGTCTTTGGTCCCCAAATACCGGAGTGGCAATCAACGTCAAGAAAGGAAAATGGACCTCAAACGCCAATTTAAATTACAACGAATATGCCCACTTCAATGATTTAGACATCAACCGGAATTTCACTCTGGAAAACGGAATTTCTAATTTCAATCAGGAGTCACGAATCACACAGCGCCCCAGAACACTATTCTTCAGCGGCTCAACCAACTATGAACTCAACGAAAAGCACAATTTGGGCTTAAACGTCCAAGCTTCTACCTCGGATGACTCCAATAATTCAAGTTCTCTAACCCAAATCACCAACCCAGGTGAAGCAGACTTGGATTTCATGGAAAGCTTAAACGAGGCAAGCGGTGACCGAGAGCGCTTTTTTGCCAATCTGCACTACGATGGAAAATTGGACACCTTGGGCACCAAAATCAGCTCAGATGTGGATTTCACGAGGATGAACGCTTCCAGCGAATCACTTTTGACCAATTCCTTTTGGACAGGGCAAAACCAAAATGCCGGATTTGAAAACCGAATCTTGAATCTAAATGAGATGTATTACAACATCTTCACCGCAAAAGTGGACTTTGTGAAGCCTTTGAAAAATGGAAGTACAGTAGAAACGGGGCTGAAAGGTTCTTGGGTAAAATCAGATAATGACTTGGACTTGCAGCGAGCAGAACAAGATGGTCCATTTAATCCCGACCCCAACAGCAACCGCTTCATTTACAATGAAAATGTCTTGGCGGCCTACGCGACTTACAAAGGGAAATTTTCCGATAAAGTATCCTTCCAAGCTGGCTTAAGAGGAGAATATTCAGATATCCGTGGCAATTCGGTGACTTTGGAAGAAGTGAATACACAGGAGTATTTCAATCTTTTCCCCAGCGCCTTCATTCAGCACAAAGTCAGTGAAAACTACCAGATCGTATACAATGCCAATCGGAGGATTACCCGACCTAATTACCGGTTGCTCAATCCATTTATTTACTACATCGATGCCTTGACTTCCGAACAGGGAAATCCAGGATTGAAACCTCAATATTCCAATAACTTTGAAATGAATCACGTGGTCAAAGGGGCTTATCAGTTTAACATCGGCTACAGCGAAACGGTGGATGCCTTCATGCAGGTATTTATGCAAGATCAGGAAGCCAGAACCACGACCACTTTCACCGATAATTTTGACAAGACCAAAAACATCAATTTCAGAGCTATCGTACCCGTTGACATTACTAAGTGGTGGGGAACCTCAAACATGGTCCAGGTAAACCACAACCGATTCAAATCCCAGATCGGAGACGACCTGTTAGATAACGCACAGACTTCCTTCATGATGAGAACTCAGCACAACCTTAATTTGCCGGCTGGATTCAAACTGGAGCTGGTCGGAATGTACCTCGGTCCTCAGATTTGGGGACAGGGCAGCATCGAAGGTTTTGGATGGGTTGAAGCCGGGGTGACCAAATCCGTAATGAAAGACAAACTTTCTATTTCTGTAAACGGTACCGATATCTTCCGTACCCAAGTGATTAAAGCAGATGTGAATTTTGCCAATATTGACACCAATTTCCGGCAATACCGAAGCAATCAAGGCGTACGATTTACGCTGAGATGGAGATTTGCTCAGGGCGAAAGCTTCCGCGTAAAATCCAACTCCGGCAGTACTGAAGAACGAAATCGACTCGATTAATTTTCACTTGATTCCCCTTTACTTATCTTAGTAAAGGGGAATTTTTTATCCAAAACAACTATGAAAAAACTAAGCACAGTTCTCGCCTTTTCACTGCTGCTGGTCATTTGCCAAATGACCTTTGCGCAGCAACCCGACTTTTCTAAAACCAGCCAATTATTGGACTCTTTGGAAAAGCACGAAAAATTTATGGGTACAGTTCTTTTGGCCGAAAGCGGTCAAATCAAATTTGCCAAGGCCATAGGGTTTGCAGATACCGAAAACGACCTTAAAAATGTAATTGAAACCCGCTATCGGATCGGCTCCATTTCCAAAATGTTTACTTCGGTATTAATCTTTCAAGCCATTGAAGACAAGAAATTAAGTTTGGAAACACCACTTTCTGATTTTTTCCCAAGCATCCCCAACGCAGCTCAAATCACCTTGGATCATCTCCTCAAACACCGCAGTGGAATTCACAGCTTTACCAGCAATGAAGATTACCTCACCTATCACACCGAATCCAAAACCAGGGATGAAATGCTTCAATTGATTGAAAAGGGCGGTAGTGATTTTGAACCGGGCTCCAAAGCGGAATACAGCAATTCCAACTATGTCCTTTTGTCCTATATTTTGGAGGACATTTATCAAAAATCTTTTGCTGAGATTTTGGAAAAAGGAATCGTGAAACCCCTAAAATTGAAAAATACGGGGATATTTAATGCGATCAACCCGGAGCAAAAAGAAGCCAAGTCCTATACTTACAATGGAGGCTGGGTAGTGGAAAAGGAAACTCACCCGACGATTCCTATGGGAGCAGGTGCGATTCAATCCACTGCAGAGGATCTCATGCTTTTTGCAGAGGGAATTTTTGGCGGGAAATTGATTTCTGACCAAAGTCTCTCCCAAATGATGGAAATCCAAGAAGGCTTTGGACGTGGGATGTTTAGCTTTCCCTACTATGAGAAAAAATCTTTTGGCCATACCGGTGGAATTGACGGATTCCGTTCCATGCTCGGTTATTTTCCTGAAGAAAAGGTCGCTATTGTTACCCTTTCCAATGGGCTCAACTGGAATAACAATGACCTTCTTCTGGCAACACTCAATGGTCACTTTGGCAGGGAAGTTACCCTTCCTTCTTTCCAAACCTATGAGTTAAGTAGCGAAGATCTAGACCAGTACCTTGGGGAATACGTATCCAAGCAGATTCCGATCTCTTTTACCTTTATCAAAGAAGGCAATACATTAATCGCCAAACCCAGTGGCCAACCAGACACCAAGCTGGAAGCAACTGCTAAACATCAGTTTGAATTTACAAGCGTGGGAGCAGTTTTCATCTTTGATCCTTTAACAGGGAAAATGACCTTTAAGCAAGGAGGAGGCACATTCAACTACGAAAGAAAATAAATGGAAAGCCAGGCTTACTCCTGGCTTTCTTTGATTTCCACACGATACAGTTGGAAAAAATCTTCTTCCACTTCAGAATTCGGCAAGGCATTGAACCATAAGGCCCCATCCCTGCTCACCATCGTATTTCCTAATTTTTCAGGAAACTCAAAATCCGCCATCTTCTCCCCGTCTAGATTCATGATCTGAATTCGGTTTTTGTATTTCCCGGCAATTCGCTCATTAAAATCCCTGTAAGCCTGTTGTGAATTGACAGCCTGATATTCGGCTCGATCCAACTCATCATACCCCGTCGTATAACTGATCACCAAAAAATCACCCACCCGTACCAGCTTTGAAATGATTCCGTAACTCGGGTCAAAAGAAATCGCTCTAGGATCCGCCTTTAGGGGATCTTCCCCTTCATTCACCTGAAAATCGGTCAGATTAAGCGGAACTCGCTTGATGATTTGGTAAGGAGCTGCAAGTTCATACATTCTTAATACCGGCTCTCCGCCATTAATCACAACCAATTGATCATCGATCACTTCAAAGGTGGCCGATAGCATGCCTGGCTCATGGGATTGCCCATTTTGGAAAAGGCTCGCTGAATCTAACGAAAGAAATTGCTCCATGCTTCCCGTTCTTGGATCAATCCAAACGAGCTGTTCGAACTCATCGTAAAATTCCGGCTGCGTTTTGTTGTATTCTCCTCTTGCGATTAATCCGGTCATCAGCAGCTTATCGTTTACCGGATAAATTTCCCTCTGTGCGTCAATTCGCCCAGAAAAACTCTTAATCTCATCATCAGGAGTTTTGGCACTTTGAAGGAGATTTCCTTCAAAATCATACTCAAACACCCCAAACATGGACACTACCTGAACCCGATCTCTTTCCATAAGCCGTCCGGCTCCCATGGGAAAAGAACCAAAGCCATCGGGAGAATCCTGCTCTTTTACAAATTCTCCCAACTTATTCCCTTGAAAATCAGTCACCAAAAATGCCCGCTTTTGGATATCAAAAAACAATGCCCGCTGAAGACTCGGCTTTACATCCATAAAGGATAAATTTCCAATGTAATCTACCCGAATAGAATCCACAATCTCCAATTGTAAATTTTTAGCTTTGGAAAGATCGCTGGACTTCTCATTTTGGCAGGCAACGAACCAGGCGAAAAAAAGTAAAGACCAAAAGAAATTAGATTTCATAGTTTTGAGAGTTTTCACCTAATTTATTTGATAAAGTATTGATTCACAAATGAGCGCTATCGATTTTCACACCCATCAGCTTTCCGCATCCACGGTTATCCTCAATCGGGAAGGATTTGAAGGAGATGAGGCGTCTATTGAGTATTTTTCGATTGGATTGCATCCCTGGGCCTTGAGTGATAACTGGCGGGAAAAATGGGAAAAGTTGAAAAAATTATCCGAAAACCCCAATTGTCTAGCGATTGGGGAGGCAGGGTTTGACCGAATCAAAGGCGCTGATTTAGAGCTACAGCAGCCTGCTTTTGAATCCCAATGCCAACTCGCTCAAAAACTGAACATACCCCTCATTCTTCACTGTGTCAGAGGGCATGATTTACTATTAGCCTATTTAAAAAAGACGAAAAACCCTCCTCAGATCATTTGGCATGGATGGAACCTGAAACCTCATCTAGCGGAAGAATTACTCGACTTTCCGGTTTCTTTTTCCTTTGGAAAACAGCTACTCCTCCCTGAGTCCAATGCTGCAAAATGGTTGACCCGCTGTCCTGGGAAACGAATTTTTTTGGAAACCGATGATTCTAATCTAGCCATCGCTGAAATTTATAAATCCGCTTCCTTAATTTTGCAGCTTCCTTGTGAGCAGCTTGCGCAGCTTACCAAGGAAAACTGGAACCGAATATCAAGTAGAAAATTGCCATGAGTGAATTTGCCTGGCTGAGCCGAACCGAACTCATTACCGGAAGGGCCGGATTGGAAAAACTTTCCCAAAAACACGTGTTGGTCGTCGGACTCGGGGGTGTGGGTTCATTTGCTGCAGAATTCATCTGCCGATCCGGAGTGGGTCAAATGACCATCATTGATGGAGATACCGTAGACATCAGCAATGTCAATCGACAACTTCCCGCCACCCAAAAAAATGTAGGGCAATCCAAGGCTGAGTGGATGGAGGAGCGCCTTTTGGCGATCAACCCATCGCTGAGACTCACCACTATTGAGGAGTTTTTGGACCCAGGGGTAATGTCGAAGCTTTTGGAAGAAAATGTATTCGACTACGTAGTAGATTGCATTGATAGCTTCTCGCCCAAACTACACCTGATTGAAGGAGCTTACAAAAGGGGCTTTCCTTTGGTCAGTTCTATGGGCGCCGGAGGCAAAGTGGATCCCACCAAAATCCAAGTGGTAGATATTTCTGAAACCTACGAATGCAAGTTGGCGAGAATGCTCCGCAAAAGATTGAAGAGCCGAAAAATCTATACGGGTTTTAAAGCGGTATTCTCCACCGAACCAGTCATTAAAGAAAGCTTGATGATGACCGATGGATCAAATTTCAAAAAATCTGCCTACGGCACCATGTCCTTTTTGCCGGCGGCATTTGGATGTTCCTGTGCAGCTACAGTCATTAATGATTTATTAGCTTCCTGATTCGGCAGGTAAGAAATGGTAAAGAAAAATCAATACTCCGGTAAATGCCGGCTTTCGCTGATCTTTGATCTCTAGCTTCACTTCCACTTCAGCTTTGACCGTTCCGCGGAGATTCGCCACATTTTTAAGTTTGGCTACCAGCCTGACCTCGCTTTCTACCGTCACCGCTTGCGCAAATCGAAAAGACTCAATCCCATAATTGATCATCATTTTGAGGTTTTCTACACTCACAATCTGCTCCCATAAAAAAGGAACAATACTCAGTGTGAGATAGCCATGGGCAATGGTATTTCCAAAAGCACCTTCAGATTTGGCCCGCTCTGGATCGGTATGAATCCATTGGTGGTCATGGGTGGCATCAGCAAAAAGATTAATTTGATCTTGGGTGATTTTAAAATAATCGGAAGTACCTAATTCTTTTCCGTTGTACTTTTCAAAATCTTCAAAGCTCTTAATTATGATGGGTTTCATTCAAACAGAAGTGATTTGAGCCACAAGAACCTAAGTTTTTTTTGGATTTACAAATCTAAGGTTCTTGAGGACTAACTTCTTTTTTTAATCAAATTACAGATAAGTGTATTCCAAAATATGCGTAAAAAATATTTGAAAAATTAGTAGTTTTTATAAACTGAAAATCTTTTTTTTCACAAAATATTTCCTGTTAATTATGATTTCTTCATCGATTTTGGGCTTGATTTTTTTGATCTTACCCGATCTTTCCGATACCCTATCAACTGATACCGTCCCTGCTTTTCATTCCAAAATCAAAGAAAAGAAAACCATTATTTTGGAAGAAGACTTTAGCTATACTGAAAAAGTAGAAAAGGAAATTCAGGTACTGAGCGAAGAGGGGCTCAGCCATGCATTCACTTCGCTCCAATACGACAATCTTAGCGAAATCGTCGATTTTTACCTGGAGGTGCGGGATCCAAGCACAAAGAAAGTGTTGGAAAAAGCTAAGTTAAAAGACATGACTGATGCGGCGATTTATTCGACCACGAATATTTTTGACGACAATCGTCATAAATACTACCGGATATACTCAGGAAAGTTTCCGATTGAAGTTCAAATCAGGTACGAAACCCGGATGAACACTAATTTTTACTTTCGCGACTGGATACCGGTTCATCGATATTTCCAAAAAGTGGAAAAATCAGAACTTGAGGTAATTTATCCTCAAACCTTGGGGTTTCGATTTAAAGAAATAAATCTGACAGGGGAAAAGAAAGAGGAAAAACTTCCTGAAGGAAAGATAAGGCTTCACTGGATCGAAAAAAATCTTCCTGTTCAAGGAACTGATTTCAAATCCGAGGAGGATCATAAAATTCTGATGGCCCCATCCCGTTTTTCGGTGGCTGGAATCCAGGGAACCATGGAAGATTGGTCAGGCCTAGCAGCATGGCAACATGAACTGAACCGAAACCGAGATAAGCTCCCAAAAGAATTTGAGAAAAAAGTACTCTCCATGATTGAAGGCATGGATGATACTTATCAGCAAGTGTCTGTACTATACGATTATTTACAGCAAAATTTCCGCTATGTAAGCATCCAGTTAGGAATCGGAGGTTGGCAAACCATGAGCGCATCCGAAACAATTAAGCATGCTTATGGGGATTGTAAGGGTCTGACCAATTTGATGAAGTCCATGCTTCAGATAGCAGGTATCCCTTCCAATTACACCTTAGTTTTTGCCGGAAAAGATGCTGATGACATCGAAATAGATCTACCATCTATCCAGTTTAATCATGTGATACTTCAAGTCCCTACTGATCAAGATCCGATTTGGTTGGAATGTACTTCCAATCAACTTCCAGCAGGGTATTTAGGATCCTTTACCAGCAATCGCCATGTCCTGGTCACCCAAGAGGGAGGAGGATATCTGACTAAAACGCCTGATTACAGTGCAGATCAATGGAATCAAATAAAAAGTATTACCAAGCTTGAGCTCGATGAGCAGGGTAACGCCAAAATATCTTCTAACCGAAAACTGAACGGGAATTTTGCCCAAGAAGTAATGGAGGTAAAAAAATACCTCGATCATCGAGAACAACGGGATTACTTCCATCGAAACTCACCGGTATCGGGATTGATTGTGTCAGATTACGAGCTTTCAATTACAAAAATAGATTCTCTTCCCATCGCTCAATTAACTTACCATGGCTATGTGCAGCGATTTGCCCAATCTACGGCCAAACGGATGATCCTTAGGCCGTTTCTTGGAAATATTACCGAGGATATGTTGATCCATCGAAATTTAGACCTGGAAGAATCCTATTCCATTACTCTACCCAGCGATCTTTCCTTTGAAGGAACCCTAGAAAATATTTATCTCCAAGAAGACCAATTTGAGGTAAACCTTTCTTACCAGCTTTCTGATCGACTCCTCCAAGTCACCCGGACTGTAAAGATTTCTTTCCCAGATAATGTTGAAAAGGAACAACTAGAGTCCATGCTAAAAAAAGTAAACCAATTCGGCCATAACAGCTTTTATTTCACCAAACCTACCACTAGTATCCATTAAAGGCATGAAAAAAATTACCTTACTTTTCCTTTTGTTCTCTTTTCTCGGGGCGGTCAAAGGACAAAAAATGAAAATGGGAGATTTTTCCCAAGAAGAAATCGAGTTGAAGGAAGTGGCTTATGAAAAAGATGCCAAAGCAGTCGTATTGTGGGAGGAAGGAGATTCCCGCTTTTTTTCAGACTTGCTGGTCACAAGCTATTATTTCCGCTTAAAAATTCTTTCCGATGGAGCCAAAGATAGAGGCGATATCAGAATCCCTTTTTTCCATGGAGAAAATGGCATAGAAGAGGTCAACTCCATTAAAGCTCAAATCACCAACTTTGAAAATGGAATCAAACAAGAAACAAAATTAAAAAAGGAAAATATTTTTAAAGTCGACCTTGGGAATGGCTGGCACGAATACAGGATTAGTTTTCCTGATGTTCAAGTCGGATCAATTCTAGAATACTCCTATAAAAAGACCGATAAAAACATCACCTTTCTAGATGGGTGGGCCTTTCAAAATGACATCCCCACGCTTGCGAGTAGCTACCAAATTACGATGATCCCTCAATTGGAATACCGAATGATCGGCCAAGGGGAAAAATATAATACGACGACAGAAAAAGTCCAAGCCAACGGAATTTACAGCTGGACTTTAAGGGACCTTTATTCTCTGAAAGCGGAGCCTTTTATGAAGAATTATGGAGATTATCGAGAAAAAGTTGAATTCCAGCTTGCCCGATATCAACATGCTGCGACTACTTCAGGACCGGAATGGACAAATGTCCTCAGTGATTGGGTAGAACTGGGCAACGATGTCCTCGATCTCTACCAAGAAAAGGGCTATTTCCGATCCAATCCAATCGAAAAAGAACTAATCAATGAGGATTTTGAAGGGGTTACCGAACTTGAAAAAGCCCAACAAGCCTACTATTGGCTTCGGGATAATTTCACCCTACAAAAAGAAACTGGATTTACGCCAGACCAGTCTCTTTCACAACTACTCAAATCCAAAACCGGAACGGCCGAAGAGCTAAATTTAGCGTATATGGGCGTTCTCAGGTCCTTAGGAATTACTTCCCATCCCATATTAATCGGTTCCAAAGGAAACGGCCGCAGTTATTTGGTACCTTTTCCCTTTCTCAATCAATTTGATGAAATTTTGATTCAGGCAGAACTTGACGGAGAAATCCATTTTTTAGATTTAAGCGATCCTTTGGCACCCTTCGGCTATGTAGATTTAGAAAAACATGTGACGGGCGGTTTACTTTTGGTCAAAAATCAAAGTGAACTAGTTCCTGTCAATATCAAGCATAATTCCAACACCATTTTCTATTCCGAAATCAAACTGGATACCAGCCAAAACCTGGTAATGGAGAATTTACTCAGAGCCCACTACTATGAAGGCTTAAAAATTGCTCATATCGCCAAAAACTTACAAGACAAAAAAGAACCTCTTGAAAACTTATTCAAAAAACAGGATGGATTGACTTTTTCTGAAGTAGAAATCATTGATGAGCTTCAAGATAAAAATTTAATTACCACCAAATTTAAAACTGTCCTGGATATCAATCCCAACGAAGAATACCTTGCATTTAAACCCTTTAGTTTTTCAAATTACGCCCAAAATCCATTCACTCAAGATTTTAGAGTTTTTCCGATAGATTTTGAATTTGCGTACTCTGAAACGTACTCTGCCAAAATTGAAATCCCTGTGGGCTATGAACTTGATGATTACCCACTGGAAGAACGAATTTCTATTGCGGGCAATCCGGTGATTTTTTCCTATAGTCCTCAAGTCGTCGGAAACAGTCTGATGGTAGTGGCAAAGTTTCAAATCAAAAATCCGCTTATCCACCCCAATTACTACCCTGATCTTAAATATTTTATGGAGTCTGTAGCCTCAAAACTTAGTGCCCCAGTGATTTTTAAGAAAACCGCTAAACCCTAACGCTAATGAGACTAGCAATTGTAAAACAAATCCGATAGAAAAAGAAAGAGGATCTGCTTATCTATTTATCATTTGATAGGTTTACAGAAAAAATTCTATGCCCCACTACATTCACGGCTACCTCTCCGAAGAGCAGGAGCGATTGCTGAATCAAGCCGGAACCTTGGCATCCTTGATCTATCCCTGGATCGATTTTACACCCGCTAAAAAACTGCTCGAAATCGGATCTGGGGTAGGCGCACAGAGTAAAATTTTACTGGAGCTTTATCCACAAATTGAACTGACCTGTGTCGAATTGGAAGCAAGCCAAATCCAAAAAGCTCAAGCAAACTTAGCTGGGTTTTCGAATCGGAAAATCGACTTTGTTCTCCAAGACGGCCAGCAGCTTAAGCTGGATAAATCCTTTGATTCGATTTTTATCTGTTGGGTTTTAGAACACGTGTCAAAGCCACTTGAGGTGTTAAATCGGGCTTTTGCTCACTTGGATCCAGGAGGAATCATTTATTTGACTGAAGTTTTCAACTCGAGTTTTCACTTTTTGCCAAGACTCCAAGGATTGGCGGATTATTATGAGGCATACAATGACTATCAAACAAAGAATGGTGGAAATCCCGATGTAGGATTACAGCTAGGTAACCTTCTTCAGCAATCGGGATTCAAAGAAATAACGCTACATCACGGGGGCTTTCATCTCGACCAGTCACAGCCGGAGTCCCTGGCGAATCTATGTGACTATTGGAAGTCACTTATGAAAAGTGCAGCCGAAGGAATGATCAAAAGTGGCCTAATTTCGGAATCGGGGATAACTCAGATGGAAAAAGACCTCGACCAACTCAAAA
Source organism: Algoriphagus sp. (assembly GCF_024305035.1). Taxonomy (GTDB): domain Bacteria; phylum Bacteroidota; class Bacteroidia; order Cytophagales; family Cyclobacteriaceae; genus Algoriphagus. The sequence goes on from NZ_JAMWZB010000021.1 coordinate 32,626, forward strand.
CAGAAAAAAATGCGGTATTTTTTTACCAATTTGTACAGGCAAAAGCAATCCGATAGCTATGAAATGGTTTCGACGAATAGGAAAATTCATCCTTAAATTAACCCTTTGGTTTTTTGTCGTCTCAATAGGTTTAGTACTTATTTACCGCTTTGTGCCGGTTCCTATTACTCCGCTGATGGTGATTCGATTAGCTGAACAAAGTTTTGATCAAGAGAAAGAAATCAAGCTTCAAAAAGATTGGGTTTCGCTGGATAATATTTCAAAAAATGCTCCACAGGCAGTCTATGCCGCTGAGGATCAAAAATTTTTGGAACATCATGGATTTGACCTTGAAGCCATGAAGAAAGCTTGGGAAGGCAACAAGCAAGGAAAAAACATCAAAGGAGCGAGCACCATTACCCAACAGACGGTCAAAAATGTATTTCTCTGGCCTAATCGCAGTTACATCCGAAAGGGTTTGGAAGCTTATTTTACTGTTTTGGTCGAACTCATTTGGAGTAAAGAACGAATTATGGAAGTGTATCTGAATGTTATCGAAATGGGAGAAGGCATTTATGGAATCGAAGCTGCTGCCCAGCATTACTATCAAAAACCAGCCAGCAAGCTCAATCGTCATGAGTCAGCGATGATTTCGGCGGTTTTACCCAATCCCAGACGTTGGAATCCAAACCGCCCCACCCCTTACATCATCGGACGACAAGCCTGGATTCTTCGTCAAATGAATAACCTTCACCCACTTGGGTTTGGAACTTAAAATTAAACTTTTCAAAGGCCATTTGCACTTTTCTGAAAAAAGTAGGAGAAATCTGAAACAATTTTCAAATAGTAGATTCATTATTTCCTGCCCACTCGTCAAACTCAAAATTTTATTTGCTTTTGAGGCAAATTCAAGCTTCAAAATCAATATTACCTAAGCGTTAACCCGCCATAACCTTGGGATAAAAATCGCTTATTTTTTAACGGATTTGAGGAATAAAAAAAGCAAGATTTTTTTATCCACATTTTCAATAATTTATCCACATTCCCTAAGAAGTAGGACATAAATACTTGATTTTTAATACTTTGAGCACCAAAATATTTTACTGATTTTGTGGATAATACGGGCTAACTGAATTTTCTATGGAAAAAACCGATTCGAAACAGTGGATAATTCCAAATTCCAAATTTTATTCTAAAGTAAACTTAATCCTGCTTTTGTCGGATCAAACGCTTGCGGTATGAATTAAAAATTCTAGACTTGGAAACAAAGCCTAAATAGACCCCATCCTCTACCACAGGGAGATTCCACGCACCAGACTTTTCAAACTTATCCATCGCTAATTGCATATTTTCATTAGAAAATAGAATTTCTGGAGGACTATGCATTAGCGTTTTAACCTGTAGGGTATCCTGTTTATCGGCATCAAACATAATTTCTCGAATATCATCTAGGGTAAGAATTCCCCGAAGCCTTTTATTCTCATCAACCACAGGAAAAATATTACGCTTTGAAATTTTCACCAAATCGATCAAATCGCGCAGGTAAGCCTCCGGATGAATCGGTAATAGATCCCGTTCGATCACATGTGAAATATCAATCATTTCCAGTAATTCCTGATCTTTACTTTCGGGCAGTTGACGGCCCTTTTCCTTTAGTTGCTGGACATAGATGCTGTCCTTTTGGTAATACGTCGTGGTGATGTATGAAATCGCCGATACAAACATCAAGGGGACAAAAAGCTCATATCCCCCGGTAATTTCGGCGATCAAAAATATCGCAGATAAGGGTGCGTGTTGAACTCCTGCCATTACCCCACACATGGCAACCAGGGTAAAATGAGCTAGAGGAAGGGGAATATGAAAACCAAAGAGGTTTTTACTGTAAGCAAATAAAAACCCAACAATTCCTCCCACGTAAAGCGAAGGAGCAAAAATTCCACCCGACCCACCAGCGGCTAAGGTAAGAGCCGACGCAATCGGCTTGAGCAATATGATCAAAGCCAAAAATATTAAAATTAAATACGGGTTTTCGATGGCGGAGAAAAATGGACTTTTCTCCAATATTTGATTGGCATTTCCTTCAATAAGCAGGTTCAATGTATCGTAGCCCTCCCCATAAATAGGAGGAAAGAAGAACAGCAAAAAGCCCAAAAACGCCCCTCCATAAAGAATTCGTATCCCTTGGCTTTCCAAGCCTTCCATTACTTTTTCAGTCCGCAGGACTGCTCTACTGAAGTAGAGTGAAACCACCCCACAAACCATCCCCAAGAGTAAATAATAGGGCATATGAGCCGCTACAAACTGATCCTGCAGATTGAAGTTAAACGTTTCCTCTCCACCGATAAGCAGCATGGAGGTCAAAGATCCCATCACCGAGGCAATCAATAGCGGAATGAAACTTCCTGTACTGATTTCCAACAGAATTACTTCGATCGCAAAAATTACAGCACCAATGGGAGCACCAAAAATTGCCGAAATTGCACCTGCAGCTCCACATCCAATAAGTAAGGTTCTTTTTTTAGCATTGAGGTGAACGAGTAGCCCCATATTGGAACCGATAGCCGAGCCGGTTACCAGCATGGGGGCTTCCAATCCCACAGATCCACCAAAGCCCACAGTTAAGGCGGAAGTGAAAACCCGGCTATAGGTTTTCACTCTGGGGATGATGCTTTGCTTTTTAGAAATGGTAAATAATACGTCTGGAATGCCATGCCCTCCCAGGTCTTTAAAAACATATTTACTCAATAGAAATGCCGCCGTAATCCCTACAATGGGATAAATGATATACATGAAATTGGCATATTCTACGTAAAACCCTTCGGTCAACAGCTGCTGAATGAAGTGGACTACTTCCTTTAAGATCACTGCTGCTAAACCAGAAAGCACACCAATTATCCCGCTGAGAATCAAAATAAAGCTTTGATTGCTCATGTGACGGAGACGCCAAATCAATAGCTTAGTAATAAAGTCCGTTTTAGCCAAAAGTCCTGAAAATAAATGCGAGAATACAAAGTAAAAAAACCTATTGCGGAAAGGAAAAGAAACACTTATTCTTTTAACAATTCTTCATCTAAGGTCAGCAAACAACCCAGAACCAAGGAAGATGCTGAGACAAAGAACTCCGGATCAATGTTTTTATACTCATCACTCGGCTGATGATAATCGGGGTGGTCCTCTACTCCAAAGTAGAGGTGAGGAATTTTTTCTTCAAAAAATGCTGCGTGATCAGAAGACCGCGTCCAGTCGTCTGCCCCCGTACCGGGGACATCATGTCCAAAGAGCAACTTAGGTGTGGAATTTTTTGCCAAAGGTTCCAAAATTGTTTTCAATTCGGGGTAATAATGAGTTCCTGAAACATACAGCTCCCCTTTTTCATTTCTGGAAATCATATCCATATTGAGGTTCAACACCACCTGATCCAGTGAAAAGGGGAAGTCTCGAACCAATGCCCTTGCTCCCTGCAAACCCAATTCCTCCGCATCAAGGGCGGCAAATATCATCCCATGCTTAGGGGGATTTTTGGAGAAATAATCAGCAAACTCCAAAAGTGCGGCAGTCCCAGATGCATTGTCATCGGCCCCATTGTAAATCGAGTCTCCTTGAGAATTTTTACGCCCAATCCCCACATGATCAAAATGTGCGGTAACCACAATTACCTTTTTACTTTCAGTCCCCGGAATAAAAGCGACCACATTTACTCCTTCATATTTTTTTTGTCCATTGCCCCGACCTTGGAAAGAAAAAGACTGCAGGAAATCCGAATAATGGGTATCGAGGTTTAACTCCCCAAACCGCTTTGCGATAAACTCTCGAGCCTGCTGATTCCCAGCCTCTCCCGTTCTTCTTCCAGCTAAATCATCCGAAGACAAAAAAACCATACTTTTGATCAAACTGCGCTCGTTGAGCAGTTGAGCATTGGACTGACTGACTAAAAATAAACAGACACTGAGGAGCAGAACTTTACGATAGATGTGCATGAAGAGACGAAAATTACGTTATTTAACGCTGTGAAAATACAACCTTAAGATTCAACGTATTGCTTTATTGATGAAATATTTCCTTTGGATCAGTTTTATTCTAGTCGGAATTCCTACACTTGCGCAGGGCAATCTTCCCATTTCATTTTTTGAGGGAAAATCAGTAGTCCTGATTTCCACAGACCCAAGTGCCAGACCCGTCATGGACTGGAAAGTAGTAGCGGACTCTGTTCATCAGGCATTGGTAGCTGCAGGAGGAGACCCGGTAGCCTATTATGAAATCGAGCAAGTCGCTCTTTCTGAAGAAGTCCAAAGCGCTTATGCCAAAGGGTTTGAGCAACGAATGATCAAAAACATCCTATTGGTTACCCGGCAAAAAAACCAATCTAGTATTCATGTAGGGGAGTTTAGCGGTGATGGAAAAATCATTAATTCTACCTCACTTTTTGGAGTGAGCGGTGCTAACCTCCAAGAGGCTAAGGATTCTTTTGCAGCTCTTGGCCAAAACCAAAGAAGTAAGAACCTCTTGGTCATAGATGTACCCGAATTCCCGGGTGTAGAATCCGAGTCCGGAACTGCACCTGAGGAAGCTTCGGGTTTTTTGGCTAGAAATCCATTAAATCTTGATGTTTTTAAACTAGGAATCCCAATAGAAGGGTCAAGCGCCCAAACTGGTCTTCTGAGCTATTTCAGGTATGATCTTTTCGGAAGGTCTCAAGAGGCTATCCTTGCACAACAAGAAGCCCAAAAAACCCAGATTCAGGGAATTCTCGATCAAGAGTACCCCTACCAGGTTGCCTGGCTCACGGAAGCAAAATCTGATGAAGAACTGGTCAGAGACCGAACTCAATTTTTATTAGTGAGAGTGGAAGGAAGGGAGTCAGACCTTAAAAAAAGCATGGGACTGGAATCTAATCCAGAAACCCAAACCCAAACCGTAGTCAAGTATTACATCAAACTCATTGTTAGAGATGAGCTGTATATTGGTCCGGTCTGGGATGCAGATCCCGATTGGCGAGTGGCATTGAGAAATTTTTTGCAGAACCTCCAAAAATGATAAACCTCCCTACAGAAGGGAGGTTTAGTCGCTAATTAAACTTAGGGTGATTATAGCAACTTTTACTGTCTATATAGTACAATTATCTGTATCTAAAATTCTTTAACTAAAGAGCGGATTTATTTTCAAAAATCCAACTAGTTGCATTTTTTTTTATTAAAATCGGTACTTTTTCAAGATTTTTTGCCAAAACAATTGGCTTAAAAAAGATTTTTATTCAAAAATGGAATCAAAGCCAATACAATCGCCTGTGCATAATAGGATCTGCGATCCAAGGCTCCCTTGGTCAAAATTCCTACCGAGCCTCCTCTTTGCTTGGAGTTTTCCTGATCAAAAAACTGATCATCCGCATGCCCAAGCTCCATTCCCGAATCAATCAATTCAGCAATTGCTTTAGGAAGGTAGAAGATGGCGGTTTTAGCCTGACTAGATTTACCTTCCGAATTGATAATATAGATCCAGGCAAAAGCATTCATCCCTAGCTCATCAGTTGCAACTCCTCCTTCGATTCCCACCCAAAAGTCTCCCTCTGGGAAAATCCGCTGAGCACTGAGGGCACGGTTTTTTGCCCCTAACCGCGTCTCCTCATCGCCCTTGGGCTGTGCCGAAACATCCGAATAAGAACTCACCCCATTGATATGAAAACCCTTGTTGAAGGCCAGCGTGAACGCATCTTCGGCACTGTAGATTTTTACTGGATTTTTACTACCGACAATGACCAGTGGTTTTTCTGTCGGTTGAAAATTTTGTCTTTTTGGTAAATTCATAAAAAAAAGCCTAAGCAGTGCCTAGGCCATATTAGTGTACACATTATTTACATCATCATCTTCTTCCATTTTCTCGATCATCTTATGGATAACCTCCTCCTGCTCCTCGGTGATTTCGGTAAGGGTGGTAGGAAATCGTTGAAAATCCGCTGAAATCACTTCTATCCCTTTTTCTTCAAGGGCCTTCTGCATCATCCCAAAGTCTTCAAACTCAGTATAGATGTAGATTTCTCCCTCATTCTCATCAATATCGGTTAGTCCAAAATCAATTAATTCCAGCTCCAACTCTTCCAAATCATGAGACTCCAATTTAGTAAAACGGAAAACCGCCTTATGATCAAACATAAAACTGACCGAACCCGATGTCCCTAGCGAACCCCCAGCCTTGGTAAAGTAAGACCGCACATTTGCCACAGTACGATTAATATTATCGGTAGAAGTTTCCACCAATACCGCGATACCGAATGGGCCATAACCTTCGTATACAATTTCCTCGTAGTCTTTCTCGTCCTTATTTGAGGCACGCTTGATTGCTGCCTCTATCCGATCCTTGGGCATTTGAGCCCCTTTAGCGTTCTGAATGAGTGTTCTCAGCCTTGGATTGGAAGTTGGATCCGGTCCACCTGCTTTTACAGCCATCACGATTTCTTTACCGAGTTTGGTAAAGACCTTGGACATTTTGTCCCACCTTTTGAATTTTCGTTCTTTTCTGAATTCAAATGCTCTTCCCATGAAATTCTTTGATTTTGGCTGGTAAAAATAAGAAATCTTTTGGGAATGAAAGCTTTCGATTTTTTTCACCTTCAAGGCAAAGAATTCACCTCATTCTTTGTCCAAAGGCCTCTTAAAATCGTAAACGTAGGCAAACCCTTTCCTATGAATGCTTTTTCCACTACCCCGCTTCCCAATATCCCTCCATCCCAGTTTCCCAAAGTGGTGATTATCGGAGCAGGTTTTGCCGGACTCAAGCTGGCCAGAATGCTCAATAAAAAGCCTTTTCAGGTTATCCTCTTGGATAAAAACAATTACCATCAATTTCAGCCGCTTTTTTATCAAGTAGCCACGGCAGGTTTGGAGCCTAGTGCGATCAGTTTTCCACTCAGAAAGATTTTGCACCATTCCAAAAATGTCATTTTCCGAATGTGTGAAGTCAAATCCATTGATCGCTCAGTCAATCGCGTTTTTACCGACGCTGGATATGTGGAATACAATTATTTGGTTTTGGCAATGGGTGCAGATACCAATTATTTTGGTTCGAGGAGTATCGCAAATTTTTCCTCCCCGATGAAAACGGTCTCCGAAGCCCTTTATATCCGAAATAAAATCATTTCCAATTACGAAAAGGCGATCAACATCCAAAAACTGGAAGACCGAAGATCCCTGATGAATGTGGTCATCGTCGGAGGTGGTCCTACTGGGGTGGAGCTCGCCGGAGCAATGGCTGAGCTACGCAACAATGTCCTTCCTAAAGATTATCCAGAGTTGAGTTTTAAAAACATGAAGGTGGTACTCATTGAAGCTGGACCCAGTCTGTTGGGAGCCATGTCCGAAGAGGCGAAAAATCACGCCCTGAAATACCTCCAACAACTCGGGGTGGAAGTTTTGCTCAAAACCATGGTGGAGGATTACGATGGACATCGGGTCTACCTCAAAGGTCAGGCTCCGATCGAAACGCAGACTTTACTCTGGGCAGCTGGCATCAAACCCAACCGAATCGAAGGGCTGGAGGAGAAGAGCTATGCTAAAAATGGAAGAATTATCGTTGATGAATTTTCGAAAATCAAAGGAACCGAAACTATTTTCGCCCTTGGAGATCTTAGTTTGATGCAAACTGAAGATTATCCGCTCGGCCATCCTCAAGTAGCGCAAGTCGCTTTACAACAAGCCAAAAATTTAGGAAATAATCTACCGCTAATCCAAGCAAATAAAACACCCGTCAAATTCAAATACAAGGACCTCGGATCCATGGCTACCGTAGGGCGGAAACTCGCCGTAGTGGATTTGCCTTTTGTGAAATTTCAGGGAATCCTAGCCTGGATTACCTGGCTTTTTGTCCACCTGATGGCCATTCTGGGGGTGAAAAATAAGTTGTTGATCTTTCTGGATTGGTCCTGGAACTACCTCAGCTTTGATCCCAGTTTACGGCTGCTGATCAAGCCCAAGTATGTCAAAGAATCGGAACGAAAGGAACTGATTGAGGAAAAATAACATCTCTTCCAAGAATTAAGACTTATTAAGAAATGAGGATTAAACGCGATCTGATTTTTAGGGTCTAAGTATCAGAACTTAATCAAAAACAACATGAAAAATTGGATGATTGCCACTGGATTACTACTCCTAATCAGCATCAGTAGCATGGCACAGCAAAGAAACAGGCAGGAAAGACCTGACCCCGAAACCAGAGCCAAAATGATGACCGAACGAATGGTCGAGCAGCTCGGACTCAATGAGGAGCAAAAGGCGAAAATTCTAGCCATCAACCTCGAAAATGCTCAAAAAAGGGAGGCTAAGATGGCCGAGCAAAAAGCTGAAAGAGAAGCCAGAAGAACACAAATGCAGGATCAGGAAAAACAAATCATGGAGGTCCTGACCGAGGAGCAAAGACAGAAATGGATTGAACTTAAAGAAACCCGAAAAAATCGAAGTCCCCGAGGTGGAATGATCCATGACCGGGAAGAATTCCGGAAACGCAGAGGCGGAGGAATCAACTAAACCAACATTAAACCACCTGGAGACTGGTGGTTTTTTATAAATTGAAAATCCCAACTTAATTTTTTAATTAAAAAGATTTTGAATATTTTTAAAGTCTTTTTGTGGTTCTACCCTTAAGTTAGTGAGGATATAAGTTTAAACCACCGTTAAAGAATAGTATAGCACTCCTAAAGTTTGTAAAAGTACGGTATCCTCTACCCACTGTTTTAAGTTCTTGAATTTTACCATTTAGGCGTTCAGCCATTGCATTTGAGATTCGTTCTGTCAAAGCATTTATAACTCCATTTAGATGGCTTTTAAACATATTTACCACTTTGTCTATTTCAGCGATCTTTCTGCTGTAGGCATTGGTCATCCATTTGAGCAAGGACGAAGTTGCAAACAAAGAGGAAGATCCAAAGAGGTCTTTAAAGTTCTCTCGAACTTGCCAAGCTTTACTCACTTCGTAATTGGCATCGGCAATGGCTTCAAAGTGGAAACGCTGTTTCTCGGTAAGATTCTCGGGGTTCTTAAGTAGGACATAGCGGCTGTTTTTCAAGTCTTGGTGGTTTTTAACTTCGCTTCTACGCACTTTGTCGATGGCCTCATTGAGGTACTTGACCAGATGGAATCGGTCGTGGACAATAGCGGCGTTAGGTAGAATCTCCTGAGCTGTCTGCATGTATGCTTGCCACATGTCCATCGATATCGCAGACACTCCTTCAAGCTGTTTTTCAGTCAAAGACTTATTGAGTAACTTCTTACAAGTTTCTTTTGTCCGGTCTTCTTCCACGTCTATAACGCAACCTGAGTCAGGATGACTCAATACGGTGACATAGTTATGACCTTTCTTGAAGGACTTCTCATCAATGCTCAAGTGGTCAAAAACGATCTGATCATACGATCTACGATCCATTCCTCTTTTGACACTACGGTGCATGATAGAGTTGACCACATTAAAGCCGCAACGCATAAACTTAGCGGTTTTGGTCTGGTTTTTACTGGCTTTCAGTAGGTCTATGACCGCAGTTTCAAACAAGAACGTAGTCCGGCCATAATCGGAGGCCCAATTAGGCTGAACAGTCTTTACCTTACCACTGGGTGTAATAATCCGAGGAAGTTTACACCTGAGAAAGGTTCTATATTGCATGGTGTCTAAATGACGCCATTCTCGAACCGGTGCATGTTCGTAAACCTTGCAAAGCTCTCCAGTTTCAGCATCTTCTAATTGATCCAAAATGCACGCAATTTGAATATAGATCTCTTCTTGTTTAAAATCAGTTTCTACCGATTCAACAAACCAACCATCCTCCAGTTGTAGCAACTTGGTGAAAAGTCCCTCTGTAAACATCTTTTTGCTCAAAAGTAATCATTCCATTAAATTCAGGGTAGAACCTAATTTTTAATTGAACAGCCTCGGCATTCTATTGTGACCTACTATTTTCGATTAAATTATCTTAAGTTATTTAATTTCCTCTTTAATTTCCAAGGAAACCATTACTGTCTTATCTTCTCGTAGTTTTTGCTGATTTTTTTGGAAAAAATCATGAATGTTTCCTGGCTTTATTTCTACTTTCTTGCCTGAAAATTTCTCAATGTAATCGTTGTAAAACTCAATCGAACTGATGGCAAAAACTAATTTTCGTTGATCTATTGTCCATGGGATATTTCTTATTCTCATCTGATCAAGGTCATTGTTGATCGAGTTAAATTGTGAGATTAAGTTAAAGTCTTGATCAAGGAAAAAATAATGTATCCCTTTGCCTGATTGTATCACCGTAAGGATATAAAAATCGCCTAGTTTAGCAAAGAGAGATAGGTCTTTGACAAGATTATTTTCGAGGGCATAGAGGTGGGTTAGTTCCCTAGAGATATTTATTTTTTCTAGAAATTCTTGGTCGGTATAATTATACCTTCCGAAATCAAAAGAGATTAATTTTTCAAAGTCTAGTTCTTTATTGAAGAATACTACATCTGTAGTATAAGGAATGGAAAATACAAAACCATCGTCAAAGTTTGAGGTAAATGTATTGTGCTTTCCAAAGTGAAGATTTTCAAATCCTTTTTTAATCTTTACTGATTCCTCTATCAATTGCCCCCCACTGTAAAGTATAAAATTTGATTCCGAATTATCTTTTACATTATCCATGAAATACAATTCCTTGTTTTTAACTGAAAGGAATGCGGAGGAATTTATCGGAATTTTTTCTTCTTCTAGAAATTTATTATTGGGAGCAAAAGTCAAGATTTTTCTTAGACTCCTATCTAGGATTTTTAAGGTATCTTGAAATACTTGAAAATCCTCCATTTGAATAAATTCACCTGGCCCTTCGCCGCTGGGTTTGAAAACAAAAAGGGCCTTTCCTCTTCGATCAAACTTGTGAAGGCTATTTGTAAGAATATCTTGGACAAAAATATTTTTCTTGCTAAAAATGAATTTATAGGAATCAGCTAAAGGGATAGAATCAAAGTCATCCAAGAGTAAATAATGGATTGATTTTGTGAAGGTTGATAAGTTTTTATTTCCGCTTAAATCAAGATTTAAGGGGATTTGGGTTTTTGGGTTACTCGTTTGGAACTGACATGAAAAAAATATCCATAGAAGTAAAGTTGGGATAAGCCATAATTTTTTGTTCATGAATTCTTTCATTTATTTTAAAAAATGCTGCCTTGACAAAAAGACAGCATTTTTTTAGAATTTAGCCTATGCCTCCAGCTTCGTCACAAAATTTTTGTCCTGATACATCACATTCATTGATGCCGTCAAATAGGCAACGATAAACTTGGCCACCGTTTTTACAATTTACTGGTTGATACTTGTAAATAGCATCAGCCATCCCTATGGATGAAAACCCAAATACCCCAAGGGTAAGTGCAAAAAGCGAAAGGGATCGCTTCATTCTACTACGATTAAACATAAAACTAATTGTTAGATTAAATTTGCTCATGGCGAGCGGTTAGTCATCCGACTAACTTTTCACAACATATTATTATTATTATTATTATTATCCAAAATTTTAAACCAATCTTTTTAATTCCACTCTTCCGTCTATTTCTAATATGACTATTCGTAATGTTACACGTATGGATAGACAGCCGCAATAACGAGTCTGTTAAACAAGTTTTCTCAAAAGTTTCTTCTGTTGAGCTTGTAAGCAAATTCATCCAGATAGTTTTGCAGGTATTTTTCTAAAACCATGTGACAAATCCCCAGGAGATTTTTCTTCAGGTTGCTGATCGCTGTATGTACTCAATTGAGCGTTCCATTCGCTGAATCCTTGGAGGATTTCACTTTGACGTGCTCCTCTACCATTTTTTCCTGCCGTTAAAACGGCTGGCAAGAGAATCGTACGTCACTCCATGACTTTTCGCATCGCCTCTGTTCGTACCTGCGCGAACAGGAATGAGTTTTATTGCGAGTTCTGTCGCACCATTTATGCGACAAACTATTTTAAAGGCAGGGAAAAGAAGAGTTTTGGCTAAAGCCCATAAACAACTCCAGGTTTTCTTGTAGAATGGGCTAAAGCACCATCCTTATTCAAAAAATCCAAATAGTGAATTCGTGGCTAAAAAAGAAGCCACAAATTCACGAATTATTTTCTTGTCTTAATGCAAAGTAAATAAAAAATGTACCTTCCCTACAGGACTCCCAGGCTAGACTTGAGCCATTTTTCCAGCCGTTAAAACGGCTGGAAAAAAAATCGCACCTCACTCCGTGACTAATCTTTAATTAGGCTATGATTGAACGGTTTTCGTTGAAATCGCCTAAAAACCAAGTTTCATTTCCTTCCGTCTCCTTTCTCCGGTCTTCCCTTCTCATTTCTTATCTCTTGATCTTTGCCTCTCGAAACGCCACTAATTTTATTTGAATTATTCTGCCCCTGTTCGTGTCTTCACGAACAGGGAGAATCTGATTGATGTCAGTTTCATTTGCTTCTGTCTCCGGTTTCCCCTCTTTATTCTACTCTAAAATTCAATCTTCCCCAAATATTCCGAATTGCTAAGGATGTATGATTTCTTCTAGATGTTATATTGGCTAAAGGCAAAATAGACATGCCAAGGATAGTCCCTGTTGGCTTCCGCAGGGTCAACTCCTGCCAGCCCCTCCGACCGTCTGAACGTCTTTTCCACCCAGATGTGTTTTCCCTGCTCGGGCTGGTAAAGGACGATAAAGGTCTCGTCAAAAGTCATACTTCCTGACTCAAAAGCCTACAATACCCCTTAAACCAACTCCCAAGCAGATGAAATTAATCGAAGCCATCCAAAAAAGCTAGCTTGGGTGCCTCATCGCACAAAACAGGAAATAAGGACAGAATCCGTTCTCAATTCGAAGGAGGCGCACAATTTGCCACTAGCTTGGCGCTTACTTCGAAAATTGCGTTTGAAAATGGACGGGTCAAACAGGATAATTTTGATAGCTACCAAATCATCCGAATGCCTCAATCTCCCAAAAAAATCCACGTACATATTATTGATAGTCAAGAAAAACCAACGGGCGTGGGCGAACCCCCTGTTCCCCCATTTATTCCCGCATTTTGCAATGCAGTTTATAAATTAATTGGAAGTCGAGTGTATGAGTTACCGGTGAAAATTTCTTAAAAAAACTCCTCCAAAGAGGCCTTCGATAGAAAGGAGGCCTCTTTAATTTTCAATGGATTTAATGATTTTTGCAGGCACACCTCCCACCACCGTATGGTCAGGCACATCCTTGGATACCACTGCTCCTGCGGCCACCACACTGTTTTCTCCAATAGTTACACCCGGTAGAATCATAGCTCCAGCTCCTATCCAAGCATTTTTCTTGATCAATATTGGAGAAAGAATCAATCCCTTTCTCGTTTTAGGATTAAGCGGATGGTTTTCAGTCACCAATTTTACTTGTGGTGCTATTTGCACATCGTCTTCGATAGTAATTCCACCCAGGTCTAAAAAAGAACAGCCGTGATTGATAAATACATTCTTTCCGATTTTGGTGAATTTCCCAAAATTGGTAGTAAAAGGAGTAAAAATTACGGTTCCTTCATCCAATGCCTCGCCAAAAAGTGCTTTAAAAATTGGCCTACACTCCTGAAAATCTCCTGAGGCATTCAATTTTGCGATAAGTTTGAGGGACTTTTCAACTTCTTGGAAAACGTGATCAAAGATGGGATCATCTTTAGCAATAAGCGTATTCGATGCGAACCTTCTTTGTATTTCTAGGATACTCATAGCATAAGGAATCTTTGATTTTGGATGAATCTAAATTAAACCGAATTTTTAAACTAAAGCAAAAAAAAGCCGCCCCTCCGGACGGCTTTCTTAAAACTATGGATTGGAATCGACCTTTTGGCTTAAAAGATCAATCGACTCTTGGAATTTCGTCTTCCACTTGGAAATAGGACTCATCCTTTTGAGGCAAAGCGGAGGTTCCCATCAGATATTCGTCCACTTTGACGGCAGCCTCTCGGCCTTCGGATATCGCCCATACCACTAAGGATTGTCCTCTCCGCATATCCCCGGCTAGGAAAACCTTAGGATGAGTACTTTGGTAATTTTTGGATTTGGGCAGCGTGTTTTCGAGCGTCTCGACACCAAAAGCATCCAGCAAGCCATTTTGCGCCGGTCCCGTATAACCAATAGCGATAAAAGCCAAATCGCAAGGCACTATTCGCTCAGTACCCGCAACTTCTTCAAAAGTCATCCGGCCGTCTTTATCCATCCATTCGATATCCACCAGTTTCAATCCCGTGACTTCTCCTTGATCCGTTCCAACAAATTCCTTGGTTAAAATGGAGAAAAAACGCTCTGCTCCTTCTTCATGGGAACTCGAGGTTTTTAGGGTCATGGGCCACTCCGGCCATGGGTTTAAATGGGTTCGTTGTTTTGGAGGTTTAGGCAATAGCTCCAATTGAGTAACTGAAGCCGCTCCATGACGATTGGAAGTACCAATGCAATCGCTTCCCGTATCACCACCACCGATGACGATCACGTGCTTCCCCTTGGCTGAAATCGGATTTTCTTGGATTTCACCACCCACTACCTGATTTTGTTTTCCTAAAAAATCCATCGCAAAATGGACCCCCTTCAGTTCTGAACCTTTGATGGTCAATGACCTAGGATTCTGGGCTCCTGTAGCAAGTACCACCGCATCAAAATTTCGTAAAATATTTTCTGCCTTGATATTATAGCCTACATCTGTACCACAGGTAAAAATCACTCCTTCCTGTTTCATCAGCTCGATTCTACGGTCAATTACCCACTTTTCCAATTTAAAATCCGGGATACCGTAGCGTAGCAAACCTCCGGGTTTGGCATCCTTTTCAAAGACAGTAACTTCATGACCCGCCTGATTCAGTTGGTCGGCGGCCGCAAGCCCTGCAGGTCCAGATCCAATAACGGCCACATGCTTATGGGTCCGGGTTTGGGGAGGGTTTGCTTGAATCAAACCCAGTTCATAGGCTTTTTCTGCAATGGATTTCTCTATGAGTTCTATGGTTACCGGATCCTTATTGATTCCGAGTACGCAAGAGGCCTCACAAGGTGCCGGACAAATTCTTCCGGTAAATTCCGGGAAATTATTGGTGCTTTTTAAAATCCGGATCGCTTCGGCCCAATCTTTCTGGTAAACCGCATCATTAAAATCCGGAATCACATTGCCTAAGGGGCAACCCTGATGACAAAATGGTATCCCGCAATCCATGCAACGAGCTGATTGATGATTCAGCTTCTCCTCAGAAAAGGGTTGATAGATTTCTTTATAATCTCCCACCCGCTCTTGAGGATCCCTGCTAATTGGAGTTTCTCTTTTAAATTGTATAAATCCTTCTTTGGCTCCCATCTCAGGCTAATGATTTTGTTTGTTCTTGTGCTCTTTTTTCCAATACTGCCTTGTAATCCCTAGGAATCACCTTAATAAATTTTTGACTAGCTCGATCCCAGTCATTCAAAAACTGTTGACCCAAGGCACTCCCTGTTAACTTGATGTGCCGCTTGAGATAACTTTTGATCAGCGTAAAATCATCCTCCACCAAGGGATCCACGTCTACCAATTCGGGATTGATCTCAGTGATAAAATCATGGAGGATATAGGCGATTCCCCCACTCATACCTGCGGCGAAGTTTCTTCCGATCTCTCCTAGATTGATCACTAATCCACCTGTCATGTACTCACAGCCGTGGTCCCCGATGCCTTCGATGACGGCATTCACCCCTGAATTCCTGACGCAAAATCGTTCTCCGCCTTTTCCGTTGATATAAGCTTCACCAGAAGTAGCCCCATAGAAAGCCACGTTTCCGATGATAATATTTTCCTCGGGTTTAAACTTCGCATTTCGGCTAGGGTAAACGGTCAGCCTACCTCCCGAAAGTCCCTTTCCAAAATAGTCATTGGCTTCACCTTCTAGCTCAAAACTGACCCCTTTGGTCAAAAATCCGCCGAAAGTCTGTCCCGCCGAACCGGTAAATTTGAATCGAATCGTATCCTCAGGCAACCCGACACTTCCATAGATTTTTGAAATCTCATTCGAAAGCATGGCCCCAACAGCCCGGTCGGTATTTTTGATTTGGAAATGCCCACTAACCTCGATGGCCTGCTCCAAGGCCGGTAGTGCAGCCTGAATGAGTTGACGATCCAAGACCTCCTTCAATTCCCATTCTTGATCGATTTGATGATGGATTCCGACATGATCCGGTACTTCCACTTTATGGAAAATCGGTGAAAGATCCACTTTATCCCATTTCCAGTGATTGAGATGACCGGTGGATTGCAGGACATTGCTTTGTCCCACCATTTCATCCACGGTACGGAAGCCCAGCGAGGCCATGATTTCTCGAAGATCTTCGACCAAAAATTTGAAATAATTGACCACATGCTCCGGATCTCCGGTGAATAATTTTCGCAACTCAGGATTCTGAGTTGCGATCCCCACCGGACAGGTATTCAGGTGACACTTTCGCATCATGATACAGCCTTCTACGACCAGGGCCGCAGTTGAAATCCCCCATTCCTCGGCACCAAGCAAGGTGGCTATCGCCAAATCCCTTCCGGTCCGAAGTTGGCCGTCAGTTTGAAGCACCACTCGGCTTCTCAAATTATTCTTGACCAAAGTCTGATGAGCTTCAGAAAGTCCCAACTCCCAAGGCAATCCTGCATGACGGATGGAGGAAAGCGGGGAAGCTCCTGTCCCACCATCTGCTCCAGAAATCAAAATGACATCAGCCATGGCTTTGGCTACCCCGGCAGCCACCGTGCCTACGCCCGCTTGTGAAACCAATTTCACATTGATCCGGGCTTTTCTGTTGGCATTTTTCAAATCATAAATGAGCTGAGCCAAATCCTCAATCGAATAAATATCGTGATGGGGAGGAGGGGAAATCAAACCCACCCCAGGCGTGGAGTGCCTCACTCTTCCGATCCAATCATCCACCTTGTGCCCGGGCAGCTGACCGCCTTCTCCAGGCTTTGCACCCTGAGCCATTTTGATCTGCAATTCCGCCGCATTGGTGAGGTAATTGCTCGTCACGCCAAACCTGCCCGAAGCCACCTGCTTGATGGCTGACCTTTCCCAATCCCCGTTCTCTTTTCGCTGAAAACGGATCTCATCTTCTCCACCTTCTCCAGAATTACTTTTTGCCCCAATTCTATTCATCGCAATGGCCAGTGTCGTGTGAGCTTCGTGAGAAATCGAGCCGAAGGACATCGCCCCAGTAGCAAATCGCCGCATGATTTTTTCCGCAGGCTCTACTTCATCGAGTGGAACAGAAATCCGCTTTTTGAATTCAAAAAGGCCCCGTAAAGTCAGCGCATCTTTACTTTGTTCATTGATCCGCTGCGCAAATTTTTTATACAGGCCAAAATCATTCAATCGAGTGGATTTTTGGAGCAAATGAATAGTTTCAGGATTAAACAGGTGTTTTTCTCCCCGTCTTTTCCACTGATAGACTCCGCCAGCTTCCAAGGTCGGACTGCTCGTCTGATAAGCCGCCCGATGGCGTATCAATACTTCTTCTGCCAGCTCATCAAAAGACACCCCACTTATTCGTGAAATGGTCCCTTTGAAACAACGATCAATTACCTCAGGCCCGAGTCCAATCGCCTCAAAAATCTGAGCGCCTTGATAGGACTGAAGGGTAGAGATTCCCATTTTTGAAAGAACCTTCAGCAGGCCTTTTCCAATGGCTTTTTGATAGTTGGAAAAAAGTGTCTTTTGGTCTTTTACCTGAGGCAACATTCCCCGATTAAAATAATCCAAAAGCGATTCCAGCGCCAGGTATGGATTTATAGCCGAAGCTCCATAGCCAATGGCTGTGGCAAAATGATGGGTTTCGCGAATATCTCCGGACTCCAATACCAAACCAGCTTTGGTTCGGATTTTTTTCTTCACCAGATGATGATGAACTGCTCCAATCGCCAAAAGCGAAGGGATCGGTGCCAACTCCTCATTGCTTCCCCGATCAGAGATGATCAGAATATTCTTTTTCTCTGCAATTGCATCTTCGGCTTCTTTGCAAAGTTTGTCCAGCGCCTCCAATAATCTTCCCGGCTTGTGATCGGCTACAAAGTGCGCAAATAGCTTTTTACTGCGATAGCCCTGAGCTTCCATATTCTGGATTTTCTCCAGGGATTCATTAAGCAAGACTGGCTGAGAAATATGAATCTGCCGAGTATGTTGCGGACTTTCCTCCAATATATTATGCCCTTCACCTATTCGGGTAAAAAGAGACATGACCATCCGCTCCCGGATCGGATCAATTGGTGGATTACTAACCTGGGCAAAAAGCTGCTTGAAATAATTGGAAATATGCTGACTCTGCTTGGATAAAACTGCCAACGGCGTATCGGCACCCATGGATCCAATGGCCTCCTGTCCCATATCGCCCATTGGACTAAGGACGACTTTGAGTTCCTCCGAAGTATAGCCAAACACCGTTTGGCATTTCTTGATATTTTCTGTTGAATACGGATGAGTCAACACTTCCGGATCTGGCTCCAGACGCAATTTAATCCGCTGCTCACTGACCCATTGCTCATAAGGCTGTTTTCTACAGATTTCCCCCTTCACCTCTTCATCAAAGAGCACGCGACCCTTTTTCAAATCTGCCCAAAGCATTCTCCCCGGGCTAATCCTTCCTTTCTCCACGATTGTCGCCTCCCGAATGGGTAAGGCTCCGGCCTCTGAAGATAAAATTAACCGCTGATCTTTGGTAATAAAATAGCGTAAAGGGCGTAAGCCGTTTCGGTCCAAAGTCGCACCCACCGACTCTCCATCGGTAAACAGTAAAGCAGCCGGACCATCCCAGGGCTCCACTAAGGAAGCATGGAATTTATAAAATGCCTTCCGGTCGCGATCCATCACTTCATTGTCTTGCCAAGCTTCAGGCACGAGCATCATCATGGCATGAGGAAGGCTTCTGCCACTTAGCGAAAGCAACTCCACCATCGCATCGAGATTGGCTGAGTCGGAATTTTGCTTATTGGTAATAGGCATGAGCTTCTCCAATTCATCCTCCGAAAAAAACTTGGATTTCATGAGGTTTTCCTTGGACTTCATTTTGTTGAGATTTCCTCGGATCGTATTGATTTCCCCATTGTGGGAAAGAAATCTAAACGGCTGAGCCAATCGCCAATTTGGGAAAGTATTGGTCGAAAACCGGGAATGGACGATGGCAAAGGCAGATTCGATCTTACTGTTTTGAAGGTCTTTATAAAAAGGCAGAACCTGATCGGTTCGCAGTTGTCCCTTATAAATCAAGGTTCGGCTTGAAAATGAAGCAAAATAAAACGAGTGATTCACTCCGGCGACTTCGGTATTGATCACTGAAGTGGCATAATTTCTTAATACATACAGCTTCCGCTCCAACTCCACTCCGGTAAGCCCCTTTTTATGTTTCACAAAAAGCTGCTCAATGATGGGCATCACTTCCAGGGCTCCCGAACCCGGAACGGTTTCATCCACAGGAACTGGCCGGTATCCGATCAACTCAAATCCCAATTCCTCGATCAATTGGTTCAGGAGGGCTTTTGATTTTTTGAAAAGCTGTTTGTTTTTAGGGAAAAAAGTCATTCCAACGCCATAGGTCCCTTTTTCAGGCAAGGAAATATCCGTTCTTGCGGTAATATCTTTTAAAAATTCATGTGGAACTTGAATGAGAATTCCCGCTCCATCTCCAGTTTTCGGATCGGATCCTCTACCTCCTCGATGCTCCATGTTACTGAGCATATATAAGGCATCGCTGATCGTTTCATGCGAAGGTGAAGCCGTCAAATCCACTACCGAACCAATGCCACAGGAGTCATGCTCAAACTCCGAATGATACAAGCCTTCTTGCATATATTTTACGTATTTAATAGGTTCAAATTTTTTCAAAAAGTACAAAAAATATTTCGATCATTAAAATAAAGGCAACAAACAAGCTGTTTCAGTAATTAATTTTTGAAAAAGTGAGTATTTTTTGATTTTAATGTAAAATAAAAATGGCTTAATTTTTTTAGCACTATTCCTAAAAAAACAATCAAAATCAGAAAAGTGGATAACTTTTCAAACTCTAATTTGAAAACTTTACACGGTTTTTGATTTTTTAGGTTAATTAAAAAAACTTCCCCACAAATTTGAAATTAATTCATTGAAAAAATCTATCAAAATACCCGTCCTAATTGCAATCGATTTCGAGCGCAGAATAAAATTTTGAATTTAAACTTAAACTAAAAATGATGATTCATTCCTAATCCGTAAATGGATTTGTTCCGTCCTTTTCTTCTGATCGGATATGGACTTTGACTTTTTTGATTTTCCGTGCATCCACGGCCAAAACAGTAAACTCAAAATTCTCGAATTTTATTTTAGTCCCATTTTTGGGAAGCTTGCTGTTTATCTCCAAAAGCAAGCCGCCTAAGGACTCACTTTCTCCTTTGACTTCGTCAAAAATACTGGTGTCTAATTCCAACTTTTTACAAAAATCATTAAGAGAGACTTTCCCTTCAAATATGTAGGTGTCCGGATCAATTTCTTGGTAGAAAAATTCCTCCCGGTCGTCAAATTCATCATTGATCTCGCCGATAATTTCCTCGATCAAATCCTCTAAAGTCACCAGGCCCGAGGTTCCGCCATATTCATCCACTACGATGGCCATGTGTACCCGTTTTTGCTGGAAATCTTTGAGCAGACGATCCACCTTTTTATTTTCAGGAACAAAAAAACTTTTGCGGATGAGTTCTTTCCAGGCAAAATTTTCATCCCGATCGATGAAGGGCAGCAAATCTTTGATGTATAGAATACCCTGAATATTATCGATGGTTTCTTCGTAAACAGGAATCCGGGAATAACCGCTTTTATTGATCCGGTCCATCAGTTCATGAAAATCCATTTCGGTATCCAAGGCGGTAATTTCCATCCTACTCCGCATGACTTGTTTGACGGTCAAAGTCCCAAAATTCACAATTCCGCGAAGGATATCCTTCTCTTCAATCGAAGTGTCTTCGGTTGTAATTTCCAATGCTTTGTGCAGTTCGTCAACGGAAAGTGAATACCCTTTTCGCTCGATTCTCCGCTCAATCACATTAGAAATAGCCATGAGCAAAAAAGAGATGGGTTTGAGAAGCGCAGCAAAAAATGTCATGGATGGAGCCATAATCATACTGAATTTGATTCTGGCTTGGTTGGCATAGACTTTTGGCACGATCTCACCGAAAAACACGATCGCAAAGGTCACTCCCACGGTCTGCACCAAAATGACAAGTATCCCGGTCGTATTCATCCCAAAAATACTCCAAGTCACAAAGGTAGTTAGGGTAACAATTGCGATATTGATCAGATTATTGAGGATCAGAATGGTACTGAGCAGTCGCTTGGGAGATTCGAGAAGCGCAATGACTAAATCACTTTGAGAAGAATCATCCTCTTCAAGCACCAAAAGATCATCATTGGTCAACGAAAAATAGGCAACCTCAGAACCTGAAACCAGTGCCGAACCAATCAAAAGTAAAATAAATATCAGTCCGTTTATCAGCAGATAGCCTATTGAAGGCTCATTGATCTGCGCGAGTAGGTACAAACTCGGGTAAGGGTCGTCCATGAATTAATTCACGATAGTTAATGCAAAAATACATAATTCCCCTGAATTCAAAATCAGGGGAATTCGATTAGAACGGCAAATCATCATCATCTCCGGCTGGACTCATGTCCGGAGCAGAAGAAGCGGTGGCATTGGACGCAGCAGGCCTGGATGCGGGCTGGGATTGCTGAGGAGCAGAGTTTCCGTCACTTCCCATGGCCTCTGATCTACCGCCCAGCATGGTGAAACTCAACACCCTGATCTTAATTCTTTTGCGGTTTTGGCCTTGATCATCTTGCCAAGTATCGGATTTGATTTTTCCTTCTACGTAAATTTGAGATCCTTTTTTGAGGTATTGTTCAGCGATTTTTGCCTGTCCGCCCCATAGCTCCAGATCATGCCATTCGGTTTGTTCAACTTTATTTCCGTTTCGATCTTTGTAGGATTCAGTAGTGGCCAACCGAAGATTCGCCACCACATTATCTCCTTCGAGGTATTTAACCTCTGGGTCAGCACCAAGATTTCCCAATAGGATTACTTTATTTACTCCTGCCATGTAGTGATAGTTTTTTTTGAAAAGGAATTAAATGATGAAGTTAATCAAAAGCCTTGATCCCTCAAAAAATTAACAATCAACTTTGGCTTGGCCAAATAGTCTATTTGCTCCTCCTCGACGAGGTGGTACCCCTTCTCATCTGCCCAATCTTTCAGAATTTGCATATGTTGTTCAGGAACTTCGACTTCAGAAAAAACCGCATTTAACCGCTGATGGGACAAGAGGTGTCGGTAACTCTTCGGAATCTTTTTTGCCCGATCCAATAAATGTAAAGAGGACCCTTTTGCTTCCTCTAGTTTAGAGTTTTCTTCTGCTTGGGGAAAATCATACAATCCTTCCCAGATATCCCCTTTGGAACGGCGATTCCAAATCCACATTTTTCCACACCGGATCACATAATAATGAATGGACCGCTCTCGGATTTTCGTTTTATTTATTTTTACGGGAAGATCTTTGACCATATCCTGTTGGAAAGCAAAGCATGACTGCTGAAGAGGACAGGAAGGACAATCGGGATTTTTGGGGGAGCAAAGCCTAGATCCGAAATCCATCATCGCCTGATTAAACTCGGCCGGTTGCTCCTTTGGGATGAGTTGATTGGCGAGCGCCTCAAATTCCTTTTTGGCCTTCCCCGTAGCAATATCCATGTCGATCCCAAAATACCTGGCCAACACCCGAAAAACATTTCCGTCCACCACGGCCCGCACTTCCCCAAAAGCAAAACTCGCAATTGCCGCAGCGGTATAGGAGCCCACTCCTTTTAATTCTAGGAGTTGATCATAGGTGTCGGGAAATTTCCCATCCAGTTCATGCCAGATGTACTTGGCACAAAAATGGAGATTCCGAGCGCGGCTGTAATACCCCAATCCCTGCCAAAGACGGAGGACCTCTTCCTCAGAAGCCAAAGCTAGGTCACCAACGCTCGGAAAAGCAGTAACAAATTTGTAATAATAAGGTAATCCCTGGGCAACCCGAGTCTGTTGCAGAATGATTTCAGACAACCAAATTTGATAAGGATCTTGGGTTCCCCGCCAAGGAAGATCTCGTGGGTTTGCCTGATACCACTGGATAATTTGACTGGAAAACAACTGATAATCAAAACGTTTAGTATTCATAAGGCAGAAAAAACTTTTCAGTAAATCTGGGGAATTTTTGTGGAATTGTTTTTTAATTGGTTTGGTTCTTGTACATTTGCAGTCCCAAAAACACTTGGTTAATAGGTTGTTAAGCTTATTTCAAAATTTCTAAATAAAAATCACAGTGACAAAAGCAGAAGTAATCACCAAGATTTCGGAAAAAACCGGAATCCAGAAGGATGATGTAACCCAGACCGTTGAAGCCTTTTTCAAGGTAGTCAAAGAATCCATGGCTGATGGAGAAAACATTTATGTCAGAGGATTTGGCAGCTTTATCAACAAGAAAAGAGCAAAAAAGATTGCTCGGAATATTTCCAAAAATACAGCTATCGTGATCGATGAGCACTACATCCCGGCTTTTAAGCCTTCCAAAGTGTTTATAGAGAAAATCAAGACCAGCAAGAAAATCAAGGAACTTGCTCCTCAGGATTAATTTCTGGGCAAATTTGAAATGAAAAAAAAGCAACTCATTCTCATTGGCATTGGCATTTTGGCTGTGGTAGCGCTGGCTTCACTACCCAAAATAGTTGTGGACAATGAAGATCAGGCCAATATTTCGGAAGGTCAAGTTTCGGAAACTACTCAACAAGCTACCGATCCGGCTGCCATGCATGAGGCTGAGTTGTCTCCTGAAAAAGAAGCAGAACTAACTGCGCTTCAAATCAGTTTTAATGCTGAGCCCACAGCTGAAAATGCACGGGCCCTAGCTTCTCTTTATCAGGAAAAATCACTTTACGATAGTGCCGCCTTTTATTTAGACCAGGTAGCTGCGACTACTGAAGATCAAAGCTTAATCGAGGATACAGGAAATGCTTACTATGAAGCGTTCACCTTTGCCTTAGATCCGGAAAAAGTAGCCTATCTTGCAGATCAAACGCGGAACTATTTAAACCGAGTCTTGGAAAACGATCCAAGCCGAACGGATTTGAAATCTAAAATCGCCATGACCTACGTGTCATCTTCCAATCCCATGCAGGGAATCGCCATGCTACGGGAAATCCTGGATCAGGATCCACAAAACGAAGATGCACTGTTTAACATGGGGATTTTATCGATGCAATCAGGGCAGTACAAAAGAGCTACTGAGCGATTTGAAGAGTTGATTAACTATCATCCAGAAAATCTCCAAGGGCAATTTTACCTGGGCGTAAGTTATTTCGAAGCCAATCAAAAAAACAAAGCAAAATCCCAGTTTGAGAAAACTCAGAAAATGACCCAAGATCCCATGATTTTGGAAACCATTCAGGGTTATCTCGACCGGTTATAATTATTGTATCACTATAAATAAACAAGACTATGCCTTGCGGTAAAAAAAGAAAAAGACATAAGATCGCTACGCACAAGCGTAAAAAAAGACTGAGAAAAAATAGACATAAGAAGAAGTAATACACTTCTTCTTATTCCTGTTTTTAGACAAAACACGTTCATTTACATTATATAAGACGAGATTTTGAGTACGGAATTGTTAATTGATTCTGCTCAAAACGGGAGTCGAATAGCCCTACTTCAAGACAAAAGCCTAGTTGAACTGCATTCCGAGGGAATGGACAATCAGTTTAAGGTGGGTGACATTTACCTGGGTACAGTTCGCAAAATAGTCAACGGACTCAACGCCGCATTTATCGATGTGGGCTATGAGAAAGATGCTTTTTTGCATTACCAAGACCTTGGACCAAATTTCAACAGCCTGACTAAGTTCACCAAAATGGTGCGCAACAACAACTTTGCGAATTACAACTTGAAGGGCTTCAGCAACGAACCTGAGATAGACAAGATTGGGAAAATTTCCAATATCCTGTCGAAAAACCAGCAAATACTGGTTCAGGTCGTCAAGGAGCCCATATCTACCAAAGGGCCTCGGCTATCCTGTGAGCTCTCTCTTCCTGGTCGCTACCTCGTATTGGTGCCGTTTTCGGATTCAGTCAATGTCTCCAAAAAAATCCGCAGCAGTGACGAGCGAAAAAGACTCTTGCGACTGATCAATTCGATCAAGCCTGCCAACTTCGGAGTAATCATCCGGACAGTAGCTGAAGGACAATCTGTATCCGACTTGGATAAGGATCTCCGAAATCTTCTCACTAATTGGGAAGAAGGCATGGCCAAGTTGCTCAAAGCAAAGAGCCGCGACAAGGTAATTGGAGAGATGAGTATGGCCTCCTCACTGGTGAGAGACCTCCTCAATGAATCCTTCGATGCAATCACCGTAGAAGAAGAATCCACTTACGATCAGATCAGATCCTACATCAGGACCATAGCTCCTGAAAAAGAAAAAATTGTCAAGCTTTACAACGGTAAAGCAAAGCTCTTTGAAAGTTTTGGAATAGAAAAGCAGATCAAAAGCTTGTTTGGACAGACCGTCAGTCTGCCGCAAGGGGGGTATGTGATTATCGAGCATACCGAAGCCCTTCACGTCATTGATGTGAACAGCGGAAATAAATCCAATCAGGAAAGTGACCAAGAATCTACAGCATTAAAAACCAACTTGGTTGCTGCTAAAGAAATCGCCAGACAGCTCCGCCTCCGGGATATGGGAGGCATCATCGTGGTGGACTTCATCGACATGAAACGTGCCGAAAATAAGAGAGTCATCTACGAAGCGATGAAAGAGGAACTGAAGCAGGACCGCTCGAAGCATACCGTTTTGCCATTGAGTAAATTTGGACTCATGCAGATCACCCGACAGCGTGTCCGACCGGAGGTCAATATCGTGACGAAGGAAACCTGCCCGGCATGCAATGGCACTGGCAAAATCCAGGCATCTATCCTGGTAGCCGACAAACTAGAAAAAGATTTGGACCATATGGCCACCATCCAAAACGTGGACAAAATCCAGATCGGGCTGCATCCCTACCTGCACGCATACTTTACTACAGGCGTAATTAGCCGACGAGTAAAGTGGTTTTTCAAGTATTACAAATGGATTAAACTGATCAAAGATTCTTCCCTACCGGTGACGGAATACAGATTCTTAGATGAATCTGGAGAGGAAATAGAACTTAAAGTAAAAAGCGAGACTGAGTAAGTCTCGCTTTTTTTATTTTCTCATTTTTGAAAAATCCAAGCGAACAAACCCAACTTCCTCTTCCCCTCCCAAAAATCCAATCGCATAATAAAACCCTTCAGGAGTCGAAAAGCCATTCCCATTTCTAGGCATATCCAGCTCTCCCAACTTTTCAAAATTCTCATCCAGCACAATCAGTCTCACCTTATAGGGGCCTTTTTCTTCTCGCTCTGCCTCAGGCCTTGTCCCGGTAATCACTTGACGGAGATATACCTTATTTACCGGATCGTATTTAATCCAGGTGTACCTCGGTGAATTAGTATCGGGTAAAAAAACGGTGTACTCTCCCTGCTGATCCGTTCGCCCTTTGAGAAATTCCAGCCTCTCATCCGTAGAGGCAGCTATCCACTTTTTTTCGTCATCCGAAATCAAAAGCAAACTATCCGAAATAGGAAAGGAAATCAAAGCCTCCTCTGTAGCAGGATTAAAATAATGACTATAAGGACCTAAATTAGGATCATCGTAATGCTCTTTGGATGCCTCAGGAAAGGAAAATTGAATGTGGGAGCTGGTTTGATCCTCTAGGTTATATCGCAGGATCCAATTTTCATAATTCATCATTTCTTCTTTTAGAATAAAGGGAACATCAGCGATAATTAGCTCCTTGCCAATTCTAGTAATCGGATTAAAAGGCACTACGGAATAATTGACATAAAGCCGCTCCGCTGGAACTCCAGGCAGTTCCCATCGAGCTAACACATTCCCTTTAAAATCCGCCTGAATCAATTTGGTATTTGCTGCAATCACGAATATCCCCTCTTCGGTGATCGCATGCTTAAATGGGCTGTCGCCAATTCCATCAGGCCCTTCTCTCATATAAAACTGCTCAAAGACCTTTTTCCCTTCCGGATAACTAAACCCTACTAATTGCAGCTTTTGAAAATCAAATAAAAACTTCCCAGAATCCGTTTCCATAAAGGTCAGAGTCGAAGAGATTTGAGCGAGGGTTTCGTCCTTTTCCAAAACAAGCGTATCGACGATCAAGTCATCAAAACTCAGATTGGAGGGGGATTTTTCCTCCGAGCTTTCGCAGGAAAGAAAGAAAAAAGCGAGTACCGGGGCAAGAATTCTAAGTCGGTTCATTTCCTTGGTTTTAAATCTAAACTACTCATTTTCCAAGGTAGAAATTTTCAACTTAACATCACAGTGGGACAATTTTCTCTACCCCAGCCAACAGCTATTGATCGAGCCAAGCTTTAAATGCTGATACCCGCTCCCTACTCACCAAAATATCTCTATCCTCACAGAATTTCAGTCTGACTTTCAATCGGCTATTCGAATAAATACCCACCTCCTCAATCGAGTCAAAAGCCACCAAATACTTACGATTGAGTCGGAAAAAAATTCGGGGATCGACCTGCATCTCGGTGTGTTCCAGAGTTTGGTCCAGCACATAGCGCTTGCCCTTTCTATTGATCAAAAATGTCACCCGCTCTTCCGAACAGAAATAGAAAATATCCTCACTCAAAATACTTTGGATCTTTTCGCCAAACCGAATGAGAAAGCGTTGCTTGAATTCAGTTTTTGATCCGGAGGATTGAAGCAATTGCTGGAGCAAAGTGGCGTTGATTGAACTGGGCAATTGTTGATTTTTAAACTTATCCACAGCCCGTTTTAATTCCTCGGGATCGATGGGTTTCAAAAGGTAGTCGACTGCATTGACCCGAAAAGCCTCAATCGCATATTGATCGTAAGCCGTGGTAAAAATCACCGGTGTGGATAACTTTACTTTTTGGAAGATTTCAAAGCTGAGTCCATCTGCTAATTGGATGTCACAAAAGATCAAATCCGGATGTGGATAAGTCTGAAAAAACCCCACAGCAGATTGAATACTGTCTAAGGGATTAAGAAAATGACAATTTTCAAAAAGTGGTTTGATGAGCTGTATCAAACGATTAGCAGCCCGTTTTTCATCTTCTATGATTAAAATTGAGATCATACCATTTTTACTAATGGAAGTTGAACAATAAACTCTTTTTCCCTTCGATGCACAATTGGCAGCCGATGGTGAAGTAATTCGTATCGCTGAACAATATTTGCCAAACCTACTCCTGCAGAGCCTTCCGAATAGGAGGATTTAGGTTGGAAGCTATTCCTTATCCACAGTTCATCCTCCTTTTTTTCGATGTGGATAACTAAGGGGCTTTCCTCACTGGCTACATTATGTTTGACTGCATTTTCCAAAAGAAGCTGTAAGGAAAGCGGTGGAATCCAAAAAGTATCTTCTGATGATTCCGGGATAAAAAACTGAAGGTTATTTTCAAATCGGATCTTTTGGAGCTCGAGATAATTTTTTGCAAAGTCCAACTCCCTTTTTAAAGAAACTAAATCTTCCTGCTGCACATCCAAAACATAGCGATAGATTTTGGAAAGCTTTTGAATAAACGCAGCAGATCGATCCGCATCCTCATACACTAGCCCGGAAAGAACGTTTAACGAGTTGAAAAGAAAGTGTGGGTTCAATTGATCTTTTAGGCTTTGGTATTGAAAAGCCAAGCGCTCAGACTTGAGTTGCTCGGCTTCGATGGCTGATTTTCGCCATTCCCTCAACCAGGAGGCCGTGGTGAAAATGGCCATAAAAACCAAAGCAATCCACATGGGCGAAGTGGTGAAGTTCGCAATATCTTTCCAGGGAATAGCCGACAATTCAAACTGTCCGTCCAAGTAAGTATAAACAAACACAAAAAGAAAAGAAGCCACAAAAGAATAGGCCATGTAGGTGGAAACCGTCAAAATAAGTCGCTTGACCGGCTTGTGAATCCAACTGATTCTCTTTTCATAAAAATCCTCGACTTGCCCTCCTCCAAAGCTCAATATCATCGAAATCATAAAGGAGAAAAAGAATTGGGGAAGCAAATCCTGAATCCCCCTCCAAGAAAGAAAACAACTGGGGCAAAAGATCAGCATCAGTAAGGTGGCAATACCCAAATTAATCGCCACAAATGAACCTATACTCTTCAGAGGACTTTTATAGGGCTTGACTTGCTGTTGATTGAATTGATCCACCACTGGTTTGATATAAATAAAGATTCTATGAAACTACATATTACTAAAAGAATTGAATAGGAGCTCAATTTATTTTTTGAGCCCCATTCCAATTGTATTCAATTAAATTAATTACAAGTTGAATACAACTCTTTTGCGGCAGCTTCTCCCCACGTGGGAAGAATATAATGCTCATCTATTTTCTCTTTTTCTTTGTCAAAAAGCTCTTGGGAGAGCCTAGCCATACCACAAGCTTTTTCGGGACCATTTCCAAAAAACTGTGCCATGCCCTGCTCCATCTGTGCCATGAGAATTACCGCACGGGGATTTTCCCGATCCTGATCGATGGCTTTCCCAAAAAGCTGCATCACCTGAGGGCTCAATTCCTGCCCCCGGCTTGCTGGATCCAAACTTAATTTACCCATCAGGGCATAGCCATGAAGGGCGGTAAGCTCCGAATTGCTGGGAGATAGCTTTTCTGCCCGCTTAATGGTTGCTATTGCCTGGTCAAAAGCTGCATCTTTATTCCCATCAAAACGAAAAGCAGTCTCTATTTCGACCAAAGCTGCATAATACAAAGGCAACCATTCGGTAGAATTCATTTCTGAGATTCGAAGAAAGGCATTTTTGACCGTAGCTCCTTTTTCGGGGCTGTCGATTTGTTGCATCGCGGCCAATTGACTTTTCATTGCCTCTTGATAGGCATTCGGCTGAGCATAGGCCAAGGTAAGGACCAACAGGTAAAGCGATAAACTGGTCAATAGATTTTTCATGGTAAATTAATTTAGAGATTGTTTAATTGATTTGCTGATTTGTCTTTTGAAAGGGTCAGGAATATTCCCAGGAATAGGAAGCGGGGAGCAGTTTGTCCGATGGCCCGGGATTCAAAGCGGCCCTCGGTATTGGGTTGGCGGGCGTATTCAAAACCAAAGACGTTTTCGGCGCCCAACACATTGGAAATGGCCCCGTGGATGATTAGATTTTGTCTGGGCAAATAGCTCCAACTCACACTCAAATTCTGAAAGGACTTGGTTTTTCGGTTCATCTCCCCCGATAGATTGGGGTCGGTGTAGGGAAAACCATCATTCCAGGAAAAACTCGCCCCAATTTGAGATTTGAGATCGGTCACGAAATGCTTGACCACGACCGAAAAATTATGTTTGGGAGCAAAACCCGGCTGAACCTGCGTCTGAAACTGATCAAACTGACGTTTGCTGTCCACAAAGCTGTAAGTAACCCAGTAGTCCGTGTTTTTCAGACTTTTGCGATCCCGAAAAAAGATATCCACACCTTGGGCAAAGCCTTTTCCTCCATTTCTTGGGTTCAAAGGAAACTGTGGATAACCTTCAAAAAGAATCAACTCTTCATAGCTTTTGTAAAACGTCTCCGCCCGAAAGGTCAATCCTTCGGTTTGGAGTAAATAATTTAAAATCAAATGATTGGACTCCGAATTCTTGAGTTGGGAGTTCAACACCCGCAAGTTATCCACAGGCAATTGGGAAAAGCTTCCTCCGGCTAGCGAGACCTGCGACTGCTCGGAAAGACGGAAGGCAAGGGATACTCGAGGATCAAGCCAAGTTTCCTGATTTAAGCTGCTACTTCCCCAGCGGAGACCGGAGCGGAGGACCCAGTTTTTGCTGAGGTAATAATCCCACTCCGTGAAAGCGAAAAGCTGCCCATCGTCAAAGCTCTGCATTGGATTATGGGGTGAGCGGCTTTCCCGATAGCGACGGACAAAATATTCCATTCCCGAATTGACCGAAAGGCGATCCGAAAAATCATGAATGGCTGAGAATTTGGAGTGGAAAAGAAAATTCTTCCGATTCAAATTCACCGAGTCCAAGTTCACCTGATCTGAATTATCGGACAGGGCCGCACCTGTAAAAATCGTCCAGCCACTTTCGAAGCTTCTCCGCCAGTTGGTTTGGATAAAACTATAGGTATTCTTTAAATCAAGGGTTTGATCCGAATTCTGCTCGCCAGGAGGCTGTTCACGAAGCTTCATCCCCCCGGCTTCAGTTCTTGCCAGCACTTTCCAGATCCCTCCATTTGAAAACTTCTTTTGCAAAGCTAGTTCCGCATCCCTACCCCAAGGAGCCCGCTCAAAGTCAAAATCCTGTTTGATCAAACTCTGATAGGGCTTTAGATCAAAGTAGTTTACCGATGCAGTCAGGCTTTGTTTTTCATTGGCCAGGGTATGGGAGTATCCTCCGCCAACAGACATGAGGCTCAAATCTCCCTGACTTCGCAAGGAGAGGTCTTTGGTATTCAAGGCCAGCGTAGAGGAAAGTGCCTGTCCGTATTCAGCCGAATAGCCTCCTGTGGAAAAAAATGTCCCCTTAAACAAATTGGGATTGAAGCGCGTCCGTGTGGGCACATTTCCGGCTGTGGTACCGTATGCATTTCCTACCCGAAGCCCATCGATGTAAATCCCAACCTCGCTTGCATCCCCACCCCGGACAAAAAGCCGACCGTCATTCCCCAGGGTACTTGTACCCGGCAGGGTCTGAAAAGCCCCGACAATATCCCCCATCGCACTGGGGGTGGTGACAATATCCAAAGGGCGAAGAATTACCGACTTCTTCTCATCCGAAGCTTCCATCGCTCCGGCTGAAATCGTCACCGCATTCATATCCGTAATGGCCTCACGGATGATTTGATCAGGAGTCTTCAATGCTTTGCCTTCAAGTTGGATGTTCAGCTCAACTTGGTGAAAGCCCATCAACTGGAAAATCAGAACCTGATCTCCCTCCACTGAGGTCAAAAATTCAAAACTCCCATCCCCTGAAGAAGTGGCTCCATCGTAACTGTTTTTGATGAAAACATTTACCCCGGGAAGCGGCTCTCCCTGCTCATCAATAACCCGACCGCTGATTTGGGTCTGGCCATAAGCCAGGAGTGGGCTGATAAAAAAGAAGAGGTAAAGAATAATTCGTCTGTCCATTTCGATTCGTATTTGAACCGAAATAGGGGCATTCGAAGATCAGGAAAAAACCAACCTGACTGAACCGTCAGGATTCGCCACTGAACTGTAAAAAATGAATACTGGATCTATTCGCTGCTATTCGGGAAATAAAGAGGCGTCCATTTTGGGCACGATCCTAAGGGCATTTTTATAATAGACCTTTTTGAGCACTTCATCGGGCAAGCCTAAGCCATACATTCGCCAAAAGGCATGGTACTTTTTGTAATAAGGGAAATATTCATCCTCGGTCTCCAGAACACGGAAGTAGGTATGAAATTCCTCAGGATTATACGCGTCCTTTCCAAAAAGAAGCCGATCCTGATAGTTGATAAAAAATTCGTAGGCTCGTCTCGGCTGTCTTCCAAATTCAGCAATCACCGCCCCTATCCCAAAATTCACATTGGGATAGCGATCCAGATGGGCTCCGGCTTTGTCCAAATCATTGGCCATCCAACCCATATGAGCATTGATAAAGGTAGTATTCGGGTGCTTTTCAAAGACATGATGCTGCTCAGCGATAATTTGCTCAAAGGGAGCAGGATTTGTGGCTGACCGCTGTCTGCCCGGATGTGTTTTTAACTCCAGCCAACGCTCATTATTGGCATCCATCGGTTGCCAAAATTGTGCAGGATCCGCTGAGTGAATAATCACAGGAATCCCCAATTGGCCGGCTTTTTCCCAAACTGGATCCAAATCGGGATGATCCACGGGCACCCGATTTCCATGGATGTCTTTTACATTCAGACCTAAGCTTTTGTAAATCTTCAAACCTACAGCTCCAGCTTGCACATCCTCCTCTAACTCCTGAACAGCTATTCGGCTCCAGTTTTCATCTCCAAAGCCAGCAAAATTTAAATTGGTGAACACCAAAAACCGTCCCGGCGCATGCGTTTCAAACTCCTTCATCATGGATCTGATGTACTCCTGTTGAGAATTACTATCCCCTCGACCAAATCCCCTACCGCTGAGGTTCACCAACACTCCCATGTTTAATTCGTCCATCTCGGATACCAACTGGGCGATCTTTTCTTGATTGATTCCACCCTGATGACTATGGATATCCACAAAGGGAAATTTGGATCGGGTGACCATCGTTTCGGGTACTTTGAGCGAAGAGGGTGGATTATATTCCTCAAAACTCATTTCCTGGGAAAATCCGAAAGAGTAAATCCCCCCAATCAGGAGGGTAGCAAGAAGAACTTGGGACAGTTTATTCATGAGGGATTAAACAGGTTTTTTTAGCAAAGGGTTAAAAAAATCCCGATCTCTACACTGAAATCGGGATTCATGGGAATTAGCGGGTTGTTCCGCCGTTGATTACCTGACCGAAGAAGATCGCGTTCATGTAAAGTTTGTTGGTGCCAAACCAGAAAGCCCGGAAGTTCATATTATCTGCAAAAGCAACTACCCGGCCTCTACCTACTCCGGCCACTTGGATCACCGAACCGTTTTGCAATCCCGGTAAATTGCTGGGGTGCAAATAACCGGAGGCCAAAGGTTCATTGGTGTAAACTAGCGGATTTGCATAGGGATTAGTTGAAGGCTCCACAAATAAGTTGTCATTCCTGAAGGTATGAACGGTAGAGTCGGTATATCCGTAGCCAATCGGATGGGTTAAATCCAGCCTGGCATTAAAGATAGCCCCACCGGTTACCTTAGCTCCAGTGGCATCCCGATAAATTTCATAAGGCTTTTGAAGACCTTTTTCCTCGTTGTCCACAGACCGGAATTTGATATCGGCGATTTCACTTTGCGCCAGCCAACGTAAGGCCCCACCTTTTGCCAGTAAGGTATTTCCATTACTTACCCAATTTTTGATTGCTTCAGCACCGGATTTACCCAGTCCATTGTAGCGGCCATCCGGCATTAAAATCACATTGTATCGATCAATCACCGAGCTACTCACTCGGTCCATGGGAAGCAGAGTGACCGGCATCTCATAGCGCTGATCCAGCAAATGCCAAATCTCTCCCGCCTCATAGCTATCCACTCCTCCATCTACCAAAAGGGCTACTTCAGGCTTATCCAGCACTGAGATAAAGGTAGACCCCATATTGATTCCAGCGGTATATCCGGTAGAAATCGCATGAATATCCACCGTGGATTGACTGGCTATTTCTTGGAGTTTTTGGAAAAATTCCTGATCAGATTGTCCGGTTTCTCCTTTGTCAATCAAAATGGTACCCCGAGAAAATTCCTTGCCTTCTGGAGTGGAAAAAGGAGCATTGGCTACTCTGACTCGGAATCCTTCAT
This sequence comes from Algoriphagus sp., assembly GCF_024305035.1. Lineage (GTDB taxonomy): Bacteria > Bacteroidota > Bacteroidia > Cytophagales > Cyclobacteriaceae > Algoriphagus. The sequence continues at coordinate 67,082 of NZ_JAMWZB010000021.1, forward strand.
CCAGCAATTTATAGGTAGCTTTGGGGGCATAATAATCCGTCCATTCCATCGCATATTGATAAGCACCTGCCTGCCCAACTACTTGACCTGGAGCCAAGGAAAAGTCAGTTGTGCTGATCTCTTCCACACTGGCCAAATTCAAAATGCGGCTATTCAAAGCCATGTAATCCAAATTGAAAGCCATCGGATAAGTCCAAGCTGAGATATCGTAGAATAAGGAATCCTGAAATTCAGTACGCGTTTCAAACATGGCCTTGATCAATCGGTATTGAGGCTGATCAGCAGGAACGATGTAAGAATTTTCACTTTTAAATTCCCTTCCATTCACAGAAATATCTTCCTTCAGGCTAAATACTTTAATGTCATGCTGGAGAATCAAATCTGCCAAATGGAAACTTCTCGCATCATCCTGTGCACTACCAAAAATGTAAGCTTTGTTGACATCCGCATCAGTTTCAGCTTTGATTTGGGTGTAAAAATCTTTCATAAATTGATTGAGTTCGACCCGCATTTCTTTAGCCGCCTGGTAGGAAGAAAGATTTGCCGTGAACTGATTCCGAATGGTAAAGGGGAAGCTCAACATGCCGTTGGCTGACTCCTGCAAGTGACCTCTGGAGCTCGCCTGCTCAAAAAGAATTCCGATCGAACCCTGTACATCCGGATAGGTCGAGCCTTTCCCGTAGTAGAAGTCATCGTAATTTTCCTGATTATAGTACAGTGAACCGATTTTATCCAAGGCTTTGGCATGGTATCGACCGATTTTTTCTGTCAGTTCAAAATTCCGTTCCGGAGTCAAGGGGTGGGTTCTGGACGGCTCTCCAGGCTGGAAAAAGAAGGTACTATTGGTACCCATTTCGTGGAAGTCCAGGTGAATATTAGGCAACCAGCTTTGGTACACTTTTACCCGGTTTCTGGATTCCGGATGCTGAACGGGCAACCAATCCCGATTCAAATCAAACCAATAATGATTGGTTCTGCCGCGAGGCCAAGCTTCATTGTACTCCCGACCGTTGGGATCCCCATTGAGATGGTAAGCCTTGTGGGAATTGACCCAAGAGGCAAATCGATTCAGTCCGTCAGGGTTGATGGCTGGGTCTAAGAGCAAAACTATATTTTCCAATTCTGATTCGATCTCATTGGCTGCTGCAAAGTGATACGCAGCGAGTAAGGAAGCATTGGCTCCACTCGCCTCATTTCCATGAACCGAATAGCCCATAAACATCACTACCGGCATGGCTTCAATGTCCACGGCGGCATTAGGATCGCGGAGCTTTTTCCGATCTGCTTTGATCTGATCCAGTTTGCTCAAGTTGGCAGGAGAAGTAATGGTTAAAAGGGTCTGAGGACGCTTTTCGTAACTTCTCCCCGTTTCCTCAAAAACCACCCGGTCCGAAGCTTCCGCCACGGCCTTCATATACATCACCAGCTGATCGTGGGTCACATGCCATTCCCCTACCTCATAACCCAAAACTTCTTTGGGCGTGGGAATGTCCGGATTGTAGGTATAGCCCTCCGGCAAATAGTAACTCATATCCACCTGGGCAAAGCTGGCGCCATACAGCAAAACAAGGCAAAGTAGGATTAGACTTCTTTTCATATTCATAAGTAATGGTAACTTTCGACTAAATTCTTACTAATTTTTTTCAAAAAAAGCTATTTTAGAGCAGTGGTAAAAATAATTGAAGAAACGATATGGAATTAATTTCACCAAGTAGCTTTTCGACAGGACTTTTGATTTGGCAATTAGCCATGCTGGTGTACCTTGGATTTTGGGTCTATGCCCTGCTCGAGGTATTGCGAAATGAATTCAGGGGAGCACATGAACGGCTGATGTGGATTCTGATTATCTTATTTGCACCCATTATCGGTACCTTTTTGTATTTATCCATGGGGAGAAGGGCAAGGAAACGAAGGAAATTTAACCCAGACTTTAACTCAAAACACACTTAAATATTATGCTGTCATTTCTACTGAATATGGGAGGAGGAACCATTGTAATTTTTGGCCTTCTTTACGTGGTTCTGTGGCTTTATTGCCTGATCGACATTCTCCGTTCGGATTTTAAAGACCCAACGATGAAACTCATCTGGATTTTAATTATTCTTTTTGCCCAAGTTTTGGGACCGATTGCTTATTTAATTATTGGGAAAAACTCAAAAATAAACGCCTACTAAAATGTTTGGACTTGGTATTATAGGACTTGCCATTTACGCTTATACGATTTACGATGTAGTCATCAGTAATTTCGCTAATGATTCAGACAAAATCATTTGGATTTTGATTGTGATATTAGTTCCGTTTTTGGGAACGATTTTATGGTTTTTGATTGGTAGGGGGAAACGGATTTAATTCACGAGCAGAATGGTAAACAGATCGTTAAAGACCCCAAAATAAGGAGATCTTATTCCTATTTCGAAAGCGCTCAACGCTTAATTCAACCCCTTCATTTTAGGCTCACCCCGTGGGCAAATTAAGGGAGACCTGCATCTACTTCTTCGAAATTTAAGGCTAAAAGCTAGGTGTAATTAGATTCGAAAAAGATCCCTCAATGCTTCGGGTAAGCTTTCAAACTCATACTCAAATCCTGCTTTTTGGATTTTTTGACTCGAAACCCGATTGCCTCCCAGTACCATAGCAGCCATTTCACCCAAAATCAAGCGGAGCAAAAACCCCGGCACACCAATCCCCAGGTACGGTTTGCCTTTCGCTTTCGCCGCTTCTTTGGTCAGTTGCTGATTGGTGGCTGGATTGGGTCCTACCGCATTATAAATTCCCTGAAGGGTGGTCTTTTCCAAGGCAAACACAAACATCCGTGCCAGGTCTGAAATATGGATCCAAGACATCCATTGATCACCCGAACCCAAGGGTGCAGCGACCGGTGGTTTCAGCATTTCACCCAAAGCTCCTCCTTCAGCATCAAGTACAATTCCTATTCGGAGCATCACGGTACGCAAACCCAAGGTCTCCATATTTTTGACCTCATTTTCCCATGCAGTTACCACCTGCGCCAAAAAATCACTTCCTGCAGGGGCCGATTCATCAAGCAGTTTAGTTCCGGTATTAAATCCATAAAAACCCACTGCTGAGGCTGAAATAAAAGTCAAGGGTTTCTTTTCCGCCTTTTCGATGGCCTGATGAAGCAAGGACGTACTTTGCGTACGAGAGTGTAAAATTGCTTGCTTTCGTTCGAGAGTCCAGCGCTTATCGGCTACCCCCGCTCCGGCAAGATGGATCACTGCATCGGCCCACTCCATAGCTTCAGGGTCAATCTGCTGCTTATTGATATCCCAAATAAATGATTGCTGTTTTTGGGGTGTCCGACTCAACCAAGCGACTGCATAACCTTTGGTCTCTAAAAGTTGAGTAATTTTAGTACCGATCAAACCGGAACCACCCGTGATAAGTATATTTTCCATGTGTGTTGAGTTAGTAAGGTAACACCGGGAAGAATAAAAGGTTGAAATTACCTCAATCTTCCGATCCCCTTCATTCTAAAATTCAATATCTATACCTATTTTGGCACGATTCCTTAAGTTAACCTATTTTGAGCTTCCGATCGTTCCTTTCTTACCTTTCCCGATGGATCCTTCTGGGCATGTTGATCGGTCTGCTCGCAGGTTCGGCCTCTGCTTTTTTTCTTGTTGCGTTGGATTGGGCAACTAATTTCCGAGAAGCCAACGGATGGATCATTGCTCTGCTACCGCTGGGGGGATTTGTGATTGGTTGGACCTACTATAAACTAGGGCAAAACTCCGTCAAAGGCAATAATCTCCTTTTGGATGAGCTCTATCAGAGGCAGCATCCGATTCCGCTAAGAATGACGCCCCTGGTGCTATTTGGGACGATTTTCACTCATTTCTTTGGGGGTTCAGCCGGGCGGGAAGGCACGGCTGTGCAGATGGGCGGATCCCTTGCCGATCAACTCAGCAAATACATTCCCATCAGCCAGGCGGAGAGAAGAATTCTGCTAATTGGGGGCGTTGCAGGAGGTTTTGCCTCAGTTTTCGGAACTCCCTTAGCCGGTGCAATTTTCGCTTTGGAATGGATGCATCAGGGAAAATTTCGATGGAAATCCCTATTTCCCGCATTTTGGACAGCTTGGATCGCACATTGGATATGCGCCATTCTCTGGGGAGTGGCCCACACCCATTATGAAATTCCTCATATTCCAGCCCACACTTGGATCAATTTGGCCTGGATTATTCCGGCCGGAATAGCCTTCGGTTTTTCAGGAAGGTTATTTGGCGAGTGTACCCATTTTTTTTCCAACCTATTTTCCCGACACCTCTCTTGGCCACCCTTGAGACCGCTCATAGGCGGACTGCTGATCGCAATTTTTGTCTGGATTTCGGACAGTACCACCTACATCGGGTTAGGGGTACCAAGAATAGTGGAAGCTTTTGAAACTCCCTTGCCTTGGTACGATTGGATTGCCAAAACCGGATTGACCGGATTTACTTTAGGAGCGGGATTTAAAGGAGGAGAAGTGACTCCTTTGTTTTTCACAGGGGCCACCTTGGGCAATGCTCTTTCGGCTTGGATTCCTCTTCCGCTGGCTTTATTGGCCGGGATGGGTTTTGTCGGCGTGTTTTCTGGCGCCACCAATACTCCCCTAGCCTGCACAGTGATGGGGATGGAGCTTTTTGGCTACGAGGCAGGAGTGTTTCTGGCCTTATCCTGCGGAATTGCCTACGTTTTCAGCGGGAAAGGAAGTATTTATTCCTCTCAGAATTTGGGTTGGAAAAAGAGCTGGCTTTATTGACCCTCCAGTGTTTGGAAAAATAAGGAATACCCAATACTAATGAATATCCAATAAAAAATGTGGAATGTCGATGGTGACCAACAGACAGTAGGCGTGGCCAGTTTTCAGTAGCCAGTAAAAACACCGAAGTGGCAAAGGGATTTACGTGAAAGGTGGGGAAACCGAGTACCTGATGAACTGAGGGGGTGGTGTAATTTGATGTTTTTTGCAAAGGATTGGACAGATCAATGAATTATTAAAAAAAAGGATTTTCGGAGGACATTTCCTGAATTCCAATCCGGTCCTACCTGCAAATAGGTTGTGAAGGCTCCGCCCTGGGCATCAGTAATCTGACCAATCAAAGCACTGAAGGCGCGTTTTTATAGGCTCACACAGAAATTTGGGGGCCATGGACTGTCTACTGACCCCAACAGTCCTATAGTAGGGAGGGTCTGGCTACAAAAAATACCTAAATTTTTATTCTTTCAAATAGTTTCTAATCACCATAAAATGCCATGAACGAGTAACCCCTCCTCAATTAAGCCAAATGGCGTTATTTAAATCAAATTTGGATAACAATTTAACCGGCCCAGCACCTGCTTTTCGTATATTAAGAAAGCAAATTCAGATTGTCTCCTGTATCAGAATCCAAATTGCTCCAGTTTGATCGACCAAGGTTTGCTTGATTTGAACTTCCACACTTGGTTGAGGCCGTTAAATTTTCTTTCTGGTAACTGAGGCAGAAATGTGCGATTAATTAGTTTAACATGAACCCCTTCGTTTACTCTTCTTCTTTTTTGATCCGGGAAAGGATAACCTGCATGGGAAAAATTCGATTCCCTTCAGAGGAAACTGCTTGGTTGGTTTGGGATAAATTTCAGGACATTTGGGGCAATAGTACACATAGTGATGTAAGCATGCTCCATACGTATCGATGTCCTTACTGCGGAAGTATACACTTAGGGAAGAGCCTGAAGAAAAGAAAAAGGAGAAAATCAAATCATAAAAACACCCTAAGGCCAAGCTAAAAATCCGTTTATTTTTCAAAGTTTTGAAGGAACCCGTTCCTCATTGCAGGTAGGTATCAGCCCATTTCGACATGGCCCTGCTTAACGAATAAGGATTGACTCCCATGAGTTCTGCCAAGTATTTTTTCATAATCCACCTGTAGCGGGGATTATAATTAAGCATGTATGTGATTTTTTCTTCCAAATTCCTAGTTTGGGCCAAGCGATGATAGAAAGTGCTTGCCTTTTCAAATTTTTCACCAATTAACTGCATTATTTTTTGTCCGCCAGGGTCTTGATCAGAAAGGGTTTCAATCAAATAAGAAAGGGAAATACTGGTTATTTCAGTAGGCTTCAAGGCAATCCACTCCTCTTCTACCCGTTTGAAGTTAGCGATGGGCAACTTACCACAATAAAAAATTTCCTGATCCATCAAAAGGTGACGCTCCCACTGAGAATTGCTTAGGCGAATCCTACCCATTACGGCTCCAGTATGAATAAAGGCCAAACGGTTATTCCAAAGATCGCTCTTGTTGATTTTATCCTCACGTCGAAACTTTTCCTTTCTGGCCATTTGGTATATCTCCGTAAAAATACTCGGATAATAGACCTTGTTAAATTTTGCATACTCGACGATATCAAAATATTGTACAAAATCACTTACCATTTCACTTAATTTTTCACCTCCCTTTCCCGGACATGACCCGGGCAAGTCTTCATTTACACCATTAACTTTTTGCTTAAATTAAAATTCTAAATTTAATTTATACAAAGTAGATTATATAAACAATGTTTAGATAACCCGATCTAAAACAGGCTTTTGGATTTTTACTTTTAGCCAATTAGGTTAGTCTAGAGATTCAGTCAAGGCTATAAAATGTCTAGACTTCAATAGCCAAGACTGAGGATGTCCTTACCTGTCTCCGAGGCGGGTAGTGGAGACACCGGCTTAAACTGGGTAGGATATCCCATCAATGGATCAATGATCTCCATAGGCAGATGCCTATACGGTCCAACTTACCCCGGAATGCCTTCCTGTAATCGGCTTCAATTTATCCAGAGCCCGAGTGAGGGAATCTGGGGTAGAGTTTAAATCAATTTCAAACCCGAGAGCAATACTCTCACAAATTCATTTAATCATGGAATCAATAACCAAAAGATTACCATTGCTGGCCTTTGTGCTGGCAGCATTTGCAGCTGTTGCCTTTACTTCTCCCAGTGAGGAGTTGACCGAAATGTACGGCTTTGACGGTACCGACTGGTATCTCATTGAGGGAGAACAGGGCGTAGATTACCTCTGTGACAGTGATACCCAACCCGGTTGTCTTTATGATGCCGTTGAGGGAAATCCGGTGGATCCGACTATCGACCGGAAATTTGTCAATATCACGCTGGATCCCATTGAGGATCCCAGAGACTAAGTAAGGTTGGAGAACCCGGAATCAAAGATCCCGGGTTCTCTTTTTATTCAGTTCATCCCCAACTCTACCTCATAGGGAGGAATCTCCATCACAAACTGTTCTTCTTCATTCAGTGTATAAACCGTCCCGTCGATTTCCCGTTCTGCCTGAAAGGAGGGATCCAGATATTTGGTTCTTTTCATATCCATCCACCGCATATTCCTATACACCATTTCCCTCCTTCTTTCCTTTAATGCTTCTTCCAAAGCTTCTTCCTGGGATAAATTTTGCCAGGGTTGGAAATTCGAATAGCGGTTTTCTCCCAACTGATTCAACCATTCCAATCCTTCTTGGATTTGTCCGGTCCGAATGGCAGATTCGGCTGCGGTGAGGTACATTTCCGAAAGCGTAATCCCACTAAACAGCCGGAAACCACCCGTATAGGAGCCTTTAAATATAGGGCCTGAGGTGGTGGGGCTGATCCTAAAAAAAAGCGTTTTCCTCAAATCATTTTCATCATAGAGTTCATACAGCTCTTCGACTACATTTGTGGAAGGCCTCAGCGGGATCACTGAAGTCTGCATTTGCTGAAAAAAGACGGTCTCTTGATTGAATGGCTCAAAAGGATACAACATCGCCGGGTTCAATTCGGAATAATCGAGCAAACGCTGTCCGTTCTGAATCACGTAGGCCGCAGCATCCCTGGCTTCGTCCCAATTTTGTTGGTACAAATGAACTCTGGAAAGCAATGCCATGGCCGTTAATTTGTCCGGTCTGGTTTTAAATTCGGATTCCGTCGGGAGGTATTCAACTGCGGTTTCCAAGTCTTCTTCAATCCATTCCAACAGCTCCGGAATCCCCAGCATTTCCAAGGGTGCGTTGATATCCGGGGTGAGATTGATTGGGATGGTAATTTGATCCGCCCTGTTGCTTTGTGGTCCGGGCAAAAACAATAAAGCCAGATCAAAACAAGCCCTTGCTCTAATGGTCAAGGCCTCTCCCCTAAGCTCATTCACCTCTGAACTGGCTTGAGCTTCTGGGTTTCTATTCAAGATATCCAATGCCGTATTGGCAATAAACAACTGTCCATGCAGCGTCTGATAATCCGAGGATCGTTCCTGGGGTTCAAATACATTCCTTTTCCATAAATAGGCATTCTGCTGCCAAGGGTCAAAGGACTGCCAGTCCTGTGAAGTCGTCTTCCACTCATCGGACATGATAAAACTGGTCAGCGGCGTCAAGGAAAGGTAATTGTACCCATCCAACAAGGCTCTGACCTCCTGCACGGATTCAGGAACCAACAGGGATTTTTGCGGTTTTTCATCCAAAAAGCCTTCACAGGAAAGAAGAGTGAACAGGCTTCCGAAGAGGGCTATTTTAATTATTGTAGTTTTCATTTTTAAAGGGGTTTAGGTGGGTAAAAAAGGGTGGTCAAGATGAATTTATGACCGGGAAACCGGGGAGGAGTGATCAACTGACCAGATGAGGAAAACCGGTTCCCTTTTACCCTTTTATTTTGTTAGAAATCGACCCGAAGGCCGAATGAGATGGAGGTCAATGGCCGGGAGGTTTGAAAATCCGGGTCCAACGGATCATCTGAGGCTTTCCAGAGAATCCCCAGGTTATTGGCATAGGTATAAAACTCCGCGGATTGGACAGGTAATGTGGGCATTGATCTTTTTGACAGCGTGTAAGAAAACCGGACGTCATTCAATCTGATGTGATCCCCTTTTTCCACCAATACCGCGGAATTAGTATAAAAATTGTTTCTTCGCTGATCGGCCCTATCCGGAAGGGAGGGAACGAAAGTCTCCTGTTCATCCCCCGGCTGCATCCATCGGTCTGAAAAGTCCCCATGCCCAGGCAGTCCCCGGAGCAGACTGAAATAATCGATGGAATTTCTTCGGTAATAATATCCAAAGCGATAGGAGATATTCACTGACAGCCGGAATCCTCTATACGCCAGTTCATTTCGTATAGCCCCAAAGGAAGTGGGTCTGGCAGATCCGTGATAGCGGAGGTTTTCTATGGTGGCGGCTCTTGCCATTTCAAGGTAGTTTGAACTTGCCTCTCCGTCCAAAAATCCCATGGGATCCCCTGTGGCTGGGTCCAATCCGGCCCAGTCATAGGAATAAATACCAAACAGCGGCCTTCCCACATAGGGATAGGGCATGGAGGTAGAAGCAATGCTGAGCAGGTTGGATACGGTGGGGATTTGTTCAAAATCCGTTACTTTTTCCCTGACAGCGCTGTAGATCAGATGCGAGGTCCATTGAACGTCTGCCCTAAGCCAGTTTGCACTCAGATTGATATCCGCACCCCGAACTTGGCTGGAAGCAAAATTCCCCCTGAGACTGGTTTGGCCCGTGGCTGCAGGAAGCGAAAATTCCCCGATGAGATCTCTGGCATCCTTCAGGTAATATTCCAATGTCCCTGAAAGAAAACCGTTTTGTGTCTCGAAATCCATTCCAAAGTTGGTCGTTCTGACCTTTTCCCAGCGAAGCATGGAATTCGGCGGATTGATAATGGCCGCAGCTCTCAATTGGGGTAAAAGATCACTTGGAGAACTGTTCAGGTATCTGGCGGTCAATTGGGAGGATAGGTTTTTATCCACGTTTCCGGAATACCCATACGTGGCCCGAAGCTTCAAAAAGGGCATTCTGGATCCTCTGACAAAATTCTCGTCCGAGAGAATCCACCCTCCTCCCACCGACCAGAGGGGCACACCTCTCAGGTTGGCTTCCACACCGAAAATATTGGATTGGTCTTTTCGTGCGCTTGCATTGAAGAAATACCTTTTCTTGTACCCATAGCCCAAATTTCCATAATACGACAGGAAGCGATCCACCCGGCCTCCATGGGAGATATTGGACGGAATCGATGAACGCAATCCCGGATTGTGGAAAAGGGGAAAACTGCCCGCAAAATCCACAGGGGTACTGATCGCCATATTATCCTGATAGCCATAGTATCGTTGGGTCCAACTGAGCCCCTGCAAATCCCGGATCTCCATTCCTCCCAGAACAGTTAGGGAATGATCGGAGGCCCATTCTTTCTGGTAGGTGAGTTGTGGGCGAAAGGTATGTGAATAACTGTCGGATTGGGCAATATCAAGGATATCCCCGACAGGCACAGGGTTGGAAAGACTGCCGTCTTCTCCTACTTGGGTGAACCGGTTGATCAGATCCCTTGTGGAATAAATTGCCAGCGGATCCCGGTTTCTGGAGTTGTTGATATTTCTCCAATATTGGTAGAACAGCCCTGCTTTAAGCTCTGGCGTAATCGCAAACTGAAGGGAAGGATTGATTCTCAGATCATAGGATCGGTTTTGATAATCGAGTTGGCCAATTTCGCTTAGCGGGATGTATTCCCAGTTTTGCAGGTCCAGACCAGCCACTGAATTCACATAGCGAGTACTGTAATTTCCGGCAATGGGAAGGGGATTTCCCCCGTCATCGGCAATGCGGTCATAAACAAATCCGTTGGGCAATTGGGTTCGGGTAATTGCGTTCTGGTTGGCCAGATTAAAGGAAAGCCCAACGTCCAGGCGATCATCCAGTCCCTTCCACTGATCTCCGATTCCCAGGGTCCAGCGATTGGAAGAGTTCCCGATGACGTCAGGCCTGCTCTGATCAAAACCCAGGGAAACCTGATAGGCATGGGAATTACTGCCTCCGGTAATGGAAAGGGAGTACTGTTGGTGAAGGGACGGTTGGAGATAATAGTCACTGATTTGTCTCCTCAAGTCGGTATTTCCATACCGCTCCAAAATTGCATCAGCTTCCTGTTGGGAGATTTGACCCTCCCTCAAGGCAATCAGGGTTTCCACTGCCGGGGATAATTTGGACCGGCTGGGATTGTCTTCAGAGGAGTTGTAAAAGCCATCTTCAAAAAGTTGCTTCTCGATTGCAATAAAGTCTGAATTGTTCATTCGGGGAACATAGTTCAGGTCACGGTGCTCCCTAAAGGTAAAGTTGGAATTGAGACTCACCCTGAGCGCCTGGTTGGTTTTTCCTTTGACCGTGGTGATGACTATTACCCCATTACCTGCTCTGGCACCCCAGATTGAGGCTGCCGCAGCATCTTTAAGCACGGTGATGGATGCCACATCGTTGGGGTTGATGTTCTCCAAGGGACCGTCATAGGGAAAATTGTCCACGATGATCAGGGGTGAAGTGTCCGAGTTGATGGTACTCCTTCCCCGGATGGTGAGGGGTTCGTTGGTGGCGTAAATCCCCCTGTTGAATACCAATCCCGGGGTGACATCCTCCAATCGGTCAATCAGGTTGGGGGATACCCTACGCTGGACAAGCTGGCTGTCCAGGTGGGCAAAGGAACCCGTGGCCCGCTCTTTGGGCAGTTCCTGATATCCGGTGGAAACCACCTCAACCATCCCCAACTCCCGATCTTCGCTTTGAAGGGTAATGGTCAGGGGATTGGAAAGCGGGACGGTAATTTCCCCACGATAGGGCTTCATCCCGATGTAGGATACCATCAGGATATAATTGCCTTCCGGAACATCCAACGTGAAGGCGCCTTCTTCATCAGTGATGGTCCTGTAGTCCGTTCCGTTCAGGTACACCAAGGCTCCGGGAAGTGCCGTTTTTTCTGAGTCTTGGACCGTTCCGTTGAGACGATGGTCCCCATTTTGAAAGGCCTTAGCATGCATCGATACGAGCATGAAAGCCATCATAAAGTAAGTAGCTATTTTCATTTTGTCGGTGGATTTTGGTGGTTTGGAATTGAGTCATTGTGAATCCGGTTTAGTACATGCTCCAGTTGGGCGGGGCCCATTTTATCCAGGGTCTGCATGCGGATTTTGGAATCCGGTCCAATGATCATTTTTTGGGGGAAAGAATGGATTTTGTAGCGTTCCAGAACACCCACTCCCTTTTCGGCCCGCAGGTTCAGCATTTCCGGCGCGGTGTACATTCCGGATTTCAAGCTCGCTTTCCAGGTATCGGTCCGACCGTCGGCATTGACGCTTACCAGCAGGATATCCGAATCCGCTTCCAGTTCCTGCAACAGGGGGTCCAAGGATCTTTGGAAATCATCCCGGCAAAACTTGCAGCCGGAAATCCAGTAATGGACCAGAAGGGTTTTGCCTTTCAGTTTACCCAGGTCAGCGGGTTTGCCCTCTTCATCATACAGCCCATCCGATTTAAAGGGGCCGAGCTGGACTTCTTTTAAATAGTCCAGTCGTTCCTTGATCCAGGGGGTAGAAACCTGATTCATGGCAGTTGACAGGTAGGAATCCAGGTTTTCTTCCAATCTGTTGAAATTGGAAAGGATGAAAAATGCGAGCAATTCATCTCCCAGCGGATTGGGGTATGTACCAAGGCGGTCGAGTATATTATCCCTGTTGATCTTGGAGCTGAGAATCTCCAGTCTGGAGATACCCTGAATAAGTTTGGGATGCGAGGCTCCCCCTATCAGGCTGTCCATGCCGGAAAACCAAGCGAGAAATTTTGATCCTTTTTCGGGACTCCGGGTGAGTTGGGTGCTGATTCGCTCGGCTTTCTTTGTGGCATTGAGCAGGATCTCCCCAAGGATTCTGGATTGAAGTTGCCCGAACTCTTTCTCGGTCAGCCTGTCTTTTTGATTTTTCAGTATGGCCCAGGCAGGGTGCTGGTCGGCTGATTTTGACTGGTATTGGCGGAGGTAATCCCAACCGTTTTCTTCCGGTACCAAAACCTGCATTCGGACGTGAAGATCCCCGGCTTGGCTATGGGCCTTCTGATAGGCGGCTTGGGAAACAGGATCTGAAAAAAGGCCATGGCTTCTGCTGGAAATCAGCAGGGGATCCGAGTTGAATTTCTCCTCTGCGAAGGCTTGATCAACGAGGTATTGTACGCGGTAGAAATCTGCCTTGGGTCCTCCAAATAGGGTTTGTCCTGTGGACAGATCAATTCGCATCCTGACTCTGTCCTTTTGATTAAAAGTCCATTGATGATAGATGGTCTTTTGATTTAAGCTAAGGCTTGCATAGCCGTCAGACAGATTGGGCGGAATAGTCCAGGAAAACAATCGGGTTCCCTGGCTACCTTCAAAGAAGGTCCCTTTTTCCCCGATGAGGGTGATCTGGGTACCGGGTGTCACTTCCTGGGAATCCTGAAGCAGGTGCTCCCAAAAGGTAAGGTAGAGGGTGTCCGGCGGATTTTCGGCCGCTATCTCGAGGTACCATTTCCCCTCCTGCTCCGCGGGAGCCTGCTCGGTACTCCCGGGAGGCTGGGGTGAATCAGCAACCTGACTCAGAGTTGGTGTGCTTCCGATTAGGCATAGCCATGCCAGGAAGCATGTGAATAGACGTTTTTTCATGCGTATTAAAGTTGGAAGACAAGCGACCGGAGACGGGAGAGGTGTCAGGCTGAGCACTTGAGAGACGAGAGTCTCGAAATCGAAGCCTGTCCCGATTAAATATCGGGAGAGTCGAAGCCTACCCAGGTTGTCAGGTTGAGCACTTGAGAGACGAGAATCTCGAAACCGAAGCCATTGTCAGGCTGAGCAGCCTAGTAAGCTTGTCAGGCTGAGCGAAGTCGAAGCCCCCCGAACTTTTAGACATAGTCCTCCTGATCCCGAATCCCGATATATCGGGACGGGATGGAACCAGTCGGTCTTAGATTAAGAAATAATTGAATGGATAAGCTGAAATCCTCTGCAGCGGAAGGCTTATCATTTTTGTCAAATGGAATGAAATAGGGCCGCTTTTAGCGTCTGAAACACTTGGAAACAAAGGCCTTTCGGCCTGAAATAGGGTCGCAACATCTGAAGAAATACGGCTTTGCCGAAATAGGCTCCTCGTATCTCGGAGCGAAATATGCGCTCCTTCGTCGCGCGAAATACAGACCATAGCAGAACCTTCTATTTCAGCCAGCTTGCTGGCTATATTTCAACTGTATTTCAAAAGTATTTCAACATTATTTCCATCCCGATGACGGATTTACGTCACTCCCAGATCAGTAGCGGTAGTCCCGCAGGTGCGGGGGTAATCCGGGAGAATAAAAATAGGTTCAAGTCGGGTTCTTGATCAGGTTTTTGAAGAGCTGTTTGGGTGTAAGGTTTACCCAGGCAGGTTTGTGAGATTGAAATGATGCTTCCATGGCGATGGTTTAAGTTGGAAGACGGGAGAGCCACCACGGCGGCCAAGCCGAAGGGTCTCCGATCAAAGTACTTGTGATACAGATCTTATCTATCTGCGCATAGAAATAGAATTTCCACCATGCCCGAAAGGGCAGCAATGCTAGCAATAGGTTTTTGAGAAATCGTCGCCCGCTGACTCTGAGTGGTATGTCCGTGATGCCGGAGCTGTCAGCGAGAAAAAAGGGTACGTTAAGTTTTAAATCCGGTCAAATCGGATTTTTGGGTTTTAGAGGGAACATCAGATCGAATGAACCATCTGACACCTGACTCCAAACCGAGATATAATGGCTTGGAAGTGACAGCCTCCCTGTCCCATTGCTGGGGCCTGAGAAGATGCCCGTGCCTCGAAACTTAAAATAGGAGGCCGCACTTCCAATGTCTAAAAACAATTTGTTCATCATCCACAGTTTTTGGCTTCTCAGACCGGCAATGAGGATGATTAGTAATCAAACATAAATAATCTCACCTAATAAAACAAATATGTTTAGTACATTTTTTCATATAGTGCCCAAATTTCCTTTCAATGGAAGGATTAGAGGATTTTAAGATAAATTTAGGACTGAAAATTAAGGCATTAAGAGAGAGGAGAAAACTAACTCAAGAACAACTTGGTGACCTTATTGAAAAAGATTATCAAGCAATTAGCAGACTTGAAAGAGGATTGGTTAATCCTTCCGCATATTTGGTTTTCCAAATTGCAAATGCCCTTGAAGTAAAAATTGAAGAGCTATTCTTGTTTGATTAATTTCTCGAGCCTTTCCATTTCAGATAGACATGCCTCTTTTACAATTTTTTGCATTTTTCTAACCTTTTTTTCAACGAAAACACAATCTTCCATGGAGACTTTATAGTCTTTACTATATCTAGCATCAATATATCCTCTTTTTAAAGCATCCAAATGATGTCTTTCAGTTGGGTTTTTACTTGAAAAATCAAGTAATAAAAATAAATCATCACTAAGATGTTTTGAATAAATTCTCAAACCTTCGACATTATGCGACTTTGGTTTGTAGCCTTTCAAAACTAAAAGGATTGAAGCATAAAAATGCTCAACAGCTTGATGAAACTCAAACATAGCCTTTCTTAAACTTCCTCTTTTTATGCAATTGTTTCCATCAATTAAAAAATCTTTACCCATTTGGTACCAAATCTCAAAATATGCCTGAGCTCTTACCAGCATCTGAACAGGTGAAAGCTCAGCAGGTGGAACAAAACTAGTATTCCCTGTGTCATAAAGCAGGATTCCTTCTTCAATAATCTCCTTGAAAAAGTACTGCCCAATGGAAAGACCCTCATTAATGTAATCGATACTATGGACTAAGGGATTTACAATTCCCCGTAAGGAATTGGCAGCCCTATTTTCAATTTTGCTTTTCAACTCATATTCTTTGATTGAATTGTCATTAGTGACCACCAAAAAATCAAAATCACTTTGGTAATGATAAGTTACTCCATCCTCGACCGTAATATCATCCACCCATTTGCCTTTGGCAAAGCTACCAAATAAGATCACCTTCTCCGGATTGGCAACTTCAATGATTATTTCCATTGCTTTGGCAATTTCTTCTTGCTTAGGCTTTGGCAAACGGGATAATTTCTCACTCAAATTCATGGTTCCAAGTTACTGAAAATAACAAAACCCTGTTTTAAATTTTAGGGATATTCACTAAATTCCCTGTACAAAAACGATGGAAGTGTTTGTACAGGATTTTCCAATTCATGGATCTCCACTCAATTATGAAAAGGTCTTTATTGGAAAGACTGCGCTTTTCCGTCTATTTCATTTATGAATGAATTAGTTTCCTATGAAAGAGCTAATAGAAGAATTTTACTACCTGATTTTTCCCAGAGATGAGGAAGGGAAATACAAAACGGAATCTGATAGTCCGTTTTGGGTTAAAATAGTGATCCTGGTATTTATCCTACTAATGTGTGTAGCACTTGCATTTAGCACTTATGTGGTTTAATGGCAAATTTTAAGTGGGCTTGGGAAATGTAATCTTCCCCATAATTCGAACAGTTTAAAAAACGACA
Organism: Algoriphagus sp.; assembly: GCF_024305035.1. Classification (GTDB taxonomy): domain Bacteria; phylum Bacteroidota; class Bacteroidia; order Cytophagales; family Cyclobacteriaceae; genus Algoriphagus. The sequence goes on from NZ_JAMWZB010000021.1 coordinate 83,404, forward strand.
AAACCCTTAATTTTAGACCTATGAAACCAAATAAAAAATTAAAAGATGCAGGTAAGGTGGTAGTTACCATCCGAAAGAACTCTTCTCTAAACGCCACTTCGAAAACGGTTCTTTTTTCCAGAGAAACTTGAATTGGCCAACAGAATGGTGGCAAATCTTAAGTGGAAAACGAGTTGATAAAAATCAATGAGATCTATAAAGGAAGATTATCAGGGTAGAAATGGGAATGAGTGTTGGGTAGCGACCTTGAAAAGATTTTTTGAATTACCTGTCCCCATAAATTCAACTAAAATTGCGAATCAATTCCCATAAGCACCTCACCGATTCCCACGATCCCGATAAATCGGGATGGGGTAGGCAGTGCAACTGCGCTTTCATGCTTGGCTTTGCAAGCCGCACCAAAACCTAGTTTTTGGCCTGCGTATTTATTTTTTTTAAAATTTCACTTTGAAGTTGTTGCAAGTCTTTATGTTTTTCTGGAATTTTCATATTTCTTACCAAGTCTATATATATCATTTGTTCTGGAGAATTCAGATTAATAAGCTCCATTGCAAAGTTTGCTATCGCCAAATTCTTTAAGTAATCATTTCTAATATTCGTTGCGTTTTGAATGGCAACTTTATACATTTTCATTCCTAACTCAGTGTCTCCTCTTTTTAGAGAAACAAGACCCAAAGTTGCTTGGAAAGTTACTTTGCTCTCATTTGGAAGGCCATTAATATCAATTTCCATCATTTGAGGTACATACGCATCTAGCATCTGTTGATTGTCAGAAGTAGCTAGATTATATACTAAGTTATTAAGCAATGTCGGATCATAAGGATTTGCTTGTAGTCCAACTTGACACAAAATAATTGCCGCTTTTTTATCGTTTAGTAGGGAACCTGCTATGTATGAGCCAAGTAAGGCTGGGCGTTTGGAAAAAGGCATATCCAAAAACCATTTTATAGAATTGTAAAATGCATCTTTCCAATTACCTCTTTCATATAATTCGAGAGCCCTAGCTTCGAAGGGGTTGATCACCTTATCAAACTGAAAAGGATTAATTTGGAATCTTTGCTCATCTTTTGAAACCCATTCGAGTTGAGCTAAGCTATTATCATTCGGCATTTTCATAGATTTCTCAAAAAAACCTTTTGCCTTTTTGAATGAACCATCTTTAAACTCTAGTGTGCCAAGCGAACTTGAAAGTTCGGTAAGCTCGTAATCTGAGAAATTGTTAGAATCAAGCAATCTTTTACCTTCTTTAATTAATGGAGAAAACCTTCCCATTATAGAGGAAGTTGCAATGTGTGCAGAAATTAGCCAAGGGTCATCTTTTAATCCTTCAGCTTTTCTAAGATAAAAAAGGGCTTTATCAAATTTTTCTTTATGAATAAAAAATCTTGTAGCTGACCTAAGAACGAACCTATTATTAGGAGCGATATGAAGAGCAGTAAGAATGGCGTTTTCAGCTTTATGTTCGTGCCCTCTCATTGTATATAGCCTTGCTAATTCAACCCAAATTATAGGGTTTCTAAGTTCATTTTTTGTGCGATTTTTAGTCTTATTTATTACTTTATGAAATGACTTGTTATTAATAAATGATTGAAATTCATTTACAGTGTCAACATCAATTTCTAAAAGTGAGTTGTTGGATATAACAGGAGGCGTTGGCGAGTCTAATTCAATAAGTTTAATTAAATCCAAAAGACTAGATGAAGCTTTTTGTTGATCAGATTTTATGAATTCAATGGCTTGTTTTACCTCGGAACTTTGGATGCCTGAAACAAAAGCTGAATTGATTAAATCTGCAGCAGTTCCAATATTTTTACCCTGTTTCCAATCTTCAATTGAGCGATCAATGTTCAAAATTATTGGCTCAGCCGATTTATTTGACTGGCTTAATTCACCTAATTGAAGAGTTCGTTTGAAGTCTCTCCAATTTGGAATAACTCTCCTTTCTTTTATTTCATAGATAACTGCCATATAATTTATTTGAACTTGTAATTAGCCATTCTATATAAAATATCAAACTTTGAGACAATTCGGTGAAAATCAAATTGATTTGAGTTTAGGTTCCTGCTCCCATCCCTATTTAATGATAGTGTAATTGCTTTTGGATGACCTCTTCTTTCAGGTATAGGAAAACAACAATATTCTATGATTTTAGAAAGCTCGTCACCAAGTTCTTTGTCGCTTATTGATGATTTGAATTCTTTAATTGCTTTGTAAAATGCATCAACTAAATAATCATGGACTCCTTCGAATTTCCCTCGCCAATGTGTCCATTTGAATTGTGGATCGAGATTTTTACCAATTAAAGCAGTCATATTAGCTCCTGAGAAATAGAAGACTATAAGGCTTCCAAATAAATACATGTCGGTAGATCGTACTCTAAAGTTCCAATCAGGGTCGATATATCTATAAAGAAACTCTGTTGGTGCATAATTTAAATCACCTGGGAAATCTCCTCCATTTTCATGTGGAGCTTCTATTTCAGCACAAAGTGACCTGCCCAAGTCACCGACTTTTGAAACGATACCATCTTGATAAAGAAGAACATTTGATGGCTTCAAATCCTGATGCCCAATTTCAATACTATGCAGTTGTTTTAGACCAACAGCTACATTATGAAGCGATTGCAATTTCCAAGCAATTTCTACATCCTTACTAAAATTCATATGTGATCTAACATCGCCATCCGACATCTCAAAAACGAGGTAAGGAACATTTGGTATTGTAAATCCCTCTAGAACTTCTTCTCCTTCATCAACAATCATGGAAACTTTAGATAGCTTATTGTTTTTACATCTCAGAAGTAAATCCCTTTCAAATTGGTAGGCATTGGTTTGCTCATTTATTATCTCTACAATTGGTCGACCTCTAAACATTTGAAAGAATGCCTGAAAATTTAGAGCTTTAAGAAATGCTTCTTCCTCACCACGAGTAACTACATAGCAAACACTAAAGAAACCTCCTGTTGATCCTTCTTTAGGTTCAATTTTTTTTAAAACCGTCCAACCGTTTTTTAGTTCTTTTCCAACTAATGAATGTGCAGCGTTATCCTGATTTGTACTCATATTCTTTTTTTTATATTGACTAATCGGGTCAGGAACGGGAATTTCAACCTTACCTTCCTACAGAACTCCCGAAATCCGGGACAGGACGTACGTAAGACTCTCACCTAACAGAGCCTGCCCCGATTCCTATCGGAGGCTCTTCATGTTTATAAATCGCTTAGTACTAAAAGTACTTAAGATTGGACCAATTTCCAATGCTCTTAAAAGCATGTACTGGAAATGCAAAAGATTGCTATCGAAATCTAAGCCTATCACTTGCTTGGATTCGGAGCGTTACCTCCGCGCCTGGGGACTTTCACCCGTAACGGCCAACTGAATGAGCTCCACATTCAAGGCACACAAAGCGATTTCAATATTTCCCGATATTCATCGTGACGGGCTGTGCTCTGCACACAAAGATAGCTTAGTTGTTAGCTACTGTAGCCCCCATTCCCCAAATGTTTCTTGGAAGCACTTTGTCCTTCTTTTTTGTCAGGGAAGGTGAGGTTTTTATTTACTCACTTTATTATTGATTTTCAAAGGTGGTCGTGAATGCTGCGCATTTGATTTTCTTTCGTCATTTTCTTGTTAGCAGGTACTGTGCGTTGGCCTTTTGCTCTTTGCCACCTCAGGAATGAGGATGGCAATGTGCAAACAGCGTTGTATCATTCATCTTTTAACATATTTGCTACATTCTCGAAACTTTCCAATCCAGCCCTTAAATTTTCAATGATGTCATTTGCAATTACATCAGGTTCAGGAAGATTATCCAAATCAATAAGGCTGGCATCTCTGAGCCAGAATATATCCATATTGGTTTTATCCCTCGCAACAATATCAGCGTAGTTGTATTTCCTCCATCGCCCTTCAGGATTAGATTCACTCCAAGTTTCTACGCGCTTGCTTAAGTTGCCCACCTTATAGCAATCAATGAAATCCCGAAGATGCTCAAAGGTTAATGGGTTTTTTTTAGGTGTGTGATGCACGTTAGTCCGGTAGTCATAAAACCAAACCTCCTTGGTTACAGTTTCTTCTGAGCTATCCTTTTTCTCAAAGAACAGAACATTTGACTTAACTCCCTGGGCATAAAAAATACCTGTTGGTAATCTGAGTATGGTATGCACATTTACCACTTTCAATAGCTCCTTTCTAACCACTTCTCCGGCTCCTCCTTCAAACAAAACATTATCGGGAAGTACTACAGCAGCTCGCCCTTTTTCGTTCAACATAGTAACTATGTGCTGCAAAAAAGAAAGCTGCTTGTTACTTGTAGTTACCCAAAAATCATCTCGCAGAAAATACCCTTCCTTTTGGGCTTGTTCTTTACCCGTTGTTGGAATATCGCTGCTGCTCTTACCAAAAGGCGGATTGGCTAGTACTATGTCAACTTGATCTGGCTTGGTTTTCAAACTATCTGTAACGTGTATGTCTGGCGTTTCTTCCAAATCCCCTATTCCATGTAAGTAGAGATTCATCAAGCACAGTCGGGCAGTTGCTTTTTCAATCTCCCATCCATGAAACATTTTAAACTTAATATGCTCTCTCTGTTTCTCTGAAAGTTTGGGCGATTTCTCAAGGTATTCCAGTGCTCCTAAAAAGAATCCACCCGTACCACATGAGGGATCAGCAATAGTTTCATTTGGTTTCGGATGGATGCATTCCACCATAGCTCTAATTACAGGCCGTGGAGTAAAGTACTGCCCGGCTCCACTGTTTTCTGCGTTTTTCTGTAATAGAGATTCGTAGATTTCACCTTTAATATCAGCTTCTGTAGAAGTCCAGTCTTCGTCATCAATGAGGTTAATCAACTTCTTGAGCTTAGCTGAATCATGGATTTTATTTTGAGCTCCTGAAAAAATCTTTTCAAGCATTCCACCGGAATCAGCCAAGGTTTTCAAAACACGCTCATACTTATCTTGAAGTTCTCCTCCCGATACGGCCTTTAGACCTTTCCATTGACATATATCGGGTAGGTTATACTTGCTTTGATTTTCATCTGCCATTTTTAGAAATAGCAAATAAGTAAGCTGTTCTAAATAGTCATTATACCCAAGTCCATCATCTCTTAGAGTATCACAGAATGACCATATTTTTTGTACTAGATTATTGGTTGACATATCCTCAAAGTGTTCTTACTAAATCCTTTAACCATGAAAACTCACTCAGTTCTGAGTATACCATCAGGCACGCCTTGGCAGTGCTGGTATATGGCCTCCGTTCTGAATCCACAAGTTTTCTTATCTCCCGAAAGCATTTTGCCATCATTACTTTTTTCTCTGCACGAGTGTTGGAGTTATCAATACATTTCTTAGCATCCTTTAATTGCTCCACACAGTCGTCCCAAACGATTTTCCTATCTCTATTTAACTGATCCAGGTCTAAGTGATAGTAAAAGATAGATTGCTTTACCCTATCAATTTCTTCGTCATCATTGGTTGCCGGTATGGGCACACCTTTATCGAAGGTTAAAAGACAAACATCAGCCGGGTCAATCGGATCCAAAAGAATAGGCATTTCGCAGGCCGTATCTTCTTCATCATTAGCCACTCGACCATCTACCAGGTTTAAAGGGAAATAGTCCCCTTTGCCTTTTACCTCGTCCGTTTCTCCTAATCTATCACGCCTGCGTTTATTTGCCAGGGCACCTGTTAATCGGTAGTTTGTCCACTCATAAGCCAGCCACCAATATCCATTCTGTTTATGAGTAACCGATTTACTTTTTGGATCGCTATAATCAACTTTCTGTCTTGATTTGTTCTTTGGGCGAAAATGGTCTACTTCAAAATCACCGTTCCCAATAGGAGCTTCCGAATACCAGCACTTATTATGAGAAACTCTTAACATAGCAGGCTGAAGCTGATTCCAGTCCGGATTATTTGTTATATACTGTTTTCTAGCAGCAAAATCCAGCCCTTGCATAGCAACTGCATGAGCTTGTTTGGTGGCTTCCCATCCTAGTTGTTCAACCTCATCCTGAATTCTATTAAGGTCGATATACCTCATTTCTTCTTTTCTTCCTTTAAGATCTCATTCAAAACCTCTCTGGCTATTCGGTCTAGCTCTTCCGCCTCCTCTTTGGTATATTTCCTTTTCGTGAATGCCTCTTTTTCGCTTGTTAGCCTCAAAAATTGATTATATCGGCTGTCTGACGTTTCATCGTTGAATCCTATTCTATCGAAGTAGGTCTTTAGTCTTTCAAACTCCTTCTGCTCAGTTTCATCCAGTTCACCTTGTATCAATTTAGCTTGTAAAAACCGCTTTTGATTGAGCAAGTCTTCCAGTTTTTTACTCATCAGCGAAGGAATTCCAAAAAGCTCGCTAGTAAGGATTTTTGAAACACTCATCTCTCGTGGGCTCATGTATGGGTTGAAAGCTTCCGTTTTACCTTCTTCGTTCTTCTTGAAGATCTGAACCTGGTTCTTTTTTAAGTTTCCAATCACCAAAGGATCATGAGAGCAAAAGATGATTTGAGTGTTTTCTTTTCGCTTGACAACCCTATCCAAGTAATCCAGAAATTTCCATTTCCACATTGGATTCAAGTGGGTGTCAGGCTCGTCTAATAAGATCAGGGATTCTTCATCTTTAGTAAATTTCAACAAGCCAAGCACGGTCAGGAGCTGCTTTTCTCCCTCGCTTAACTCAGTCATTGCCAATTCACCCTCCACACCTTCCTTTTGTACCTTAATCTTTACATCATGAAGCATGTCCGATATATGGATACTCTCTAAGGCATTAAATAGGGATATCTTATTGGTATACTTTGATTCGACTAACCGAGAAAAGGTTTCTCCATCGGGAATGAAGAGGTACAACCTATCTTGTGTTTCTGCTCTTTTGTAAGATACTTCAACTCTTGCTTTATGCTGTATTGGAGCAAAAGAGTACTCCAACAAGTCATCCAGAAAGTTCCTAACCAAACCTTCAGAACCCCACAATACAGCCTTTTTGTTTTTAGCTCTTACCCACTTCGGCTGTTTTAGCATAAACAGAGCAGAACCAAAATCATTGATTTTTAACTCTTCGCGAAGGAATTCCAATGTTTCATCGCTATGATCTTCCTGGAACATATAAAAAGCGATCAAGGCAAAGCTGGCATGGATATTCTGAGCAAGAAAAATTCTGCGAATAGTATCGAACTGAGTAATCCTGGCTTCCGACTTAATTATCTCATCGTAATAGAGCTTCTGATGGGGGATGTATAAGTCTGCTAATCGGTCGCTAATGCCTGAATAATAAATGAATACATGCTTCGGTAGGTAGTACTCAATGTTCTGAGTCACTTTGGTTGTTTCAGACTTGCCATTTACCTTAAAAGAGTATTTGCCGCTATTCAAATCAATTTCAATGTTATTACCTCTACACTCATATTTGACGTAATAGTCAAACTCATGCTTCTTAACCTTCCGTTTATGATTATAGACCAAATCAAGATCTCTGAAAATGACTACCAGTGCTTCCAGAAAATTAGATTTTCCAGTGGCATTGAGCCCTAGCAATACGGTTTCCCAGGCATTCTCATCAATGTCTATGACAAAATCACTTAAGTTTTTGAATGGAGACTTAATATGTACCTTGTCAATCCTCATGATCTGAGCGACAATAATGATTGCGTACCTTCCTTAACCTGTTTTATACTGGCCTTAATCTTTTTGAGCTCCGAATAGAATTTTTCAATATCGCCATTATGCTCACTTTGTTGCCAAACATCCTTGGCCAAAATTGGCTCATCAGAGGATTGAAGCACTTCTTTAATGTTTCGGGTCTTGCTCATCTTTTTCGTTCTTTTTGGTTGCTTCTGTCTCAGTTCCTGTTGATTATTTAAATATTCCCTTTTCTCTGCGTTAATACGCTTCAATAATTCGGACGCTGGTTCATCCTTCGAGTTTTGTTCTACCAGTTTGCCCTCAAAAGCTTTCTTCAATATACTTTGTTTGAGGACCTCTGTTTGTGCCAAGCTTTCTAAAACTGACTTTTCAAGATTTTCGATAATTGAAAATTTTGATTCCAAAAGCTCAACAATAGCTTCTTGTTCTTCTATCGAAGGCAAGGGAAAAGGCATGCCAGAGAGTACTCCCAAATTAATCGAAGCAAGGTTTGTAGTTTGCTTCGAATTTTTAAAGAAATAGTTTTTAGCAATTCGAGTTCTGGAAAACATAGAGCAGTAAACTGAATTTACTTTGTCCGATATTATTCGAGCCCTGAATACATGGTTTTGATGAATACAATTGGGAATTTCATTTCGCCACATTGCACCTCTTCCAACTTTATCCTTATCCCCACCTTCAGTATAAAGCACATCTCCATATTCCAATCTGTATTTATCGAATTCATCAGGGGGAACATTTATAGACTTAACCTCATTAAGGTCAAGAAACCCATCTTGTACATTAGCTACTCTTAGGAAGGGAAGCTGAACGGTATCTTGATTATAGTATTTTTTCCCTTTTGTAACTCCTGAAACGATAACAGCAAAAGAATCTAATGTAATCCATGACCACCCATTCGGTAAGTCCGGGAGGTTAGATAAGGTCGTTTCGTTCAATTGAGAAACCTTTTCTCGAATTCTAGGTTTTATAGGCCGTTTTCCATGCTTACCTTTTTCATTCCACTCACCCAACTGTTTTTCCCATTCTTGCAACTGCTTGGCAATCCAGTCCTCTCGATCCTTTTTTATTTCGTTTAGAGTCTCACTTGTTCCAATCGGTTTGTTCAACTCTCGCCAATCAAAAGTTAGTGTTCCATCAAATGCATTTTTAAGCAATGCTTGATAATAGACTTCTAGTTGCTTTTGAGCATGAATTAAAGTTGATCTGCTATGATCTAATTCACTCAGTAATTCCTCTAACTTATCTACAATTCTATATTGTTCCTTTAAAGGAGGGATAAGGCATTTAGTGGATTGTAACTCTCTCTTTGTAATATGAATAAGACCTGTTCCTCTTGATTTTTCGGTAAACTTCTGTATCTGCTGATTTAAAAGGTAGAAAAGAAACTTATTAGTCATTCCTGAAAAGCAGATTACTTTGTAGATATGCTGATTGAGATAAGCTTGCTGCCTGTTCCAAATATATGCGCCAAAAGAACCAGACCAAGTGAATAATAAGTCGCCAGGTTCTACAATATATTTATCTTCAACCGTATGACCTTCTGGAATGTAGTTAAATTTAGCATCCTTATTATTAAGGTTCTGAATTCTGATGATTGGAATTCCTGAACCTTTCCAATCAGAAGACTTAAAAGCTTTTCCATTAACGAAAAGTGCTAAAGAACCCAAATCTGCGAATTCCCAGCCACTAGGCATAGTGTATTTTGAACATGCTTTATTCACAGAATTAGCTTTCAAGTTTGACCTTTGAATAAATTTCTTTCAATACTTCACAAGGGTCAGCTCCAATAGCCAATGAAATAAGATAGAGTTCCTTTGCTCTTAAATGTGCTGATTCTTTCAATGTGAGTTCGCTCAACCGTGGTTTACTAATGCCCGTTTTTCGTGAAACCTCCGATTTATTAATGGATCTTTTAGTTAAATATTCTCCTAACTCTGTCATCGTGTTTTAAAGATTTTCTGTAAGCAATATCGGATAAAATTAAAAACTGTACATACTTTCAGAAAAAAAAATTGGTAATTTGAAATCAATTCTGTAAATGTGTATTGATTTTCTGTAAGCATTTAATCAATCAATTAAAACGAATAATGAGAAGATACACCAAAGCAGATTTGGAGCGAATTGTTTCTGTCGGAGATGTGGGGCTTTGCAAATGTGCTTGCTGTACGTTGGCAGAAAATCTAATAAAAACCTCTTGCGGGTCGGCAATTTTTTCAGTCCACCGAAATTTTCAAAGAATCCTTTCCGTTTCTGTCAGCACCGATCTTGTCAACGAAGTTCATCACTTTCTTCTTTTTATTTCTTAATTCTTCCGTCACCCGGATAGAAGCACTACTATGTCCAGACAACTATTAAATACAACGTTTAGTATATGAAAAGTAGGCGATTACGAAACACTACAATTTCGGTTAAGCAAAAAGTTTGACACGTACCTAAACTCTTGAATTCAGCACTATTTCGCCTATTTTTTACATTGTTAGCTGCTGGGTTTTTTTCCTGTGTTTCGTATTTGACTTATATTTCCCTTTGAAAAGGTATAAGTTGCACTATAAAACAAATCATAAAATATATTGATACAGTACCTGTTTTCGAGTGATTCTCTAATTCTTTTAGTTTGTTTATTTGGCTTTCCTGATATCATCAAGCTTGGAGCAATATGAGGCGGTGATTCAACTTTACCTTCGTCAGTCATATATTCCTTTTTTAGCTCATTTACTACTCCAATAAAATTGAACAATAATTCAGGGAATGGATTAAACTGCTTTACTTCACAGAATGAAATTAGGTTCTTGTTTTCAACATATGAGAATGTTGTTTTGGTATCGTAATAGTCTTTAGTATATTTTACTTTCCCTTTTTTGATAATTGCTATGTCAGGAGTAGTAAATATTTTATCATCTTGTGAGCTTTGAATAGCAACGTTATGTTGTATTTCAAAATTCTTTCTTCTGTTCTTTACCTTTTTACTAACTAGAAAATGAGAAAAATTTGATTGTATTCCTGAAGGAGAGCATTTATACCTGTACTTACCTGATTGTAGATTTTCAACTGACACGTCATATCCGTTGCTTTCGTAAAATCTTATGATATAATTGTAGCAGGTCATTTCGAAATAGTCACTTGTTCTTTTTGCTTGATTGACAACAATAGTTTTATACTTATTTGCAAATTCTCTAATTTCCTTCTCAAACTGTGTATGACTTTTAAAAGGGGATGTCGAAGTCATCTTCTTGGTTGTCTTGGTTGCCTTTTTCCCTTTTTGGTTTTTGGTTGTTGTTGTCATTTTCAATTTCAGATTTATATACAATCAATTTTTTCAAGAACTCTCGTGTTTCGAAATATTCCATAACTACTGGCGGTATTGAAAATTTCTCAAGTAGTTGATTGTAGTTCATTACAACTGCTAGAATTTTATTCTTTTCATCTCCTGTCATTTTATATCCACCAATCTGAATTGTGTCCGTTTGTCCCTTTTTAGTCACTGTCCCATAAAATTTAACTGCTCCATCTAGGTTAGTTATTACTCTTTTATGGAAAATTGATAGAGAAAGAAATAGCTCGACAGTTTCAATATGCTGACTTAAAGCGCTGTAAGTTTTGTAATTCTCGATTAGATAGGTAGCTTCTTTGAGTCGACTTTGATATTCATTATATATCTGATTTGTCAACTTGTAAGGAAGTTGGTAAGTCAGAATGTTTATCATTGGAGTTTCGTTACTCATTTTATGTCTAATCGTCTTTTTTTAGTTGCAGCTAACTTACTTTTTAACGTAAGTTTATGTCGTTCATCCTCCTGATTTGGAGGGATAAACATAATAAAGGTTCCTTCTAATTATTTTCTATCTTTTGCTAAAATCTATCAAATTTTACATTGCCAGCTCCGAATCAAGCCCTACAATGCTTCTGTCTGGTAAATCTGGATCTTTTGACCCAGAAAGCTGTTTCTATGCTTTTATCCTTGGAATGTTGCACCGCTAAAACAGCATTAAATTTTGTCTTATGGTTTTGAACTAGTTTTTACTACATGCAAGAAAAGTGTATCCCCCCGAGCAACCCCATATTTTTTGAATTATTTTGCCCCGCTAGGTTTG
>NZ_JAMWZB010000022.1:0-62446 GCF_024305035.1 Algoriphagus sp.
CCTTTCAAAGATTTTGGGAAACTTTACTATTCCTATTGCATAATTGCGGTTTAAGTGATCAGGAAACGCTTTTTACACTCGATAGCTTGAGAAATAGTGCCTTGTACCGGGAAGATCAAAATAGTTATCTGTTATATCCCAATAAAGAGTTATTGGGCTTTTTGGAGAAAAACACCATCCCTAAAACAGCGGTGACCCAATCTCCACTTTTAACCCAATTGCTTGAAAAAAATAACACAAGCATCCTTGAGCAGGATGTTCAAGGAGATTATCATTTCAACGGGAGTTTCAAAAATGCGCGTGACTTGTCAGAAGCTTTAAATGCTTTGGACCCGGATCAATTCTCGGTAAATCCTGCCGATAAAAAGGAAGTATTCCAGGTTTTCGAAGCGGTGTTTAATCATAAGGCTTTTACGGGTCGTTCGGGTACTTTCTACGGATATGAAGGCTTGGGATCAATTTATTGGCACATGGTTTCTAAGCTCCAACTGGCTGTTTACGAGTGCTGTAAAAAAGCCTTTGAGGAGAATGCCTCCCAAGCCATACTCGATCGGTTGATTGGGCATTATTATCAAATCAATGAAGGCATTGGCGTGCATAAGTCTCCTAAAGTTTACGGGGCTTTTCCGACTGACCCCTACTCTCATACGCCAGCGGGTAAAGGGGCCCAACAACCTGGGATGACTGGTCAGGTCAAGGAGGATATTCTCTGCAGATTGGGTGAGTTGGGTGTCTCCATCGAGGAGGGAAAACTTGTTTTTCATCCATTTATGCTCAAAAAATCAGAGTTTTTGACTGAAGTTCAAATTTTTGAGTATGTGGATGTCCAAGGAAACTTCGTAAAAACTCCCATTTCAGAAAATTCACTTTGCTTTACCTTTTGCCAAGTTCCCATCGAGTACAAACTCAGTACTCAAAATTCCATTGAAGCAATTTTGGACGAGGGAATTAAACCGATCCAAGTAGAAACCTTAAGTCTAGATGAAAACTTAAGTGAACAAATTTTTAGGCGGAATGGAGCTGTCAAAAAACTATTGGTGCATGTAAATGAGGCAATGCTCAAATAAACCTACTTTCTAAAGATTCCAATGAAAAAGAAAAGGACACCTAATCAACAGCTAGCCCAACACGTTGAAGCACTGCTTACTCAAATGACGCTGTCTGAAAAAATAGGGCAAATGAGTCAGGTCCGACATTTTGATGAAGGTATGCCTGCTGCCATTAAAACCCATTTGATCGGATCGGTAATCCATACCGAAGGACCAAACCCGGGAGAAGACGCAGAAGGGTGGCAAGCCAAATTCAGAGCACTTCAAAAACTAGCGCTATCTACCCGATTAAAAATCCCCTTGCTTATCGGAGTGGATGCAGTTCATGGACAAAACACGTTTGAAGGCGCAACGATTTTTCCCCATAATATCGGCTTAGGGGCAGCAGCAAATTCGGACTTAGTAGAAAAAGCGGCAGCTATTACGGCTGTGGAAGCCCAAGCCACTGGATTCAACTGGGTTTTTTCGCCCTGCGTGGCCATACCCATGAATGAAAAGTGGGGTCGGGTCTATGAAGCCTTCTCAGAAAATACAGAACTGACTACTCGGTTAACAAGAGCTTCAGTCAAAGGTCATCAAGGCTACAATGGAAAGATTGGAGTGATGGCCACTGCAAAGCATTTTATCGGAGACGGGGCAACTGATTTCGGACTGGAAGGGGGCAGCACCACACTGAGCAGAGCCGAAGTCATCCAACGGCTTCTTCCTCCCTATCAAGCCGCAGTACAATCAGGTGTTGGATCCATCATGGCTTCATTTAATACTCTGGACGGGATTTCTATGCATGCTCACCAGGCGATGATTACCGATATGCTGAAAGGGGAACTTGATTTTCAAGGCATGGTAGTTTCAGATTGGAAGGCCTATTCCCGATTTGGACAAAACGACATCATCAAGGCAGGCATAGACATGGTCATGGCTGTTGATGGGGACCTGGAAGAGTTTCAAGAAGGGGTCCGATTGGCTGTATTGAATGGAACTGTCTCAGAAGATCGAATCAATGATGCGGTTCGGAGGATTCTGAGGCAGAAATTCCGATTCGGTTTATTCGAAAATCCCTTTCCGGATAAGGGTCTAATTTCTAAAATCGGAATTCCAGAGCATCGAAAAATAGCCCGACAGGCTGTTCGGGAATCTTTGGTTCTACTGAAAAATGAAAATCAGACTTTGCCCCTAAATCCGTCTTCTAGAATCGTTGTCGTAGGTCCCTTTGGGAACAATAGTGGATTACAATCAGGAGGCTGGACCTTAACCTGGCAAGGAACTTCCAAAAACTATGCGGGTGCAACTACTATTTTGGACGGAATCAAAAAATTCGCGCATCACCAAGTTCGCTATGATCCGAATGGAAAAGCAGCAATGGATAACGTGGATGTGGCGATTATCGTAATCGGTGAAAATCCGTATGCAGAATTTTTTGGAGATGTGGGTGGCGAGATGGACTTATTTCAACTCAGTTTGACCCAAGAACAGCAAAATTATCATAAAACCTATACCGAAAAAGGAATCAAAACCGTCGTGGTGTTGATTTCCGGCAGACCCCTGGTGACCACCCAACAGATTGAGCAAAGCGATGCCTTTGTTGCCGCTTGGCTTCCCGGTTCTGAAGGAGATGGAATCGCTGAATTACTCTTTGGCTTGGCCGATTTCAAAGGAACACTTCCACATTCCTGGCCAAAATCTGAGCAAGATTATCAGGGAAAGTATGGTCCTAATTTTTGGGACAAATCGGTTAATCCCCTTTTTCCAATCGGATACGGGTTGTCTTACCAAAAGTCTACTTAATGCTCTATAAACCGTCGCTAATCCACACTTTAAGCATGAGAACGATCCATACAAAAGCCCTGGCCGCACTTGTCTTGATGGCTAGCTTTTCTTGCAACGAAAAATCAACAGAACTTCAAATCGAAAAATCAACAGAAGTGACCGCAAAAGAAATCTTAGGAAACCCTGCCTATTTGGCTATCTCATTTGAAGGCTATCGAGAACGATCTCGGGATATACAGCCGTCTGTCGATCAGCTCAAGGAAGATTTAAAAATCTTATCGGCCATGGGAATTAAACTCGTGAGAACCTACAATGTACAGCTCGCTCATGCGGCTACGCTTTTAAAAGCCATTCAAGAATTGAGTAAGGAAGAGGAAGATTTTGAGATGTATGTCATGCTTGGTGCCTGGATGGATTGTAAAAATGCCTGGACGGATTTGGAGCCAGACCATGGGGTAGAAAGTGAACAGAATGCCCAAGAAATAGCTCGTGCCGTGGCTTTGGCCAACAGCTATCCAGAGATCGTCAAAATCCTAGCTGTAGGAAATGAAGCCATGGTCAAATGGGCTACCAGTTATTTTGTCCAGCCGGATGTGATTCTCAAATGGGTAAATCACCTGCAAGCCTTGAAAGCAGCCGGAGACCTTCCAAAAGACCTTTGGATCACCAGTTCAGATGATTTTTCCTCTTGGGGCGGAGGGGATCCAAGTTATCACACCGAAGATCTTAAGAAGCTAGCCCAAGCGGTTGATTACATTTCTATTCATACTTACCCTTATCACAATAGCCACTACAATCCTGATTTTTGGAGAGTTCCCCTAGAAGAATCGAAGCTTTCCCCGATTGAAAAAGTTGATCAAGCCATGCTCCGGGCACGGGATTTTGCCATCTCTCAATACGATTCGGTGGCAAATTACATGAAAAGCATCGGTGTGGATAAACCCATTCATATCGGAGAAACCGGCTGGGCTAGTCTATCCGACGGCTTTTATGGACCCCAGGGTTCCAAAGCTGCAGACGAATATAAGCAAGCGCTGTATTATCAACACATGCGAAAATGGACCAACCAAAAAGGGATTTCTCTTTTCTATTTCGAAGCATTCAACGAGCAGTGGAAGGATGCGGGTAACCCAATCGGTTCAGAAAATCATTTTGGCCTTTTCGGATTGAAAGGAGAAGCGAAATATGCGCTTTGGGATTTGGTCGACCAGGGAATTTTCAAAGGCCTTACCCGAGACGGAAATCCTATTGTCAAAACGTATAACGGAAATAAAGAGCGTCTACTTCAAGATGTTTTGGCCCCTCCTGCACACTAAATTCAAGTAACTCTCAGATGGTAAAAATTTCTCAGGCGTCTAATCTTTAACCCCCATTAACCATGTCAACTAGGTCAAATACAGTCCCCATGGGACAGAAAATAGCCTTCGGAGTCGGGATGCTAGCCAATCAGATGTTCCCCGCTTCCCTTGGGATATTTATGGTGGTGCTGGTGCAGAATCTAGGATTCCCAGGGTGGATGTGGGGAATGGTCTATTTTCTTCCCCGGGTCCTTGATGCAGTCACCGATCCCATTATGGGCTTTATCTCCGATAACACCAAATCGGTTTGGGGAAGAAGGCGGCAATATGTTTTTCTGGGTGCTATGGTCATGGGAATTACGTTCTCGGTCATGTGGCAACTTTATGGAGAAAACAGTGTGAACTATAATTTTATCTATTTTCTATTCGGTTCGTTTGCCTTCTATATCGGATTGACCATTTTCAGTGTTCCGTATGTGGCGATGGGTTATGAGATGAGTGAGGACTTTCATGAGCGAACACAAATCATGGCCATTGCTCAATGGATTGGTCAGTGGGCATGGGTAATCGCCCCTTGGTTTTGGGTCATTATGTATGATCCCAGCTGGTTTCCAAGCCCTGAGGCTGCCACTAGAGAATTAGCCGTTTGGGTAGGCGTGATTTTTGCCTTTTGCGCCATGATTCCCGCGATTTTTATTTCAAGTAAGTCCACCAAAAATGAAAACTTTTCTCCACTGACCTTTCATTCCATCGGTGCCAGTGTTGCTCAAATCATCAAAGGGTTCAAAGAAGCTTTTTCTTCCACTCCATTTCGAAAACTCTGTATTTCAACTTTTTTTATTTTCAATGCCTTTAATACCGTAGCCGGCTTTGTCTTTTTTATCGTGGTTTGGCACTTGTTTAATGGCGATGCGGGCGCAGCAGGTTACTGGACACCTATTTTTGGAAGTGTTGGGGCCTTGGTCACTACCTTTATTGTGATTCCAATTGTGGCTTCGATGTCCAAAAAAATCGGTAAAAAGAATGCATTTATGGTTTCTCAAGGCATTGCCTTAGTCGGTTATGCCTCGTTATGGTTTCTTTTTGTTCCGGGAAAACCGTGGATGTTCATTTTCTCTCTTCCTTTTCATTCGTTTGGAATTGGGAGTCTTTTTGTATTAATGATGTCCATGACTGCCGATGTGATCGATTTGGACGAATTGAACTATGGAGTGCGGCGTGAAGGTGTCTTCGGTGCAATATATTGGTATATGGTCAAGTTTGGGTTCGCTATTGCCGGTGGACTAAGCGGAGTAATTTTATCGGTAGTAGGATTTGATGGCAATGCTGCCATTCAGCCCGAAGGTGCCGTAGATGGCTTGAGGTTATTTTTCTCAGGACTTCCCATGCTCGGTACCCTAGCTGCCATGTACCTGATGCATGACTACGATGTGGATGAGGCGCGGGCAAATGAGATTCGGGCAGAACTGGAGAAAAGAAAGGCCAAAAAAGCAGCACCTCAAATCACTTATACCTCCTATCAGGAAGGAAAACCGATTTGGCTTTCTGAAGTCGATAAAAGGACAGTTGCCACTTACCAAAGTAAATTCGAGGGTAAGTCGATTTCCCAAATCAAAGGCATGTTTGACCAAACGCTAACCCGTGGATTTCACGGACTTTGCTTTAGTCCCTACCTCCAAGGTCAAAATATAGGAGATATCTTAACTGAGGAGCAAATCAGACGAAGAATGGAAATCATTGCTCCCTACACCCAGTGGGTACGCTCCTTTTCCTGTACCGACGGCAATGAACTCATCCCCAAAATAGCAAGGGAAAAAGGCTTAAAAACCATGGTGGGTGCTTGGCTGGGCACGGATCCATCCAAAAACAAAGCAGAAATCAGCTCTTTGGTTCAATTGGCCAAAGAAGGCTGGGTTGATATGGCTGTGGTAGGCAATGAAGTGCTACTTCGAAATGAACTGACCGAAAAGGAGGTTTTGGACTACTTAAATGAAGTGAAAAAATCAATTCCTGAGGTGCCAGTGAGTTATATCGACACCTATTTCCAACTCGCTCAGCGACCTGAACTAGTCGAGGCCTGTGATTTGGTTTTGGCCAACTGCTATCCCTTCTGGGAAGGCTCTAATATCGATCAGGCTCCTGTTTACCTAGAAAAAATGGTTGAAATGGCAAAAAATGCAGCCAAAGGAAAAACGGTAATCGTAACGGAGACGGGCTGGCCGGATTCGGGCGAATCGATGCATGCGGCAACTCCTTCAACTGAAAATGCCATGAAATACATCATTGCTTCCAATCAATGGGCCCAAGAAAATGGAATTGCGATGTTTACCTTCTCTTCCTTCGATGAGCCTTGGAAAGTACATCACGAGGGTGAGGTGGGACAAAGCTGGGGCATCTGGGATAAAAACGAAAACTTAAAATACTAATTCCTATGTCATTTAACGCTGACCAAGTTTTGGCACTTGCCGGGAAAAATCTTCAAGGATTATCCATTCAAGAATTGACCAACTCATTCCATGAATTGCTTCGGGAAGGCATGCATGGTATCTGTTTCAGCCCTTACCTGGAAGGACAACAGCCCGGAGATACCCTGACCGAAGAACAGGTACGTCGCAGGCTAAAAATCATTCAACCCCATACCCAATGGGTGCGATCCTTTTCTTGTACCCAAGGAAATGAATTGATTCCTATCCTTGCCAAAGAATTAGGCATGAAAACCCTGGTTGGTGCCTGGTTGGGAAAAGATAACCAAATCAATCAAGAAGAAATTCAAGGCCTGATCAAGTTGGCAAATGAGGGATATGTGGATATTGCGGCGGTAGGTAATGAGGTGATGTACCGTAAAGACCTCTCAGAGGAGGAATTGCTCGATTTTATGTATCGGGTGAAAAAAGAGTTGCCCAAAACCGTGGTAGGTTATGTCGATGCCTACTATGAGTTTGAACGAAAACCCAGGATCACGGAGGCCTGTGATGTAATTTTGGCCAATTGCTACCCGTACTGGGAGGGCTGTGCCTTGGATTATTCGCTACTGTATATCAAGGATATGTATAATCGGGCCCTTAAAGCTGGACAGGGCAAAAAAGTCATTATTACCGAGACTGGATGGCCCAGTCAAGGCTCACCGCTATATGGGGCTGTTCCATCGGCGGAAAACTTTCTAAAATACTTCATCAATACCCAAACTTGGTCCAAAATAGATTCAGTGGATATCTTTTATTTCTCTTCTTTTGATGAATCCTGGAAAGTGGGCGCAGAAGGTGATGTCGGGGCTTATTGGGGAATTTGGGATAAGAATGAACGGCTAAAATATGGATAAAGAAAACGGAGCTGGTTAAAAACAGGTGCTCTTAACCCTTTGATTCGGTTAATTTTAACTGGAATCGAAGGGCTTTTTTTAGGTTAAATCGTTAGTCTTTGCTCATCGGAACAAGTCAACCAGTCAAAAAATCGACTTAAAGGGTGGTCAATAAGGCATCAGGGTTGTTTTCTTTCAAAAAGTACATTTCAATGGCTCCATGATTTTTGATGTCTATTTTTCCTCGGTATTGACAAGCTACCTGATCTCCAATTAATCCATACGTGTGTTCTGAAATATTTATCCTGCCGGGTTCAGAACTAGATTCTAACCGGGATGCAATGTTAACCGTATCCCCCCAGATATCATATTGCCATTTTTTGATTCCAACGATCCCAGCAACCACCGGTCCAGTATGAATACCGATTCGCATTTCAAACCGATGTACCTGGGAAAGGGGGTTTGAGCGAACTAAATTGCACATTTCCTTGGCTGCATGGATGGCATCCATCACATGGGTGGTATTGGGAATAGGGATCCCCCCTGCACACATGTAAGCATCTCCGATGGTTTTGATTTTTTCCAGGCCGTGCTTTTCTACGATTTCATCAAACTTACTAAAATAATAATCGATGCTTTGTACGATCAATTCAGGATCCAAATCCTCCGAGGCCTTGGTGAAGTTTTTAAAATCGGTAAACATGACGGTGACAGCCTCATATTTTCGAGCTTTTACTTTTCCATTTTCCTTAAGCTCGGTGGCAATATTGGCTGGAAGAATATTGAGTAGCAATTTTTCTGAGCGATCTTTTTCAGTTTCAATGATTTGTTTGGTTTTACGCTCATACCTATATTTTTTAAAAACTCCTACAGCAATAATTCCTGCGAAAAGGAACAAACCTCCCGTACTGTAAAGTAACACTTCTTGTCGCTTGGTTTTTAATAAATTAAGTTCCGATTCTTTCTCTAAAAGCTCCACTTCAGCCTGCTTCTGAGACACCTCCAGGTTTGTTCGAAGATCCGCCAATTCTTGAATCGCTTTCAAATTATTTAGGCTGTCCTTATAGGCTGCGTATTTTTTAAAAAACCGGTAGGCATCAGCCAAATTCCCCGTTTTCTCAAAGTATTCGGCAAGTTTCTCACTGGCATCTCTGATCTGTTCTTTAAATCCAAATTTTTCAGCAATGGAATGGCTTCTTGAAGCATAGCGAATCGCTGCAGGATAGTTTTGCTGGGCCGCGTAAATTTCGGCCATATATCCATTATACACTGAAATGGGATAATAGTCTTCCATGGATTGAAGTAATTCCACTGCTTGGTTGAAATTTACTTCGGCTTGTGGGTTTTGGCCTAGTTTAGCATAAACCATCCCCAAATTTCCCAGGTTATAAGCTTTTCCGGTGAGGTAGTTTATTTTTTCGAAAATGACTTCGGATTTTTCAAAGTAATAAATAGCTGAGTCGTATTGATCTTCGCTAAAGAACTCATCTCCGATATTCAAATAAGCCGTAGCCAGAGAGGTTTCATCGCCCGTTTGCAGAAATATATCGATGGCATTTCGGTAGTAATCGACAGAATTTTGGTGTACGCCAGAGATCGAATACACGTCAGCTATGGCCAGGTAGGCTTTTCCCTTCTGATTGAAATTACTGAAGTCTTGGGTATATTCCAGACTTTTGAAAAAATTCTGAGAAGCCAAATCCAAATTTCCCAAAAGACGCTGAACCGAACCTTGATTAAAATACCCTGAAAATATCCATTTGGAAAGATTCTGCTCCAAAGCTTCTTCAGTAAGCATTTGGGCATAAAAAAGCGCACTGTCGGGGTCATTATGATTAAATGAAATATTGGACAACAGGTAAAGGCGAAGAGTATCTGTCTGCCCCCTTTTGGGATACTTTTCAAGTTCCAAAAGGAGGCTATCGGCTTTTTTCTGATCTTGAGCCACAGCATGCTCAAGTTTAATCATGAGCAAAAAAACTCCTATTATCCCTACCAGGCCCCGTATTTTCATTGATGTTCTTCCTCGACAAATGGCGAAGGATTGATTTTTAATTTTGGATCAATGATGAATGTTTTTTCCACATGGGTTTGAATTCTTTTTACTCTAAATGAAATGTCATACTTGACTTCCACGTCCTGACCAATTGACTCATTAAGCTTTCCTGAAATGTTATTTCCGTTACTTCTGAGCGGATAAACTGAAAAAATCTGAGGACCATTTGGGGCAATAATTTCAGCTTCGATGACTCTGAAAAACTCACTGTTGATTCCTTCAAAATCAAATTTCCAAGTCACTTTATTTGCACCGTATACCTTTGAGGTGAATTCGGCTGGCTTTCCCCTATTTGATCCACCCGGATACGAACCCCCGTTGTCATCTTTAACTTCGCACAGGTTATCTAAAATACCTCCATTGAAAAGATCCTCGATTTGGATCGACAGGTTGATCATTACATTTCTAGGCATACTTATTTTTAGTTATTACTGTGTTAAAATACAAAAAATATAATATCAACTACATAAAAATGCGGAATTAAATTTTTTTACGGCTTCCTCCTCTTTTTTTTAAAAATCAGTCAATCCAAGCTTCCTGTTCACTGCGTAATTCTATGGCATAGGGATCAAAGTGATCAATGTCAACCTAACTGTTATTATCTAAAACACTAACTATTATGAAGTACAACAAACAAATTTTTGGAGGATTGCTTCTGCTCTTCTCTGGATTGTTTTTCGCTTGTGACAACAACGAAGAACCCATGATGCCTGCACCGATGCCAACCGGAAATGAAACGACTTTCCAGCTGGGCTCGGTCTCTGACCCTTCCATCTCAGGAACAGCAGAGTTTATTGAAAATGATGACAATACGACCACAATCAATCTGATGTTGTCAAATACCTCCTCAGGGGGGATGCACCCGGCACATATTCACATGAATACGGCCGCCGAGGGTGGAGATATTGTCTTGACTCTTGGTGTGGTGGATGGAAATACCGGAATGAGTTCCATTACGGTGGATTCATGGGATGACGGCACACCTGCCTCCTACTCTGAGTTGATCGCCTATGACGGGTACATCAATGTTCATAATTCCATGAATGACCTGGGAACGCTACTTGCTCAAGGAGACATCGGGGAAAATGTACTGACCGGAGAGAGCAAAACCTATGATTTGGGAGAAGTTGATGTAGCTGGAATTAGTGGAACAGCAACATTTAGAGAGCGGGTAAATGGGGAAACGCTGGTAGACATCAGGTTGATGAATACTCCAGAAGATGGAATGCACCCAGCCCATATTCACTTTAATACCGCTGCTGAAGGTGGAGACATTGCCGTTTCGTTCAACCCAGTTGATGGAAGTACAGGTAGAAGCATGACCAACATCGCGATGCTTGACGATGATTCTTCCATCAGCTACGATCAATTGCTGGATTTTGATGGCTATATCAATGTGCACCTTTCTGCTGAAGAATTAGGAACGATTGTGGCTCAAGGTGATATTGGGCAAAATGAACTTACTGGAGAATCAAAGGAATATACCCTAGGAGAAAGAGATGTAGATGGTATTTCAGGAACAGCTACTTTTTTTGAGCGAGTAAACGGGGAAGCCCTTGCAGAAATTCGATTAATGAATACCCCAGAAGATGGAATGCATCCCGCTCACATCCATTTTAATTCCGCCGTGGAAAGCGGTGCTATCGCATTCACCTTCAACTCCGTGGATGGAGCTACCGGAATCAGTAAAACAAATGTATCCATGTTGGATGATGAAACACCGCTGACATACAATGAGGTATTGGATTTTAATGGCTACATCAATGTCCATTTGTCTATGGAGGAATTGGGAACTATCGTGGCTCAAGGAGATATTGGATCCAATGAATTAACCGGTGAATCAACCACCTACAATTTAATGGAAGTGGATATTCCCGGAGTAAGCGGAACGGCAACCTTTAGGGAACGAAAAGACGGAAGTACCTTGGCAATTATCGAATTGGAAAACACAGTGGATGGAGCTTCACATCCTGCCCATATCCACGAAAACAGCGCTGAAGAAGGAGGGGATATTGCGGTTACCTTCAATCCGATAGATGGGACCACCGGCATGAGTATGACCCATATTAGAGCATTGGATGATGATTCAGTGATTACCTACAGCGAAATATTGGAATTTGACGGCTATGTCAATGTACACCTGTCCATGGAGCAATTAGCAATACTAGCCGCCCAAGGAAACATCGGAAGTAATGTGAATTAATAGATGGTTAGTTAGTTTGGGAAGGCTCGGTCCATTGGACCGGGCTTTTTTTATTTCTAAAAAGGATTAATCCAGTTTCTCCAACCCCTGAAGTCTGATTTCAAAATCATATTGTAAATCTTCATGCAAACCCAAGATCAGCTTTTTGGCTTTCTCTAGCTGTATTTGGTATAAATTATCAATCACTGGGTACTTAAACTGCAAGTAGCCATACTCTTTGAGTTGCTCACAGAAGTATAGTATTGCCTCGATTTGATCTTCCTTTTTTTTGCTCAATTTGAGCATTTTATTCAATTTTCGTCGGATGGCTTGAGCCGATTTTTTTGCGTAATAAGCCTGGTTGACATTACTTTTTTGAAATTCAGTATCCAATTCCTCTTTGACCATTTCCAGAAAAAGACCAGGATTTTCCTTCTCCTGGAGTTTAAAAAAAAGAAAGGCCTTGTTCTCTCGACTGAATTTGGCCAAATCAGCAATGAGATGGATTAATTCCTTTTCAGGTAAAAGGCTTAATTCCTTTTTAAGTTGAGCCAAGCTGGGGAACTGCATGAATTTTTAACGGTTGAATGAGCAAAAAACGAAATGGCATTAGAATTCTCAATCAAAGAATTTTCTATTGCGCCACAAAATTAAGCTATTCAGGGAAAATTGCGCTAAATCAATTTATTAAACCCATTGATCAAAATCTATTGAAGATGCTAGCTCAAATCCCTAAGTTTATTAACAAATGAACCCAAAATGGAAGCTTACGGGAAAATACTATTGATCGCCATGCCGGCCTTTTTTCTATTGGTCCTGCTTGAAAAATTCTGGGGCCTTTGGAAGGGAAATGACACGGTTCCACTCAAGGACATGATTTCGAGTTTGAGTTCCGGCATGACCAATGTGACCAAGGATGTGTTAGGCTTGAGTATTGTTATTTTATCTTATCAATGGTTTTATGACCGCGTGAGCCTAATTGATATCCAAAGCACTTGGTTGGTTTACCTTATCGCCTTTTTTGCCTTGGATTTTGCCGGTTATTGGACCCATCGGATTGCCCATGAATACAATATTTTTTGGAATAATCACATAATCCATCACAGTTCGGAGGAGTTCAATTTGGCCTGTGCACTTCGTCAAAGCATTGCTTCCATCGTCAAGATTTTCGCCGTGTTTTTATTGCCGGCAGCGGTTTTGGGAGTGCCTACTGAGGTGATCGCAGTAGTAGGCCCCTTACATTTATTTGCTCAATTTTGGTACCATACCCGTCACATTGGACAACTGGGATTTTTGGAAAAAATCATCGTCACTCCATCCCACCACCGGGTTCATCATGCCATCAATCCAGAATATTTGGACAAAAACTACGGGCAGATTTTTATCTTTTGGGACAAATGGTTTGGGACTTTTCAACAGGAAAAAGAAAGTGTTCCAGCCGTTTATGGGGTTACCCGACCGGTCCGGACTTGGAATCCTATTAAAATCAATTTTATGCATTTTTGGCAGCTGCTAAAGGATGCTTGGAGAGCAAAAAGCTGGTCGGATAAAGTTACCATTTGGTTTAAACCTTTGGGATGGCGACCTGCTGATGTAGCAGAAAAATACCCCATCAGTAAAATTGAGGATGTGTACCATTTTGAAAAATACAATCCTGAGCTAACCAAAGGCATGTTGATTTGGAGCTTCAGTCAATTAATTGCGCTACTGTTGCTGCTCAGCTATTTGTTTGGAAACTTAGCTGAAATCGCCTCACCAGGGATTTTTTATTTTGGTGGATTTATCTTTTTGACCATTTATGCCTACACCGAATTAATGGATCGAAACCCCTATGCTTGGGCCTGGGAATTACTAAAATTTTTTTACGCGGGATTCTTTCTTGTAACCACCGGAGATTGGTTTGGATTGAGTAATTTTTTGCCAGGATCGGTGTCTATTTTTGTGGTCTACCTGACTTTGTCGGCCTTATGTTCCATTTGGTTTTCATACCGGAAAGAAAAATGGCAGCTTGCCAATTAAAATCACCTATTAGCGCATGAAAGAACTACTACAGATTATCCAAGCCTATCAAAGTTGCAAAGCTGAAAATTTGCCAGTGGCCTTAGCCACAGTGGTCAAAGTAGAGGGCTCTGCCTATCGTCGGCCAGGGGCCAGAATGCTCGTGACAAATGAGGGGAATTTAACTGGAGCGATCAGTGGAGGTTGCTTGGAAGGGGATGCGCTACGAAAGGCTCAAACCGTGATCTTTCAGCAAAAATCCATGCTTGTCACCTACGATACCACCGATGAGGATGATCAGAAATTCGGGGTTGGACTGGGCTGTAATGGAATCATCCATGTGTTGATTGAACCCATTGAATATGCCAATCCAAAAAACCCCATTGAATTGATCATTGAGGCAGTAAAGGACCGGCAGACTTGTCTTCTCCTTACGCTTTTTTCCATTCCCAGATCTAAATCAGAACAAATTGGAACGGTCTTCCTAAAGAAAGGAAATCAAGAATTTGGGTCGCCCGAAAAAGTGGATCCTCCTCTTTGGTTACAACTTAAGCATGAAATTCAATTCATTGAACAAGCTCATAATCAAATAATTACCTATCAGGATCAAGGAGGGATTTCTGTATTTTTTGAGCAAATCAAGCCCGCTATCCGAGTTTTACTTTTCGGAGCGGGAAATGATACCCTACCGGTAGCTGAACTTGCTCAAATCTTGGGGATGGAATTAATCCTGATTGATGGCAGAAAAAACCTGGCTACCCCTACCCGGTTTCCTCAAGCAAAAAAAATCATTCACGGTCCTGCAGAGGAAGTCCTTGATCAAATCGAAACCGATATACACACGGTAGCCTTATTGATGACCCATAATTTTGAATATGAAGTCATTGTATTGCAAAGATTGCTGACCTGGATGATCCCCTATATCGGAATTTTAGGGCCCAAGAAAAAAACCGAAAAGCTTATTGAGCGACTTGAATCCAAGGGCATTCAGGTATCATCAGCGTCTATTTATGCGCCAATTGGATTGGAAATTGGGGCAGAAACTTCCCAAGAAATCGCACTCTCCATTTTTGCAGAAATCAAGGCAGTGTTAAACAAGAAGCAACCCATTTTTCTCCGGGATAAAGTGGGTCCAATTCATGAACTAGGAGAAAAAATCTAGCCTAAATCAGGGGATTAGCATGGAGGAGACTGCTAGCAAATTTCAACCGAACGTTTAACTCACCTCAAATGAAATGAATACAGGAATTATCATTTTGGCAGCAGGTTCATCTTCCCGTTTAGGTAGACCAAAGCAATTAATTGAATTCCAGGGA
This sequence comes from Algoriphagus sp., assembly GCF_024305035.1. Taxonomy (GTDB): domain Bacteria; phylum Bacteroidota; class Bacteroidia; order Cytophagales; family Cyclobacteriaceae; genus Algoriphagus. Next base: position 14,965 of record NZ_JAMWZB010000022.1, read on the forward strand.
AAAACCTTAATTCAAAAAGCCATAGATGAGGCTCAAAATAGTTCTGCAGACTCCTGGGTTGTCGTGCTGGGTTGGAATCCTGAATTGATCAAGTCAGGATTTAATTCAAGCCTAACTCGGTATGTGATAAATGAAAATTGGACACAAGGAATGGCTTCCAGTATGCAGCATGGCCTTCAGTATTTGATCCAACATGAAAATCCCGATCAGGTAATTCTTATGCTTTGTGATCAGCCTTATGTAACGGCTGAATTACTCAATCAACTGATTTTCGAAAAGGAGCAATCCAGAAAAGGAATGGTGGCCTGTGCCTATTCCAAAACGGTTGGAGTTCCTGCAATTTTTGATCAAATCTATTTTGAGCAAATGCTTGCGTTAAAGGTATCTGAAGGAGCAAAGAGCCTTATTTTAAAAAATCGTTTGGATGTGTATGAAGTAGACTTTCCACTCGGCGCGGTGGATTTGGATACGGAAGCGGATTTGAATCAATTGAAAATCGGGAATGCTTGATACCAAAACAAGGTATTCGATCTCACTAACCAACTCCTCCAAATCCAATCCTTTGATCACTGTGGATCCCTACTCACCCTCATGCTTTGGTTTGAATCAAGTAAAATGGATTCCTCAACTCTGTTTGAGGCTTTCACTTACCTCCAGCAGCTTTTTTTCTTCTTCCTTGGATAAATTCCCCCTTATTCTACCTGCCAAGACAACTAACTCTCAAAAGGACCCTTAACTCTCAAAAGGACCCTGCCCTACCCAAGACCTGGTCCATGAACAGGATCCATGAGTTTGAATTCCATCGGAAAAATATACTCCCCAATAGGAAATTTGAGACAACTTGGTACATGGAAAGATACCCGACAGGATGGAGCTTCTACTTGAGTTTACGCAACCTTGTCACTACAGATTCAATCCATTCCGCAGCCTGTTGAATTTCATCATTGCTTGTCGATCTCCCTAGGCTAAACCGAATCGAAGCCCTCCCTAAATCTGCATTTAATCCCATTTCTTGCAAGACATGACTGGGTTTAGGAGAAATTGAACTACAAGCAGAACCCGAACTGACCGCCACTTTTTGGTTGATTTGTTTAAGCAGCTCCTCTCCTTCCAATCCTGCAAAGGCAATATTGGTTACATGAGGCAAACGGTTAAATTGACTACTATTCAAAAATGTATCCGGTATGGCCAAAATCATCCTTTCCAAGGTATCACGCAACTTTTCGAGTCGTTGGCTTTCGGCCTCCATTTCCCGGGAGCGTAGTTCTGCTGCCTTTCCAAAACCTACAATTCCAGGGACATTTAACGTTCCACTTCGGAATCCTTTTTCGTGACCTCCACCATGAAGTTGGGCCAGTGGTTTGGGTAATTCGTGATTGTGCCGGACATAGAGTGCACCGACCCCTTTAGGACCATAAAGTTTATGTGCCGAGAGGGCCATGAGATGAACTCCCTTAGTGGAAACCGGGATTTTTCCAGCGGCTTGCACGGCATCAGTACAAAGAATAATCTGTTTGGATTCAGCCATTTCAGCGATCTTAGGGATTCGATGAATCAGGCCTGTCTCATTATTTGCCCACATCAGACAGATCATTTTGGTATGGGGAAGGATGGCATTTTCCAATTCCTCCAAACTGATTTCGCCTTGGGAATTAACCGGTAAATAGGTGACTTCGGCGCCCTTTTTTTGAATTTCCGAAAAGGTATCTAATACGGCTTTATGCTCAGTTTTGCAGGTGATGTAATGTTGCTTTTCACCTAAAAAAGCTTCAAAGGTTCCTTTGATCCCCAAATTTATGGATTCGGTAGCCCCGGAGGTAAAAATGATTTCTTTTGGCTTTGCTCCAATTAATTGTGCCAGTTGCTCACGGGCCATTTCTACGGCGTTTTCTGCTAACCAACCATAAGGATGAGCTTTACTTGCTGAGTTACCAAAGTGCATTCCGAAATAAGGAATCATCGCTTCGATTACTTCCGGCGCACAAGGGGTGGTCGCATTATAATCCAGGTAAATGGGATAATTCATGGGGTGAAAATAAGAATTCCTTCCTCTAGCTTCGAAAAGATGAAAATGTTTTTTGGCCTTGATCCTAAAAATTGGAAATTTGGCTATGCAAGAAACCTGGACCTTTGATCTGCAGACTTCCCAAATATCCGACACCTCTCTTTTTGATGTGCTGAAAACAAAGAAAAATGAACTGGGTATTTTCCTTTCCTATTATTTCAAAAAAGACGGAGCCGTGGCTGAAAATGTGGTTTTAGATCGCCTTCCTACATTTCTATCCCAAACATCTGGTTTTTTTCATCTCCATTTTGACCTGATTTTTTTTAATGCCTGCTTGAATATTCATGAGCAAGAAAAAGAAGAAATGAAAATTACCTTTGAGCTTGACAGGAAAGCCAAAACAATTATCCTAACCGGACCGTATTGGCCAAGTCGAGAAATGGATGAAATTTGAATGGGCTTTTTGGGCTTAAGTTTAGAACGATGTTTTCCCTGCGCTAAAATCATTGGAAATCGAAGCAATTGAAGTAATTTTGATTTTGAATTTGAGGCTTTGAGCCTGTTAAAAATCAACGCTAATCTCGTGAAAGACTCTACCGAATCACTTAATTTCATCGAACATATCATTGAAGAAGATCTTGCCAATGGTTTTCCTAAAGAAAAACTTCGCTTTCGTTTTCCTCCCGAGCCCAACGGCTATCTGCATATTGGTCACGCAGCATCGATTTGTCTAAATTTTGGACTAGGCGAAAAATACCAGGCTCCGGTAAATTTACGATTCGATGATACCAATCCGGCCAAAGAGGAGCAGGAATATGTGGATGCAATCAAGCGAGATATTGCTTGGTTGGGTTTTACATGGGCTGAGGAACGCTATTCTTCTGACTATTTTCAGCAACTTTATGATTGGGCCGTTCAATTGATCAGGGAAGGAAAGGCTTATGTAGATGAACAAACTTCCGAAGAAATCGCAGCACAAAAAGGAACGCCAACCAGCGTAGGAACACCCAGTCCTTTTCGGAACAGGCCCATTGAGGAAAGTTTGGATCTTTTCGAGCGAATGAAGAATGGAGAATTTCCCGCTGGCTCCTATTTGCTTCGTGCCAAAATCGATATGGCTTCTCCAAACATGCACATGCGGGACCCCATCCTGTATCGCATCATTAATAAAGCCCACCACCGAACTGGTTCAAAATGGTGCATTTATCCCATGTATGACTGGGCCCATGGGCAATCTGATTATGTGGAGCAGGTTTCCCATTCGCTATGCACCTTGGAGTTTAAAGCCCATCGGGAGCTGTACGATTGGTATTTGGATCAGATTTATGATTCAAGCTTACTTCGACCCAAGCAACGCGAATTTGCCCGGAGAAATCTGAGTTTTACGGTCATGAGTAAACGAAAACTTCTCGAATTGGTACAGAAGAAAATCGTCAATGGATGGGATGATCCTCGTATGCCAACCATTTCAGGCCTGCGTCGAAGAGGCTATACTCCAAGTGCCATTCGGAATTTTAGTGAAATCGCGGGGATATCTAAGCGAGATAATGTCACTGAGGTTTCGCTTCTGGAATATTGCATTCGGGAGGATTTGAACCAAACGGCTACTCGGGTAATGGGAGTGTTGAACCCCGTGAAATTGGTCATTACCAACTACCCCATCGATCAAACCGAGACGCTCTACCTTGAAAACAATCCGGAGGACCCCAATTCTGGAACTCATGAAGTTCCCTTTTCCAGAGAATTGTACATCGAGCGGGAAGATTTCAAAGAGGACGGAGGGAAAAAGTTTTTCCGTCTTTCCATTGGAAACGAAGTCCGCTTAAAAAGTGCCTACATTATCAAAGCCGAGTCGGTGCTAAAAGATGAACAGGGTGAAATTATTGAAATCCAAGCTACCTATGATCCGGATTCAAAATCTGGAAGCGGCTCGGAGGCCAGTCAGCGGAAAGTCAAAGGAACCTTGCATTGGGTTTCCATTTCGCATGCGGTCAAAGCAGAAGTTCGAGAGTACGACCGCTTGTTTTTAGACGAATCTCCTGACTCGCATGAAGACAAAAACTTCCTTGACTTTATCAATCCAGATTCTCTCAAAATCATCAAGGAAGCTTACCTGGAGCCCTATTTGTCCCATGCCACGATGGATGAAAAATTCCAATTCCAACGCTTGGGTTATTTTACCCTTGATCCGGATTCTCAACCCGGGCACTTGGTTTTCAACAAAACCGTAGGATTAAAAGATACTTGGGCTAAGCAAAATACTGAAACCACTGTTCAGCCTAAACCTCAATCAACTGTCCCGCAGCAACCCAAAAGGAAAGCCTTGAACGAGATTCAACAAATCAGTAAAAAGCTAACCAACCTCTCTGGGGAGAAATTGGAAAATGCGATTCAGTCGATTCAGGAATTGGCAAAGGAGGTAAGCTATGATGAGTTGGAGCCACTTTTCAATACCGCCGCCAAAAAAGTAGGCACTCGAATTGGAGTGACCCTTGCTTTGGGAGTTATGCTGAAGAAGGGACAACAGCGAAATGAGACCATGGAGGCCTTTATTCAGTCTGGATTGAATGATGAGAATGAAATTTTGAGGTCTGCGGCTGAAGAACTGACCTAAACGATAAATTCTTTGAAAGAAAAAAGCCACTCTGAACCTCAGGGTGGCTTTTTCATTATTAAAACTATGGAAAAACTATGCGCGTCGAATATCCAACTTGATATCCGAAAATTCATTTTGTTCAATAAATGGCTGACTTCGCAATCGACGGCCTGTGGCAGCAAATATTGCATTGGCAATCGCTCCTCCTGTTGGAGGTAAAGCAGGCTCACCCAAACCAGTAGGATCAAAACCCGTATCTAAGAAGTGCGTTTCAATTTCAGGAACCTCCTTCATCCGGATCAGCCGATAGGAATCAAAATTCTTTTGTTTGGGGACACCGTTGTCAAAGGTCAAGTTGGTAAACATGGCATGCCCCATACCATCAACAATTCCCCCACGTACTTGATGATTGGCTCCGGTGGGATTGATGACCATTCCACAATCTGTCACAGCAGTGATTTTCTTCAAGGTCGGTGTACCGTTTTCCATTTCAATATCTGCTACTTGGGCAACATAGGATCGATGGGAATAATACACACTGAAGCCTTGTTTGACGGTTGGACTTTTTCCCCAATTCGATTTTTCAGCCGCTGCTTTCACCACTCCAATCATTCTGTCTACATCATATCCCAACTCTCCTACTGGATTAGATTTGGCGCGGTTGAGTAATTCCAAACGAAAATCTACAGGATCTTTTCCTGCCGCCAAGGCTACTTCGTCGAGAAAACTCTGTTCAGCATAGGCAAGGAAATTAGTAATCGGAGCTCTCCAGGCATTGGTCGTAATACTGGACTCATAATTTACACTTTCGATTAGAAGGTTATCTACTGCGCCGGATGGAAAATTATGTTCTCGGGTACTATTTCCGGCATTCATTCCTACCCCTCGCAGTTTATAGCCGATCATCGTACCGGATTGATCCAAAGCCGCTTCAAATCGGTAGCGGACCGCTGGCCGATAGGCTCCACCGGTGAGTTCGTCTTCCCGATCCCAAATGACTTTTACAGGAGCATTCATGGCTTTGGAAATATGAACGGCTTCTTCTACAAAATCCGCCCGTAACCTCCGACCAAAACCACCACCAAGTCGGGTAATTTCAACGCTGACATTTTCAGCAGGAATTCCCAGAATTCCAGCGGCAGTTTGACGGGCTCTATCGGGGGTTTGGGTAGGTCCGATTAATTCACATTTATCTCCTTTGACATGGGCAAAAAAGTTCTCCGGCTCCATGGGAGAATGCGCTAAAAAAGGGCACTGATATTCTGCAGTGACTACTTGAGCAGCCTGACTAAAGGCCTGATCTACATTCCCGTCTCTGCGCCTTTCTTCAGCTTTGCCATTGGCGATCAACTCCCTGAAAATTTCATCGTGATCTGAGGAGCTTTCCACCTTTCCATCGGGTTCATAACTGATTTTCAAGAGCTTTTTTGCCTTCAGTAAGGGCCAGGTTTTGTCACTGACCACAGCCACGCTATTCCCGAATACGACCACATCTTTGACTCCGCTCACTCCTCGGGCTGCATTTTCATCCACCGATTTGATTTTCATTCCAAAAGGAGCGCGCTGAACCATGGCATGAAGCATTCCTTCCCGTTGGAAGTCCAAGCCAAAAAGTGGCTTTCCGGTGTACATGTCTTTGGCATCTACATTTTTTACGGCAGTACCAATGATTTTAAAGTCCTTTTTCTCCTTCAATTTGACGTCTTCAGGAGCGGAAATGGAAGCTGCTTCAGCTACAAATTCACCAAAATGACCGCTTTTGCCGGATCCTTTATGGGATATGATTCCCTGGTCAACCGTAATTTCTTCAGCTGGGACATTCCATACTTTGGCCGCTGCTGCAACCAGCACAAATTTAGCGGTGGCCCCAGCTTTTCTCAATCGTTCCCAACTATGCGGCATAGCACCGGAACCTCCGGTCAGCTGCCGGTCGTATTTTTCGGTATCCAAATGGGCCTGAAGAACACGAACTTTCTCCCAGTCTGCATCGAGCTCTTCGGCTACGACCATGGGGAAAGAAGTTTTGATATTTTGACCTAATTCAGGATTGGGGGAATAAATTACCACATCACCTGTTGGTGAAATGGACAAATAGCTATTGAAGTTCTTGGCTTGAGCCAGCACTTCTTCGGTGCTAAGCACTTCCACTTTGGGCGAGTCGCAACCAAACATATTGAATCCGATAAACAATCCACCGGCAGAGGTACCTGCAATTTTGAGAAAGTCCCTTCGAGTTGTTTTTGTAAGTGATCTCATGATTAGTTGTTTTTGGCTGCTAAGGCTACCGCTTCACGGATTTTGTGATATGTACCGCAACGGCATAGGTTACGGTTCATGGCGTTATCTATTTCTTCCATGCTTGGGCTGGGATTGTTGTTGAGAAATGCCGCAGCTTGCATAATTTGCCCTGCCTGACAATAACCGCACTGAGCAACATCCACTTCCTCCCAGGCTTTTTGAACAGGATGATCCCCATTTTCGGATAAGCCCTCGATGGTGATAACTTCCGAATTTCCTACACTTGAAATCGGAGTCACGCAAGAAAATGTAGCATTACCGTTAATGTGTACCGTACAGGCACCACATTGAGCAATTCCACAAGAGAATTTAGTTCCTACCAATCCGATATGGTCTCTGAGTACCCACAAAAGTGGGGTGTCATCCTCAACTTCAACTTGGTGGCTTTTTCCGTTTACTTTTAGATTATAGGTGGCCATGATTTAATTTTTGTTTCCCTTCTAATTTACAGAAAATCAAGTCATGGCAAAAATTTTATAGTTCGATCTCCAGAAAATTTACATGATCAGCATTCAGCTGATTTGAACAAATTGTCACTCCTGTCCCTTTTTGAGTTTTTTAAAAAAGAAGATTGGGTTATATTTCTACTTCAATTCAATAAAAAATCCTAAAAACCTATTATGAAAAAAATCAACGCGGCAATCGTGGGGACTGGTTTTATCGGTCCGGCTCACCTAGAAGCTTTGAGAAGAATTCCAACAATCGAAGTCACAAGTTTAGTGGAGGTAAATCAAGAACTTGCAGATCAAAAAGCTGCACTTTTGGGAATTGAAAATGCCTATACTTTTGAGGCTATGTTAAAAGATGAACGCATAGATGTGGTTCATATTTGTACTCCAAATTTTTTGCATTTCCGACAAGCAAAGGCAGTGTTGGAAGCAGGCAAACATGTGGTCTGTGAAAAACCTCTGGCAGTAAAAATTGATGAGGCAGAGGAACTTGTAAGGTTAGCGGCGCAAAAAGGTTTAGTCAATGCAGTTCATTTTAATCTCCGCTATTATCCCATGGTGAGACAAATGAAAACCATGCGTGAACGAGGTGAATTGGGAGAGGTTTATGCCGTAATGGGATCCTATTTACAGGATTGGCTCTTTTTGCAGACTGACTACAACTGGAGATTGGAGCCAGACAAGTCCGGAGATTCCCGGGCCATAGCAGATATTGGGTCGCATTTATTAGACATCACCGAATATGTGACTGGACTCAAAATCACTGAGGTTTTAGCAGATTTTTCCACAGTTCACAAAACCCGCCTAAAACCTTTAAAAGATATCGAAACCTACTCTGGAAAAATGCTTTCGATGGATGATTACCAGGAAGTTCCAATCAATACCGAAGATCATGCCACGGTCTTACTACGATTTGATAATGGTTCCAAAGGGTCCATTACAGTTTCTCAGGTAAATGCAGGTCGAAAAAACCGATTGAATATTGAGATTGCTGGATCAAAATCCAATTTTGAGTTCAACTCTGAGCGTCCCAATGAACTATGGATCGGTAAACGGGAAACAGCAAACAGCCAGTTGATGAAAGACCCCGCACTGGTTCATCCTGAAGCCTCAGCCTTGGTTTCTTTTCCGGGTGGACACAACGAAGGTTTTCCCGATACATCAAAACAAATGTTTAAAGAAGTTTATGCGGCAATCAGAGAAGGAAAACAACCCGAAAAGGCCAACTTCCCCACATTTGCTGATGGCTTGCGTGAGCTAATCATAGGAGAGCGAATCATCGAAAGCAACAAAAAACAAGCATGGGTAAAAATCTGACAACTTTTGGGTGCATTTGTCAGTATTTGCTCTTAGAAAACGTAATTAACCCCCTTATTTACTAAAAACAAAAACTATGAATTTTAGAAAAAGTGTATTTGCGTTAGCCCTTGCGGTAGCATCGGTTTTCGCGGCAAATGCCCAGGAAAAAGTCAGTCCAGCAAGAACAGCCACTGGGACCGCTGCTGGTTCAGAGATTACGATCAATTACTCCTCTCCTGCTGTCAAAGGCCGGGTGATATGGGGTGATTTGGTCCCCATGGGAGAAGTTTGGAGAGCGGGTGCAGATGAAGCAACCACATTTACCACCTCCAAAGCCATTAGGGTTCAAGGCGAAAAGCTACCCGCAGGAACCTACAGTTTCTTTGTGATTCCGGGTGAATATGAATCTACGTTCATTTTCAATAAGGTAGCAAAACAATGGGGAGCTTATTCTTATGATTCCAAGCAGGATGCTTTACGGGTAACCGTGCCTTCAGAGCAAACTTCCACCCTAGAGGAAAGCCTGGTCTATGAAGTCAATTCCGACAGCTTTGAAATTCGTTGGGAATATGGAAAAGCATCAGCTAAACTAGCTCCTGCTCAGTAAAATTTTACTTAACCCACCTCCTAGGCAGCCACTTTTGATCCTTCAGAAGTGGCTGTTTGTGTTTTTAAGAAAAGTCTGGTCCACCTTTTCATCATTTCGGTTAATTTTGCGTCCTGATGCAAAATTTTGATCCCAACGCTTTTGATCTTCCCGTTCAAGAAATAATTCCAGAAGTTCAGAATCACTTTTCTTCCCACCATTCGTTAATCATCCAAGCTCCTCCAGGGGCCGGAAAAAGCACGCTTTTGCCCTTGGCTTTGCTTCAAGCTCCTTGGCTCAAAGGAAAAAAAATTCTCATGCTTGAGCCCCGAAGGCTCGCCACCAAAAGCATCGCTCAGCGTATGGCAGCTATGCTGGGGGAAAAAGTGGGAAAATCCGTCGGTTTTCGTATTCGTTTTGAATCAGCCATTTCAGAAACCACTCGTCTGGAAGTCATCACCGAAGGTATTCTTACCCGAATGATGCATGCTGACAATGGGTTGGAAAACGTGGGATTGGTGATTTTTGACGAGTTTCATGAGCGAAACCTCTTCTCTGAAGTTGCACTCGCTCTAACACGGGAAATCCAGCAGATCCTCCGGCCTGATTTGCGGATCCTGTTGATGTCTGCTACCATTGATGCAGCACAACTTGCCGGTCTTTTGGACTGTCAAATCATCCAAAGTCAAGGCAGGCAGTTTCCTGTGGATGTGCATTACCTCCATGAAGTGGATGAGTATGCCATTGGTCAGGATACTGCTCGGCAGATTATCCCCTTAACTCAAAATCACCCCGGTGATTTTTTGGTTTTTCTTCCCGGACAGGGAGAGATCAGAAAGGCAGAGGAAATATTAAAGCGCGCCTTGCCCCAGGATGCCATTATTCCCCTTTATGGTCAACTTTCGCCCATGGCTCAGCAACGAGCTATTATGCCGCATCCGGATGGAAAACGAAAAATTGTACTTTCTACCGATATCGCAGAAACTTCGCTTACCATTGAAGGAATTCGAGTAGTCGTGGACTCAGGTTTTGTCAAATCCAATCGTTTTGACCCGCGTTCAGGCCTTTCCAAGTTAGTTTTGCATCGGATTAGCAAAGATTCTGCTGATCAACGAAGTGGACGTGCCGGACGTTTGAGTGCAGGTCATTCCTATCGCCTTTGGTCCAAGGCCACCCAAGCGCAACTTGCCGAATACCGGACTCCAGAGCTTTTGGAAGCTGATTTGACCGGATTGGTGTTGGATATGAAAGCTTGGGGAAAACAGGACATTCGTTCCATGACCTGGTTGACTCCACCCCCGGCGGGAACTCTGGCACTTTCAGAAAAGTTTTTGGAATCCATCGATGCGCTCCAACTGGGAAAGCTCACCGATCATGGCAAAGAAATTCATCAACTTCCAGTTCATCCCCGGATTGCACACTTGTTGATTTATTCCAAAAAGATGAATCAGCTGCCACTGGCTACCGATATAGCGGCTATTTTGGAAGAACGAGACCCGCTTTCGGCAGATCAAGGGGTAGATATCAATCTGCGAATCGATGCACTGAGACGATTTCGGGAGCGAGGCGTCAGCTTCTCCAGCATTAAAAAAATCGAAAAGGTTGCCCAGCAATACCGAAGGCTTTTTCAAATAGAAGCTGAAAATTCTCCGGTTGATCCATGGGCTACCGGATTGCTTTTGGCCTATGCTTATCCCGAACGAATTGCCGCGGCACGGCCGGGAAATAATGCGCAATTTCAACTTTCTAATGGTAAAATCGCCCAAATCGGACACAGGGATGATTTGGCGCATGAGGCATGGCTGGCCGTAGCCCATGTGGATGCACGAGAGGGAATGGGCAAAATTTGGCTGGCTTCACCGCTTAACCCCAAGGATCTAGCTCCCATGCTGAAAACCCGAGAGGTATTCGAATGGGATCGAAAAAAAGGGGGATTGATTGCCCATTCGGAAATTCGAATTGGGGCCATCATTTTGGGTATTCGCCCGTTGAAAACTTTTGATGAAAAGTTAGCCAATAAAGCCATTATTGAAGCGATCAAAGAAGATGGTGAACAACTTTTGGATTGGAATGAGGAGACGATGCAGCTGATATTTCGAGTCCAATCGTTAAATAAATGGAATTCCGATCAGTCCTGGCCCGATTGGTCGGTTCCAAAGTTATGTGAGGAAGCCGAAAAATGGCTTGAACCCTACCTCAACGGCATCACCAAAAATGAAGACCTTAAAAAATTAAACCTAAGTCAACTATTGCTCCATTCCATGGATTTTGAATTGCAAAATTCATTGGAAAAACTAGCACCCACTCGATTAACAGTTCCTTCAGGAAGTCAACTCAAAATCCACTATCAAGCAGATGGACTAACTCCCAGACTTTCAGTTAGACTACAAGAATTATTTGGCATGCTTGAAACCCCGCGGATCAATAAGGGTCAGATTTCAGTCTTGATCGAACTGCTCTCTCCAGGTTTCAAACCCGTTCAATTGACTCAGGATTTGAAGAGTTTTTGGGCTAATGGTTATTTTGAAGTGAAGAAGGAACTGAAGCGTCGCTATCCCAAACACGAGTGGCCGGAGGATCCAATTAGTGCGGAAGCTGTTCGAGGGGTAAAACCAAGGCGTCATTAATCGAGCTGATCCAAGTGGTTTAAAAACTGTAAATAAGACGAGAGCGTAATTGGAGTAATTCCCCGATGTTCCAGATGGGAAAGAAAGAAAGTTCGCAATTCACCGTAATTTTCAAAAGCAAATAACTTGGTAAGCGCAGTGGACCGAAAAACATGGTAGGTGTAATTTTGGCTTTTAAAACCTTCTTTCCTCAGGCTGTAAAATTCATGTTGAAGCGTTTGGGGGTTTGAGAATTTATCCAGCCAAGCAAACCCCTTTTTAACAAAAAAATCCTCAACACTTGGCAGCACTTCTGAAAGTGACAGCGATGGCCCCAGCTGAAATCTAGTGGGCAGGTTCTCCTCTAGGTGATGAATTGACTGAACTAAAGTCAAGGATCGATCAGCGTAATCTCGTAATGTGGGTAAAAAGGGATGGATCATTTCTTCCACCTGATCGATTCTTACTGCCAGATTATACTCCAAGTATGCCAATTTATCGTATTGGGTATAATGAATAAAAATCACTTGCCTTCCAAAACTGGTTTGCTTGTAAAAAATACCCTCTGAAGCTTGAAACAGAAACCCAAAATCTTGAAAAAAATCGAGATGGCAAGCTATGACTTCATTTTTATCCACCTGGTAAAAACTCCCAAATGCACAGAAATGTTGGAACTGATTCAGTCTTATTCAGTAAATAATTCTTTCATTTCCAAAAACATGGGTTCCACCTCAGCTTTTTTGATGGCCACACTTTCGGGCTCCTCGGGATTGTGAAGGTAATGATTCCAATGTTTTTCGGATTTTCGGATGGTCCTGGGAGAAATTTCAAATTCCACCTGATCTAAGTAGTCTTTTGCCAAGGTACTGGCTTTAAAATTCCCAAATAAATAAACCCTAAAAATATCCACAAAGCGTTGACTGAGATCAAATTCCTCCAAAATTTGGACAAAAGCCCCTTGCCGCTCTTTATTTTTCCGATCAAAAATGACCTTAAAAATCACGTCTAAGGCTTCCTCTTGCCAATGGGTTTTGGATAGCGCGCGACAGGCTAAATAGGCGATTTCCCAATCGTCTCCACGGACCCATTCGATTAAGCGGTTTTTGGCTTCTTCATCAGCTTTTAACCCTAACTTGTCGGCAAAAAGGTAGGCATCCGACTCATTGGGGTCGCACATTTTTTCGAAAAGTCGCTCAAGATCCTGATCCATGATTTTTTGGTTATTTTGCACAAATATAGGCCATAAAAATCGGCTTTGCATGAAAATCCCCAACACTCAACCCCTGAATTTAACTCAAACTCTTCAGCTCCTTGATCACCTGAAGAATCAGGGATTTGAATTCAGCTATAGATCAGGAAAGCACCAATTGGTCATTGAATCCAAAGGGATTCAGTATGGAAAATTATTCTTACCCTGGCAGTATCAATGGTCTGAAAACCAGAAGCTAGAACCCATAACAGATTTTCACTTAGCAGTGGTAGCCATCCGATCGGGTCAGGCGGTTTGCGGGTATTTTCACGGAGAAAATCTTATTAACCATAAAGTAATCCGAGCTTATATGGTTCGGAAAAAGCAGGGAAAATCTCAGATCAAACACCTTAAAACCAAGGGAAAATCACGGGCGGGTTCCCGGATTCGCTTAGAGGAAACCGAGCGGTTTTTCAATCAAATCAATGAGCGCTTAAATGAATATCATGCTGCCTACCCTATCGATCGTTGGGGAATAGCCTGCTCGAAAACACTTTGGCCTTATTTCTTTGGTTCTCAGGTGACACCTCCTGTTGACCAGCAGTCAGAAAAACTTCTACCCCTACCTGTTCATTTCAATCTGGCCTCATTTGAGGAGATTCAGCAATTGCCTCACATCCTTTTTCAATCCCATTGGCTCATTTCAAATTCTAAGGACGATTTTTTAACAGAATGGATAGGGAATGAATCTCAAAAAAAGGAATGGGATGAGGATTGGTAAAAAAAAAGCCCCGGATATCGGAGCTTTTTAGAGGTGGTTTTTTAGATGAATTATACTTCTGAATTTTGCCCGTTGGTACTGGGCATGTTATTGCTCAACATGGCCATGGTTTCATGGGCCATTTTGATATTGTATTCATAGGCTAGACTTTTATAATTGACTAAGTCCACAATCGTACCGATGAAGCAAAGCCCAAAGGTAAGAATGTAAAGAATCCCCAGACCAATTTGTCCCAAAATGAAGCGGTGCAAACCAGCAAACCCAAAGAATCCGATCAAAGTCAAGATCAATATCATTTGTGCATCTTTTCTTCTTGCGCGATAAACTTGTGCAAATAAGGAAGCCTGATCTTCATCCATGTTTTTCATTAGTCCCTGGATGTAGCCCAGTTCCATGCCTTCCAATTCCGGAAGATGTCTCAATACATTAGCCATAATTGTGTGTTGTTTTTAGGTTGCTGATTAAATTCCAAATTCGAGAAAGAATCACCAGAAAGGCCAAGAAGGCAAGTGGATGCATTTCCCAGGAGGCTTGAAACGCTCCTCGGGCCAGCAAACTCATGGCTCTTCCCAAACCACAACCGGGACACCAGTCTACACCCAGCTGATTCAATGGGCAAAGACTTAGGTGTGATTCAGACTCTGGATCAATCAGTAAAACGCCGATGAGGCTTCCTATCCAAAAGAGAAGTTCGAGTGGCAGCTTACCGATCCAGGTCTTGATTGCTTTCATGCCGGGAAAAGTACGAAAAGGATGCCAGCAGTCAAATAGTGCGAAATTTTGCTTTAAATGCCAATTCGGGTTTTAGGCCTGTTAAGTTAACGAACAAAATAATGTCCGTTTATGAACGGTCAAGGCTAGGTAAATTTATTTTCATTCGAGTTCCAAATTGTTCGAGTTGCTGATTTTCCATCATTTTTTGGATGGATTGATGGCTTTTTGAATTTCCATAAGTTTTCCAACCCGAAAATTTAAAAATCAGATTCAGGATTTCCCTGGGGATCGCTCTGGTCAGTGGAATATCCAAAGCAACTGCGACGTCTTTGCCCATAAAGAAGTAAAAAATATCATCAATTTGATTACTGAGGAGCGGCTCAGGAATCATCCGCTGATAATAATCTTTTAAAGCTGAAATTAGCCGGATACCTGCCTGTGATTTTCGAAGGTGCCTGCTACGAATTAAACGATCTAATTCAAACGCTTCTTTAGCGGTTTGGGGCCAGTACTCAGTAGAGACACCCAAAAGGGTTCCTATCCATTTCCAATAGGCCAATAACTGCTTCATTTGTTCTGAATTGATGGCTTTCCCGAGTTTGATCATTCCTCTTAAAACGATAAAACTAAAGGCCAAATTCGTCCCAATTAGGTCTTCCTGATTGATGGGCTTTCCAAAATCAGGATTCCAGTCTTTGGCAAACCGTTGAATAAAATAGCGGCTGAAAGCATGAATTAGCCTCACTTTAGCACAAGTTAAAAAAGGACTTCGATCGTTGGTAAATCCTTCCGGTTTGAAAATATCCAGCACAAAAGTCCCGGTTTCAGAAAGCCGCTGTCCGATTTGATTCACGATCCGTTCTGATCGCACCAGCACCTCTGCCCCATCCCCAAAAGCATAACAATAGGGAAGCGAATAAAACCCCAATAAACCCAGGTAAATATCTCCTTCCTTTGAAAAGAATTCCTGCCCAAATTTTAGGGTTCCCTCAGGTACATTTCCATAGCAGTGGAGGTAAAACTGAAAATAAGCCAAAAGAGCGGGCGGAAAATCCGCTGGCAAAGAATCCGGAATTTTCTCCCAATTATTGATGACTTCAATGCCCGTTTTGTACGCCAGTAAGGACAAGACCGCCTCATCTGCCAGGGGGTCCACCTGATTTCTCAACCGATTAAAGGTCGAATTTGTATAAAGCCTTAATTTATCCACAGCATTCTAACTTGCATTTTGTAATTTGGTTGCCGAAGCTTAAGATTTGTATGCAAAAGAATAGAATTACCCTTTCACTCCTTGCCTATTTTATTTCCCATTCCCTGCTTCTGGCTCAAACTACCTATGATTTGTGGACCGTTGAGGTTCAAGGAAAAGGTTCTCGGATGCAGTTGGTCAAAGGTTCTGAAAAAGCATTGACTAACCGTGCCGAATATGACAATCAACCTTCTTTCATCAATGAGAGTCAACTAGTTTTCTCAGCAGCAGATACCAATGGAAATCACGATATCATTGTTTACAATTTTAAAAACGGGAAATTCACCAATCTGAGTAAAACTTCCGATCGAAGTGAATTTTCCCCAACTATTACCGATTGCGGGCAATATATTTCTGCGGTGGTCATGGAACCAGATGGAAAACAAAGACTTTGGCTTTACCCTACCAATTTTGGAGAACCGGAGCTACTTTATGATGATATCGAGCCGGTAGGCTATTATGATTGGTATGAGAATAAAGCGGCGATGTTTGTACTGGGCCAACCCAATACATTGGTTTATGCCAAAGGAAGAAATGATTTGTTGACCTTGGATCAACATGTGGGTCGATCAATTCAAAAACGGCCAAAAACTGATCAAATCACTTATTTTGATCAGGATACAGCACTTGAATTTCCCGATGGGGATGCCTTTGAACTGAAATCGTATGATTTCGTCCAAAATGAAAATTACACCTTAGGTTTGGGCTTACCCGGATCACAAGATTTCATTTGGTTGGATAAAAAGACACTCCTGATGGCACGTGGAAATTCTTTTTACCTTCGGAAATACAATGAAAAAACCTGGGAATTGATGGGCAGTATTTCTTCAGAAACTCATCAGAATATCAGTAGAATCACGTATAGCAAAGATCAGCAGGTGCTGGTTTTTGCAATGGAAAGAAAAAACTAACCTTTATGAAACTCAAAATCTCGCTTGCCCTGCTGTTGGCAACTAGCCCCTTCTTACTTATGGCACAAATTGAAGACAAAAAGAAAATCATCGAAAAAGGAGCTGAATTAATCAAAGTCCAAGAGGGTTTTAAATTTACCGAAGGACCAGCAGTCAGTCGGGTTGGAGACGTTTATTTTACTGATCAACCCTCCAATCGAATTCATAAATGGAATGCCATCTCCAATGAAGTGACAGTTTTTAAAGAAAATGCAGGACGATCCAATGGCATGTTTTTCATGCTCGATGGGACACTCATTTCCTGTGCCGATGAACAAAATCAGCTTTGGGCTATTGATCAGAATGGAGAAGAGGAAGTGTTGGTCTCAGGTTTTAAAGGAAAAAAACTCAATGGACCTAATGACGTGTGGGTGAGGCCTAAAGGTGGCATGTACTTTACAGATCCCTTGTATCCCAGACCGTACTGGGAAGGGATTCGAAGTAAGGAATTGGAACAAGATGGGGAGCATGTCTATTTCTTATCGGAAAATCGAACGGAGCTTTTTCGAGTAGCAGAAGATCTGGAAAAGCCCAATGGCATCATCGGTACACCTGACGGTAAATACCTGTATGTAGCCGATATCGGGGCAGGGAAAACGTATAAATATGAAATCCGCGAAGATGGCTATTTGATCAATAAAGAGCTGTTCTGCCCAATGGGATCAGATGGAATGACCATTGATAATCGTGGAAATGTCTATCTGACCGGAGATGGGGTGACTGTCTTTAATTCTCGTGGGGATAAAATTGCCCATATTCCAGTACCTGCAGACTGGACAGCTAATGTGACTTTCGGGGCATTGGATCGAAAAACTTTATTCATTACGGCCATGGATGCCGTTTATACGATAAAAATGAGAACTAGAGGAGTTTGGTAAAACCAAAAAGACCGAAGTCAGAGGAAGTTCCTTTCTCAATTCTTCGGTCTTTTCGCTTCAAATGTAGCATCAACAATTTCCTCCCACTTCACAGCTTTCCCCGTCTGAGTTGGTGGAAATGTCCAAGGAGGGTGTTTTTGTCTCAAACTCAGCCCATGCTTTTGCCAGCGTTTGGTCAAAAACTTCATCCGGTTGCGCACCAGAAATTCCATATTTTCGATCTAGTACAAAAAAAGGAACTCCTTTCACTCCAATCAATCTAGATTCATAAATATCCTGATCTACAGCATCTTCATACTGGTTACCTTGAAGCATGACTTTCACTTGATCTGGCACTAAACCCACTTCATCAGCCAATTGAAGCAAGGTATCCAAATCATCTACATTTTTGCCTTCTGAAAAATACGCGCTCAACAAACGCTCCTTCATCGCTCCTGCTTTTTCCACGGTTTTTGCAAAATGAATAAGCCGGTGGGCATTTTTGGTATTGGCGACAACAGCACGCTCAAAATCAAAATGTAATCCTTGCTCCTTAGCCATTTCACTGACCTGAGATGAGATTTGGCGAGTTTGTTCCAATGACCAGCCCTTGGATTGAGAGAGATGCTCTAGGGTACTGATATCGGGATTTGTTTTTAGGTCAGGGTTAAGCTGAAAGCTCTTCCATTCGATTTCAACCTGAGATTTGTTGGGGAATTTGTCAAGGGCTTTTTCCAATTTTCGCTTTCCGATGTAACAAAAAGGACAAACTACATCGGACCAAATTTCGATTTTCATAGACTTTTGATTTACTTATGACACCAATCAGATTTTCACCAAAAGAGTTCAGCTTAATTGAAAACTAAAGAATGTCCCTCCTGCGCCATGGAAATTGATCAAAAGGCAGAAATCTGTCCCATTTGCCAATTCGAGTTCCCGAAACGTTCCCCTTGGATTACCTACCTAGCCCTTTTTTTACTCGTGGTTTGGCTAATTTCTTACATTTTGTAAATGAGATTCCAATGAATAAGCGCACATTTTTAAAAACGCTGACCGCACTGGGATTTTCTTCGAGTTCCATAATCGGGACATCCGAGGCAAAAAGTAGCGCTGAGTTGGATTTCAATTCCACCGATAGTTGGGATCAAATTCGTGCCGGCTACAAACTGAAGCCGGACTACATTAATTTGGAAAATGGCTATTACTGTTTTCTTCCGGAAGAAACGTTAGAGAAATACCTGGAAGATATCCGAAGGGTTAATTATCAGGGTTCATATTACATGCGAACCGTGCAGTGGGAAAACAAAGAAAAAAGTGCACATGCCTTGGCAAAACTAGTGGGAGCCAAACCTGAAGAAATTGCCATTACCCGCAATACCACCGAGTCATTGGATTTGATTATTTCAGGATTCCCTTGGAAAAAAGGAGACCAGGCAATCATGGCAAACCAAGATTATGGGAGCATGCTCACTATGTTTGAGTTGATTAGCAGAAGGCATGGAGTAAAGCAAGTCCGAATCGATATTCCACTTCATCCTGAAAATGACCAGGAAATTGTTTCTGTTTATGAAAATGCCATCACTGAAAAAACCAAACTGTTGATGGTTCCCCATGTCGTTAATATTACCGGACAAATCCTTCCTGTTGGTAAAATCTCAGACATGGCGCATCGCCACGGGGTCGAGGTCATGGTGGATGGCGCGCATGCGGTCGGGCATTTTCAATTTTCGATATCGGATCTCAATTGTGATTATTACGGCTCAAGTTTACATAAATGGCTGAGCGTCCCGCTGGGTGCTGGATTATTGTTTGTCAAGGAAGGAAAAGCAGATCAAATCAAACCGCTCTTAGCACCTTATGAATTAGACAAAAAGGGGATTTACAATCTCAATCATACCGGAACACATCCCGTTGCAACCGATCTTGCGGTAATGCATGCACTTGATTTTCATGAAAAAATCGGGGGAAAACGAAAAGAAGACCGACTTCGTTTTTTACAAAAATATTGGTCCGATCAACTCAGAGACCTTCCCGGAATCGTTTTAAATACCCCAAAAGATCCCAGCCGGTCCTGTGCTATTGCCAATGTTGGCATAGAGTCCAGTTCACCAGCTGATTTGGCCCAAAGATTAGTTAAAGAATACCAAATTTTCACCGTTGCCATTGATGGTGCGGGAGTAAAAGGCTGTCGGATAACTCCCAACCTATATACCCACACCACAGAACTCGATCAATTGGTTCATGCGCTTAAAATCCTTTCGGGGAATAAAAGTTGATTGATTTTTTACCAAATTTTCTTTGGTTTTAATGTATTAATGGGAATTTAAGGCTGAATTATTGATTTAACTTTAAGGAATTTCAATAATTTTTAATTTTTTGAAAAATTTTCTTGCAATTCCTTTTCAAAGGATTCAACTTTGTAGTGCAAAATGAAAAACAATAAAACCATAGCGCCAAAATTCTATTCTCAGAATGCAGTCGTCCTGTCGACAGTAGCTATGCCACTTTTTTCTCCATTGAGGAGGCAGATGTTCTTTTTCAGGGTTTGACCCTGTATGCTTTAATGTTTTCCTTCGCAGAAGACTGTTTCGAAATAATTCCCAATTTAATCAGTTTCTAATCCTACCCTTACTAGGGTAAAAATACTTTCACCATAGATGGAAGATATTTCCTTTAAAATTCTTGTTGCCAACTCCTCTCATACCTCATACGCAGAAATTATTACCGAGGAAATGGCCAATTCTGCCAAAGCCCGAGGTACGGGTATAGCCAAGCGTTCGCCTGCTTACGTGGAGACCAAAATGCAAGAAGGCAAAGCAGTGATTGCCCTCACTGAATCGGGAGAGTGGGCTGGATTTTGCTACATCGAAGCATGGGGACATGGAAAGTATGTTGCCAATTCAGGATTGATCGTGGCTCCTCAATTCCGAAAGTACGGATTGGCCAGAAAAATCAAACGTGAGATTTTCAAGCTCAGCCGACTCAAATATCCGGATTCCAAAATCTTCGGGCTCACCACTGGAGCTGCTGTCATGAAAATCAATTCCGAATTGGGTTATATCCCTGTTTCTTATTCAGACCTCACCGATGACAATGAATTCTGGAAAGGCTGCCAAAGCTGCGTGAATTTTGAAATTTTAATGGCTAAAAATAGGCAAAACTGCCTATGCACGGCCATGCTATATGATCCTCATGCCAAAAAGAAACAAATTGAAGATTTGGCTTTGCGGGAGGATTTCAAAAAAGAAATCAAGCTGTTTGACCGCTGGGTCAGACTCAAAAAATACGTCATGCTTAAATTGAATAAATCGAAAGACTCGATTTCCAGTATTTTCTTTTAACCGATAAAAACCAGTAAAGATGAAAAAAGTTGTTTTGGCCTATAGCGGCGGATTGGATACCACATTTTGTGCCTTGCACCTTTCCAAGGACTTGAATTATGAGGTTCACGCCGTTTTGGTAAATACCGGTGGATTTTCACAGCAGGAATTAAAGGAGGTAGAGAATCGGGCAATGAGTCTAGGGATTGCTTCGTTCAAAATTTTACAGGTGGTGGATACCTACTATCAGGAAGTCATTAAATTCTTGGTTTTTGGAAATGTATTGAAAAATCAAACCTATCCCCTTTCTGTTTCTGCCGAGCGGATCCTGCAAGCCAAATCACTGGCCGATTATGCCAAATCGATCGGAGCGAAAGCTGTTGCTCATGGTTCGACAGGTGCTGGAAATGATCAAGTCCGCTTCGATATGATTTTTCAGACCATCATTCCGGATATTGAAATTATAACCCCCATCCGAGACCTGAAACTTTCTCGTCAAGAAGAAATCGATTATTTGAAAAAACATGGAGTATCCATGAATTTTGAAAAAGCAGCTTATTCCATCAACAAAGGAATTTGGGGAACCTCGGTGGGAGGAAAAGAAACGCTGACTTCATCCGAATACCTACCTGAAGAAGCTTGGCCAACTCAAGTTTCAGCATCTCAGCCCACAGAACTTCAGTTGACTTTCGTTCAAGGGGAGCTGAAAGGAGTGAATGACCAAGAATTTTCAAACCCAGTTGACGCCATTTTGGAGGTGCAAAAAATTGCCGCACCGTATGGAATCGGACGGGATATTCACGTTGGAGACACCATCATCGGGATCAAGGGCCGTGTAGGATTTGAAGCTGCAGCTCCCTTGATTATCATTAAAGCCCATCAGCTTTTGGAGAAGCATACCTTGACTAAGTGGCAGTTATTCTGGAAAAACCAGCTAGCAGAATTCTATGGAAACCACCTTCATGAGGGCCATTATTTGGATCCGGTCATGCGAAACCTGGAATCTTTTATGGAAAGCACCCAGGAATTTGTTTCTGGTCAGGTGCGCGTGATGCTTCACCCCTATCGATTTAGCCTTTTAGGAATTCATTCTACCCATGATTTGATGTCCAACAAATTTGGAAGCTATGGAGAAATGAACAAAGGTTACACCGGGGAAGATGTTAAAGGGTTTACCCGAATTTTGGGAAATCAAACGGCTATTTTTCACCAAGTAAACCACAGTGACGATGCATAAAATCCGAACAGCGATCATCGGAGGCGCAGGCTATACGGGAGGAGAATTGGCTAGGCTGTTGGTTTTCCATCCTCAAGTGGAGTTGGTTTACATTCATTCCAACAGTCAAAAAGGAAAGAAAATTTGGGAAGTTCACCCGGATTTAATTGGAGATTGCGATCTTGAGTTTACCGATGAGGTGGAAACAGAGGGAATAGACGCAGTTTTTTTGGGATTACCACATGGTGAAACCAAAGGGTTTTTAACGACCAATCATTTTTCTGAGGATTGCGTGATTATTGATTTGTCTACCGATTTTCGCGATGAATCCCATGGATTTGTGTATGGGCTTCCAGAGGTCAATTCCCAAAAAATCAAAACCGCCAAGCGAATCGCCAATCCAGGTTGTTTTGCTACAGCTATTCAGCTGGGATTAGCTCCTGCGGTTGCCAAAGGCTATGTGAACGAATCCATTCATGTCACCGGAATTACAGGAAGTACAGGTGCCGGTAAAAAATTAGCAGAAACGGCTCATTTCAGCTATCGGAACAATAATCTCTCCGTATACAAGCTATTTACCCATCAGCACCTTACAGAAATCAACCAGACCTTGGTTCAACTGAAACCGAACTTTGATTCCCAAATCCTCTTTGTGCCCTATCGGGGAAATTTTCCTCGGGGAATATGGATCACCAGCTATTTTCCATTCCAGGGGGAATTGGAGGAGGCAATACAGGTTTACCAAGAATTTTATCAAGATTCACCATTCACTTGGGTTTCCACTCAGGACATAGATTTGAAACAAGTAGTCAATACCAATAAATGCGTAATCTTTCTCCAAAAGCAAGCCGGTCAACTGATCATTTATTCGGCGATTGACAATCTTTTGAAAGGGGCATCGGGACAAGCCGTCCAAAACTTTAACTTGGCTTTTGGACTGGATGAAAAGACAGGATTAAATCTTAAATCTATTGCATTTTAACCGATTCAAAAATTGAAATCGAGCATGAGGTGGACATCACACCCCGGTGGGATGATCAACCTGCAAGATTCCATCTGACCTTTAAATCAATGATAGACGCATGAAATTATTTGACGTTTACCCCCTTATTCCGGTGACCATCACCCGGGCTGAGGCTTGTACACTTTGGGATGAACAGGGAGAGAAATATTTGGATCTCTATGGAGGTCATGCGGTTATTTCGATCGGCCATACCCATCCGCATTATGTGCAACGAATCAAAGAACAATTGGATCAAATCGCTTTTTATTCCAATTCGGTTCGAATCCCCATTCAACACGCATTTGCCGCGAAGTTAGGCGAACTTTCCTGTCTTCATGATTATCAATTGTTTCTATGCAATTCGGGGGCAGAAGCAAATGAAAATGCCATCAAATTAGCCTCGTTTGCAACAGGAAAATCAGGAATGATTGCTTTTTCAGGAGCTTTTCACGGACGGACATCCGCTGCGGTAGCCCTAACGGACAATCCCAAGATCGTAGCTCCCTGTAATGCACGAACTGATTTTCATATACTTCCTTTTGGAGATTTGGAAGCAGTCGAAACTGTTTTGGAAACTCAGGAAATTGGAGGGATCATCATCGAAGGAATTCAGGGAGTCGGTGGAATTCAGGTTCCCAGTGCGGAATTTCTACTAGGATTGGAAAAATTGGCCAAACGCTATCATGCCAAGTTGATTTTGGATGAGGTTCAATCCGGATTTGGTCGAACAGGAAGATTTTTTGCCCATCAATGGGTAGATGGACTTCGGCCTGATATCATTTCCATGGCCAAAGGAATGGGCAATGGTTTTCCCATGGGAGGGATTTTGATTTGCCCGGATTTTGAGGCCAGTTATGGCTTACTGGGAACGACTTTTGGTGGAAATCACCTGGCTTGTGCCGCCGGACTGGCGGTGTTGGAAGTTTTGGAAGCTGAAAAACTTCAACAAAAAGCGGCAGAATTGGGAGATCAGTTAATCGAAGAGTTGTCAAAAATCCCTCAAATCACCCAAATTCGAGGAAAAGGTTTGATGATTGGGCTTGATTTGGACCGGGAAGCGGGACCGGTTCGAGCTGAATTGGTGAAAAAATACCATATTTTCACTGGATCCGCCTCCAAAAAGGAGACTATTCGACTTTTACCTCCCTTGTGTGTCGACTGGAATCAATTAAATTCGTTCATATCAGCATTGAAAGAAATTTTAAAGACCTAATTCTATTCTTAATCGTAGCATGAATCATTTCACCAAATTTGAAAATAAAGAACTGAGTCAAAAGCTGATTGATTTGGCATTGGCGTACAAAAAAGAGCCACGAAAAGATCAGCATAAAGGAGATGGAAAACGGATTGGCTGCATTTTTTTGAATCCCTCCCTCCGAACCCGTGTCAGTACCCAACTTGCCGCATCAAATCTTGGAGTAGAACCCATCGTCCTGAATATGGATAAAGAAGGCTGGGCCTTGGAAATGCGCGAGGGAGAAATCATGAACAAGGGAACCGTTGAACACATCAAAGATGCCGCCGCAGTTTTGGGTTCTTACTTTGATATCCTTGCCATTCGGGCTTTTCCTTCCCTCACCAACCGGGAGGAAGATATCAACGATTTTGTTTTTGGCCAATTTGTGAGGTATTCGGGTAAGCCTGTAATCAGTTTGGAGTCAGCCATACGGCATCCGCTTCAAAGTCTTGCCGACCAAATTACCATTCAAGAGTATTGTAAGAAGAATGAAAACCCGAAAGTGGTATTGACCTGGGCACCACATATCAAAGCTATTCCCCATGCAGTAGCCAACAGCTTTGCCGAATGGACACTGGGAATGGGCCATTCCCTGACGATCACCCATCCGGAAGGCTATGAACTGGACCCCCTATTTACCAAAGGGGCAACAATTGAAACCAATCAGTCCAAAGCACTTGAAGATGCGGATTTTGTGTATGTCAAAAACTGGTCATCCTTCAATGATTATGGAAAAATCCTTTCGACAGATCCCTCCTGGATGCTGACCGAGCAGAGCCTTTCTAAAGCTCCCCATGCCAAAGTGATGCACTGTCTACCGGTCAGAAGAAATCTGGAACTATCCGATGAAATTTTGGATGGAGACCGGGCCCTGGTCCAAAAACAAGCTGAAAACCGAATTTATGCAGCCCAATCCGTAATCAGTCATTTTCTTGATTCTTGATTTTAACGCTCAAACCTATGAAAATCAACATCATTAAAATTGGGGGAAACGTCATTGACTTTCCAGATAAACTGGAAGAATTTTTGGATCAATTTTCCAAATTTCCTGGAAAGAAAATCTTGGTTCATGGCGGAGGAATTATGGCTTCCCGCTTTGGTGAGTCACTGGGTGTGATGCCTGAAATGATCGATGGTCGCAGGATTACGGACAAAGACACACTAGATGTAGTGACGATGGTTTATGCTGGGCTGATCAATAAAAATATGGTAGCCAAACTTCAAGCGCTTCGCGTGAATGCAATTGGAATGACTGGAGCAGATGGCAATATCATTCGCTCTATCAAGCGCCCAGTCAAGGGTATTGATTATGGTTATGTAGGTGATATTGAGGAGGTAGACACCCAATTAATTAAGCATTTATTAAGCTTTGATTTGGTCCCTGTCTTGAGTGCGATCACGCATGATCAACAAGGGCAGTTACTCAACACCAATGCCGACAGCATCGCCTCGGCCCTAGCCACTAGTTTGGCAAAAGAACACCAAGTCAATCTGTATTACTGCTTTAATAAAAGTGGCGTGTTGTTGGACGAGAAAAACGAACAATCGATCATTCCCTTGATCAACGAAGACATTTATGCCGAACTCAAACAAGAAAATGTAATCCATTCGGGCATGATTCCCAAACTGGACAATGCCTTTGAAGCCTTGCAAAAAGGCGTCAACCACGTATGGATTGGAAAGGCAGAAAATCTTTTGCTTTCTATAAAAGGAAAACTTTCCGGAACCATCCTGGAGAGGAATCGATACGATCTATTCTAATGTCGCACCTAGAATCACTTACCGAAACGGCTATTCATCTCTTAAAAAGCTTGATTGCCATTCCTTCTTTTTCCAGACAGGAAGAAGGTACCGCGGCTTTATTGGCGCAGTTTTTTAGGGAAAACAACATCGAATTTCAGCGGAAACACCATAATATTTGGGCTTTTGCTCAGCCATTCGATGCAAACAAACCGACTGTATGGCTCAACTCCCATCACGACACGGTAAAACCAAATTCCGGCTATACCAAAGACCCTTTTGCTCCGATTCTCGAAGATGGAAAATTGTTTGGGTTAGGTTCCAACGATGCCGGAGGCTGTCTGGTAAGCTTGATTGCAGCTTTTTTATCTGTTAAGGACCACGATCTTCCTTTTAATCTTCTTTTGATTGTCTCGGCTGAAGAAGAAATATCAGGGGCTCAGGGCATCAGCTCTCTGATTGACCTGCTTCCCAAGGCTGATTTGGCCATAGTAGGGGAACCTACCCAAATGCGACTGGCAGTCGCTGAAAAAGGCCTTATGGTCATTGATGCGAAGGTCAAAGGAGTGGCTGGACACGCTGCCCGTGAGGAAGGAGTCAATGCCATCTATCAGTCCTTGCAGGATCTGGAAATCCTTAAAAACTTCAATTTTAAGAAAAAATCTGCTTTTCTAGGGGAAAGCAAAGTAAGTGTCACGGTCATCCGTGCGGGTAATCAGCATAATGTGATTCCGGATTTATGTGAATTTACCCTGGACGTAAGAATAACCGATGCCTATACCTTAGAAGAAGCTTTTGAGGAGCTTTCCTCTCAACTTTCGGCAAACCTGATTCCTCGGTCCATGCGTCTGCAGCCTTCGCATCTTCCCCAAAACCATCCCATTTTATGGGTTTCAAAGGAGTTGGGGATTGAAACTTTTGGCAGCCCTACCCTTTCCGATCAAGCTTTGATCCCCTATCCATCCGTAAAAATCGGTCCTGGTTTTTCGGGTCGATCTCATAGTGCAGATGAGTTTATATACCTGGAAGAAATTAAAGCCGGAATCCATGGATATATTTCAATTTTGGAAGCTTATTCCAAACAATTCACCCACACAAACACCCTATGAAAATCTGGCAAAAAGCAACTGACAGCAGTCAGGAAGTAGAAAAATTCACGATTGGAAAAGACCCCGAATTTGATCAGATCCTAGCTCCTTTTGATGTGTTGGGTTCGATGGCACATGCCAAAATGCTGGTTCAAATCGGTCTGTTAACCCAAAAGGAAAATGAACTGCTCCAAAAAGGCTTGAAAGAAATCTATTTGGAAATCGAAAAAGGTCAATTCCAGATACAGCCTGGCGTAGAGGATGTGCATTCTCAAGTCGAGTTTCTGCTCACCCAGCGATATGGAGAGGTAGGAAAGAAATTACATTCTGGCCGCAGCCGAAATGATCAAGTCTTAGTGGATTTAAAGTTGTATTATCGGACAGCAATTCGGGAATTGGTCCATCAAACCCAGGCGCTTTTTGAGTTACTGATTGATTTGGCTGAGCGGCACAAAAACGACTTGATGCCCGGATATACCCACACTCAATTAGCCATGCCTTCAAGTTTTGGTTTGTGGTTTGGATCGATTGCCGAGGGATTAGCAGAAGATTTGGCTTTGCTTAAGGTTGCATTTGACCTCAGCAATAAAAACCCATTGGGTTCGGCAGCCGGTTATGGTTCGAGTTTTCCCTTGGATCGAACCTTGACCACGAAATTATTGGGTTTTGGAGATTTGCACCACAATGTGATCAATGCTCAAAATAGTCGAGGAAAAACAGAACGAACAGTGGCATTTGCAATGGCTGGTTTAGCCGCCACACTTAATCGTTTGTCGACTGATTGTATTCAATTTATGAATCAACATTTTGGTTTTATTAGCTTTCCGGACGAATTGACCACAGGGTCAAGCATCATGCCGCACAAAAAAAATCCTGATGTTTTTGAGTTGATTCGTGCCAAGAGTAATCAGATTCAAGCAGTTCCCACGACAGTCACCTTGCTACTGACCAACAGCAGTACGGGATATCATCGGGATTTACAACTGCTGAAAGAAGAAATTTTTCCTGCCATAGAAAGCTTAAGCGATTGTCTTACCATGAGTGGGTTTATGCTCCAATCCATTCGAGTGAAAAAAGGAATTTTATCCGATCCGTTTTACAAGCATCTTTTCTCCGTTGAAGAGGTAAATAAACTGGTCATCGAAGGAATGCCGTTTAGGGATGCCTATAAAAAAGTGGGCTTTGCCATTGAAAATGGTGCGTTCAACCCCGATCAGAACAGCCTTCACCACGTTCATGAAGGAAGCATTGGAAATCTTTGCTTGGAGGAAATCCAGAAAAAGTTTACATCCCTTATGCATCAATTCGAATTTCAACCCATGAATGAGGCAGTTGAGCGCTTGCTCGAATAGATACTTTCACCATTTACAGGATAATTGGTTTCCTTTCATAAGAATAGCTTATTTTTGATAAAGTGTTTTATTATACTTGATCAAACCCAAAGCTAATCTATGAAAACCACCCTTCTCGGAGACAATATCAAATATGACCTCAAAGCGAGTTTAGTAGTATTTTTAGTCGCCTTGCCTTTATGCCTAGGAATAGCAGTGGCCAGTGGTGCTCCGCCGATGTCAGGCTTAATTGCGGGTATAATTGGCGGCATCGTGGTAGGCTCACTTTCCGGTTCACATGTGAGTGTGAGTGGACCGGCAGCAGGTTTGACCGTAATTGTCTTGGATGCCATTTCTACCTTAGGGACTTTTGAATTATTTCTTGCCGCAGTTGTAGCAGCGGGTATAATTCAGCTTATTCTTGGGTATTTGAAAGCTGGAGTCCTGGGTTACTATTTCCCAAACTCGGTAATTAAAGGAATGCTGACTGCCATTGGATTGATTCTTATCCTCAAGCAGATTCCTCATGCTTTGGGATGGGATAAAGACCAAATGGGGGACATGGCATTTAATCAAATGGACAATCAAAACACCTTTTCAGAGATTTGGTATGCGATCCAATACTTCAGTCCAGGGGCCATTCCCATAGTTTTGATCGCTTTAGCATTGATTCTTTTTTTTGAACGACCCAAAATCAAAAATCATCGAATCCTAGGTTTGGTTCCCGGAGCACTTTGGGCGGTGATTTCAGGCATTTTAATCAATCAACTATATGGAATAATCAAGCCTGAATGGAAACTGAGCGGTGAGCATTTGGTATCCATCCCAGAAGTTGAATCCATTTCTGGCTTGGGCAAATTGGTCACCTTCCCGGACTTTGGTTTGGTAGGGACACCTGACTTTTGGGTAGTAGCGGTGACCATTGCTATCATTGCCAGTATAGAAACCTTACTTAGCCTAGAGGCTGGGGATAAAATGGATCCCTATAAGCGGATTTCACCAGCTTCACGAGAACTTCTGGCTCAAGGAACCGGAAATACGATTTCGGGATTAATCGGAGGACTTCCCGTAACCGCAGTTATCGTACGGACCACAGCCAATGTCGGATCCGGCGCCAAAACCAAATTATCAGCAGTGATGCATGGTGTTTTGCTTTTGGTCCTAGTGGTGGGCATAGCCAATATTCTAAACCTCATTCCGTTGAGTTGCCTGGCAGCTGTCCTATTTGTGGTAGGATTTAAATTGGCTAAACCGAAGATTTTCATCAATGAATTTCAAAAAGGTAAGAATCAATTTATCCCTTTTTTGGTGACGGTAGTAGCCATTTTGTTTACCGATTTACTGACTGGAATAGGAATCGGGATTGTGGTAGGAGTTTTCTTTGTGATAAAAACCAACTATCAAAAATCGGTCTTAGTGACTGAATTAAACGGTCGATATTTGGTCAAGCTTCAAAAAGACGTATCTTTTCTAAACAAGGCTCCTTTGATGCGGCAATTGAGACAAATTCCCAATGGTAGTGCGGTCATCTTAAATGCCAGTAAAGCAAAGTTTATCGATCATGACATCCATGAATTACTCAACGATTTCATCGCTACCTCCTCGGATAGAGATATCAGTGTCGAGGTCGAAGGATTTAATTATAAAATAAAAGAAACACTATGAACCAGTACGAAAAGCTCTTATTACAGAATAAAAGTTGGTCGGAGGAAATGTCCGAACAAGACAAGAATTTTTTTACCCGATTGGCCCATCAACAAAAGCCAAAATTTTTATGGATTGGATGCTCTGACAGTCGAGTACCAGCCAATGAAATTACTGGAACGGATCCAGGAGAAATTTTTGTCCATCGAAATATTGCCAACATGGTTGTACACACGGATCTTAATTTACTTTCCGTGCTGCAGTATGCAGTAGAAGTACTAAAAGTGGAGCATATCATTGTCTGTGGTCATTATGGCTGTGGAGGGGTCGAGGCAGCAATTTCTCACAATAACCTAGGCTTGATCAATAAATGGCTCAGAAATATCAAAGAAGTCTATTTGACTTATGAGCAGGAATTAAATCAAATCGAGAATCATACAGAAAAAGTAAATCGATTGGTAGAATTAAACATCCAGGAGCAATGCGCGGACTTGCTTAAAACCTCCATAGTCCAAAAAGCTTGGCTGGAGCGAAAGGGCCCCCATGTTCATGGATGGGTTTATGGATTGGACAATGGGCTGGTCAAAGAACTATTGACCATTGAGCCTGATATCGAAAATATCAATCCAATTTTCAGATATGATGAAGAACAATTGAAAAAATTAACCTAGTTCATCATAAGGTGTGTGAATTAGCTTTGAAAATTCGCACACCTTTACGTTATTTGCATCATCCTTACACTTTTTGAGTGCGAGGTTTATATAGAAGAGGTGAGAGACAGGCTCGATGACCCTCTGGCAACCTAGAAAATCTAAGGTGCCAATTCCTGCCAAATAAGCTTTTCTTATTTGGAACTATAAATTCTTCGCTATATGAAAATTTATCCTTCCCCTTTCTGGCCTCCATCTGATATCTGGTTGATTTTATCCCCGGAATATCCTGCTATGCTTTTCAGATGTTGCCAAAAGAATTCTTCTGCCATTGATTTAAATTAATTTCTCAAACCCTTTAACCAATATTTCTATGTCAACTAACTTGAGATTTGAAACCCTCCAACTCCACGCCGGACAAGAACCGGATACGGCCACCAATTCCCGTGCAGTCCCAATTTATCAGACGACCTCATACACCTTTAACTCAGCGGAGCATGGGGCCAATCTTTTTGCATTAAAAGAGTTTGGCAACATCTACACCCGGATCATGAATCCGACCACGGATGTTTTCGAAAAGCGGATCGCTGCCCTTGAAGGTGGGGTAGCAGCTGTTGCGACTGCATCGGGTCAATCCGCTCAATTTTTGGCTTTAAATAATATCCTACAGGCTGGTGAAAATTTTGTGAGCACTCCCTACCTCTATGGCGGGACTTACAATCAGTTTAAAGTTGCCTTTAAGCGGATCGGCATTCACGCTCGATTTGCAAAGGGAAACCATCCCGAAGATTTTGAAAAGTTGATTGATGAAAAAACCAAGGCAATTTACCTGGAGACGATCGGAAACCCAGAGTTTAATATTCCTGATTTTGATGCCTTGGCCGCTTTGGCGAAAAAATATAATTTGCCCTTAGTGGTTGACAATACCTTTGGAGCCGGCGGATACTTATTTAGACCCATCGAGCATGGTGCGGCAATCGTAACTTCTTCTGCCACCAAA
This sequence comes from Algoriphagus sp., assembly GCF_024305035.1. GTDB lineage: Bacteria > Bacteroidota > Bacteroidia > Cytophagales > Cyclobacteriaceae > Algoriphagus. The sequence goes on from NZ_JAMWZB010000022.1 coordinate 46,773, forward strand.
TGGATCGGTGGTCATGGAACCTCGGTCGGTGGCATCATTGTGGATGGGGGTAATTTTAATTGGGGTAATGGAAAATACCCACAGTTTTCAGAACCATCAGAAGGGTATCATGGACTAAAGTTCTGGGAAGTTTTCGGTGAGGGAAATCCGCTAGGGCTACCCAATATCGCTTTTGCCATTCGAGCCAGGGTCGAGGGATTGCGGGATTTCGGACCTGCAATCAGTCCTTTCAATTCATTCTTGCTGCTTCAAGGAGTTGAAACACTTTCTCTTCGCGTTCAACGAACCGTTGACAATGCACTTCAATTAGCCCATTGGCTAGAGACTCATCCCCAGGTACAAAAAGTAAATTATCCTGGCCTTGCTAGTTCACCGTATCACACCCTAGCCAAAAAATACCTTAAAAACGGTTTTGGGGGCGTCTTGAGTTTTGAGTTAACGGGAGATAAGGCGAAAACCTCGGCCTTTATCAATAGCTTAAAGCTCGTCTCTCACCTGGCTAATGTTGGGGATGCTAAAACCTTGATCATTCAACCTGCAGCAACTACCCATCAGCAATTGAGCGATGCTGAGCAAGTGGCAGCGGGCGTGACTCCCACCTTACTCCGTGTTTCTCTTGGCATTGAGCATATCGAGGACATCAAAGGGGATTTTGAACAGGCTTTTCAACATATTTCTTAATCTTTAAATGAATCTCCAAAGTCAATTTGCAACGATTTCCATGTCTGAACAAGTTTTCCTTTCTCCTGATCCCCTTCCATTAGAATCAGGAGAAACCCTTCCTCAACTCGAATTGGCCTATACCACAATTGGAAACTTAAATGGTGAGCGGAGCAATGTGATTTGGGTAATTCATGCCTTAACTGGGGATGCCAAAGTCACAGAATGGTGGGGTGGATTGATTGGAGAAGATAAGTTTTATGACCCGGCGGATTATTTCATCATTTGTGCTAATCTGCCGGGATCATGTTATGGTTCCACGAGTCCGCTTTCTGAGAATCCAGCAACCGGAGAACCTTATTTTTATGATTTCCCCCACCTCACTCCACGGGATTTAGCCGCTAGTTTAGAGCTCTTACGAAAGCATTTAAAGGTGGAAAATATCCATACCTTGATCGGAGGATCATTGGGAGGCCAAGTGGCCTTGGAATGGAGTTTTACGCTGGGGAAAAAACTTAAAAATGCCATTGTTTTAGCTTCAACGGCCAAGACGTCTCCCTGGACTATTGGGTTTAACGAAACCCAACGAATGGCTATCGAGGCGGATTGCACCTGGGGGGAAAAATCCAAAGATGCCGGGCTGAAAGGGTTGGAAACGGCTCGAGCGATCGCTATGCTTAGCTACCGTCATCCTGAAGACTTAAAGCGAAAACAGGCAGAATCGGAAGAAAAATTGGACGGATTCAAAGCTTCTTCTTACCTCAGGTACCAAGGCCAAAAACTAGGAAAGCGATTCAATGCCCTGTCTTATTGGACCCTTTCCAAAGCTATGGATAGCCATGATTTGGGTCGTGGCAGAGGTGGATTGGAATCTGTACTGGGCAAAATTCAAGCTAAAGTTTTGGCTGTAGGAGTAAATACCGATCTCTTATTCTTGCCGGAAGAATCCCAAATGATCAGCGCAAAAGTACCTAGGGGCACTTACAAAGAAATTCGTTCCACTGCCGGACACGATGCCTTTTTAATTGAATTTGAGCAACTTAGTTATTTAATTCAATCCTTCTATTTGGAGCAATCTTAGCGAGCCGTTCAGGTTCCTTCCGTGGTAGACCCAATAAAACCCCAAAGCTAGAAGCAACGTGTCGTAGATTCATCCCTTGTAGCTTATTGATTCTATAATTCTGATTAGTTTTGGACTGGTTATCAAGTAAAACTATTCAAACAATTGAACCGTATTCAACTTCTTCATCAACAGACAGAATTAACCCTATTAACCGAAAAGGCACTTTGGATTTCGGAGTTGAACAGCCTTTTTATTTCTGATTTACATTTTGGAAAAGCAGCTCATTTTAGAAAATCCGGAATTCCGATTCCCGAACCGATTCACCACCGAGATCTCCAAAAACTTGCCTACCTGATCCAAACCTACAACCCTTCAGATTTTTATTTTTTGGGGGATTTATTTCATAGTGACTGGAATGATCAATGGGTATTATTAACGGAATTTTTACAGCAATTTTCTTCGGTTCGCTTTCATTTGATCCAAGGGAATCATGATATTTTACCCAAATCTGTGTATGCCTCCTCCCCCATCATTTTTCACAAACAGCCCCTGCATTTAAAAAATTTTTCCCTTTCCCATGAGCCGCTGGAGTCCATTCCAACCCATCAATTGAATATATGTGGACACCTACATCCCGGCGTGGGATTAAAAGGCCTGGCCCGACAGTCCCTACGTATACCCTGTTTTTATTTGGACAAGAATCAGTTGATTTTGCCGGCCTTTGGAAATTTCACGGGGTTGGCCTTAATGGAAAGAACACCTACTGCTCAGATATTCGGAATCACGGAAAAAAAAGTGATCCCAATCCTTTCCGAATTTTAGATTGGCAAAATCCTTGGGGATGGTTAGCTTTGATGAGAATTTTGATAGACTATGGCAAACTACCCTCGAAAGAAAAAACGGCTGGGGCATTTTAAATTTGGAAGTGTACTTTTTAGTACCACCCTTTCCTTGTTTATAGTAGGGCTTTTTGGAGTCATATTGATTCAGGCCAAAACCCTGACCTCGATGATTCGTGAAAATGTTGAGGTTCAACTTTTCCTGGACAAAAATTTAAGTGAGGATCAAATCGATCAGATCGAAAGTAATTTGTCGAGCCGATCGTTCATTCTCCGGAAAGCAGACAGCTTGAATCTTCGGTTTATCAGCAATGCAGAAGCCGCAGAAACTTTTATAGAGAGTACAGGAGAGGATTTTACCAAATTTCTGGAGGATAACCCCCTTCGCGATAGTTTTGTAATTACCATTTCGGAAGAGTTTCAGACCGCTGAGCAACTGGAAGAAATCGCCCTTGAATTGGAAGCTATTCCGGGTGTATTTGAGGTATCGTATATGACAGATCTGGTAGATTCAATTAACAAGAATCTACTGAAGGTAAGTTTGGTCATGGGCGGTTTTATTTTGATTTTGATCATCACGGTCATCATGCTGATTAACAATACCATCCGCTTAGCCTTGTTTTCCCAACGTTTCTTAATTCGATCGATGCAGTTGGTTGGCGCTACCCGAGGATTTATTCGGAAGCCATTTCTGCTTCGTTCCTGGATTTTTGGAATGCTTGCTGGACTGATTGCTTCTGGAGTGTTATTTATTCTGATTTCCTATACCCAATCTGCCATTGAGGGCTTTGCGCTGTTGCAAAATCAAGAACTTCTCCTGCTTTTATTCGGTTCATTGATTGTTGTAGGAGGATTTCTTTCACTCCTTAGTACCTTGCGTGCTGTCAATAAATATTTGAACATGTCACTTGACGAACTTTACTAATCATGAGCAAAGCTTCTTTTCCATTTTCTAGAAAAAATTACAAATTGATGTTTATCGGTATTGGCTTGATTTTGCTGGGCTTTACCTTAATCTGGTTAGATTCAGAACCCCATGGCAGAGGGATATTAGGACTTACTATCGGACCGATTGTTACCCTTGCCGGATTTATTTTTGAATTTTATGCGATTTTCGCTAAAACGGAAGATAACGCCTAAGGCGTTTTTAATGTATGATGCAGGAAGAACCCTACGGTGAATTCTTTTTAGTCAATAAGCCATTCGAATGGACCTCCTTTGATGCGGTTAAAAAAATTCGAAATGCACTAAAAGTAAAAAAAGTAGGCCATGCAGGGACCTTGGATCCTTTGGCTACTGGTCTTCTGATTATTTGTGCCGGTCGGATGACCAAGCAAATCGATGCCTTTATGGGGCTTGAAAAAGAATATACCGGAACCTTTAAAATTGGCGAGACGACCGAATCCTTTGATTTGGAAAAACCAGTGCAATTTGTCGCCGATCCCAGCCACATTACGCAAGAACAAGTTGAAAAAGCCATCGAAAAACTAACGGGTCAAATTCAGCAAATTCCCCCGATGCACTCGGCCATCAAAGTGGACGGCAAGCGGGTTTATGAATCAGCAAGAGCTGGAAAAACAGTAAAAATGGAGGCGCGATCTGTTTTTGTAAGGGAATTTGAATTACTGAAATTTGAAAATGATGAAATCAGCTTTCGAATTTCTTGTTCGAAGGGAACTTACATTCGAAGTCTAGCTCGGGATTTAGGAGAGCTGCTTGGAGTAGGTGCCTATATGAGTAGTCTCTGCCGTACGCGGATAGGAGAACATTTACTTTCCAATGCAAAAGAACTCCCTGATCTTATCGAGGAACTAAAAGCCAGAAATACCCATGAAAATATATGAAGGACTTCAGGAGTTTGGTTCGGTCTCCAATCCGGTAGTGACCAGTGGAACCTTTGATGGAGTTCATTTAGGGCATCAAAAAATACTTCTTCGCTTAAAAGAAATCGCCAAATCCATTGGCGGAGAAACGGTTCTTCTTACTTTTTGGCCTCATCCCAGACTTGTCCTTTACCCAAAAGAGCATAATTTAAGGCTATTGTCCACCTTTGAGGAAAAAGCAAAATTGCTTCGGGATTTTGGAATTGATCATTTGATATCCATTCCGTTTACCAAGGAATTTTCGCAAATGACTTCTCATCAGTTTATCCAAGAGGTTATCAAGAAAAAAATCGGAACCAAGAAATTGGTGATCGGTTATGATCATCGCTTTGGTAAAAATCGGGAAGGTAGCTTTGAGTACCTTCAAGAGAACAGTTCCGCGTTTGGATTTGAGCTGGAAGAAATCAGCCGGCAAGACGTTGATGCAATTGGGGTTTCGAGTACCAAAATCCGTCGCGCTTTGGAGTCGGGTGAGGTCAGTACAGCCAATCAATACTTAGGTCGACCCTATGAATTAAACGGCTTGGTCATCAAAGGGCAGCAAATAGGTCGGTCCATTGGTTTTCCTACAGCCAACATCCACATCCCTAATGATTATAAATTGATTCCCAAAGACGGAGTGTATGCCGTCCGAGCCCTGGTCTTAGGAAAATTGTATAATGCGATGCTCAATATTGGAAACCGTCCAACGGTAGATGGAAGTAAAAAAACAGTTGAGGCACATTTATTTGACTTTCAAGGAAACCTCTATGATCAGCAGATTACCATTTACCTAGAATTTTATTTGAGAGAAGAGCGAAAATTTGAGAACTTAGCTGGTCTTAAAGCACAATTGCTTATCGATCAGGAGGAAGCAAAATCACGACTATAAACCCAAAAAAATGATCAATAAAACTGTAAAAGATGCTCGCCAAGCCGTGTTGGATATTCCCAGTGGTGCATTTTTAATGATGGGAGGATTTGGACTTTCGGGAATACCGGAAAATTGCATCACAGCCCTACTCGAAAAACCCATTGATAATCTTACCATTGTCTCCAATAATGCGGGAGTAGATGATTTTGGGATCGGATTACTTTTGAAAAAGAAAATGGTCAAAAAAATGATTTCCAGCTATGTTGGGGAAAATGCAGAATTCGAGCGTCAATTGCTTAGCGGAGAATTGGAGGTTGATCTCATTCCTCAGGGTACCCTGGCTGAGCGTGTCCGTGCAGGTGGGGCCGGAATTCCCGCATTTTTTACTCCGGCAGGAGTAGGTACTGAAGTGGCAGAAGGCAAAGAGGTTAGGGAATTTGAAGGAAAAAAGTACTTGTTGGAATCTTGGCTAAGAGCTGATTTCTCCTTGGTCAAGGCTTGGAAGGGTGACACTGCGGGGAATTTGATTTACAAAGGTACGGCCAGAAATTTCAACCCGATGATGGCAGCGGCCGGAAAGATTTGTATCGCCGAAGTAGAGGAATTAGTTCCTGCTGGCGAGTTGGACCCCAATCAAATCCATACCCCCGGCATCTATGTGCAACGGATTTTCCAGGGGAAAGATTACCAAAAGCGGATTGAACAGCGTACAATAACTCCATGATTTTTTCACCCAAACTAAAGTAAAATGCTCACTAAGGAACAAATAGCCCAACGAATAGCCAAAGAAGTCAAGAACGGACAATACATTAATCTGGGAATTGGAATTCCCACTTTGGTTGCCAATTATATTCCAGATGACTTGGATATTGTTTTGCAATCTGAAAATGGACTGCTGGGGATTGGTCCATTTCCAACAGAAGAAACGATCGACCCTGACTTGATTAATGCTGGAAAACAAACCATTACCCTAGTGAAGGGCTCTGCCCTTTTCAGTTCAGCGGAATCATTTGCAATGATTCGAGGCGGTCATATTCACTTAACAATCCTGGGAGCGATGGAGGTTTCCGAGAATGGAGATATTGCCAACTGGAAAATTCCTGGAAAAATGGTCAAAGGAATGGGAGGTGCAATGGATTTGGTGGCATCTGCCGAAAATATCATTGTGGCCATGCAGCATGTATCCCGAGATGGTTCTTCCAAACTTTTGCCTGAATGCACCCTGCCGATAACCGGAATTCGCTGTGTGAAAAAAATTGTGACTGATTTGGCAGTGTTGGAAATTAATCCATCCGGAGGGGGTTTTGTATTAAAAGAACGGGCTCCGGGAGTAAGTGTGGAAGAAATCCGCGATAAAACCGCAGGTAAATTGCTAATCGAAGGAGAAATCCCTGAAATGACCCTCTAAAGAATTCGATTTGGGGAACTGAGATGAAGTTCCGCAGGTTACACTGAAAATTTTCAAAAATGAAAGAATCTGAAATTCAATTTAAAGTCCAGGTTGACCAAAACAACCTTCCCAAAAATATTACCTGGAGTGCCACAGACAAAGAAGGTGAAGGACTTGAAAGCACAAAAAGCATCAGTCTAAATGTTTGGGATAATCTCAATCAAAGTACCCTACGCATTGACCTTTGGACAGAGGAAATGTCGGTGGCAGAAATGAAGCGATTTTACATTGATGTGATCGGGGGAATGGCACAAACGATTTTGACCAGTACAGGTGATGAATACATGTCCGAAGAAATGAAAGATCTCTGCGATCGATTGGTCAGGCATGTCAATGAAGAAAATGCAAAATCTTGACTTGATCTAAAACAAAAAAGGGAAGGATATGACCTCAATCATATCCTTTTTTTTATGACCATATTTAACCTATCTTTTTTAGGATTTTTTAATAAATCCTAATTCCAAATCAATTTTCATCAATAATTATTACTGATTTTTTAATTGTTTTCAGAAGCTTGGGTAAGTTTCCTTCGTCCCACCAAAAGTATCCCCGTTTTCTACCAATTTAAAATACTTTAAGTGCCTTGTTTATTCAGTTTTTCGCATAAATTTCGGCGGATATACAGGATCACCCTAGTTTCTGTAACGTAAATTTTATAAACCCTCAATTAGCCTATGAGCACATTTACTCAAAAAATCAGGAGTACAGTAGCAACGCTGACGCTGTTGGTTTCCTTGGGATGGTGTGGAGTTTTCGCCCAAACTACCACCATCTCAGGTAAAGTCATCGATGCGGATAACAAAGAAACATTAGTCGGAGTGAATATTATCGTGAAGGGAAAAGTAATTGGAACAATTACGGACCTGGACGGAAATTTCTCCCTAAAAGTCAATCAGGCTCCACCCTTTATCTTGGTTTTTTCCATGGTCGGATATGCCGCCAAAGAAGTGGAGATCACAAACCCAAACACCACTGGACTTAACCTCGAACTCAGCGAGCAAACCATGCTAGGACAGGAAGTAGTCATCTCTGCCTCACGGGTGGAGGAAAACATTCTTCAGTCCCCGGTTTCTATCGAAAAGATGGACGTACTGGCCATCAGGGAAACCCCTTCAGATACCTATTATAAAGCCATCGCTAACCTCAAAGGAGTAGATGTCACCAGCTCCTCTATCAATTTCCAAATTGTGAATGCTCGGGGATTTAATTCCACCGGTAATACCCGCTTCGTCCAATTGACAGATGGAATGGATACCCAAGCTCCCGCCTTGAACTTCCCGATTGGTAATCTCAATGGCCCCTCTGAATTGGATGTGGAAAGCGTGGAATTTATCCCCGGTTCCGCATCGGCACTCTATGGCCCAAATGCATTTAACGGAATTCTGCTCGTGAACAGCAAAAGTCCGTTTGAGTATCAAGGATTCAGTGCTTTTTATAAGCAGGGCTTCAACCACTTTGGAGGGCAGAATGGAGAACCCAGCAGTCCTCAGCCGATGTTTGAAGGTTCCATCCGATATGCCAAAGCGTTTAATAATAAATTTGCTTTTAAGCTGAATGCTTCATTTATGGAAGCAACCGATTGGTACGGCACCGATCAGACTGATTTAAATCCAAGCTTACAAGGAGAACTCCCCTTCAATCCCGGCGCTAACCGAGTTCATGTCTTCGGTGACGAAGTAGCCAATAACATTGGATTACTAAGAAATGTAGGAGCAATTCAAGCTGCCGCCAACCAATTGGGCTTAGGAGGATATATTAATAGCATTCCTGATCAGATTGTTTCTAGAACAGGCTATGACGAACGTCATTTAGTGGACTACGGTGCTAAAAACTATAAGTTCAATACTGGATTCCACTATCGCATCAACGATCGCTCCGAATTATCCTATACGCTAAACTATGGATCCGGAACCTCTGTCTATACCGGAGCCCAACGGTATTCGTTGAGAAATTTTGAAATTAGCCAGCATAAACTTGAGTTGCGCGGGGATAATTACTTTTTGAGAGCATACACTACCCGAGAAAATTCTGGTGACTCCTACATCGCAGATTTGACCGGCGTGAATATCAACGAAAAATGGAAGAGTAACACCAATTGGTTTGGGGAATATACCATCGCTTACATGGCTGCGCTGGCCCAACAGGGAGTGGCTCCCGGAGCATTCGGATCTCCACAGCAGCAAGCCAATGCGCACGGTTTTGCCAGAGGCGCAGCTGATACGGGTCGGATTATGCCCGGTACCCCTGAATTTGAACAGGCGTCGAGAGAGGTCAGAGCTGGGTTCATTCCTGCCGGATCACTGTTCAATGATCAATCCAGAATGTATATGTCAGAAGGTCAGTATGATTTCAAAAATGAAATTGATTTTATTGACCTTCAGGTCGGTGGATCCTACCGAGTCTATGAATTGCGGTCCAATGGGACCATATTCGCCGATGTAGAGGGAAATGATATCACGATCTCAGAATATGGAGCTTTTGCTCAGGCAGGAAAAAAGGTACTCAATGAGCAGTTGAAATTAACTGGTTCGCTTCGATACGATAAAAATGAAAACTTTGAGGGGCAATTCAGTCCCCGGATTTCTGGTGTGTTCACTCAGAACAATCACAATTTCAGGTTATCCTATCAAACCGGTTTTCGAATGCCCACTACGCAAGGACAGCACATTGATTTGAATGTGGTTTCTGCACGGCTCATCGGCGGTTTACCCTTTTACAGAGAGAAATACGACATCTTCACCAATGCCTTTACGCTTGCCTCGGTCGAAGAATATGTGGCCCGAGTAGGTTCGGGATTGAGCCCGGTTGATCCAGCGGCTACTTCAGCATTAAAGCCAGCCAGTGAAGAAGATTTTCCGGCTTTAAGACCTGAGCAAGTCCGATCCATTGAAATCGGCTATAAGAGTTTGCTCAACTCTAACAATATTTTGGTTGATTTTGCCTATTACTACAATATCTACAGTGATTTTATCACCCAAAATGCAGTAAGAAAGGCTCCTGGACCCATATTCCCAGTTCCTGCTAACGGAGACCAACTGGCAATCAATGCGGTCAATGCTCCTTCCCTACTTACCCCAATTACGACACCGGGGAATGAGAACACCTTTCAAACCTATACCAATTTTACCGGATCAAACGTGAGAGCCCATGGGGCAGCATTGGGACTTACGTTCAACCTTCCAAAAAACTTTGTCCTTTCGGGAAATTACAATTTCAACAAACTGCTGACCGCACCTTCCGAAGGTTTTTTGAATGATTTCAATACGCCTGAACATAAAGGAAACCTCACTTTTGGCAATCGAAAGGTTACCGATAATTTGGGCTTTAATGTAGCGCTGCGAACCCAATCGGCATTCCGATGGGAATCCTCTTTTGCAAGAGGAGATGTGCCTGCAGTGACTACGGTAGATGCTCAGATCAGCTATCGAGTTTCTTCAATGAAGTCAATCTTTAAATTGGGGGGATCAAATATCCTCAATAATCGATACTTCCTCAATTTCGGAGGTCCTACCATTGGATCTATTTATTACTTATCGATCACGTTTGATGAGTTGTTTAGATAAAATTTCCAACCTATGAAAAATCTCAAAAATTATATCTCACGGATTGCCCTATTCACCGTGGCTACCGCCTGTACCTATGAATTCCCTGAAACTCCCCTGGTAGAACCCACCTCAGGAACTGCTGACTTCAGTAAAATGATCGTATTAGGCGACGGAATCGCAGCTGGATTTATGGACGGAGCTTTATACAACAGGGGGCAACGCAATTCCTTTGCCGTCCAACTCGCCGAACAAATGAAAGCAATCAACGGGGGAGAATTTACTATTCCTGATATCAATTCTGAAAATGGGTTCTTCGGTTTTGGTCCCAATAATATCCCATTGGGAAGATTAATCCTTCGAACCTCCAATGGCACTACTGCTCCAGCCCCTATTGGATCCGGGGAGCTACCCGCTCCATTTACGGGTGATAAGACCGTTTTGAACAATTTCTCTGTACCCAATTTAACTTTGGGATTGGCCTTGATTCCTCAAACAGGAGGTCCTAATGTGCCTCAAAACCTTGCTTATAATCCTCTTTATGCACGATTTGCTTCAAACCCAGGAACCTCTACCCCGCTTGGTGATGCGGCAGCAGCTTTGGCTAATGGAGGTACCTTCTTCACCCTTTGGTTAGGAAGTAGTGATGTATTAGGCTATGCCATCAGTGGTGCTTCAAATCCCTCAATTCTAACCGCTGAAGAAGAGTTTACAGGACGATTTACCGCAATTCTTGGAACCCTGTTACAGGCCTCTCCAGAAGCTAAAGGAGCAGTAGCTAATATTCCAAATTTGAATGTATTGCCTTACTTCAATCTCGTTCCTTGGAATGCCTTACCTTTGGATGAACAAACGGCAACTTTTGTCAACAGTAATTTTGCCCAATACAATGGAGGACTTGTGCAATTGGAGGCGATGGGAGCAATTTCGGCGGAAGAAAGAGCTTTGAGGACAATCGAATTTCAGGCTGGCCTAAATGGCTTTTTGATCACTGATGAAGCATTAACCGATCTTACTCAATTTGGCTTGCCTTCCATTCGTCAAAGCAACAGTTCCGATAAAGCAACCCTTACCCTATCCCAAGCCCTGGGACAACCGGTAAATGACAATCCACAAGCCATCCGAGGAGTAAGTTTTCCGGTTGAAGATTCTTTTGTATTGACTCCCAGTGAACAAACCCAAATTCAAAACTCCATAGAGGCCTTCAATAGCATCATTAATGTCGCAGTCCAGAATAATTCAGATCGTTTGGTTTTAGTCGATGTGAATGACCTGCTTGATCGCGTACTTGCCGGACAAGTGAATGCAGGAGGGCAAGCCTTAACCGCCAGCATTGTGCCCCCAAATGGAGGTTTCTCAGTGGATGGAATTCATCCAAATGGACGAGCGCATGCATTTGTTACCAACGAATTTATCCAAGCAATCAACGCCAAATGGGGATCCACCATCCCCCTACTCAACCCCAATTCCGTGGTAGGAAATGATCTTCCGATTCAATAATTAAAATGACCACCAATCTTAAAAGAGAAAGCCACTCCATGAGTGGCTTTCTCTTTTACACTTTCCATCTTTTTTACTGGCTTAATGTTCTTCGGCCAGCGTACTGAGAAAGCTCACCAAATCCCGAATTTCACGTTTGCTCAGCCTTCCAGCGAGCGTAGGCATACTGGAAGCTGCAATTTTCTTTTCCGTAATTTCCGAACTTTTATAAGCCTTTTCCGGATCGGAACCGACTTTTACGGTCACCGAATCCTCATTTTCTTCCATCAAAGTTCCATTAACTTGTTCTCCGTTTTCCAACTTGAGGCTGACAAACCCATATCCCGGAGCAAGTCTGGCACTGGGATCAACCAAGGCAATCAAAAGTTCCTTCCGACTCAATTTTTTAGCCACTCCATTCAGCCTTGGTCCTGCATTCCCTCCCATATCATCATAGGCATGGCAGCGAATACATTGCGCAGTTTGATTTTGAAAAAAGATACTTCTTCCTGCCCGAACACTGCCCTCTGCCAGCGCTCCTTCATATTTCTTCCATTCCTGGTCCCCAGCTTTTTGAGCTAATAGCTCTTCAAATTTGGCTTGAAGTTCTTCCGAACCGGTTTTTTCCAAAGCTTCTTCCAACTCTATCCAGGTAGCGGATGGCAAATTGCCACTTTCAAAATCAGCAAAAATGGATTCCCATTCCGAAAGTTGGCCCGACCCTTCCACATCTCCAAGACTCAATAGGGCCCGTTGTTTCTCAGGATTGGTTCGCTTTTGTATGATATCCATGAGTAGCGTGACTTTTTGTTCCTTTGGTAAGCTAGTTTCCGAAAGCAATGCCAATCCCCCTACACGGACCTGCTGATTTGAATCATTCATCGCAGAGGTGATCGCATCACCCAAATTTTCAGCATTCATCGTTTTCAAGGCCTGTAATGCCTCAACTTTTACCTCGGCATTGGGGTCTGTTTTCACCTGGGTTAAGAGCTGGTCTGATGCATTGATTGCCTTGAGTTTTCCTAAAGATTTTGCAGCAGCTTTCCGGATTTCAGCATTTCCATTGGAAAGTGCCGCAGTCAAACCGGGCAGGCTTCTATCCCGGATAAGACTTCCGTCGCGCTCCACAGGACCACGATACCGTCCATCTACCCGATCCACCACAGAAGGATTGCTCCAAGTACCAATTATAGCCAATGCCTCCAATTTCATTGCTTCCGGAACTTGAGCTTTGGCCATAAAAGCCAACACTTCATTGAGCTGCTGTTCACCCCCTAATCGCTGGTTTGCACTAAGTATTCTTCTCATCAAAGGCTCGTTGGTAAACCGAGTGGTATTCAAAAGGCCCGCCAGCTGAGGCATTGCACCTGCTACTGAAAAATCATCGTGAATCGCTCTAGCGGCTTCAGTGACAATTAATTCATTTTCATCATGGAGAAATTTGGCCAATTCTGGGCTTTCCAATCTCCTCAAGGCAATCACCGCTCCCATTCGAACGGCCGGGGATTCATGTTCGGAGAGATTTCCTAACTTGGATTGATCCCCTATACGAGCCAGTGCCAAACTTGCCGCATGACGCAAATAGGCATCTTGGTCATTGTTTTCAGCCAGCAAATCGATCAAGGCCTCTGTAGCTTTCGCTTCACCTGTTCTTCCTAAGGCCTCAGCGGCAAAAAACTGAACTCGGGCATGATCATCGGATAAATTTTCAATTAATGCATCGCCAGCCTTGGCATAGCGAATATCTCCAAGCCATTTGGCTGCTTGAGCACGAATTTCAGGATCCTTGTCGTTTAAATAAGAAACCAAAGCATCTGCATCATTGATGTCATCCATCCGCGCAATTTGGCTAATGCCTACAATGGAATGAATTCGGGCAAATAAATTTTTTTCATCAGCCAATACTTCCTTAAAAATTTCCAATCCTTCTTTTTTTCGTTTGGCCAATTCAAATTGTCCTTTTCTGCGAACTCGGAGGTCCTCATGGTAAAGTTTCGACTTCAGGTCTGCAGGGGATAAACTCGAATAATCGGCTTTCAGCTCCTGCTCGGAATTAGTCTGCAATTCCCAACCCTGGGCTTGCTCATCTTCTAGTTTCCAGATCCGTCCATAGTTTTTGGTGCCCCAACCATCCACCCAATCGGCAAAGTAAAGCTTGCCGTCGGGCCCGAAATCCATTCCGGTAGGTAACACTCCTGAAATAATCCGCTCAGTTGACTTGAGTTCAAAACTTGCTCCTTTGGGTTCAAGGGTAAATGCATGGATTCCCGAGTTAGCGGCATTTCCCACGAATTCAACAATAAAAAAATGATCCTTCCACTGTGGTCCCAGACCGGATCCAGGGTTATAGACCATTCCGGTAGGGCCAGAAACATAGTTGGCAATCGGCGGGGTTATAAAAGCGGCCTGCTCTTCCCATCGTGGAGTAAAGAGCTTTTCGTCCATCCAAACTTTGTAGGTATTGTTATCCGGGTCCCGGTATTTTCCAAATTGCCAATTGATTCTCCAGCCCGAATCTGAGCCATTGGTCAGATAGACTAAACGTTCTTTTTCTCCTGCATGATCTCCATCATTATCCACAGAAATCAAATTATTGTAAGCGTCAAAGACAAACTCATGGGTATTTCTCACCCCCATGGCATAAATTTCAAAATCGGAACCGTCTGGATTCGCTCGTGCGATAACCCCTCTATTGGGGTATTTCCAGGCTTTTCCATCTGGTCCCTTGCCATTGAATCCGATATCACCGATTCCCCAATACACACGACCATCCGGTCCCATTTCCAAGCCAGACATGCCATGAGCTCCAAATCCAATATGAATTCCATAGCCATGTGAAATGGATTCTTTATGGTCCATAACCCCATCCCCATTCCTATCTTCCAGTCTCCACATATCAGGGCCAACCCCTACAAACAGGGCATCCTCTCCCATCATCACCGCACCGGCCACATCAGTGACTTCGTCATTGAAATCTTCCACAACGAGCTGTGAAAAATCCGCAAGTCCATCGCCATCCGTATCGCGAAGCTTAAATATTTGCTCCTTTTCTACGGTCATATCCCGCCAATCATGCGAACCGTCTCCATTTAAGTCTGCTAGCCAGGTATTAAATTGGCTTCGTTCAGCAGAAAGTTCAGATCGAAGAAATTCCCGTTTATCCTCAATACTTTGAAGACTGATGGAACGAATTTCCCAATCCTGGTGTCCTCGAATATCAAATTCGGAGTTTTTCTGCCGATTGGTCCGGGAATAAAAAAGATCTCCTTGATCGGTTATGTGGATGGAAATCGGATCGTAAACCAGGGAATCCACTCCCCAGGCAGATAATTTTAACCCCGGTTTTAAGACCGGATTAATTTGCGAGCGGGCGTTTTCGGCCTGTTCTTCTAACTCAGATTTTTCAAAGGTTTTGATTCGGAGGTCCGTCGGTTCATTCTGGCAGGATAAAAGCGAAAATGCCAGAATTGCTACAGGAATGCAGCTAATTTTAGGAAGGTGCATAGGTTTTTGAGGGTATTGTTTCAATTGGCAAAATAACCATTTTTAAAAAAGTCTTAAACCCATTCATATAAATCAAAAAATCAACCTAGCTTAAAAACAAAAATCCCGACCAGAAGCCGGGATTTTGTTCACTTTAACCACTAACAACCATAAAACAAAAATGACCTTGAACAGTCGAATTGACTGCTCATTGAGTAGTCCGTACGGGAATCGAACCCGTGTTTCATCCGTGAAAGGGATGCGTCCTAACCCCTAGACGAACGGACCATGGGGTACTAAAAATCATTTCAAAACAGCTTTAACTCATTAGGTACGTTTACCTAAGTTGGGCTAAATCTTTGAACTAAGTAGTCCGTACGGGAATCGAACCCGTGTTTCATCCGTGAAAGGGATGCGTCCTA
>NZ_JAMWZB010000022.1:62543-91284 GCF_024305035.1 Algoriphagus sp.
CTAACCCCTAGACGAACGGACCATGAAAAACCTTGAAAAACGTCCTTTTTCAAAAGGTTGTGCAAATATAGAGGCTTGCTTTTAGAATAGCAAAGTGGGCACAGAAATTTATTTTGAAGGAGATCTAAAAACCTGATCTAAAGCAATTAAAATTTTGATTTATAAGAATCCCTTCCTTTTAGCTATTTTTAAATGTTGAAATTCACCCTTGATTCATGAACACCCATCCCACTTTACGCATCGCCATAAACGGCTTCGGAAGAATCGGCCGATATACGACCAAATTGATTTTAGAACATCCAGAACTTGAATTGGTCGCGATCAATGATTTGGCCGATAATCAAGCCATTGCGCATCTTTTAAAATACGACTCGATCCATGGCCGGTTGACTATGCCGGTTTCTTTGGAAGAAGGAAAATTGTTGGTGGGAGGACAATCCGTGAATTTATTATCCCAATCGGATCCGGAAAACCTGCCTTGGGAAGAGATGAATGTGGATTTAGTCCTTGAATGCACAGGCAGGTTTACCACTCGACAAGGAGCTGAAAAGCATTTGAAAGCAGGTGCAAAAAAAGTTATTATCTCAGCCCCTTCTCCAGATGAAAGCATCAAAATGATTGTTCTTGGCGTCAATGAATCCATCCTTACCGGTGAGGAGAAAATTGTATCCAATGCCTCTTGCACCACCAATTGCCTGGCGCCCATGGTTCATGTCCTCCATGATCAATTTGGGGTGGTAAAAGGCTATGCATCCACCGTTCATTCTTATACCAACGATCAAAATCTTCATGATGCCCCTCACCGGGACTTAAGAAGGGCACGAGCAGCGGCTTATTCCATCATTCCAACGACCACCAATGCGGGACGCGCCCTGGATCGGGTACTGCCTGAGCTGAACGGAAAAATTGAAGCCTCAGCAATGCGAGTTCCTGTTCCGGATGGTTCCTTGACGGATTTAATTGTTGAACTGGAGCATCAGGCAAGCGTTGCGGCGATCAATGATGCATTTTTAAAAGCCTCCAATGGGTATTTGAGAGGAATCATACAAGTGGAGGAAGACCCCATTGTTTCCATGGATATTTTAGCAAATCCCCATTCTTGCATCATCGACGCGGCACTTACCTCCTCGAAAGGTAACCTGATCAAAATTGTGGGCTGGTACGATAATGAAGCCGGATATGCCAACCGATTGGTAGACTTAATCGGGGTAATCACACAGAAAGCCCAGAGAAGTAAGGGCTAGGAAAAATCAATAGATCAACCGGTTTACCCCTGTTTTAATCCATCGAAATTGAGTTACTTTTCCCTGTTGAGAGCTAAAGCTTTGATCAAAAAATTAGGCAAAGGAGTTGACTTCTTGCGCAATTTAAGATTCAAATATAGGCCCAAAGGTGCAAAAATAGGCACCTTATAAGTTTCCACCAATTCGACCAGGGTCTGATCTGGATCTTCCAGGTACGCAAAACGGCCTGCAGCTTTACCCATATCAAAATTATCCTTACTGTCTACCTTAAATTCAAAACCCATCAATTTTGCTTTAGCCTTCAAACCATCCATTTGATTGACATCAAAGCACAAGTGAATGAATCCTAAATCTCCCCAAAATCGATGTTCAAAAACTTTCCTCCCAGGAGACTCCAAATTGGAGATCAATTCGATTTCGGTTTGGCACAGTAAGCGCCCAAATGCCCCACTGGGTACCGAGGTTTTGGCCAAGATTATTCTTCGAAACTTTCCTTGGCCTCCAGGTAAATGTTTGAATTCCTCAAAATGAGCGGTTTGATCTGCTTTAACCTGATCGTGCAAAAGTAAATCCCGATACAAAGACAAACTTTTTTCGATGGAGGAACAGCCAATTACTGCCCCGCAAACCCCACCTGTGATTCCTTTATTTTGAGTAAACCAAGAATCGTTTTCAATCAATTCAAATAAATTAAAAAAGGGATCTCGAACATAGAAATGAAGCGCTCCAGAGGGACTAAGGGAAGGAAGGGATATAATGGTAGCTCCCAGCTTTTCAAGGTGGATTTTAGCTTGATGAATATCCCTGCATCTGATTTTAATGGCCAAAATACCTAAGTCATTCAGCTGAATTGGGAAAGCTGCCGGCTGGGGTTCTCTTGAGGTGTATTGCCATACTTCGAAGCCTCCTCCACCCTGCAGGTTCATGGCTAAAATCGCATAGCGTTGCTCAACTTTTCCTCCGGTATAGGGTGTCATCAACGTGGCTGCTGCCCTGTCTTTGAAAATAGGGACATCCATCCCAAAAGCTTTTTTGTACCAATCCCATGAAACGCTTGCGTCAGTTACTCCAATTCCAATCTGTTGAATCCCGTTAATCGAATAGGTCATTCAGTTATTATCTGTGAGTGAGCATTTTATGGTATTGATCTCGAATTTCTTTGGGATCTCGGTTTTGCATAAAATACAGGAAAGCGACCAAGTTAGCCCATTGAACTTTAAACCAGCTATTTTTTTCATATTTCCTTGCAGATACCTGAATCGCCTTGGGAATGATATGAAAGTGAACGTTTTTTTTGACTCGACGAACCAAATCGAAATCTTCCATAATACAGAATTTCTCGTCAAAGCCTCCAATTTCCTTGAAAATTGCCCGGTGTATGAAAAGTGTTTGATCTCCTCCTCCAGCAAAAAGCCCGTTAAATCGCGTAAACCAGCCATTGATTTGAAGTAAGAATGATTGATGATCAAATCGATACCTATAGCAACCGACTTGGTGCCCCCTTTTCATGGCCTGACTAATATCCTGATAAAAGCCCTGTAAGGGTCGGGTATCCGCATGCACAAAATAAAGCATCTCTCCACTGGCTCGCTTGGCTCCTAGATTCATCTGAATGGCCCGACTTGATTTTTCGGTTTGAACAAAGTCCACCTGAGCAGATTGACAGAAACTTTCACTTCCATCCTTGCTTCCCCCATCTACCACGATGATCTCATGTGGGTAATCCTTCAGTTCCGCTTTGAGTAAGGGGATCAATTCCTGAAGGTTTGCCAATTCATTGAGTGTTGGGATGATTACAGATATTTTCATCAAAAAATCAGTTTACTTTTTGGATCACATAGTTTTTTATCGGATTCTGGATGACCACTTTGGTCAATTCCTGCCCAGTATAATAGAAGCGATTTCGGTTTCCGTTGATTTCGATCTCAAACACATCCTGCTCTACCTCTTCCACCTCACTCATCAATCCAAAGGTTTCCGAAACGATGAAATCCCCATCCTTGGGTTTTTCAAAGTAAAACTTTGCCGTGCTGCCTTCAATTACCTGTGAAATAGCCTTGGAATTTTCGAATTTATACGTCTCTGCATCCACCCGATAGTAATTTTCATCCCATTCGATTTTGCTAAAAAAATCACCTCGATTTGACTTGGAAGAAACTTCAGAAGTGATCAGCTGTTGACCTCGATAATCACAATTGATTTCATGGTCGAGGTAGATTTTTCCAAAAAACCAAAAACTGACCTGGCTTTGAAGTTGTAGATTTTGCTTTTCGCCGATTTGGAAAAACTTTGCTTTTAAATCTCCAATCTTAAAACCAGCCACTCGTATTTCATACGTATCGGTTATTGATTGGGCTTGTATAGGGGACAGCCCCCCTAGGCCCCACCCCAAGACTATCCCGAAGGCAAATAAAAACCGCCTGAATTTAACAGCAGCCTCCTCCATCATAAAAGTAGGTTGAGTCGGTAATGAGCAAATCCTTCCTATTCAGAGACTCCAGGTCCCTTGCTGTTTTGTCGCATATAGCCAGGGGCTGATTATGCATCAAAACATGACCTTTTTGATCATCAAAGTATTCCTGATCCCCAAAATAAACCGCTGCCTTCCCGGTAAATACGCAAGGACCATCAGCGGGCATGGGATCTTTGATCGCACATACTTCAACGGATTCTAATACGATTAGATGATCAGTCTGATATTGGCCTGGGGCCAACACCCGATAAGGACGCTTGGCACGGATTTCCACTGTACCAAATCCAGCTTCGGTAATCAGGTCAATATATTCCTTTAACGGAAGGGAGCCACTCAGGCATAAGGCTCTAAGCTTAGGGTCATCCCTCAATTTCTCCGGCATGGGATCTTCGGTAATCGGATCACTTAAAACCAGTCTGCCATGAGGCTTCAAGACCCGATACATTTCTGCCAGGGCCTTTCTGAGGTCTTCCTGGGTAAAGATATTAAAGAGGCAATTTTGAGCAG
This sequence comes from Algoriphagus sp., assembly GCF_024305035.1. GTDB lineage: Bacteria > Bacteroidota > Bacteroidia > Cytophagales > Cyclobacteriaceae > Algoriphagus. Next base: position 66,768 of record NZ_JAMWZB010000022.1, read on the forward strand.
CCACATCAATCGAATTGTCCGTTAGGGGCAAATTCAAAGCCGTTCCTTTTTTGAGCGTGACAAAATCACTTGAAAACCAATCATTTTCCTGTTCGGCTAGTTGCAGATTTTTATCACAGGCAACCAGCATGTCCTCGACAATATCGACGCCAACCACCCCAGATACCTGTCTGGAAAAATAGGAAAACTGAAGCACTTCCATTCCTCCTCCCACTCCCACATAAAGAATGCGAGGATTGTTCACCAAATCGCGGGGATGAACCGTGCTGCCACAGCCATAATTCATTTCCTGCATGATTTTGGGAATTTTCAATCCCGGAAATTGCCAAATAGGCGAAGTGGTGCAGCACAAGCCAACATCCGGAGTTTGGGCTGCTTTGGCGTACACATCGATGGTGGTATCCAGGTAATTAGTCATAGGAGAAGTCTATTAAATCTTTTATTTTTTCCAAATCTTCAATCGTGTCAATATCGGTAAGAAGGGGTAAAAGTTCATAAGATATCTTACCGGTTTCCAATCTTTTTTTAGTTTGAATTGCCACCTCTGAGGTACTCCATTCCATTTGTTGAAATAATTGCGGAAAAAATTCCCTCATCCCCAAAAGATAATATCCTCCGTCTTCTGCTGGACCCATTACAACTTCACTACGGTCCAATCGCGCAAAAGCTTCAGACAACAAGTCTGGGGTAATTTCCGGACAATCTGTGCCGATGATCAGCACTTTTTCAAAATCACTTTGGAATAAATCATAAAATGCATTCGACATCCGCTCCCCCAACTCTTTTCCTCGCTGAAGCCGAAAACGATAGGACGAATCAGGGGAACTTTCTTGGGGAATAAAATTGGAAAAATACAGGTATTTTTCAACGGAAACTTGTTTGCAAACGCTATGCGTGTAAGCGCATAGCTGCCCGTAAATAGCCAAGGCAGTTTGATCTCCCAGGTCTTTGGCCAATCGGGTTTTCACCTTGCCTAATTCGGCATTTTTTTGAAAAATGATGATTGCAGACTTTTTCATTAAGCAGTCGTTCCCCCACAGCTGGAGCCTGCACCAGCAGTACATCCAAAACAATGTTTGTTGACAATAATTGACCGACTGGTTAAGGAGCTCATATTCCAGTCAGCGATATGCTGACTGTCAGGAGCATCTACCTTCAAATCAAGCATCTGATTGAAATCACAATCGTATAAAAACCCATCCCAACCGACAGAGATGGTATTTCTACACATAACATTTTCGGCGGCAATGGGATTAAAACTTTGGAGTAGTTTTTCCATATAGTCTTCATAGTTTTCACTCCGAACCAAATACTCTAAAAACCGACTAATGGGAATATTGGTAATGGCAAACAGGGAGTTAAACTGAATATCAAATTTATCCCGAAGCTTTTTCTTAAACTCAGCCTGCAAGGCCTCTTGCGCCGGAGGCAAAAAGGCCCCGGATGGATTGTAAACCAGATTTAAAACTAAATCAGATCCAGGAATCCCATACCCGACCGCATTGAGCATCTGAAGTGCCTTGATACTTTTGTCAAAAACACCGTTTCCCCGCTGAGAATCGGTTTTCATAGCCGAAAAATACGGTAAAGAGGAAACTACTTCTATCCGGTGTTTTTTATAAAACTCAGGTAGATCATGGTATTTGGGATTGGCCAGGATTATGGTAAGGTTGCACCGAACGATAATTGTACAAGTTGAATTGATTTTTCGGATTTCTTCGACAAACCATCTAAAATCAGGATTCATTTCTGGAGCACCACCGGTTAGATCTACCGTGGAAATTTCATGATTCCGAATAACTTCCAAGCAATCAGCCATCGTTTCGGGGGTCATGATTTCTTTTCGGTCTGGTCCGGCATCCACATGACAATGTTTGCAGACTTGGTTGCACATTTTACCCATATTGATCTGTAATATTTCAATTTGGGTCGGTTTGAGCGGAAAAAGACCGATTTGATCTAATTTACTTTCAAAGGAATCTATCTTACTTTGCTCAAGTATTTCTAGTTCAAATGCGGGTTCAGCGATAGGATTTTCTAATGCTTTTAGAGACTTCATTCCAACTACATCGAGATTTCATTGATTTTATTCATCATTTGGGTGGCATGCACCAAGGAGGCTCCTCCCCTAATGGCCGCTGCCACATGAACCGCTTCCATCATCTGTTCTTCATCGCATCCTTTTTCTAAAGTATCCGTAGTGTAGGCATCGATGCAATAAGGACATTGAATGGCATGGGCCACGGCGAGTGCAATCAGGGATTTTTCTCTGGCAGTTAATGCTCCTTCGGCAAAAACCTCCCCATAATAATCGAAAAATTTATCAGCAAGTGGTTTTTGCAGCTCACCAATTTTACCAAACTTTTTTAGGTCTTCCGGATTGTAATAAGTTTTCATAAATAGATATACGAATTGTTTTAAGTTAATGGATTGAAGGTATTCAAAAAAAAACACAAGAATGGCCGGAATGTTATTATTTGTCTTTGTGGGAACAATTTAAGTCAATATCCTATTATCCCTATAGACTTTAAAATAAAAAACCATTATGACACTACGATTAGGAGACATAGCTCCAAATTTTCAAGCTGAAACAAGTCAAGGCAAAATTGACTTTTATGAGTATTTAGGAGATGGATGGGGCGTACTTTTCTCTCATCCTGCTGATTACACTCCGGTCTGTACCACCGAACTTGGAGCTGTAGCCAAGTTAAAAGAAGAATTTGAAAAGCGGAACACTAAGGTTATGGCTTTAAGTGTAGATGGCTTGGAAAGCCATAAAGGCTGGATATCCGACATCAATGAAACCCAACATACAGAGGTGAATTTCCCAATCATCGCTGATGAAGACAAAAAGATTTCTCAGCTTTATGATATGATTCACCCCAATTCCAATGAGAATTTTACCGTGCGTTCAGTCTTTGTGATTGGAAATGATAAAAAAATCAAACTGATCATTACCTATCCAGCTTCCACGGGTAGAAACTTTGATGAATTGCTCCGGGTGATTGATTCCCTTCAACTGACTGCCAACTATTCAGTGGCAACACCGGTCAATTGGAAACACGGAGAGGATGTGGTAATTGCACCAGCAATTAAAGACCAGGACATTCCTGAGAAGTTTCCCAAAGGTCACCAAGTCATCAAACCTTACTTGCGGACTACTCCGCAGCCTAATTTGTAATTCGAAGGGAGTCTTATGGCTCCCTTTATTTTTTGATCTGCTCGATGGTTTTCACCACAGATTTAATCGAATCTGAAATTTTTGAGAACTCACCTGAAGCGACCCAATTCTTTCGAATGAGTTGGGAGCCCATGCCCACACATAGCACCCCGGCATCAAACCAAGGCTTGATACTTTCCAAATGAGGTTCAACTCCGCCGGTTGGAATGATTTCCACTTTTGGTAAAACCGCATGGACAGCCGGAACAAAATCAGGAGTGAGGATATTGGCCGGATAGATTTTTACCAGTTCGGCTCCTTGTTCGGTGGCTCTAAAAATCTCGGTCAAAGTCCCACAGCCCGGTACCCAGGGGATATCTACCTTTTGACAATATTCCCCCAATTTTTCATTCATAACTGGAGCCACAATAAATTCAGCACCCATATAAATGAATTCTTCAGCTTGCCAGGGATGATAAATTGTACCCACGCCAAGGGAAAGCCCGGGTAGCGACTCGGCTAATTTCTTCAGAGCGGGAAAAACCTTAGGGGCCTCCTCTCCGCGGTTCACCAACTCAATTACACGAATTCCCCCTTCGTAGGCGGTTTCCAAAAGCCGGAGACAGATCGCTTCCTCAGGATGATAAAATATAGGCATTACACCAGCTTGATGCATTTTTTGGATAAAAGGACTGGAAGGATTTCTCATGGTTAACGTTTGATTTTTCCGGAATTTCCCGCAATGACTTCTTTAATTTCATCCAAACTGGCGTACAACTGATCACCGGGTACACTGTGTTTTAAAGCACCCGCTGCCATGGCCAACTCGATGCAGTGAGAAGGATTGGTGTGCAAAAGGCCATAAATTAGCCCAGCGGCAAAAGCATCACCTGTACCTACCCGATCTACTATTGGAGTCAAATCATAGGATTTGGAATGGAAAGATTCGGTTCTTGAATGAAGTTCAGCAGAAATTGTATTGTGTGAGGCAGAATGAGTTACCCGCAAGGTTTGGCTAATCCACTCCAACTGATCAAACCGGTCAAAAGCATAGGCAGCAGCTTGATCAAAACTCTCAAAATGTTCATTCAGGCACTGTTCAAAATCACGCTTACCGGCAATCATGACCTGAGTATGTTCCATCAACTCAGGCATGATTTGGTAGGCAGCTTTACCATAGGCCCAAAGATTACTCCGATAATTCAAATCTCCACTAACCTTAACCCCCACCTTCTGGGCTTCACTAACGGCTCGTAGGGTTAGTCGGGCGCTTGATTGGGAAATTGCCGGAGAAATTCCCGACCAATGCAGCCAATCCGCATCTTTAAAAAGCTCCGCCCAATCCACAGAATCCGGATCCAATGTTGAAAAACTGGAATTCTCCCGATCATATATGATTTTTGAACCTCGGTCAAGCGCGCCTTTTTCCAGAAAATATGTGCCCAAGCGCCCTTCATTTTGGTAACAAAATGAAGGATCAATTCCCCATTGCCTAAGCTTGGCTATCGCTGCTTGACCCAATGAGTGAGCGGGAAAAGCTGTAAGATGCTGAACGAAAACTCCCCAAGTTGCCAAATTTGCGCCCACATTAGCCTCCGAACCTCCAAACTCAATTTCAAAATTTTGGGCTTGACAAAACCGCTGATGTCCAGGTGGAGAAAGTCGAAGCATTACTTCGCCAAGGGTAATAATTTTTTTCATGGTAGATTTGATCAGAGCCAACAAATTACCCATTCCCCTCAAAAATCCCCCATTTCAATCCCAAAAAATCTACGGAATCGCTTTCTATTGGGCAAAAAAAAGGATGATCCCTAGACCATCCTTTTTGATACTTTCACGGATTAGTTTAATTGAATCAGGGCTTCAATTTTAGAAGTGCCTTGACCTGTACCCGCATGGTAAGATCCGGTTAGCTTTCCCTCCCCTTTGGCATTTTTGAATTTTTTGGTTCCTCCCACGATGTGTACCACCGCTTCAAATTCTACCCTTCCATTTTCATCAGGAAAAGTGGCAATATTGGTTTCGCCTGAATAGAAGATGGCCGTTCCATTTTCGCTTACGGTAACAGAATGGACGTCGTCAGGAATATCAGTTAATCCAAAAGCAGCTAAAGCCTCTTCATGGAACTGCGTCACTGGAGCACCTTCAGAAGTGGTAGGTGAAGTTGCGACCTGATTGATGAATGAATAGACTTTTCCCATTCCTTGGCCTTTTCCTTCCCCGGTTCCGGGTAAAAAGATAAGGGGTGATTCCGCTGTACCTAAATTAAATGGCGTAATTTGATTGACAAAAGACTCTTCATAGGGAATATATCCCCCTTTCTTTAAATTTTCCCCGCCTTCTTCAAGCTCAGCGCTTTCGACCTGCGACTGTTCGGCTAAAGGAGTCTCAGTTTCTGAGATACAAGCTGCCGCTCCAAACAAAACTAGGATGAAAGCGAGCATTTTTTGGGTGATAGATAGCTGTTTTTTCATTTGAACATTTTTAAGGGTAATTGAATTTTAAGGTTGTTTGAAATAGAATTTTAAAATGAATGAAGCAAATAAACTTTTGCATATTCATATAATTGTATTTCATACCAATAAAAATGCCAAAAATAATTATTGCTCTATCAAAAGAAATTTTGCTGTTGACCCTTTTGACCGAATCTCCTTTGCCTCTTGATATTCCTTAGAATAATACCAATCCTTTGCACTTTTTTTATCCGGAAATTCTAACATCACCAATCGATCGTGTTTCCATTCCCCCTCCAATGCTTCTACTGGATTTCCCCGCAAAATAAATTTACCACCGTGAGCAGCCACTGTAGCCGGGGTTAGTTTTTTGTACTCATCATACACGGCAGAATCAAAAATATCCGCCTCTACAATCACAAATGCAGCCATATCTTTTTTTTCGAAAAATAAGACATTAACCCTTAAAAAACCTACTCAAAACCCAAACCTGCTGCAAATCGAACCTTGGCAAGTGCAATTTTTTGCTTGGCAAGGAGTTGATTAAAAGTAAGCCTTGAGTCAAAAACGGTAATTTCACGGGCGTTGATCAAAAACAGGCTACTTTCTCCGATCTCAAACCGTCTCAATTCAGCAGAAAGCAAACGCTCCAAATTGGAGACGTTTTGGCCAAAAGTAGTGACCTGCTGATCTAATATCCTAAAATTATTGATTTCTGACTCCAATTTAGTTCGGAGTTGAATTTCCTTTAATTCCCGTGAATTTTGCTTGAAATCAATTTTAGCCTTTGCCAAGCCTACCGATCCTCTGGCTTTTCTCCACAATAAGGGCGTATACACCGATACTCCCCATTTGTAATTGTTTTCAAAAAACGGTGCGGATTCAAATTGATTTAATTGCTCCACTAGAAAATTGTATTTGACTTTGACTACTGGTAAAATGGATTGAGCTTTCAATTTTCGGTCAACCTCCAAACCAGCCAGTTCAAAATCCGTCAAGCGGAGTTCCGGGTGGTTGGCCACCAAAGACCTCAACTCCTCGGCATTAATCAAGTCATTCCACTCCTCGTCCAAATCTTCAGGAATGATTTCTGGGTTCAAAACCATCGGGGTTTGATCCTCATTCCAGAGAAAAGTATTCAGAAATTGAGTGGCGGCAAAGTAATCATTCTGGGCAGTTTGCAGTCTGTACTGTCTGTTAAGCAATTGAGAATAAGCTTCTACGGTATCAATGGCCGCAAAATCCCCTTGCTCAAAGCTTCTTTTGATGGCATTGAATCTTACCTCGGCGAGCTTCACTCCTTCTTCCAATACTTGAAGGTTCTTATACGCTAAAGACCAATTCCAGTAGGATTCAAATCCTGATAAATACAATTGATTGAGTAATTGAATCCGTTCAACCTCTGTGGACTGCTGATAAATCTGAGCTTGTCTGAGGGCTGCCCTTCGTTCGTCCAAAATTAAGCCTTGTCCTAAATTGACCGAGGCTCCAGCGGCAAAAAGTCCCCCTGCAGGAACCCGATTTTCATTACCTAAAAACTCTCCTGAGTTTTGTTCAAAGGTTCCGTTCAGCTCCACACCCGCCCATGTGGGAATGCTCAATCCAGCCTCCCGTTTATCGTAGTAGGTACTTTCTTTAAACTCTTTATTATCCAGGGTTCCAAATAAAAGTGGATCAAAAGCTCCTCGGGCAGTCCGAAGTTCCATCGCACCCATTTCTAAGGTAATATCCGCCTGAGAAGCCACCGGGTGGTTTCGTTGCAGCCACTCCAAAAAGGTATCCACCGTTAAGGTGTCCGTCTGGAATGCCTGAGCAGAAATCATCTGAGAAGCAAAAAGAAGTGATAAAATTAATTTTCTCATTTTACCTTGATCTCATTTGAGATTGCATTTTTTTGTTCTTGGGTATAATAATCAGCCGGAAACCCATTGAGTTGTCGCCATATTTCATACCAGACGGGAACATCGTTGAGCAGCGCAATTCCATCTGCTCCCGAGCCAATCCGGAGAGCCTCCGGCCAAGCCTCTTCCTCTGGGTCTTCGATCACCAAAACCCGATATTGATTATTACTGCCGGCAAACTGGTCAATGGCAACCACCACCCCGCCGAAGGTGCCATTGGAGATCTGTGGCCATCCTGAAAATACAATTGCTGGCCATCCGTCAAAGATAAAACGCACCCGGTTACCTACTTTAATTAATGGAAAATCTACCGGCTGCACGTACATTTCTACTGCCAATTCAGCCTCAGCAGGAACAATGTTCAAAATAGGCTCCCCCTCTTTGATGGTTTCTCCAATCCCTACTTTTATTGCTTCAGCCAGGTAGCCATTTTGAGGAGCTAGAATGTATCTGAAATTGGTCCTCGCCTCGTAATTGGAATATTGATTTTCTAGCTTGGTTGCTGTAGCTTCGGTATCGAATTGCGAGGACATGGCCGTAAACATCTCTGATTCAGCTTTGGCTAATTTATCCTTGAAGTCATTGTCAATGGCATCCAGGTCCAGCCTGGCCGTAATCAGCATGTTTTGACTGCTCAGGTAATCGTTCTCGGCTGCAATCAGCTTTGCCTGAACGTCTTGAAATTTCAACCGTCGACTCTCTAGGTCAGTGAGGGATCTGAGTCCTTCGGCATAAAGACTTTCCCATCGTTCCAGCTGTTGCTTTCCAATATCAAAGTTAATCTGGGCTTGGTAGAATTTAATGCTGTCAGATTCCACCTTTAATTCGGCCATGCGTAATTTATTCTCTGCCTGCTCTAATCGTAGCACATTATTTCTTTTCAAGGCAGCAATCTGGGCTCGAAGGGCCTCTACTTTATTGCCATACGATTCAGCAGAAAGGTTTTTTGCATCCAATTGCAATTGGGTTCTAGGCAAAAGTAGGGAGTCAAAATATTCATCTTTGATTTCAGAAATTCGCACAATGGTATCCCCTTTGGCCACATAAGAACCTTCTGCTACATACCATTTTTCAATTCTACCGGCAATAACCGAATGAATCGTTTGTGGACGTTGATCAGGTCTAAGCGCAGTCACGTAACCTTTGGACCTGATATTTTGAGTCCAAGGCAAAAACAACATCATGAAGAATATCAACAGCAGGGCAGTCAATACTTTCACCCGCTTGTTGTACTCTCTCAATGGCAAGGTCATCACCAAACTTTTGGCACCACTGAAAGGAATGGATTCCGTAATTCGTATTTTCGAAATATTCAGCATGACTTATTGATTCGTTTTTAAGAATTCCAAATATTGGGAGTAGTTACCCTGAAATAAAAGTTTACCTTGGTCCAAGACAATAATCTGACTGGCCCGCTGAATCACCTCTTGATCCAAAGTAACCAAAAGCAATGTCCAGTCTCCCGACATCAAATAATCCACCAATTTCAGCTTAACTTCTTGGGTTTGATGCAAGAGCGCATTTTCCATAATCATTGCCTTCGGTTTACCGACTAGAGATCGGGAAATCAAAATACTCTGCACCAGTCTACGCGAAAGCCCTTTTCCTTCAGGAAGCAGTTCGGTTTCCAAACCCAAAGGCTTTTGATAAATATAATCCTGAAGACCGGTCAATTGGAGAATTTCATTGAGTTGGCTCTCCTCGTATTCTCTTCCCATCAGGATATTTTCATGAATAGTCCCATGAAAAATCTGCTCGACTTCCAAGCAATCCCCGACCAGGGTTCGAAACTTTTCCAGATGGATCATTTTGATCGATAGGTCATTCACCAATACCTCTCCTTCAAAATCCTCATACAAACCTGAAAACAAGGACATCAATGCACTTTTTCCACTTCCACTCTTGCCGGTGACGACTACCTTTTCACCTGCTTCAATGGTCAAATTAATATTGCGTAACAGGGGAATGTCTGCGTCTTTGGGTTGAAAACTCACATTTTTCATGGCAAATTTTAACCCCTCCTTTTTTGGAGTAATAATTTTTTCGCTCCCTGAACTATCTTCCAAGCCAAGGTCCATTAAATTCCCCAGTTTCTCCGTCGCTACCAAAGTATCATAAACAGTTTCCAAAGAGAGGATGAGCTTTTCCACCGAATTGACCACCAAAATGATGATTACTTCAGCGGCCACAAATTGACCAATACTGATCTGATCATTGATGAGCAATAAACTACCTGCCACCAACAAAGAAGTGACAATTAAGACTTTAAACCCGATCATTATTTTGTATTGGAAGATCAACACAGAAAAGTGCTTGGATCGAAAATCGACGTATTTCTGAAGCAATTTATCTGCTCTCAATACAGGCAGTCGGGTATTTCCCGCAAGCTTAAAGCTATTCATCGTCCTCCCCACCTCTTCCAGCCAATAAGCCGTTTGGTATTTGTAGGTTGACTCTTTTAGGGCGGTTTCCATTCCCTTAGGACCGGAGAAGTAAAAAATCAAAAACAGAATGAGCACAAGCGAGAGTCCAAACAAAATGAAAAAGGGATGGTAAACCGAAAGCAGCAAAAGACCAAATATCACTTGAAGCAATGCGGTCGAGAAGTCAATCAATATTTTGGAAAGACCTTTCTGGAGATTTACCGTATCAAAAAACCGATTGACTAATTCAGGACCGTATTTCCCATGAAGAATTTCTGCTTTGACCCGAGGAAGACGATAAGCAATGGAAAGCCCTGATTTGGAGAAGATCCGTTGCTGCAATTTCTCCATGATTTGAAGCTGAGAGATTTGCAAAAAACCACTAAATATCACCCCACCGGCCACGATTGCAACCAGAATAATCCAAGAAGTGGATATTCGGCCTCCTAAAATAAAATTTAAAATCGCCTGAATCCCCAGAGGCAATGAAAGCGTGATCAAGCCGTTGAGGACGGCATAGAAATAAATCGAATACACTTGATTTTTTTCCTCTCTGAGCAATCCAAAAAAGCGCTTGAGCGGAGTTATTTCCTTATTAGTTATCATTTTGAATGGTATTTATCACCAATTGATAAAAGAATTGAAAACGAGTGGATGCATTTAAGGTATTCTCTGTCATTCCAGGAAGATGTTGAGAATTAAATGATTGGAGCAAACTGGATTCCAAAACCGTATAAACTAATGTTTTTGGATAGGTGTAATTTGGGTTGATTTCTGTAACAATATTGGCTATCCGCTCTCCGAATTTATAGACCTGAGCAAAAATCCCCACCTCATGTTCTTGATCCACATCTTTGGTCAAATACCCTTTGATGGATTCATTGACGACAATTTCTCGGAGAATTTTGGGGTCCAAATTTTCATTTCTAAGGAAAATCGGTCCCTCTGCCAAAAGTTTGATCGAAAGCCTCAACCGTTCGGCAGGATCGACGAGATTGGCCGTACCAAAAACCAAATTATGTTCCATCCAGCCCCAGTACCAGGCCGTAAGGTACAGCAATAATTTATGCTTGTTTTCAAAGTAGCGATAAATCGCTGCTTCTGTGCTCCCGATTTGGCCGGATAGTTTTTTAAATGTAAAGTTTTCCAAGCCCAAGTCCCGGATCATTTTAGCTCCCTCTTGTACAATCGCCGTTCCCAGTTCTGAGCTAAAGGGCTCCTTTTGGTATAGGTTGGAGTTAACCTCAACCTTGATTTTGTTTAAAATGGCCTCCATACTTTTCCCTAATTTTAAGGCTGTAACGGAACCAAAACAGAAAAGGTTTAGTAAAGCTTCATTTTTTGTTAGTATTAATTACAACTTGCAAAGAAAAACTTTTATGGTTTCTATAAATTGATGCCCAATACACCAATAAGGGATGAATAACCACTAATCTGACCCAAGCCACCCAATCGGGAACGCAAAGTCCGCCCTCAATGCAGGAGCCGATTTGTATGAAGTAAATGTGTGATGGAACAAAAAAGAGTAAAAGAATAATGATTCCCCAAATCGCTTTTCGCCGATAATTTGGCAAAAGCAAGCCTATACCCAAGACTAGTTCAAAAAAACCAGCCCATGCATTTAAGGTCCTAGGCATCGGCAAATAATCAGGGATTAAGGGAAGGTAAAATTCGGGGCTGACAAAATGGTTGATACCTGCAGCGATGTAGAAAAAGGAAAGCAGGAAAAACCCAGCTTTGTAAATTTTTCGTTGAAAGTTCATTCACTCATGTTTACAGTAAAAGCTCCTCCAAGGTGAATTGTTTAAAAGGACTCTTAAATGAAATCGAGCATGACGTACCCGTCATACACCGCGAGGATTAGAATTGCGAGATTCCATCTGACGGCTAAAAAATAAATTATAAGAGATGAAATTACAGGGGAATGAATCACCTTTTTATGGGCTTAATCAGATCACGGCTTAGCTTTTCCCTCCTTTGTATCGAATCTTTCCTATCGCATAGAGGTAGAGTACCTTGGAGTAGCGAAGCATGACAGGAAGCAATAAACTATTGATTACTGCTATCGTTACCAGATACATCCATAGCTCTGGACGTTCAAAAAGGATATTAAGGCCAACAAAAACGGAAATAACCAACGCAACTGAAAAAGCATAGCTAATATACATTGCCCCATCAAAAAATCGGGGTTCGGGCTGTAGGTTGACGCCACATTGGGGGCAGGCACCATTGATTTGGGTTAATTTTCGAAAACTGAAAACCGATACTGGAAACAAGTTTCCCTCCCGACACCTTGGGCACTTTGCACCCATTATTGCTTCTCCTAATCCTTTTGCCATTTCCTTTTTTTTACGAAAATAATGGGTTACCTCATGGAGAAAAGTGACCAAAAGCACACGTTATTGGTGAAAAATCCCAGGTCATTGGCAATTTGGTTCTACCTGATTTCATCTAGGTCATAGTCTTTCCCTCTGCCCCACTGAAGCAATTCCTCTAGGGTATAATATTCCAAGGTATCTAAGTCCTTCACCTTGAAGTTTTCACCTCCAAGCCGTAAAACAATCTCCAATCTTCGAGTTTCACCCAGATTGATGAGCAGGTACCTCCGACCAACCCTCAAATTATCTATAGCTATAGCCATTGATCAGGATTTTTCTGGGATGATGACTGCTTCAGCTTCAAAGGTAATTTCCTTTTTGGGTTGGGTGATGGCCTCAATTTCTTTTGGAGATTTACCCTCATCCTCTGCATAGTGTCTTAAAGTTTCCACATCTGTCTCAACTAAGGTACCTACGCCTTTTAGTAAAACGGGGAATCCCTGGCTGTTGGTTGGAACAAAAAAACCATAATTTTTAAAAGTCACCCGCATACTCTCTCCATTGGGAAGATCCATGGTCAACCAACAGCCTTTACTTGCGCAGACTTCTTTAATTTCCCCTTGAATTACCCCCTCTGAAAATCCTTTATTCTCAACATCCTCAACAAATCGAGGTAAATGGGTAATTAGGATTTTCCCCTCCATCTCATCCCCATATTTACCGGGAACAGTTTCCGCTTTTCCAATTACTTTGCCCATTTCATGGGATTCCAAATCAGCAAAGGGCTCCCGCTCAGCTGTACTACAGGCAAAAAGAACCCAAATCCCCAATCCATATAACCACTTTAAATCGAACTTTTTCATAATCAATCCTTTTTTCAAAAATAAGTCCCTTTGGCCTGACTACAAAGAACAGCCTCAAAAGTCATGAATGATTTTAGGCCTTAAGGATGAATAAAACCACACAATCGATTGCGAAAAATCTAATGGATAAATGATTTTGAAGAATTTTATCAATAAAACTTCTGAAATTTTAACAATCCGTTAATTTTACATCAGAATTAATTCAAAGACCCTGCACATGCCTCAAACCAAAAAATTCATCATTGATTTTGACAGTACCTTCACTCAGGTGGAAGCACTCGATATCCTAGGGGAAATTTCCCTTGATGGAGACGCCTCAGCCGGAAAAAAACTACAAGCGATAAAGGACATCACCGATCAGGGAATGGAGGGATCCCTCACCTTTCGGGAGAGTCTGGAGCAACGACTTGAAATCCTTCAGGCCCGGAAGTCTCAAATCGCAGATCTAATTGAAGCATTGAAAAAGCGGGTTTCCAAATCTTTCGAGCGAAATAAGGAATTTTTGCAGGAAAATGCCGATGACATATTCATCATATCCAATGGCTTTAAGGATTTCATTATTCCTATTGTGGCAGATTATGGAATCAAAGAAGAAAATGTATTTGCCAATGAGTTTGTGTACGATGGCCAAGGAAAAATCGTAGATTTCAATCGGGAAAATCCCTTGTCCAAAAACAATGGAAAAGCCGAAACTATCAAACATCTCAAGCTCGAAGGGGATATTTATGTGATTGGGGACGGATATACCGATTATGAAATCAAAGCATCTGGTCTTGCCAATAAATTTTATGCGTTCACCGAAAACGTTCATCGTCCTAAGGTAACTTCCAAAGCAGATCACATTGCTCCTAGTTTTGACGAAATCTTATACATCAACAAGTTGAATACAAAATTTTCATATCCCAAAAGCCGAATCAAGGTTTTGCTGCTGGAAAATGTCCATCCAATCGGAGTTGAATTGCTCAAAGAAGAAGGATATCAGGTAGAAGTAGTTAGCTCGGCCATGACTGAGGATGAACTTTGCGAAAAAATCAAAAACGTTTCCATCCTGGGTATCCGATCTAAAACCAATGTCACCAAAAAAGTTTTAGAAAATGCCAACCGGCTGATTGCCATTGGTGCATTTTGCATCGGCACCAATCAGATCGACCTGGAAACTTGCCAAGAAAAGGGAATAGCGGTATTCAATGCCCCCTTCAGTAATACCCGTTCGGTGGTGGAGATGGCCATTGCGGAAATCATCTTTTTGATGCGAAATTTCTTCGATAAATCTGTGGGAATGCATCAAGGCCGCTGGGATAAATCAGCCAGCGGAAGTTTTGAAATCCGAGGAAAAAAACTCGGAATTGTCGGCTATGGGAATATCGGGGCTCAGCTTTCTGTTTTGGCAGAAAATATGGGTATGAACGTATTTTATTACGATGTCATCGAAAAACTTGCTTTGGGAAATGCCACAAAAGTAGACACCCTGGAAGAACTTTTACAAAATTGTGATATCATTTCCCTTCACGTGGATGGGCGAAAAGACAATAAGTGCCTGATTGATTCATCCAAAATCAATTTGATGAAAAAGGGAGCCATATTAGTCAATCTGAGTCGAGGTCACGTTGTCGAAATCCCTGCCTTAAAAGAGGCTATACGATCTGGACAGTTGGCTGGATGTGCGGTGGATGTATTTCCTGAGGAACCCAAAAACAACAATGAGCCCTTCCAGTCCGAATTAATCGGTCTTCCCAATACGATTTTGACCCCACACATCGGAGGCAGCACTTTAGAGGCCCAGGAAAATATCGCTCGTTTTGTTCCCGGGAAAATCATGGAATACATCAATACGGGAAACACCTTCAATTCGGTAAATTTTCCAAATATCCAATTGCCTTTCCTTAAAGATGCGCATCGATTGATTCACATTCATCAAAACGAACCCGGCGTTTTAGCTAAAATTAATCAGGTCTTGGCCGGTTATCAGATCAATATTGTGGGTCAATATCTCAAGACCAATGAAAAGATAGGCTACGTGATCACCGACATTGATAAAGCCTACACCAAAGAAGCCATCGATGCGCTTAAGAACATTCACGGGACCATCCGATTCAGAATTCTTTATTGATGTTGAATTCCCCAACCTGATGGTTCAAAAAAATCCCAGCCGATTGATTCACCTGGGATTTTTTTATGCCTCAATGATTCTTCTCAAGTAGTTTATCTGTCCTAGATGGTAATTGAGATGGCCGTAGAGATGGGCTAAAAAGAAACCATAAGTCATCGGTTTTCCAAAATGCTCAATGGGATATTTTTCATGCAAAATTTGATCTTCCAAGCGATCTAAACTCGATTTAACCTGATTTTTGCAAAGAAGAATTTCCTCTAAAATCATATTTTTGGGAAGATTTTTGACAGAAAATTCCCGCTCCCGATCTCGTTGGTAATCAAAGCCACCTAATTCATGACCGATAAAATGCCGGAGATTTCCACAGAGATGGACCGCTAAATTTCCAGCAGAATTGAGCACGCCCGATGGAATGACCCATAAATTCGATTCGGGATTAAAATCATTGATTTCCAGTTCCAATCGGCCTAAATCCCGATCGAAAAGTTCTTGAAAATAGGTGGTCATTTTTAAATCTGTTTTCATATAAAAATAAGGTGGCGCGCTGCAAAAAACCAATGCGAGTATGGCTTAATCCTCAATGACATTCCTCCGCTTCCCATATTTGGATGGAATCGAAGGGTTAGGGTTTGGATTTGAAGGAGGACTGTTCACTTCTGCAACCTTCGATTGAGCTGTTGGCTTCGGACCTTCTTTTTCCTTCCTATTTCCCCCTTTCTTTTTTGCAGATTTGCCCTTGGATGATTTTTTGAAATTAGTCGTGGAAGTACCGGATTTGGAGGATTTCAGCTCAGGACCAGACTCAAATCCCTCCGGTAAGGGTAAACGAGTGATTTGCATCCCAATCAATTCCTCAATTCGTTGAAATTTAAAGGCATCTTTGGGATTCACAAAGGTGATTGCCTCCCCTTCCATATCTGCACGGGCGGTGCGGCCAACCCGATGTACATAATCTTCGGGATCGCTCGGAGTATCATAATTGATTACCAGCTCAATTCCAACCACATCAATTCCTCGGGAAATAATATCGGTCCCTACCAGAATTTTCACTGCCTTATTTTTGAAAGCAGACATGATTTTTTCACGCTCCACCTGCTCTAAATCCGAATGAAAAGCTTCGACATCAAACTCCTTTTTCAGGGCCTTAAACAGGGCCTTCACCTTATCTTTGGTAGAAGCGAATATGATCACGGCTTCGTAATTTTTCTGAGAGAGGATATGCTTGACCAATTCCTCTTTTTGGGTATCATATACTGCATACATGGCCTGGGTTACACCCGAAGCAGTTTTACCGATAGCAATTGAAATTTCTTCAGGATTTCGAAGGATTTTCATGCTAAACTGACGGATTTTTGGCGGCATGGTAGCCGAGAACAGAACCGTTTGCCGATTTTTTGGAAGGTAATTGACAATTTTGAGAATATCATCCGAAAATCCCATATCCATCATCCGATCCGCTTCATCTAAAATTAAATGCTCCAAGGAACTCAGGTCAATTTTTCCTCCGGCCAATAAAGCAATTAATCTTCCTGGAGTAGCAACGACAATTTCCGCCCCGGTTTCCAGTGCTTTTTTCTGTTGCTCCCAAACAATGCCATCTCCTCCTCCATAAATGGGAATGGAACTGATTCCCAAAAAATAGGCAAACCCTTGGATTTGCTGATCGATTTGGATCGCAAGCTCCCGGGTAGGAGCCAATATCAAGGTGTTGAGTGTATTGCTTCCTGTTTTGGAAATCTTATTGAGAATAGGGAGAATGAAAGCTGCAGTCTTACCCGTACCGGTTTGGGCACAGGCAATCAGGTCTTTTCCTTCCAGCATGACTGGAATTGCTTTTTCCTGAATGGGAGTCGGCTGCTCAAAACCCATGGCGTCCAGACCTTCTTGCAGCGAGGATTCGAAATTAAATGACGAGAAATCCAAAATGATTGACTAATTATAGGTGAAATAATGGCTAATGCCTTCTTCAAATATAGCTTGAAATCCTTTGCAAAGCCAACTCCCCTTTTTTGCAACTTAAAACTATTCGACTATTCGAGGAAAAAAGACTCAATTGCATAGCTCTGACATTTAACTTATATTTCCCTACTTCAAGAATCGGATAGCCAAATGAATCAAAATCTTCCTTACAAATGCTGCCTAATTTTCATTTTTTACCTTTTAGGTTCCAGTGTGGCTAATGCACAAACCTACGCTCTTCAAGGTAGGGTAATCGACTCAGAAACTGGAAATTACTTGG
The DNA here is from genome assembly GCF_024305035.1 of Algoriphagus sp. GTDB lineage: Bacteria > Bacteroidota > Bacteroidia > Cytophagales > Cyclobacteriaceae > Algoriphagus. Next base: position 84,235 of record NZ_JAMWZB010000022.1, read on the forward strand.
ATGGGGTTAATGTCACACTTCGAGGTACGCCCTTTGGAAAAACCAGTGTGGCAGGAGGTAATTTCAAAATTAATGATCTGCCGGCCGATCATTATACCCTGTCGCTTACGATCGAAGGGTACAATCGTTACGAGCAACAGGTTCATCTCAAAAAGGATTTGGATTTGGGGGATATTCACCTGATCCGAGTGGGCGCTGAAGGAACAGTTTCAGCTTTGCAAAAAACGATTCGATCCGACAATGTAATTCGCTTAATCAACGAACGTCCCAATTTTCTGGGGGGAAACATGGTCTATGGAATTCCCCCCGAACCCAAAAAAGTAGAGGGTGATAATTATTTGGACAGAAAATGGAATACTGCCTCTATCCTCCTGTATCGAGATCAGCAAATGCTCGAAGGATTTCGCGTCCGGTATAATATCACCTCCAATATGTTTGAATTGATGGAGCCGGAAAATAACCTGGTTTCTATTCTTCCCGGTTTGAGAGTTCAGAATATTGTCTGGGTTGATTCTACCTACCGTGTTCCCCGTTATTTTGTCAATGGGATGGATTTTTTAGAGGATGGGAGCCCAATATCCGGATTTTTTGAGGTGCTCGTCGAAGGAGAAATGCCTTTAATGCGAAGAACATTAGCTGTTTTTAAGGAATCCACCTACAATACTGCACTCATGGTTGGTGAGCGAAATGACAAGATTCTAAAAAGAGACCATTATTACTACCTAAGCGAAAAAAACATCATCGAAATTCCCCGAAAGCGGAAAAAATTCTTCCTGATTTTTGGAGATAAAGCCCAAGAAATGGAAGCGTTTGCTTCCAGTAACCTGTTGAATATCAAAGACCCAAAAGCTATATTTCAACTATTCACCTATTACAATTCAAAATTCCCTGACTTTCGGCCCATCATCAATCAGCTGATCGATTCCAGTGATTAAACGAGCCACCAACCCTTACCCTTATGAAAAAATTATACCTATTCTTCAGCTGCCTGATTTCCTGGAGTCTTTACGGACAAGGCCTTCCGGGATTGGGAGCAGGAACAACTCCAAACAACAAACCCATCCTTCATGGTAAAAACTGGGTAGCCATTACCGGAAAACCACTGGGAGCAACTGCCGGGGCTACTATTTTCCAGCAAGGGGGAAATGCGGTGGATGCTGCTTGTGCCATGATTGCAGCCACTTCCACCATGTGGGATGTATTGTCCTGGGGAGGAGAAACTCAGGCTCTGATTTATCATCCTGTAGAGAAAAAAGTCATTGCAATCAATGCCCTAGGCTATGCCCCAACGGGCGCCACCGTAGATTTTTTTAAATCCAACCGAATGGACTATCCTCCTCAATACGGACCCCTGGCAGCAACTACACCTGGGACACCCGGAGGAATTATGACCATGCTCGCCGAGTACGGTACCATGAGTTTGGAGGAAATTTTAAGTCCCTCAATGGAACTGGCCAAGGGATATCCCCTTGAAGCGCAAACCGCCAATGCCATGGAAGCACAAAAAGAGCGGATTAAGCAGTGGCCTTATTCCAAAAAGATTTTCCTTCCCCACTTGGGCGAAGAACGTGAGGCCCCGGTTGCAGGCGAACTATTCGTTCAAGAAGACCTATACCAAACCCTCTCCAAGCTAGTCGAGGCAGAAAGAACGGCACTAGCAGCGGGAAAAAGTAGAAAGGATGCCATTTATGCGGCATATGATCGCTTTTATAAAGGCGATATCGCTAAAGAAATCGTACGGGGCACCCGCGAACAAGGAGGGCTATTCACCGAGGCTGATTTAGCTAATTGGACCGTGAAAATTGAGGAACCCCTTCATGTCAATTATAAAGGCATAGATGTCTATAAGCTTCAAGAATGGACCCAGGGTCCAGCGTTGCTACAGTCCTTGAATATTCTGGAAAATTTTGATTTGAAGTCCATGGGCTATAATTCGGCTAATTACATCCATACCGTCTATCAAGCCATGAGTTTGGCTTTTGCGGATCGGGATTTTTACTATGGAGACCCGGCTTTTGTAGATTCGCCTATGGAAGGGCTTTTGTCGAAAGAATATGCCAAAGAGCGAGCAAAATTGATCGGAGAAATGAATGACCCCAAAATAGGCCCAGGTGATCCTTATCCCTTCCAAGACGGAAGCAATCCCTATCAGGATATTTTAACTGAAAACAGGAAGTCCTTGGCCTCCTTATCTGCTGAGGAATTAAATTCGAGCTTGGATGAGGAATTTTTAGCAAATTTCTTCAGCGGAACAACTTCGGTGGAAACTGCAGATGCGGAAGGTTGGGTCGTTTCAGTAACCCCTAGCGGGGGATGGATTCCTGCTGTGGTGGCCGGCAATACCGGAGTGGGCCTTTCTCAGCGCATGCAAAGTTTTGTGCTGGATGAAAATCTAAATCCCTTCAACCTCCCCGAACCGGGAAAAAGGCCACGAGTGACCCTAACGCCAAGCTTGGCCATGAAAGAGGGAAAGCCATTTCTTTCCTTTGCAGTCCAAGGGGGCGATTCCCAAGATCAAAACCTCTTGCAATATTTCTTAAATGTAGTCGAATTTGGAATGGATGTGCAGGAAGCGGCAGAAGCGGCAAATTTCAATTCCTATCAAATGCAAAGCTCTTTTGGAGATCATGAAATCAGACCCGGAGCGATTGTTTTAAGAAATGACACCCCAGACTGGACCCTTAAAGATTTATCCAACAGGGGCTATTCCATCGAGCTTTGGAATAAGACTTCCGGGCCAATCAATGCCATCTGGTTTGACTGGAAGCATCAAAGCTTTTGGGGTGGATCCAGTGATTACGGCGACGATTATGGCATTGCCTGGTAATTTCCACCTTGATTTGAAACCATCAACCAAAACACAACTACATGATTACTCATTTTAAAACTATCCTACCTGCCCTGTTGGGCTTTTCGGTGCTCCTCCCGATTCAGGCCCAGCAAAACACCCAGACGCTTAAAGAGGAAGTAAAAACCAGCATTGACCATCGTTTTTCAGAACTCACTGAGCTGAGTGATCGAATTTGGTCCTTTGAAGAAATTGCTTTTCAGGAAACCCAATCTGCGGCGGCCCTTTCCGATTATGCCGAGCAGTTAGGTTTTAACGTCACTCGCGGAGTGGCTGAAATCCCCACCGCTTTTGTAGCGGAATATGGCTCGGGCTCACCGGTTATCGGAATTTTGGGAGAGTTTGATGCCTTGCCGGGACTTTCTCAAAATAAGGTTCCTTATAAAAGCCCACTGAATGAAGGGGCTCCGGGACATGGTTGTGGCCATAATTTATTCGGCGTAGCCTCTTTGGGAGCTGCAGCGGCTATAAAGGATTTAATCGAGGAAGGAAAAATTAAAGGTACGGTGCGTTTTTATGGAACTCCTGCCGAGGAAAAGTTCTTCGGAAAGTTATGGATGATCCGGGCCGGACTTTTCCAAGACGTGGATGTGGTTATGGATTGGCATCCCGGAGCAGAGACCAAAGCGGCTGTCCAAAAAGGCTTGGCTTTGGTTGACTTTTTAGTCGAATTTAAAGGCCAAGCGGCCCACGCCTCCTCTGATCCTTGGAATGGCCGTAGCGCATCGGACGCACTGGAGCTTTACACCACCGGAATAAACTACTACCGAGAGCATGTCAAACCGACCGTCCGAATGCACTATCATATTCAAGATGCCGGACAAGTCGTCAATGTGGTTCCGGATTATAGCCGAATTTGGGTTCGGGTCAGGGATAGTAGCCGTGAAGGCTTAGTCCCGGTTTGGAAGCAAGTAGAAAAAATGGCTGAAGGTGCAGCCATTCTAGCCAACGTGGAACATGAAGTCAATTTAATTTCAGGTGTACATGAAGTATTGGTCAATCGAACCGGTTCGGCTGCCTTGCAACAAAACCTCGAAAACCTAGGGGCCATAACTTATACTGAGGAAGAGCAAGAATTTGCCAAAAAAATTCAAGAAGCGACCGGAAAACCCCAAATTGGGTTGGTCTCTACGATCGAACCTATGGAGGAAACCGCCGAACACAGCATGGGGGGGAGTACGGATGTGGGTGATGTGAGCTGGGTGGCTCCAACCATTCGACTTTCAGCGACCACTGCACCCAATGGTACGCCCTGGCATTCTTGGGCTGTTGTGGCAGCTGGAGGAATGTCCATTGGACATAAAGGAATGGCCTATGCCGCCAAAGCCTTATCCATGACTATGGTGGATTTATTCCAAAACCCCGAGCTTGTTCAGCAAATCAAAGCGGAATTCACCTCCAAGAAAGGGGATTACCGCTACCAGGGATTCATACCTGACGGTCCCCCTCCCATCGATTCAAAATTACAATAAGCATACAGCTTGCGATGAATCAAGTCGCAGGCTACTTGTTTGTTCTCCATTTAAAATCCATCATCCATGAAACCCATAATCCGCCTTTTTTTAGGGCTCCTCTTCTTGGTTATTTCTTCTACCCTATCCCAAGCACAAACTGAGGAAAAACTCATCCAAAACCTGATTCAAGATTCCTTTGACGACCTTTTTTCCGAATTCAAATCTGAAAAACTCTTGGATTATTACACGGAGGATTTTTTGCTTTTAGAGCAGGGAGAAGTCTGGGACAATGAACTAATCCTAGCCTATTTTGAGCGAGCCAAGCAGAACCCAAATCCGAGCGTCAGAACCAACCGGTTTGAATTTATCGAAACCAAAGTCTCGGGAAGTACAGCTTGGGTAGCCTATCATAACTATGCTACATTCAGCCAAAATGGAGAGGAAACCCAACAGTTGTATTGGTTGGAAAGCGCCACGGCTGTAAAAACCGAAAAGGGCTGGCGTTTGGAGCTGTTGCATTCTACCCGAGTAGGAACACAGCACTAATCATTCGACCTCTTTGAAGCCCAATTCTACTAGTTGATCTCGAAACTGAAAAGGAACCTGTATGTAGATTCGAATTCCAGAAGTGCAATGGCAAGCAAAACAAGCTTGTCTGCGCTCCTCTTCGGTAGAAAAAGAAATAGAAGCTCCTAAAATGCCTTTTTCAATCAGGTATTCTTCGAGGGCAAGTCTAAGGGCTGAATTTCCTTTCCCCGAATTTCCCCATGGATCAGCACAGTAGGTTTGATCCCAATAAAACTCGAAAAGGGTTTCATTTTCCTCATTTAGGCAGGCACTAAGCATCCCGGATATCCAAAACAAAAAGAATACAACTTTACTTGTTTTCATGGAGTTTGATCATTTCCATCAAAACGATTGAAACAGGCCGATCGCTACTGACCGGCCTGTTTTTAGCTAAAGAGTTTTTCAAGGATCTTATAGGTAATCAGATAGGTAGGTCTTACTCCTTCCATCCCTAGGGCTCCAGAGGCTAAGGTACTCCCGGTCTCCAGCGGATTATCCGAGGCGTAGTAGGCATACAGAACTTTTACATTGGAGCGAATACTTTTACGGATTTTGGAGGCCGATTGGATCGCTTTTTGGTAGTGGGCGCCTTCCATTTCCAGTCCGATGGCGTTCCAAGAAGATTCCATAAAGTATTTTAAAATGTCCTTATTCTGAAGAGAGGTACCTAAGACAGTTACCATTGAACCAGAATAAACCCCCAAGCCAAAGCCTTCAAAATCGGATTTTTTCAGTTCATTTCGGAAGGGATAATTATCCGCCGTTCCTTCAAAAACATGGGCATCGGGAATCATCAAATCCCCTTTTCCCCCATAAAGGATTCCTGCTTTACCCATAATGGAGGTGGATACGATATTGAGGGTATATTCCTTATTGTCCTTTTTAAAGGGTTTTAGCAACTCATCAAAACATTCGTAAGCCTGCTCTCCGAAAGCATAATCCATCACCACAAAAACAGGGCGTTTTTCAGATTCTTTGGGCAATTGAATACCCGGAATCAGCTCATCCTTTTCCAATAAAGCCGTATCAATAATCTGGGCTCCGATATTGGTACCCGAATCATCCGGAACATCTACAAATCCATTTTTTACCGCATATTCATAAATGGCTTTTCCATGATTTCCTTTGGCATTGATGGAAATATCCATGGCCACCTTTTCGATCTCATCGTAACTCTTTATGCCCAATTTCTGATGAGAATAAATGGTATTCAATACCGAGTGGAGATTGGCAGAAATAACATGAATAGGCCGCTTTAAAAGTCCTTTTTCATCCAGAGTAGCTTGGATTTTTCTAGCCCAAAGCTCTCCATACACGTGATGTCCAATCCGCTCACGCAAAGTGGCGGAAAAGGAAATCTCCCGATCTTTGTCATGTTGAATTTCCTCCATAGCCAATCGGCCCAAATGATAGACAATCGAGAAAAGACTGTTGGAATTGGCGCTCTGAGCAAATTTATCCACCGCATGTACCGTTTCCTCATAAGTCCTGCCGATTAGATGACTTAGATAGGCCGAGGCGGCTTCTTTTTCAAATTCTTCCCCATGCTCTTCCTTTTTGACAAATTCTTCCAGCATGGTCCAATTGGTGGTAATTCTTCCTTTTGGATCAATGCTGTTATGGTAAATTTTATTGGACTCGATGTATAAAAACGTCAAGTGAGTAAGAATATCATAAATATCAGATCGACCCCGAGTCATCTCTACATACATCACCTGTTCATCCAACCGATAACAATTTCGTTTTCGTTTTGGAGGAATAATCGGCGACAAATGCGAGGTCTCATATCCCTCTCTGCTGATTAGCCGAACAAAACGACACTCCTCAATGCCGCGAGGGAGGCGCTCCATCACATAAAGCAAACCATCCAATTCGATTTTCTCTCGATCGGTAATACTTCCGTAAATCTCCGGACTTAGGACCATCAAGGCTTGAACTAAACTTTCCCCGGACACCCCCATGGGCTTGTAACTTCCCCGGGTAAAAAGATGTCTCATCGTAATGTATAATCGTTCGATGGCTGCTCTTGATTCGTGTGCTCTGGTTCTTTTCATGCGTTAGGGTTTGGTTAAATTGAGCAAAGGTAGCTAAAAAATACAAAAATAGGTCTAATCCGACGGTTTTGGCAGGGAAATCGCTTTTGAAGTTTTTTAAAATCGGGCAATTTTTGATAATTTTAGG
>NZ_JAMWZB010000023.1 GCF_024305035.1 Algoriphagus sp.
TGCTCGATTTCATCTGTTTATAATTTGTTTTTTAGCCATCAGATGGAATCTCGCAACTAATCATCCCCGTGTGTGATGGCCACATCATGCTCGATTTCATTTGGTGATTTCTCTAAATAATTCTTCCAGGTTTTTCCTTGATTGACCGAGATTAACCAAGCTTAGGTCTCGCTCTTGTAAGAGCGTCAATATAGCTTTTCGGGCTTGAATCGCATTTTCAACTTGGATTCGGATTTCTCTTTTTCCTTTTTGACCATAGTGAACCTGCCCAAACTGCTCAAACCAAGCTAAGTCTAATTCTTCCTCTGTCTCCAAAACTAATTGGATCTCTTGATTGGTGGTCTGAAGGTTTTCTAAGCTATCTGCCGCTAGGATTTTGCCTTTATTGATGATGACGACATCCTTGCAGATGGCTTCGACCTCCTGCATGATGTGGGTAGAGAGGATGAGTGTTTTGTCCTGAGCTACGTCCTGGATGAGTTTTCGGATATCGGCTAGCTGATTGGGGTCGAGTCCGGTCGTGGGCTCATCCAAAATCACGACTTTAGGATCGTGAATGAGTGCCTTGGCCAATCCAACCCGTTGCTGATAGCCCTTGGAGAGCTGTCCGATTTTTTTGTGTTGTTCCGGCCATAGTCCGGTTTTCTCAAGCATCTCCCCTAGACGACTTTTTAATTTAGCGCCGGATAGCCCATATACTCCGCCTGCAAAAGTCAAAAATTCCCTTACATACATCTCTGAGTATAATGGATTTTTCTCCGGCAAATAGCCAATCAAAGGAGCTATTTTTTTGGGATGAAGTAGGGCATCTTCTCCGAGAACGTTGACTTGGCCACCATCGGCGGGGACATAGCCGGTGATGATTTTCATCGTGGTGGATTTGCCTGCTCCGTTTGGACCCAGAAATCCCAAAATACGCCCCGGTTTGGCAGTGAATGAGACTTCATCCAAGGCTTTTTGGGAACCGTAATTTTTACATAATAAAGAGACTTCTAAGGACATAGGCGATAAAAGAGACCAACCGGGAGTTCACCCGCATGGCAAAGGGCAAAAACCCGGTTGAGAAGGTCTAGAGCAAAAATAGACAATGAGCATGGAAAGGCAAGGTTTTTAAAAACCTTTCACATTCAAATTGTACTTGGAGAATACCCAGTATTAATCCAACCCTTCCATATAATCTACTGCGAAATAGCTCAGTGCACGAACTCCCAAAACAAACCCGCTTTCATCGATGAAGAAATCAGGCGTGTGATGAGAAGGGGTTTTGAGTGGATCACCGCCTTTTTTCATTCCTCCCAGAAAGATAAAGAATCCGGGTTTTTCCCGTTGGAAAAAGCTGAAATCCTCCGCTCCGGTGACTGGCGGCATGGCAATGACATTTTCTTGTCCTGCCACAGCGATCATGGAGGGGGTGATTTTTTGGGTGAGCTCCGGAGGATTTACCGTGGAGGGATAGAGTTTTCCGATCCGTACATCAGCTTTTGCTCCAGCACTTTCTGCAATGTTTGTAATGACTTCTGAAATGCGACGATGGACTAGTGCTTGCTGTTCATCACCGAAAGTTCGGATGGTTCCGATCATTTCGACCTCCTCGGGGATAATGTTATGTCTGATTCCACCGTGGATTGCGCCAATAGTGACTACAGCTGGGTTTTCAGTGATATTGACATTTCTGGAAAGGATAGTTTGCAGGCCCATTACTGCCTGGGAAGCTGTGACAATAGGATCCACACTTGACCAAGGGGAGGCACCGTGAGCCTGGGTTCCGGATATGGTCACTTCTAGATTATCCACAGCTGCCATAAATGGCCCTGAGCGATAGCCGATTTTCCCTGCCTCCATTTGCGACCAAATATGCAATCCAAAAATAGCATCCACATCTTCCATCACGCCTTCTTTGACCATCAACTCCGCTCCAAAACTATCCACGTCATAGACTCCCTCCTCGGCAGGCTGGAAAATAAATTTGATGGATCCTTTGAGGTCCTCTTTCATTCCGGCCATGACTTCAGCTACTCCCATCAAAATCGCCACATGAGAATCATGTCCGCAAGCATGCATAACACCGGTTTGCTGTCCATTATAAGTGGCAGTATTGACGGATTTGAAAGGGAGGTCATTTCGTTCCGTTACGGGCAAAGCGTCCATATCTGCCCGCAAGGCGACGGTTGGGCCAGGTTTTCCGCCTTTCAAAACGCCCACTACTCCTGTGACGGCGACATTTTCGGTGACTTCCATACCAAGTGAACGAAGGTGATTTGCGACGATTTTGGCGGTTCGTGTTTCCTGATTTCCCAACTCAGGGTATTGATGAAAGTCCCTTCGCCACTCGATGACTTTGGATTCTATTTCATTGGCTTTTTCGTCAATTTTGGGGCGGAGATTGCTTTGAGCTACTGCCGAAAAGGACAGCAATAGCAGGAGAAGGAGAATAGTTCTCATTTTGATGAAAGTTGGTGGTTTGTACTAATGTAAAATACAATTTATGGATTTTAGGGGAAGTAAAGTTGGATGACGATAAAAAAGGAAGATAAACGAACCAAAATGGATTTTTGAGCTTTTTAATGCAAACAGAAAATTACTATGGAACTTAAAAATAAAATAGCAGTAGTCACAGGAGTCAGCAAAGGCATCGGTTTGGAATTGGTCAAATTATTGGTGGAAAAAGAAGTCGTTGTTGCTGGTTGGGGTAGAACCAAACCTGAATTGGCTCATCCAAACTTCCACTTCTTCACCTGTGATGTTTCCCAAGAAGAATCCGTGGAAGATGCTTACCAAGAGACGATTCAAAAGTTAGGCTCAGATATCCGAATTTTGGTGAATAATGCGGGATTTGGAGTGGCTGGAGCGACTGAGACCTTTTCCACTGCCGATTGGAAAGCCATGTTTGATACCAATGTACATGGGATTTTTTACACCACGAAGCGATTGATTCCTGGGATGAAAAAAGCCGACGAAGGCCATATTCTTAATGTCGCCTCGATTGCTGGATTAAATGGAGTGAATCAATTTGCCGGATATGTGGGGACCAAACACGCGGTTCGGGGAATTTCGCATTCGCTATACATGGAGTTGCGGGACTTTGGAATTAAAGTTTCGACGATCTATCCCGGTTCGATTCAGACCAATTTCTTTGATGATATCGAAGGCATGCAAGCCCATGAAAATATGATGCGACCCATCGATGTGGCGATGACCATGCTTCAGACCTTGGAGACCCACCCCAATTATTTTGTGGCTGATGTAGAGTGCCGACCACTTAGACCTAGAGGGAAAAAGTAATCCAGGTGAAATCGAGCACGACGCGAGCGACACACAGAGGCATGACTTTCAACCCTGCGAGATTCCATGTGACCGCTAAAAAAAATTACAAACACATGAAAAAAAAGCTCAGAATTGGAAAATATTCTGAGCCTCTTTTGAATTAAAACCCAACTATAAAATACAATCCTGAAGCCAAAGCTGCCCCGACAATCGGGCCGAAAATAGGTACCCAAGCATAGCCCCAATCTGAATCTCCTTTTCCTTTGATAGGTAGGATTTGATGGATAATTCGAGGGCCTAAGTCCCGAGCCGGATTGATGGCGTATCCAGTGGTACCGCCAAGTGATAGGCCGATGACCCATACTAAAAAGGCTACTGGAATCGCTCCAATGGAGCCAAGTCCAATGGGTGTTTGGTTTTCATCGGCGATTTCAGCTCCGGTGATGTAAAGGATGACAAAAATCAAAACAAAGGTCCCGATCACTTCGGAGAGGAAATTATTTTTCAAATTTCGGATGGCAGGACTGGTCCCGAAAGGTGCCGCGATTTCTCCAGGGTCTGAGGTTGCTTTGAAATGGTCGATATGCAGAAGATAGGAAATTAATGCACCCAAGGCAGCTCCCAAAACCTGTGCACCGATGTATCCAGGTGCCATGGCCCAGTCAAATTTTCCAGCAAAAGCCAATCCTACCGTCACTGCCGGATTTAAATGCGCTCCGCTGTAGGGACCAGCAACGACTACGCCGGTAAAAACTGCCAAAGCCCATGCCGTGGTAATGACTAGCCAACCGCCATTATTTCCTTTGGTTTGAGGCAAAACGACATTGGCAACTACTCCCGAACCCAAAAGGATAAGCAGTCCGGTTCCAATTATTTCTGCTATGTATGGATTCATTTTATTCTACCCAGTTTTTAGATCGTTCGACTGCTTTGTGCCAAAAATGCAATAAATTTTCCCGTTTTTCATCTTCCATTTGGGGTTGAAAGCTTTTGTCCGCTTTCCAAAGCGCTTTGATCTCGTCTAGATCCTTCCAAAACCCGACGGCCAAGCCTGCCAGAAATGCCGCTCCGATGGCTGTAGTCTCGATGATTTGGGGTCGTTTGATTTCGCATTCCAGAAGGTCGGATTGAAACTGCATCAAAAAATTATTAGCAGTAGCCCCACCATCCACACGAAGTTCTTTGGTTTTTTTTCCAGCATCTTTTTCCATGGCTTTGAGCACATCATAGACTTGATAGGCGATGGCTTCCAATGCTGCCCGGGTAAAATGTGCAATGGTCGTACCTCGAGTTATGCCGAAAAATGCCCCTCGTGCATCCTGATCCCAGTGCGGTGCTCCCAGCCCTGCTAATGCAGGCACAAAATATACCCCTTCATTATCCGGTAGGCTCATGGCAAGCTTCTCGGACTCTTTGGCATGCCCAAATAATTCGATGCCGTCGCGTAGCCATTGAATCGCTGCCCCACCGATAAAAACCGATCCCTCCAAGGCATAATTGATTTCATCTCCGATTTTCCATGCAATGGTAGTCAAGAGTTTGTTTTCTGAGCGTACGGCTTCTTTTCCGGTATTCATCACCAAAAAGCATCCAGTTCCATACGTGGTTTTAGCCATGCCAGGTTCGGTGCAAAACTGCCCAAAAAGTGCCGCTTGCTGATCTCCTGCAATTCCAGCGATGGGGATCCTGCTTCTCAAAACATCTCCGGCTGTTTCGCAAAATATTTCCGAGCAACTTTTCACTTCGGGAAGCATGGATTTTGGGATCTCCAACAGCTCACAGAGTTCATCATCCCATGCTTGGGTATGAATGTTGAAAAGCATGGTTCGACTGGCATTGGTGATATCGGTCAGGTGATGCTTCCCTTTAGTTAGCTTCCAGATGAGCCAAGAATCTACCGTACCAAAAGCCAATTCTCCAGCTTCTGCTTTTTCTCGGGCTCCTTCTACGTTTTCAAGAATCCAGCGGATTTTAGTTCCCGAAAAGTAAGCGTCAATGATAAGGCCGGTTTTGGAAGCAATAAGCTCCGCATGACCTTTATCTTTTAAACTATCGCAAAAATCAGCGGTTCGACGATCCTGCCAGACGATGGCATTAAAAAGTGGTTTACCGGTTTTCCGATCCCAAACGATAGTGGTTTCCCGTTGATTGGTGATGCCTATGGCGGCGATTTCATCAACCGATACCCCCTGATCTACCATGCATTCAATCATCACAGAAGATTGGGTTTTCCAGATTTCTTCGGGATCATGCTCCACCCAGCCTTGTTTGGGAAAATGCTGCTTAAACTCTTTTTGGGCGACCGAAACGATCTGGCCTTTTTTGTCAAAAATAATGGCTCTCGAACTCGTTGTTCCTTGGTCGAGGGCCATGATGTAGGGTTTGCTTTGGGTCATTTTTTGGGTTAATTGATGGTTTTGACTTACTCTACTTTCAATCTTGTAAGTAACTCAGCCTTTAATTAAATACTTTTCGGCCACTTTTCTAAAATCTTCCAGCTCTTGCTTAATCCATCCCTCATCTTTTTGGAGCAGGTGAGCTAATAATTTTGCAATTTTCTCAGCTGAATCCAAAGCGGCTTGTGCATCCAAAATCAGCATGCGGATTCGTCGTGAAAGCACATCTTCTACTTTAACGGCCATTTCGTTTTCTACGGCCCAAACTACCTCTGCCATTAAATTGGGAAAATCCGGATGAATTTTTTCAGCTAATTCTGCCTGGCTTTTTGCCAAGTCTTGGATCGCTTTTGCATCTGAACCGTAACCGGCCCAATGCCCAGTTGGGATCTTCGTAGTATGTCCGTGCAGTTTCATATCAAGTGATGCACTGGGGGCAAGATACGCTTCGGTAATTTGTTGAAAATAGTTCACCGTGTCTTCACCCATTTTTCGGAAAGTGGTCCATTTCCCTCCAGTCAGAGTTACTAGGTTACTTTCGGAGACGATTACCTTATGAGACCGGGATATTTCTTTGGTTTTTGCTCCTTCCTCTTTGGGTCGTGCTAAGGGGCGAAGTCCGGCAAAAACAGCTTTCACATCCGCTCTTGTCGGGGCCTTGGTTAGGTAGCCGGCCGCCGTTTCGAGCACAAAATCGATTTCTTTTTCCAGAGCTTCGGGTTCCAATTTGGCTTTTTTTCGCAGGGTATCCGTGGTACCCACAACCAATTTGTTATGCCAAGGAACTGCAAAAAGGACGCGGCCGTCTTTAGTTTTGGGGATCATTAGCGCATCTTTTCCTCCTAAAAAATCCAAGTCCATCACCAGGTGGATTCCCTGACTGGGCTGGATCATTTTGTCACATCCCGGTTTATCCATTTGGAGGATTTTATCTGCAAAAACTCCTGTAGCGTTGACCACCATTTTTGCCTTGAGGGTATAGTTCTTTCGATCGAGTTCATCACGAATTTTCAGTCCGGTGACTTTCCCATTTTCGTTTTTGACCAATCCTTTTACTGCTGTATAATTGAGGATACAAGCTCCTGCATCATCGGCAGTTTGGGCGATGGCCAAGGCGAGCCTGGCGTCGTCAAACTGTCCGTCGTGATAGACTACCCCGCCTTTGAGTCCTTTTTGTTTTACCGCGGGAAGACGTTTGATCGTTTCTTCTTTTGATATAAAGCGGCTTTTCCCAAGTCTTAATTTGCCGGCCATCCAATCGTAGATTTTCAGACCTACGCTGTACTGAACCCGATCAAACCAGGAAAAAATCGGAATAATAAAGGGTTGGTTTTGGGTAAGGTGAGGAGCGTTTTGGAGTAGTTTTCCTCGCTCTTTGAGAGCCTCGAATACCAATCCTACATCGCCCTGAGCTAGGTAGCGTACGCCGCCATGGACCAGTTTGGTACTTCGGCTGGAGGTACCTTTGGCAAAATCCGCTTTTTCTAAAAGAATTACTGAAAGTCCTCTGGAAATTGCATCGAGGGCTACTCCCAAGCCGGAAGAACCTCCGCCGATCACGGCAATATCCCAAGTTTTAGAACTGTCAACTAGTTGTTTTAAGTTTTCTTCTCTATTCATTTGAATCAAAAATAGAAATAAAAGAAAGTAAAAAGAAATAAAAAGAAAGTGAATATTTATTTTTTTCTTCACTTTTCCTTTCTTTTTTTAATTTAGTAAAAAAATTCTAGCTGAATGACCCTAGCAGAGCGACATCGTTACATTTTAGATCAGTTGGCCAAAACGGGGATGGTGACCGTTTCGGATTTGGCTAAGGAACTGAATGTCACGATGGTGACCGTACGAAAGGATCTTAAGCTGTTGGAAGATAAAGGTTTACTTTTTCGTTCGCATGGAAGTGCCACTTCGGTGTCACCTTATGTGTCGGACCGCTCTGTTCAAGTCAAAAAGTTGGAACAGGTGGAAGAAAAAAGAAAAATTGCACAGAAAGCTTTGGATTTTTTGGAGCCGAATGAGGCGATCATCATTGGCTCGGGCACGACGGTTGGGGCATTTGCACAGGCAATCCCCAGAAATTATCCGCTTACTGTACTGACGTCGGCGATGAACGTGGCCTTGGCACTGATCGATACCACTGAGCTCGAACTCGTGCAACTCGGAGGGGTGGTACGAAAGAGCAGCAGTTCGGCCGTAGGATATTTTGCAGAAGAGATGCTGAAGAGTTTTGCCTGCAGCAAGCTTTTCTTAAGTGTGGATGGGATCAGTCTGGAGCATGGCTTGACCACTTCGAATATGATGGAAGCCCATTTAAATGTCGAGATGATTCGGTCGGTGCAGAAGACCATTGTGCTGGCCGATAGTCAGAAATTTGGGAAGAAAGGCTTTGGAAAAATTTGCGAACTTGAGGATATCGATGTTATTATCACCGATTTGGGGATTCCTGAAATCTACCGGGAGAAGCTGGAAGAGAAGGGGATAGAAGTCTGGGTAATTTAATAATCTTTATATAGCTTCCTCACCACGGAGCTACCATTTTTCTCCAAGCGGACCTCATAGATAAAATCATATTCGATGTCTTGGAGATCTTTGAATTTTTCGCCCTCATCCACAAAGTAATTGGCTAGTCGGCTAACCGTATTACTATGTCCGACCACCAGGATATTGCCTTCTAAGCTTCGCAATTGCTCCACGAGCGAATCATGGTTGCTGGGGTCATAGAACTGAATATCCACTTTAGCTTGCTGAGCAGTAGGCTGCACAGTCAATCGGGTTCGCTTGTAATCCGTGCTAAAGACATGCTTGATTTCTTGGTTTTCGAGAATCTGGGCTAGTTTTTTTGCTCGGAGCTGACCCACTTGTAGTAATTCAGGGTCTGGATCATTTACGAGTTGCTTTTCGGCATGCCGGACAATGTATAGGGTTTTGGGATTATTTTGGGAAGTGCAGGATGCCAGTAAACCGATCAGGATGAAAAAGACGATTAAGTTTTTCATGAGGAAGAAATGGTTGCTTTGCGAAATATAGTAGAAATGAATTGTGCTTTATTCGTGTTCTGTTTGGCTAGGTCTCTAGTGAAAGGCTCCAAGAAACACCCTTTGCGACGTGGTACTATTGCGGGTAATTTTTGTCTTTTCCATGCTTTAGGGGAGAAAATAAATTATCCCGAGAAAGTATTGTCCAAATGCTGATCCTTGGCTTTGATTTCCTCAAATTCCAAAAACTGCTCCCAAAACTCATTTTCCAGAAGTGCAGCCCGTAAATACAGCTTTTCCTTTTTGATTGGATGGACAAAAACCAAATTAAAAGCATGCAGATTGATGCTGGCGTCGGGATTGGGCTTGGCAAACCCATACTTTAGATCTCCTCGGATCGGACATCCCATCGAGGCTAATTGCACGCGAATCTGATGCGGGCGACCGGAGACAGGCCGGACCTCAAGTAGCCAGTGGTCGTTGAGTTTGCCGAGAGTCTTGTAGTTGAGTTCGGCTTTTTGTGAACCCGGTACTTCTCGCTCATGCGCCGTGACGATGTTTTTGTTTTCGTCTTTGGTCAACCAATGGGTGAGTTTGCCCATTTCCTCCTGAGGACGTTTTTTAACCACCGCCCAGTAAACCTTATGAATATCCCGCTTGCGGAAAAGCTCCATCATGCGCTCCAAGCCTTTGCTGGTCCGGGCAAAAACCACCAAACCGCTTACCGGCCGATCCAATCGATGTACGGGATGCAAAAAAACCGCTCCAGGCTTATCGTATTTTTTGGCGATATAATCCTTGCAATAATCGGTGAGCGTTTTGTCTCCGGTTTTGTCCCCTTGGACCAGAATTCCCGCGGCTTTATTGACCACGAGTAAATGATTGTCTTCGTAAACGACGTTGAAGGGCTTCTTTTTCATAACTTTTGCAAAGGTAGGGAATTTGTGGGGGAGTAATTGACAGACTTCTTTTTTACCCAAGAAATGTTAATTATTATTTTGTATGTTAGTCGTTTAAATCCAGGACTCTATGAAGTTACTATTGATTATTTCAGCCCTTTTTTTGATTTTTTCCTGTTCACCTTCACAAAAAGAAGAAAACACGAATCTCCGCACACCTCAGGTAACGCTCGAAAAGACTGACTCTGTTGTTGTCAAGGATATTTTGGCGACTGTATTTTTATTTCAGGGGAAGATAGACAATCGTTTCATTTTTAGAGATCTGGCATCTTCCGAAGTTTATGTTTTTGATGAAAAGGGAACGTTTTTGAATCAGTGGAATAAGGAAGGTGATGTTCCAGGCAAGTTTTCCATGTCTTCTGGGAACTTTCACTTTGACCGAGAAGGTCGTGCCGTGGTACTGGATATCATGCATGGATTAAAAGTCTTGGAATTGGATGGAGATGTGGTGCAGGATTTTAATATCTACCAAAATCAAGTTAGTCTTGCTGGGGGATTTTCACTTTTTGATAGTGAACAATTAATGGAGAAAAATGGCCAAGAATATTTGCTTTATTCATTAGATATCATCGAAGAATACGATGGGGAATACAATCCGGAGTTTCTGAAAGAAAGAAAAAATCTCTTGCTGACTAATCTGAAAACCAATGAAACAGAAAAACTTATTTCTTTTCCTGAGGACTCTCAATTTCGGAATGGACAAGTCTTCTATTTTCGGGATTTCAGACCGATTTTTCATTATGATCAAAAGCAAGAAAAGTTGTATTTGATGTTTCAAGGTGAAAATATTCTTTATACCTATGATTGGTCCGGAGATCAGCCACAACTGGTCGAGTCAAAGGATCTACAACTTGAAGGTTTTGAACGAGCTGAGGGTTTTGAGCCTGGTTCTATTCAGCTTGGAAAGTTTTCCGATTTTAAGAAAAGGCCATTTCCTTCCAGCATTCTTAATTTAACAACGTATGGGCCCAATTTGCTGATTAGCTACGCTGGGACTCCTCAGGACAAATCAGCTATTGCAAGGGTTGTGAATGGTGAAGCCTCTAATGAAACAATGACTAAATTGAGAAATGAAACTCCTGCTGGAATTATGCTCTTGCGGCCTGATGGGGAGCTTATTCCTGTGGACTTTCCTCCCATGCATTACGGAAGCTTTAAAGTAATTGGAGACGATATTTATTGGATGAAAAAGCCCAATCCCGAAGAAGAAGCTGAAGAATTTACGGTCTATTGGGGAAAGCTTCGAATTGAGTGATTTAGCTTAGTTTTTTTGCAATATCTCCCATGATCGACTCGGCATGCACAATGGAGTTTTCGATGAAAAACTCCCGTGTATTCAATCCTCCGCAGACCACTCCTGCAAGATAAACGCCGGGCACATTGGATTCCTGATTGGCTTGGTCGTAGCAAGGCTGGCGCTTTTCGTCCAGCGACAATTCTACGCCCAACTGATCCAAAAGTGCAAAATTGGGTTTGTAGCCCGTCATGGCCAGTACAAAGTCGTTTTCGATCGTGACCTCACCCTCGGGAGTCGAGATGACTACTTCTTTTTCCCGGATTTCCTTGACTTTGGAGCGGATAAAGGCCTTGATGCTTCCTTCCTTGATGCGGTTCATGATGTCAGGGCGAACCCAGTATTTTACATTATCATCCACTTCATCGCCGAGCAAAACCATACTTACCTTAGCTCCTTTGCGCCAAGTTTCCAATGCGGCATCCACGGCCGAATTGGCCCCACCGACCACTAAAACTTTTTGGGCGATAAATGGCCAGGGCTCCTTATAATAATGCATCACTTTGGGGAGATCTTCGCCGGGAACATTCATTAAGTTGGGCAAATCATAAAAACCGGTGGCCAGGACGATTTTCCGGGTTTGGTAATTACCTTTTTCTGTGGTGATCAGAAAATTTTCCCCAGATTTCTCCAAGGTTTTTACCCCTTCGTAGAGATTGACTTTAAGCTGAAAATGGGAATAAATGCGACGGTAATATTCTAAGGCCTCCGTGCGGGTAGGCTTATTTTCGATGGACATAAACGGAATCCCTGCCATTTCCAAGCGATCCGAAGTGGAAAAAAATCGCATATTGATCGGATAATTGTAAATGGAATTGGTCAAAGCACCTTTCTCCAAAATCAAATAATCCAAGCCGTTTTTTTGGGCTTCCACACCACAGGCGAGTCCGATGGGACCTCCGCCCACGATAATGACATCAAAAATTTTTTCGCTCATTTCTTTTCTAATTTAAATTGCTCAAGCGCGTCGCTGAAGATTTGCTCGTTCCATTCATAGCTTCTTTCAGTAATAGAAATATCTCCCGATTTGTTCCAAATTATCGAGCTTGCCGAGCGTGTCCCGTAGTTTCCATTGGCTCGAATGAGTTGGGCAGAAAGTGCGATTTCCAGATCTTTGGGTGCTCCGGTGTTGGGAAGCTTTTCTAGAGGATAGGTTTCTTTCGACTTTAGGATTTCTAACAGGGCTGCATGAGAAAATTCAGTATCCAGAGTCCTTTCAAGTTGGTTTTTTGCCAATTCGGTTTTTGGCCAAGGCTCATCCATCAGTCCATTGCTCAAGCCATAAAGTCCAGGCTGAACCTCTTTTATTCCGGTTCCAAAATTACTCAAATAGAAAAGGTCTTGCCCATCTGAAACGAGTAGATTAAATCCTTCGTAGCGATCGTTTTCTTTTTCGATCTCCTTTAAATAATCCTTTGGAGCGATGGAGTCCTCCAAAAAATCCTTCACCAGTTTGCCCCGACTAATTTCACCATAACCCATTTTTCGGAAATCCCGAAAATTGGTCAGCAGAGACCAGCGCCCATTGGGATGAAAACCCATCCAAGTGCCTCCGCTTTTTAGGTCTTTTCCACCAAAAAATCCAGTTTCCCACTGATGCACCTTTGCCGTAGGCCGCTCAAAAAACTCATCCCTATTGGCCGAGATGATTAAGGGATAGTCAGATTGTTCTTTCCAAGAAAAGGCTACAAGGCACATGGCTTAAAGATAAAATAAAGGCCGGAAAAACCGGCCTTTGAGGTGAATTAATCAACTTTTGCCTCTTCGAGGCTCGGGTAATCGGTATATCCTTTTTCACCGGGAGTGTAAAAGGTTTCTTGGTCCCAATCTGCCAACGATGCATTTTGCGCAAAGCGTTCCGGCAAGTCTGGATTGGAGATGAAGGGTTTTCCGAACGCAACTGCATCAGCTAAACCGTCTTCAATTACTTGGTTTCCGCTTTGCTGATCAAAATTGCTATTGATAATCAACGTTCCCTTATACATCGGGCGGTAGCGTTTTGCGATATTGGATTCCAAAAACGCTACGTCAGAAACATCTGTAAATGGCTCAGATAAATGTAAATAAGCCAGATTGTATTCATTGAGTTTATTCACGATATAATCAAAAGTGGGGATGGTCTCCTCATCGGCTTCCATTCCAAAAGCCCCGTGAAGTGATGGGTTTAGACGTAAACCAATGCGGTTTTCGGGCATGACTTCTTTGATTGCATCGATGACTTCGAATAAAATTCGAGCCTTATTTTCGATACTTCCCCCATATTGGTCATTCCGCTGATTGGAAGAGTTATTGAAAAATTGATGGAGTAAATAGCCATTAGAAGAGTGAATTTCCACTCCGTCAAAACCAGCTTCCATCGCATTTTTAGCTCCATTTTTAAAATCTTCAATGGTTTGCTTGATCTCTTCTAAGGTCATTTCTTTCGGAGCGACTGTCTCTTTGAACCCCTGCGGAGTGTAGGATTTGGAATTAGGATTAATTGCCGAAGGGGCATGGGGCAATTCACCATTGTGAAAGTCAGGGTGCGAAATCCGACCCACATGCCAAAGTTGAATGAAAATATGTCCTCCTTTTTCGTGGACAGCTTCGGTTACTTTTTTCCAACCCTCAACTTGGGCTTTTGAGTAAATACCTGGCGTATTGATGTAACCGACTGCTTTTTTTGAGATCTGCGATCCTTCAGTGATAATCAAGCCAGCAGATGCCCGCTGTTGGTAGTAGTCGACATGTATGTCATAAGGGGCATTTTCTGGATTATCTGCCCGACTTCGGGTCATGGGCGCCATAAATACCCGATTTCGTAAATTCAAATCTCCCATCACTAGCGGAGATAAAAGTGCTTGCTTGCTCATAAAATCTATGTTGGTTTAGCTTTGTAGAATCTATGTCTATACAACTAATTTGGTCCGGGGATAGTTCGAGAATTGAAAAATAAAAAAGCCATCAGGATAATTCCCGATGGCTTGTAATGAAATTTTGAATGGAATTAGAAATTAACCGTCACTTCATTAGAGCAAGTCGAAGTTCCTGCTTCACATACTCGATAAGTGAGGGTGCCGCCACCACGATTATTGGTTTGGTCGGTATAACTGGTACCGGATACCGTAGCGATTTTACTTCCATTTCTGTAGATGTCCACATTTCCGGTGTTTCCAGACCAAGAGAGGTTGGTTCCCCAGCGACCCTTTTCTTTAAATCCATTGGCAGCTAAATCGATTGAGGCAGGATTTTCCGGTTCTGGGTCTGGTTGAGGATCAGTTCCTCCTCCGCCATCGGTGGTGCCTAGCGAATAAAGCAAGTGATTGTTTGCAGAATTTGCGTTGGTCACTACTCCTTTGGTAGAAGTGGTGCTGATAAAATCATAAACTTCTTGGGCGCTTGCATTTGGATTGGTTTCCAAAAACAAAGCCGCTACCCCAGCTACATGAGGAGAAGCCATAGAAGTACCGCTGATAGTATTGGTACTAGTTGTGCTGGTGTACCAAGCGGCTGTAATACCGCTGCCTGGTGCAAAAATATCCACACAGCTTCCATAATTAGAAAAACTAGACCGTGCATCGGTATTGGTAGATGATCCCACCGTGTAAGCGTTGGCTGCACTGGAAGGGGAGTAATTGCATGCATTTGCATTTGAATTGCCCGCAGCGACCATGACTGGAACCCCAGCATTGTACATTTTGGTGACGGCATCATTTACCGAAGTGCTTGCTCCGCCTCCCAGAGACATATTAGCGACAGATGGCCCGTTGGCATTAGCTGCCACCCAATCCATTCCAGCAATCACTCCGCTGAATGTCCCTGATCCATTGCAGTCTAATACTCGTACTGCTACAAGATTGACATTTTTGGCGACGCCGAAAACTGTGCCCCCTACTGTTCCTGCCACGTGAGTGCCATGCCCGTCGCAGTCTTCGGAGTTTCCTCCAAAGGCATCAAAACCTCGCTGAGCACGCCCCCCAAATTCCACGTGATCGGTACGGATTCCTGTGTCAATAATGTAAGCGGTAACTCCCTGTCCTGTGGCATTGTAGGTGTAGGATCCATCAAGGGGGAGGTTGGTTTGATCGATCCGGTCGATTCCCCAGGTGGCTTGATTTTGTGTGGTAGAAGATTTTCTGACTATTCCGTCTGGTTCGATGTAGCTGACTTTTGGGTCACTTTCCATCCTTCGCAGCTGTTCTTGATCAAGCTCAGCGGCAAAGCCAGAAATCAAACTTCCATAAACTCGATCAATTTGAGATTCTTCCAAATCATATCGGGCTGCAAAATCATTGGCTACTACTCTCATCCCCGCTTGGGCACTTTCATAGTCTTTGGTTTTTCTAAACTGAATGGTACTCTCATTCAATACCACAATGTATCGTCCCGGAATAAGCTCTGACTCTTGGTTGTTTACTGCCAAGTCAGCATCCGTCAAATTAACCGTCTGCTCCGTATCCGTACAGGCAAAAACTGATAATGCGAGACCAAAGAGGAAGAACCATTTGGTCTTGGTGAAATTTCTAAAATGCTTCATCTTGTTTTAAGTTGATGGTTTAGGATAGTAATTTATATTTAATTTTGAGAAAAAGGTAAAAAATGAAATAAAAATATGTTTAAAATTATTTTGACGAATTATATAATGTTTTCATTTACGTTTTTTGGTTTTTTATCTAGGAAAAATGGACTTTCATATTTTTTACGAACTTGATTTTTGATCACCCCAACTATGAACCCAACCCTAATCCTCATCACTGGTGCCGGTAGTGGCATCGGCAAAGCTCTTGCGAACTATTTTCAGGGCTTAGGATTTTCTATGATTCTCATCGATCGCTCCGAGCAATCACACGCTGAAAATTTCTGTTCAAGAAATGCATAAGCCGGTTTCTCCTTTGATTCATGCTGCCGCCGTTTTGCAACCAGGTTTTATGACTGATTTTGATCTATCCTCGATTGACTTTCATCTAAACATCAATGCCAAGGCATGTATGCTAGGCAGTACGTTGCTAGGTAAGGAGATGAAATCGAGCATGACTAAAGCGACACACAGCGGGATGATTAGAATTGCGAGATTCCATCCGACCACTAAAAACAAATTATAATCGGATGAAATCGAGCACGACGTACCCGTCACACACCGGGATGATTAAAATTGCGAGATTCCATATGACCTCTGAGAAACAAATTATAAACAGATGAAAAATCAAGAGTTTGGACATAACTATTACCATGTCTTCTTTGGCGGGCTTGGCTCCAATTCCAGGTTTGAATTTGGCTACAGCCTCCAAGTTTGCAGTTCGTGGATTTTCGATGGTCATCCCTTAGGAGCTGAAAGATTATGGCGTGGAAGTATCATTTCTTTGTCCTGACTTGGTGGATACACCTATGCTGGATTTGCAGCTTCAGTTTTCGGATGAGGCAGCCTTGTCTTTTAGTGGCTCCTCAAAGGTTCTAAGGGTAGAAGAAGTGCGGATGCGATACTAAAACTGATGAAAAAGCCACAACCTCTGGCGTGTATCCCAAAAAGGAGAGGTTGGCTGGCTAAAATTGCCGGAAGCTGGCCCCTTAGGGCTGATGTTTTTAAGGAAAAGTTCCATCAAAAAGGATAAAATAGAATAAATGTGATGCATAAAAGATGTTATTCAGGCATTTAAGATTTTTTAATACGATAATTATCGTACTTTTTTTGAAATTACGATATGCTTCGTATAACTTTGTACGAAAGCTATCGTATAATGCGTTATGAATAAACCCACCGAAGCAGAATTAGAAATTCTTTCACTCCTCTGGGAGATGAAAGAAGCCAGTGTCCGGCAAGTCCACGAGCGATTGGCTGAAACTAAGGAGACCGGTTACACTACGACCTTGAAAATCATGCAAATCATGCATGCCAAAGGATTGCTGGAAAGAGATGATCAGAGTCGATCTCACATCTATCGGGCCAAGATCAAAAAAGGGGACACTCAAAAGTCCCTGCTGAAAAATCTGATGACCACCGCTTTCGGAGGCTCTGCAAAAAATTTGGTCATGCAGGCCTTGGGTCAGGATAATCCTTCTCGTGAGGAACTGGACGAAATTCGCGCGTTTTTGGATGATTTAGAACAAAAGAAATCATGAATTTATTGAACGACTGGTTACCTGAAAGTTTGCTGCAGGTCCTGGGTTGGACTTTAGTGCATTCCGTCTGGCAATGGATTGTCCTAGCCGCATTGCTCTGGGGAGGATTGAAAATCTTTGCCCACAAATCCCCGCAATTCAAATACAAGTTGGCCTTGGCAAGTCTAGGTGTCGGATTTTTGACAAGTGTGGGCACGCTATGGTACGAATTGAATTTAAACTCCCTGAGCAGTGCTTCTCCGGTGGCTGTTTTGATCGATTGGAATAATCAATTGGGAGCTTCTGATAGCCCATCACTGCTTTCGGATTTTACCGCTAGGATAGAAAGTTTATTGCCCTTTTTGGTCAATGTCTGGTTTTTTGGGGCGGTGCTATTTTTAGTCCGTTTGTTTACCAATTTGTCAGCGGTAAGAAATCTCCGGCTCAGTAGTCAAACCAATAAAGATCAAGGACTTCAAAAATTGGTTTCGGATATTTCCTCTAAAATGGGGATGGTTCAAATTCCGCAATTGAAAATCACCGCCGAGGGTCTTTCTCCCCTGGCCATGGGTGTATTTAAGCCGATGATTTTGATTCCGGCGGGTTTGATTTTTCAGCTTTCGCCAATGCATTTGGAAGCTATTTTGGCGCACGAACTCGCCCACATCAAGCGAAATGATTATCTGATTAACCTGATTCAGTCGATACTGGAAGTGGTGTTTTTCTACCATCCTTGCTTTTGGTGGGTCAATCAGACCGTCAAGGAGCTTCGCGAAAATGCCACGGATGACTTGGCCATTTCCTGTGGAGTAGCGCCTCGGGTGCTGGCAGAGGCATTGGCAGAAGTGCTTAATTATACGAAGGAACAAAATCCCGAACTGGCTTTGGCGGCAGCCAAAAAAAGAAATCCAACCCTAAATCGAATCCGAAGAATGCTGGGACTTCCAGCCCAAAACTATCCACAAAACCCTATAATCACTATTCCTATGATTTTGTCTTTGATTATCAGTGCGAGCTTGATTACAGCAGCGCAGCAAGTGGACCACGAGTCCCTAAATGAAATCCTTCCCGAGATTGCTCTGGAAAATCCCATGTTGGAGGCGTTTTCCAGCATAGCTCCCCTGCAAGCTGCTATTCCATCGGACACGACATCCGAGGAAAAGAAAAAAATCGTCGTCATCAGTAAAGAAGACGGGAATCAAGCATGGACGGATGAAAATGGAAACCAGGTGGTCATCCGTCAGCGTGGAAACAATAATTCCTTTGTATATCGGATTAATGGAGATACGCTTATCGTAAATGGTGACACTACCTTCAATTTCAGCAAAATGATGAACAATTTCAGCAAAATGATGAAGCTGGATGAAATTCCGACGGTGGATTTTGAAGATTTTCCTGAGATCGCCATGGCACCAATGCCGCCAATGCCTCCTTTCCCGGAAGAATTTATGCCGGATTTTGATATGGATTTCTTTCCCCCTGATGCACCTTTTATTTTCGAGTTTGAAGGTGAATCACCCGGTGTGTTTTTCTTTTCAGACACTACCAAAATGACTGCCGAAGAACGCAAAGATTGGCAGAAAAAGCATGAGGAGCGCATGAAGGAATTCAGCGAGCGAATGGCAGAAAGGTCTGCCGAATGGAAGGAACGAATGGCGGAACTCCAAGTGCGTCAGCAGGCCCGAATGAAAGAGTGGGAAGCCGAAATGGCTCCAAAAATGAAAGAGTGGGAAGAAAAAATGAAAGCTTGGCAAGAAGAGCAAGAGCCTCGGATGGAGGAGTTTCGGGCCAAAATGAAAGAATGGCAGGAAGCCAACGAACCGAAAATGGAGGAATTCCGAAAAAAAATGGAAGCCTGGGAAAAGGAAAATGCCGAAAAGATGGCGGAGTTTAAAAAATCACTCGAAGCCGAACTTGAAAAAATAAAGAGAGAAAAAGATAATTAATTTGTGTGTTGATGCATTTGAAAAAGCCTCGGTCAATGACCGGGGCTTTTTTGTGACTTTTGGTGAATTTTTTGGGAAAATCTCCCACTTTTTTTCAAATCCTTTTTTTAGCTTATTACCTGAAATCCATTTCTTTCTCAAAAGCCCTGAAATCCACGTTAAATCAGGGATTTTTTTTTGCCTTGCCTTGATTCTAAGCAATTGAGAACCAAGTAAAAAATCCAATAAATTTTTTTAAAACTATTGGGTAGAATCAATCTTTTGGCTACTTTTAGTCAAAAGTGGGAAAAAGTGGGGTAAAGTGGTAGAATGTGAAAATCATTTTATTACTTTTGTTTTTACTTAAAACTCGAAAAAGCACGAAGGAGAAATGTTCAATAGCCATTACGATTGTAAGCTAGATCCGAAAGGTCGTCTGGCGCTGCCGGCAAAAATTAAGGCAGCGATTCCAGAGGCTAATGGGACTGCTTTGATGCTTCGGATGGCAGAGGATCGATGTTTGGCGCTGTACCCCATGGTGGAATACAAAAAGCTGGAGAATCAGATCAAATCCCTGAACATTAACAATCCTGAGCAGCGCGCTCTTCAGCGAGCATTTTTCAATACGGTAGTCGATGTGGAGCTGGATAGTGCAGGAAGGCTTTTAATCCCCAAGACTTTTCAGGCTTATGCAGGTCTGGAAAAGGAAGTTGTAGTTGCCGGAAACGGAACCCGAATAGAAATTTGGAATCCTGAAAATCATGCAAAACACGTCATGCCGGATCCGGCTGATTTGTCTGCATTGATGGAAAAATACCTCTCATAAGCCATGACAGCAGCTGTTTACCATATCCCAGTGATGCTTGCCCAATGCACTGAAGGCTTGGCTATTGATCCCAATGGAATCTATGTGGACTTGACTTTTGGAGGAGGAGGACATTCCAGATCGATCTTGAATCAATTGGAGGGAGGACATCTCTATGGGTTTGATCAGGATGAGGATGCCTTGGCCAATGTGCCAGATGATCCGAGATTCACGTTCGTTCAGGCCAATTTTCGAGATCTTAAAAAGTACCTCAGACTTTATGGGGTGAAGCAAGTGGATGGAATTTTAGCGGATTTGGGGATTTCCTCACATCAGATTGACGAACCCAGTCGAGGGTTTTCGACCCGATTTCAAGGTGAATTGGACATGCGGATGAATCAGTCGGCCGCATTAAGTGCCAAGGAGGTGCTAAATACTTATGATGAAGGAAAGCTTCATCGCATTTTAGGAATGTATGGAGAGGTGAAAAATGCGAAGACTTTAGCTCAGGCTATTGTCTCTGAGCGGAATCAATCGCCTTTTTCCTCAACGGAAAGCTTCACGGTTTTTCTGAAAAAATTTGCTCCACGAGGAAAAGAATTCAAATACTTCGCACAGGTTTTTCAAGCCCTACGAATTGAAGTAAATGATGAAATGGGAGCGTTGGAAGAAATGCTTTTGGGGGCAGTGGAGGTATTGAAACCGGAAGGAAGGCTGGTGGTGATGAGTTACCATAGCCTAGAGGATCGATTGGTCAAGAATCTGATCCAAAAAGGCAAATTCCATGGGGAATTGGAAAAAGATTTTTACGGAAATCCAATTCGCCCATTAGAGCCGATCAGTCGTGGGGCTCTAGTTGCAGATGCTGAGGAGATCGAGGCAAATCCGCGAGCACGTAGTGCCAAGTTGAGAATTGCAAAAAAGGTAAAATTATGAGTCAAAATACCTTTCGTAAGAAACTGAAAACTGGAAACAAGCCCAAAGCTGGGTCTGGGAAAACCATTTTCACCTGGATCGAGGAGAAACTCGATGTGACTAAACTTCTTGGTGAGGGCGTTCCCGTGCAGTTTGTTCCACCTGTTTCATTCGTGGTGCTTTTGGGACTCATTTATATCTGGGGGAATCATCGGGCGGATAATATGGTCCGCAAAATTGAAATAGTACAACAAGAAGTGGAAGATCTTCGGGCTGACGTCACTACGCTGGAGGCAGAATATATGCTGAGCAGCATGCAATCCGAGCTGGCCAAAAAAGTAGCCAATCAAGAAATCGTCGAATTAGAACAACCACCAATAAAAATAACTCTGAAAGATTGAATATTAAGCGTTCCATAGTGCTCCGAGTAAGGATAGTTTTTATCCTGATTGCGCTTGCGACAGCGGCAATACCGATGCGTATTGCCACGATTCAGTTTGAGCAGGGAGATAAATGGCGGGCAAAAGCCGAAACGATAAACTTTCAATATCGAGAGGTTCCAGCCACCCGAGGGAACATATATGCCGGTGACGGAAGTTTACTGGCAACTAGTCTTCCTTTTTATCGTGTGGCGATGGATCCCACCATGGCTAAGGCTGAGCGCTACAATGCAGGAATTGATTCTTTGGCCAGATTATTATCCGGATACTACAAAGACAAATC
This sequence comes from Algoriphagus sp., assembly GCF_024305035.1. Classification (GTDB taxonomy): domain Bacteria; phylum Bacteroidota; class Bacteroidia; order Cytophagales; family Cyclobacteriaceae; genus Algoriphagus. The sequence continues at coordinate 21,329 of NZ_JAMWZB010000023.1, forward strand.
GGCTAGCGCGTACAAGCGCTTGATTACCGATGCCCGTCGGGATAATAAGCGATACATTGTCCTGAATCGTAAGCAGGTGGGGTATCAGGATATGCAGAAAATGTCCCAGTGGCCGATTTTCCGCGATGGCCGATTGGGAGGAGGGGTTCTCTTTGAGAAAGTTGAAAAACGCTACCGGCCTTTCAGTTCGTTGGCAAGTAGGACAGTGGGCTTTTTGAATGAAAATGACTATGGGGCAGGAATCGAATACAGCTTCAACGAATACCTTCAAGGTCAGGATGGGAAAGCACTTTTCCAGCGCTTGGCTGGAGGGGTTTGGAAACCGGTGTTTGACGCAGAGGATGTCAAGCCTGAGGATGGCTATGATATCCTTACTACGTTGGATGTCAATATTCAGGATGTAGCAGAGAAAGCTCTGCTTCGCCAATTGATGGACCGGGATGCAGCTTTTGGATCCGTCATTGTCATGGAGGTGAAAACCGGTGAAATTAAAGCGATTACGAATCTTCAGAAAAATAAGGGCAGCAATACCTACGGTGAAAACTACAATTTTGCCATCGGAGATCAGGGAAATACCGAGCCTGGATCCACTTTTAAGCTCTTGTCGATGCTGGCACTTTTGGAAGAAAATAAAGTGAGTTTGGAGGAAAAAATAGAGACGGGTAACGGTTCTCATAGATTTTATAATCAAACCATGCGGGATGCCAAGAATGGAGGATTTGGAACAATTACTGTTCGTGAGGCTTTCGAAAAATCTTCTAATGTGGCTATTTCCAAATTGGTAGATGCCCACTTTGGTTCCAGTCCATCCAAGTTTATGGCCTATATCGAAAAGGTTGGGCTCGATCAACCTTTTGGATTTCAATTGGCTGGTGAAGGGAAACCGTTTTTCAAAAAACCAGGAGCCAAAGATTGGTATGGAACATCACTTCCTTGGATTTCTATAGGTTACGAAAGCAAAGTCAATCCAATTCATACGCTGGCACTTTACAATGCTGTAGCCAATGATGGAGTGATGGTCAAACCCTACATTGTTAGAGCAATTGCCAAAGGAAATACAATCGAAAAGCAATTTGGTACAGAATACATCCGCAAGCGAATAGCCTCTGAAAAAACGATTAAAAACCTTCAGGATTTGCTAGTCGGGGTAGTGGAGAATGGTACTGCAAAAAATATTGCAAATGCCAATTACAAAATCGCTGGGAAAACAGGAACTGCTCAAAAAATTAGCAATGGAAAGTACACCCAAAAATACTACACCAGTTTTGCAGGCTACTTTCCAGCGGATCGGCCTAAGTATTCCATGATCGTCGTGATTGATAGTCCTACCGGTTTTGCTGCCTATGGGGGAGATGTTTCGGCTCCGGTTTTCAAAGAAATCGCGGATCGAATTTATGCCTTGGACATCGAGTTGAATCCAAGCAATCAGGAAGGAATCCTTCGTGCAGAAGCCTCCCTATCGACTTTGCCGCAAGTAAAGGCTGGACGAGCGGAAGAACTTTACCAAATCTTGGATCAGCTGGGGATTAAATCCAGTCCAGTCCAGTCCGAAGAATGGGTTAAAACGGTCGCTCAAAATGACCAGGTGCAGTGGAAGGTCAATGATACCGACCAGGCAACCGTTCCCGATGTATCAGGATTGCCGCTCCGAGATGCGCTTTTCATTCTCGAAAACAAAGGAATAAATGTGAATTACAGTGGAAAAGGGCTGGTTCGTAGTCAGTCAATCCTTCCGGGGACCAATTTGGTCCCAAATACTACCATTAAACTCGTCTTAGGATAATGACCGTGCTCAAAGACATCTTATACAAAGTATCCTTGATTTCTACCACCGGTGATATGGAGGTGGAGATCAAAAATATTGTCTTCGACAGCAGGAAGGTTGAAGAGGGTTCGCTCTTTGTCGCTATTCCTGGTACACAGGTAGATGGGCATGAATTTATTCCAAAGGCTATTGAAAATGGTGCCAAAGTGATTGTATGCCAAGAGCTACCTGAGGAGAAATCAACCTCTGTCACCTGGGTGCAGGTGAAGTCAGCGGCACAAGCCTTGGGTATCATGGCATCCAATTTTTACGACAATCCATCTCATCAAATTAAAGTTGTAGCCGTCACCGGTACTAATGGTAAAACCACTACCGTCACCTTGCTTCATCAACTTTTTACTGCGATGGGTTACAGTACAGGTTTGCTTTCAACGGTTGAGAATAAAATTAAGGAAGAAGTGATTCCTGCGACCCATACCACTCCGGACGCCATCAGTGTGCAGGCCTTGCTTCGAAAAATGGTTGATGCTGGCTGCACGCATTGTTTTATGGAAGCAAGCTCTCATGCAATTGTTCAAGAGCGGATCGCTGGACTGAAATTGATCGGTGCGGTTTTCACCAACATCAGCCACGATCACTTGGATTATCATCAGACTTTTGACGAATACATCAAGGCTAAAAAGAAGTTATTCGACGAACTGCCCAAAGATGCTTTCGCTCTAATCAACGGTGACGATAAGCGGGGGGCGGTCATGCTGCAAAACTGCAAGGCAGCCGGTCAATTCTTTGCTTTGAAAAGTCCTGCAGACTTTAAAGCAAAAATCCTATCCAATACGCTTGAAGGTCTGGAATTGGATATCAACGGACGTCAAGTTTGGTTTCGGCTGATCGGGGCATTTAATGCCTATAATATTCTCGGAGTACTCGGTACGGCTGTCCTTTTGGGCGAAGATGAGGAGGATGTGATGCAAGTATTATCGGGAATCAGAGGGGCCAAAGGAAGATTTGATCGGATTTCTATTGGTGGCGTGACTGCGATCGTGGATTATGCGCATACGCCGGATGCCCTAGAAAATGTGCTTAAAACCATTAATGGGGTTCGCACCGGAGGAGAGCAGCTGATTACAGTAATTGGCTGTGGGGGAAATCGGGACAAGACCAAGCGTCCAATCATGGCGAAGCTGGCGGTGCAGGAAAGTGACAAAGCTATTTTGACTTCTGATAATCCTCGGTTTGAGGAGCCTGAGGCCATTCTTGAGGATATGCAAGCTGGCGTTGGTCCAAGTGATTTCCGTAAAATGCTGACCATTGTAGATCGAAAAGAAGCCATTAAAACTGCATGCATGCTTTCTCAAGCGGGTGATATCATTTTAATCGCGGGAAAGGGGCATGAAGATTACCAAGAAATAAAAGGAATAAAACACCACTTTGATGATGCAGAAGTGGTTAGTGAATTTTTAAACCAATTGACAAAAAAATAATATGCTAGAGCCGATTTTTAACTATTTGGATCGAGTACTGGACATCCCGGGTGCGGGGGTGTTTCGCTATATCTCCTTCCGAGCAGGAATGGCCGCGGTTCTATCGTTGATTATCACGATTACCTTTGGTCATCGGATCATTAATTGGATACGAAATCGTCAAATCGGTGAAACCGTCAGGGATCTTGGTTTAGAAGGCCAAAATCAGAAAAAAGGCACTCCGACGATGGGAGGCTTGATGATGATTGCTGCAATTTTGATCCCGACCTTACTTTTTGGCGATTTAGATAATATCTACATTATTCTGCTCCTAGTGACTACGGTTTGGTTAGGCGGAATTGGCTTTTTGGATGACTACATCAAAGTATTCCGTAAAAACAAAGAAGGACTTGCAGGAAAATTCAAAATCATCGGTCAGGTAGGCATTGGGATTATAGTCGGAGGAACACTCTATTTCCATGAAGATGTGGTAATTAGGGAATTTCAAAATCCTGTCTCCATTGAGGAAGGGGTGGTTGAAACTCCGGCCTACCAAGATGTAAAAGTCGCCAGGACTACCATTCCTTTTGTCAAAAATAACGAGCTCGATTACGAAGTTATTTTGGGCTTTTTAGGAGAAAGCATGACTCCGGTACTCTACATTTTGGTGGTAATTTTCATCATTACCGCTGTTTCCAATGGCGCCAACATCACTGACGGGATCGATGGATTGGCAGCGGGTACCTCGGCAATTATCGGGTTGACCATTGCAATTTTTGCCTACTTAAGCGGAAATGCCATTTTCTCCCAATACCTCAACATCATGTACATCCCCAACTCTGGGGAGCTAGTGATTTTTGCCTCTGCTTTTATTGGAGCTTGTATCGGGTTTCTTTGGTACAATGCCTATCCGGCTCAGGTTTTTATGGGAGACACGGGATCTCTGATGCTAGGAGGAGTGATTGCGGTTTTGGCGTTGACCCTGCGCAAGGAACTTCTCATTCCGATCATGTGCGGAATTTTTGTCATCGAAAATCTCAGCGTCGTGATGCAAGTGAGCTATTTCAAGTACACGAAGAAAAAATACGGGGAGGGTAAACGGATTTTCCTGATGTCACCACTTCATCACCACTATCAAAAGAAAAATATACCGGAAGCAAAAATTGTCACGCGGTTTTGGATCGTAGGGATACTCCTTGCAGTCATCACCTTGGCCACGTTAAAATTGAGATAAGAAACAAATGAAAACCATCGCCATCATAGGAGCCGGAGAAAGCGGATTGGGAGCAGCAATGCTAGCCAAGCGGGTGGGGTATGGCCTTTTTGTTTCTGAAAAGGGAATGATATCAGCGGAACGTAAAAACCTCCTTGAAGCGAATGGTATCCCTTATGAAGAGGGGGGGCATTCGGAAGAAAAAGTACTCGACGCAGATATGATTATCAAAAGTCCGGGAATCCCCAATCAAGTATCAATTATCAGCAAAGCACTAGACAAAGGAATTGCGGTGGTTGATGAATTGGAATTTGCACATCATTTCTCCAATGGAAAAACCATCGCCATCACCGGAACTAATGGAAAAACCACCACTACACTACTTACCTATCATCTTTTGAAGTCTGCTGGAATCGATGTGGGGTTGGCAGGAAATGTAGGCAAAAGCTGGGCAGGTCAGCTGATTCAAGGAGATCATGACTGGTGGGTGATCGAGTGTAGTAGCTTTCAGATAGATGGAATGCAGGCCTTTCGACCAGATGTGGCCATCTTGACCAATATCACCCCCGATCATTTAGATCGATACGAGTATCAATTTGATCACTACATCGCTTCTAAATTCAGGCTTTTTCAAGCCCAAAAGCAAAAAGACTATTCCATTTTTCATGCTCAAGATGAAGGCAGTAAAACGGGGATTAACCGTCAGAAAATTCGCTCCCAGAAATTATGGATTTCGCTGGAACATGAAGTGGAAAATGGAGCATTCGTTCAGGATGGTGAATTTGTGATTCGTCTCAAAGGCGAGGAAATACGGGTTCCGGCCAATGTACTCTCCATTAAAGGAAAGCACAATCAGCTGAATGCGCTTTTTGCCCTCACGGCTGCACGCATCGCAGGTGCGAGCCAAGAGCAAATCCAAGCTGGAATCCAATCCTTTGAAAACGCGCCTCACCGGATGGAGTTTGTCGGTGAAGTGGATGGTGTCCGGTTTATCAATGACAGTAAAGGTACCAATGTGGAGGCAACCACTTATGCATTGGAAAGCTTTGATCAACCCATCGTGTGGATTGCCGGTGGAGTGGACAAGGGGAATGATTATACCAGACTAAAAGAACTCGTCAAAAATCGGGTCGTAGCCTTGATCTGCTTGGGAAAAGAAAATCAAAAGTTAAAAACTGCTTTTGAGCAGGTCATTCCTGAGGTCAGCGAAACAGAGGATATTCAAGAAGCAGTGCGTCGAGGCCTAGAGCTCGCCGGTAGTCAAGGCTTGGTATTGCTTTCTCCTGCCTGTGCCAGTTTTGACTTATTTAAAAACTATGAAGATCGCGGTAATCAGTTTCGGGAAGCGGTACAAAAATTAAAAATAGAATTAAACGCATGAACCAGTTTAAAACTTGGATAGATGAGCATTTCAAGGGTGACCCGATTATCTGGGCCATCGTGATCTTGCTGTCTCTTTTCAGTATTCTGGTCGTGTATTCGGCCACGGGCTCTTTGGCTTACAAGTATGCCGGAGGCAATACCGAGTTGTACCTTTTTAGACACGCTGCTTTAGTTTTTGCCTCTTTGGTGGTGATGTGGTTTGCCCATAAAGTACCTTATAGAAGCTATGCGCTTTATGCTCGATTAGCCATGTATTTGTCCATGCCGCTCCTTTTGATTACTTACCTTTTTGGTTCTAATATCAATGAAGCCAATCGTTGGCTGACCATTCCGGTAATCAATCAAGCTTTTCAGCCTTCAGATTTGGCAAAGTTAGCCTTGATCGCTGCTCTTGCTGCCATGTTGGCCAAGCGCCAAAACAACATCAAAGATTTCAAATCTACATTCTTGCCCATTATTATCGCTATTGGATTCATTTGTGCATTAATCGGGCTGGCTAATATGTCCACAGCCATTTTATTGCTTTGTACCTGCCTTTTGATCATGTTTATCGGTCGTGTTCCGGTTAAATATTTGGTAATGGTGGTGATGGTGGGCGTTTTGGGATTGACCGCTGCTATTTTTCTCGGACAGCGGGGAGACACCTTCCGTTCTCGAATTGAAGATTTTACCGCTTCTTATTCTGATGAAAGTAAAATTCCTTTCCAAGCCGAACAGTCATACATCGCGATTGCAACCGGTGGTGTGACAGGAAAAGGTCCCGGAAATTCGGAGCAGCGCAATTCACTACCTCACCCTTATTCTGATTTTATCTATGCGATTATTATCGAAGAATATGGCATGATCGGAGGCGTGACAGTTTTGTTTCTCTACCTGGCTTTGCTGTATCGAGGGATGCGGATAGTGGCCAATTCAAATAAAGCATTTGGAGGGCTTCTTTCAGCTGGGTTGAGCTTTGCGCTGGTGATTCAAGCCCTGATTAATATGGCTGTGGCGGTAGGATTGGGACCGATCACAGGATTACCCTTGCCTTTGCTAAGTATGGGCGGGACTTCCTTGGTCTTTACCGGGATTTCGCTGGGGATCATTCTCAGTGTTAGCCGCGGAGATCACCAAGATGAAATGCAGACAGGTTCTGCCATGCATAGACCTAAAATGAAAATAGCCTAAGTGAGTACGCCTATTACATATCGTCTATTGATCAGCGGAGGAGGGACTGGCGGGCATATTTATCCAGCCATTGCGATAGCCAATGCCTGGATGGAACGTCATCCGGATACGGAGATTCAGTTTGTAGGAGCTTTGGGCAAAATGGAAATGCAAAAAGTGCCTGAAGCAGGTTTTCCCATTATTGGATTGCCGGTGGCTGGTCTTCAGCGAAGCTTGACAGTAGCTAATCTCAGCTTTCCGATCAAGTTATTTAAAAGCCTTCGAAAAGCTTTCCAGATTGTGAAGGAGTTCAATCCTCATGTGGTCATTGGTGTAGGAGGATATGCAAGCGGACCGGTTTTGTATGCTGCTCAAAAGAAAGGTATCCCCACCTTGATTCAGGAGCAAAATTCCTATGCGGGGCTTACTAATAAAATTCTGGCAAAAAGGGCCAAGAAAATATGCGTAGCCTATCCAGACATGGAGCAGTTTTTCCCAATTCAGAATTTGGTTTATACCGGAAATCCTGTGCGAAAGGATTTATTGAAGTTGGATGGAAAGCGTGAAAAAGCACTGCAACATTTTGGACTGGATTCAGAACGTAAAACGGTTTTGATACTGGGTGGATCACTGGGTGCGAGAACGCTGAATCAAGGAGTCCTAAAGGACATGGCAGATTTTGACCGAGATGGTTATCAAGTGCTTTGGCAGTCGGGTAAATTCTATTTTAAAGAAATGCGCTCAGAAGTGGAAAAATCGGGCTTAGCGCATATTCAGTTAAGAGAATTTATCCGCGAAATGGATTTGGCTTACGCGGTTGCTGATGTAATTATTTCCCGAGCAGGTGCTTTGTCAGTTTCGGAACTGGCACTAGTCGGCAAACCTGTCATTTTCATTCCTTCACCCAATGTGGCCGAAGATCATCAGACCAAGAATGCCATGGCTTTTGTCAATCACCAGGCCGCCTTGCTCTTAAAGGACGCCGAAGCGGTTGGGCAATTAAAATCGACCATTGACCGAGTCATGGGAGATCCTGAGCTCGAAAGAAATCTCGGAAAAAATATAAAAAGTCTAGCAAAGCCGGAGGCGGCCGAAGCCATTATAAATGAAATTGAAAAACTAGTAGCGTGAGTTTTAAAAATATACATAGCGTTTATTTTCTGGGTATCGGTGGGATCGGGATGAGTGCCCTAGCCCGTTGGTTCCGAAAGGAAGGCTATGCCGTCGCTGGTTATGATAAAACACCTTCGCCATTGACTGATGAACTCATTGCAGAAGGAATTGAAATTAGTTTTGAGGATAATTCAGAATTGCTGCCCAAGTCGTTTTTGGCTGAGAAGACTAAAGTATTGGTAGTATGGACCCCTGCTGTACCTAAAGATTTGCAACTTTTGCAATTTTTTCAGGAAGAGCAATTCACATTGAAAAAGCGCTCGGAAGTTTTAGGATTGCTGACTGAAAACCACTACAGTATAGCCGTTGCCGGTACTCATGGAAAAACGACTACCTCCTCCATGATTGCCCATATTTTCAAAGCATCTGGCAGATCAATCGTGGCATTTTTGGGTGGGATTACCCAAAATTATCAAACCAACCTTGTTCTTCATAAGCAAAAAGGAGAACCTGTAATGGTAGTTGAGGCAGATGAGTTTGATCGCTCTTTCCTGCGACTCAATCCCAATGAATCGGTCATTACCAGTGTTGATGCGGATCATTTGGATATTTATGGGGATGAGGATCATTTGCTCGATGGTTTTAAGGAATTCATTAAAAAATTAAAGAAAAAAGGGCGTCTGTATATTCAACAAAATGCTGCTCAAAAAATGGGTTCGGAAGCCCTTCCATCCAAGAGATTGACAATTTACGGCCTACGAAGTGAAGCCATTCACGCCGATAATATTCAAGCGAGACCAGGTTCTTTTGTCTTTGATTTTGTTAGTCCTAAAGTCAGCATCAAAGGCTTGGAGCTTTTCATTCCAGGGTTTCACAATGTGGAAAATGCCTTAGTAGCCATCAGCATCGCTTTAACTAATGAAATTCATCCGGATCAGATCCGTGAGGCATTGAGCACATTTAAAGGAGTAAGAAGACGATTTGAAATTCATGTAAATGAAGGAGGGAAAATCTTCATTGATGACTACGCACATCATCCCGAAGAGATCAGGGCATTTCTAAGTTCTGTCCGAGCAATGTTTCCGACTAAGTATCTGACCGTGGTTTTTCAGCCTCATTTATTTACTCGGACGCGAGATTTTGCACCGCAATTTTCCGAGAGTCTTTCCTTGGCCGATGAAGTCATTCTCTTAGAAATTTATCCTGCAAGGGAGCTCCCCATTTCAGGTGTAGATTCTAGTTTGCTTTTGGACGGAATTCAGTCTCAAGTAAAGCAGGTGGTAGAAAAAAGAGACTTGATGGGCCTTTTAGAGGCAAGGGACCCTGAATTGTTGGTGACACTTGGAGCTGGTGATATTGATCGATTGGTCCCTGCTATAGCCAAATGGACACGTTCACGTACAAACCTCAATGAAGCATGAAGAAAGCCAGGTTAAAAAAGGTCGTGACATTCGTAACACTCAGTCTGGTATTGATTGGCTTTATTGGCTTTGTCGAGAAACAAAGTTTGTACAAGACCTATCAAGGTCTGGAAGTATCAATTGATGGAGAAAGTGGGGTGTATTTCGTAGAAGAATCCGAAGTAAGGAAAATAATCGAAGAGGCTTTTCCAGAATTAAAAGTCGGGTTGAGGCTGGAGGACATTCCACTTAAAAGTATAGAAGATCGAATTTCAGGTCACCCCTTCGTTAAATTGACCGAGGCCACTGTCGGGCAGAAGGGGATTCTTCATCTTCGAATCAATCAATATCAGCCAATCGCTCGGATTGCTCGGCCCACTGCTGCGGACGGTTATATTACCAGCGAGGGAAAAGTGGTTCCTACCTCACCTTCTTATACTAGCCGAGTATTAATTCTGGAGGGGGCTCATGCCGAAAAATTAATGGAAAAGGGAGATGTGGCCAGTGAAATGCCAGAGTTGATGGACTTGATTCACTTCATTTCAGAAGATGAATTTTGGAGGGCCCAAATCACCAGTTTGGAGATCAATTCTCCAACAACTATTCGAATGTATCAGCAGGTAGGCAGTCAGGTGATCGATTTTGGAGATGCAAGGAATATTGAGGACAAGTTCAATCGAGTCAAAATTTTCTACGAGGAAATTCTCCCGAGAAAAGGTTGGGATGCCTATGATCGGGTCAGTGTAAAATTTAAGGATCAAATAGTTTGTGAATAATAGCTTGGATATGGAAAACGAAAAATTAATTGTCGGTTTGGACATCGGTACCACAAAAATTTGTGCCATCGTAGGTCGGAAAAATGAATACGGAAAACTGGAGGTTCTCGGTATGGGAAAGGCGGTCTCTGATGGAGTGGAAAGAGGCGTGGTGACCAATATAGACAAGACTGTCCATGCCATCCAAAAAGCTGTGGAAGAAGCATCTGAAATGGCGGATGTGGAAATCGCCGAGGTAATTGTTGGGATTGCCGGTCAGCATATCCAAAGCAAAATTCAAAGTGGAAGCATCATGCGTCCCCCGACCGAAGATGAGATTACTGTTGAAGATGTGCGGAGACTTTCTTCCGAAATGGAAAACATCCTTGTGCCTCCGGGTAACCGGATCATCCATGTGATGCCTCAGGCATACACGGTAGACTATGAAGGAGGAATCAAAGATCCTGTAGGAATGTCTGGATCTAAGCTAGAGGCCGATTTTCATATCATTACCGCACAAACTACCGCCATAAATAACATTAATCGCTGTGTTCGCAGAGCGGATTTAACTTCCAAGCAGTTGATCCTAGAGCCTTTAGCGAGTTCCCTTTCCGTTCTTAGTGATGAGGAAAAAGAAGCAGGGGTTTGTCTAGTGGATATCGGTGGAGGTACGACGGATATTGCGATTTTTTATGAGAATATTATTCGCCATACCGCTGTGATTCCGCTGGGTGGTAACATCATTACTAAAGACATTAAAGAGGGCTGCATGGTGATGCAAAATCAAGCCGAGTTGCTGAAAACCCGCTTTGGTAAGGCAATTGCTGAGGAAGCAAATCCCAATGAAATTGTCTCTATTCCCGGTTTAAGAAACAGGCCTCCGAAAGAAATTTCTATACGGAACTTGGCTTCTATCATACAGGCACGAATGGAGGAAATCATCGAGATCGTTCAGAATGAAATCATGCAAAGCCACCATTACAATAAACTGGCAGGGGGGATAGTCATCACTGGAGGAGGTTCTCAGCTTCAGTGTATTTCTCAGCTTTTCGAATACCTCACTGGATTGGATACCCGAATCGGATATCCCAATGAACACCTTGGAAAATCAGTGATCGATGAAGTCAAAAGTCCCATGTATGCCACTTCTGTAGGGCTTGTTTTGGCCGGATTCAAGGCACTGGATGACCGAGAGGAAAACTATAACAAACGAATCGCCAATGGTGGGAATACCATCCGAAAATCTAAAAAAGAATTTAATCCAAAAGATATTTTCCGAAACATCGGCGACAAGCTCAAAAGCATCATTCACGATGATATCGGAGACGATAACGATTACTAGGGCTTATGATTGGGGGAGATAAGCGGTCCTGCTGCTTATTTCCCTTATTACTCATTCCTTATCAATACGAAATTCTAATTCACCAATACAATAAATATGTCAGATAACATGAAAGATTACAGATTTGATCTTCCAAAAAATCAAAAATCGATTATCAAGGTAATCGGTGTGGGTGGAGGCGGCTCCAATGCCGTAAACCACATGTTTGCTCAGGGAATTAAAGACGTAGAGTTTGTTGTAGTCAATACCGATGCACAAGCGCTAAAATCCAGTCCAGTTCCGCTTAGGCTTCAGCTCGGTGCAAATCTAACCGAAGGTCTAGGTGCCGGAGCTAATCCTGAACAGGGGAAAAATGCGGCCATTGAATCTCAGGATGAAATCCGGGAGCTTTTGGCCGATAACACCAAAATGGTATTCATTACCGCAGGAATGGGGGGAGGTACCGGTACAGGTGCAGCTCCTATTATCGCTAAAATTGCAAAAGAACTCAACATTCTTACGGTAGGCATTGTGACTGCCCCATTTATGTTTGAGGGTAAAAAGAAAATGTCTGTCGCTCAGTCCGGCATCGAAGCGCTTCGCGAAAACTGTGATACGGTATTGGTTATTTTAAATGACAAACTTCGAGAAATCTACGGTAATTTGGCAATCCGTACGGCCTTTGGAAAAGCGGATGATATCTTGACCACAGCGGCTAAATCGATCGCGGAGATCATTACGATTCATCAGGATGTCAATGTGGACTTTGAAGATGTGAAGACTGTGATGAAGGAAGCTGGAGCGGCGGTAATGGGTTCTTCAACCGAGGAAGGCGAAGGTCGTGCAATTCGGGCAGCTGGAGCTGCGATTTCTTCTCCTCTTCTTAACAATGTCGATATCAAAGGTGCTCAGAAAATTCTCCTTTCTATTATGTCTGGCGAGGATGAAGAACTTTCAATGGATGAGTTAAGTGAGATCACAGAATACATTCAGGAAAAAGCAGGAGACAATGCTGAGGTGATTTTTGGCCAGGGTATTGATCCTGAACTAGGTAAGGCTATCCGGGTGACTGTCATTGCGACGGGATTTGAAATGGATAGACTTTCGGGTACGCTTCCCAAAGTAGAGCAAGAAACAAAAGCTGCTCTCGCTCCAGCAACTCCAAAACCTGAACCAAAAGTGGAAGAGGGGGATGTGAAAACAGTAATCAATTTGGATTCGGGAAAATCTGAAAAAGTCAAAGAGGAACCGATTGGAAATACCTTTATTTTCAATAGTCCAAAAAATCCAGCGCCTGCAAAAATGGAGCAGGAACCTACCATGCCTGCTCCAAAGCAAGAGTCATTTACGTTCGATTTCAAAAAAGTGGAGTCTAAGCCTGAGGCAAAGCCAAGTGCTCCGGAGAAGATTGTCCATGACCTGTATGAAGAAGAAGTTGAAGAAAATACCACGCCTGCCAAATCTGAAAAATCAGAACCAGTCAAGCCCGGATATGCCAATGACTATTACGAGCAGATGAAGCAGAAAGCTATTCAGCGGGCGCATGAGCGATTTGAAAAACTGAAGGGTAGCAGGTCCATTAATCCTACCCCTGAGGAATTGAAAGAAAAACTGGAAGTGCCTGCCTACTTGAGGAAAAATGTTTCTCTCAGTGAGCCTACCCATAGTTCAGAGAATAATATCAGTAAATTCAATGTCAGCGATGACAATGAAATTCTGGGGAATAACCGATTTCTACACGACAACGTAGATTAAGGTTAAAATTCAATCAGCATTTCAGCTTGGGTGTGCAGTAGTTCTGTATACAGCCTGTTGGTGAGCAGGTTATCTGACATATTTTGCTCGATTTTGGCAAGCTTTGGCTTGAGAGCAAGAACATGCATTCCCAAGTAATGAAATATATCGGTGAGGTGGCTCAATGCGATGCCACCTCCTCCGATACCTGAAGAAAGGCCAACCAGAGCGGCCTTCTTATTTCTAAAAGTATTGGGATAGGTCATCCCATCAATGAAGGTTTTCAGTATTCCCGGAAAAGATCCATTGTACTCAGGGACTATGAAAACATACTTTTTCCCTGCTGCTATTCGGTCGTGAAAATCATTAAAATCTTTATTTTTTCCAGAGTTTTCATACAATGCTGTGTGGGAGAAATCCTCTGGCAAGTCTTTCAATTCTAAAATTTCCGATTCTTGTCCTTTTTCATTCAAAACCTCTTGGTAGATTGAGGCGATTACTCTGGAGACTGAATTTTTTCGGTTTGTCCCGACGATGATTTTGATCATTTTTCAAAATAATTTGAAAGTGATACAAGCTAAGTGGGGTAAAAGTTCGTAGATAGTCCAAGATTCCTATCTTTACCGTCCAAAATTGAGATATCCTATGAACTATTTGACTCAAATCAGCGAGGCCAGCAATTTTTTAAAAAATCTTCATCCTGAAGCCGTAGAAAACCTAATCATTTTAGGTACTGGATTAGGTAGGTTGGGGGACCAAATTGAGGTGGATTTAGAGGTGGATTACGCAGATATTCCACATTTTCCAGTGGCTACTGTGGAGAGCCATTCTGGGAAATTATTGTTTGGAAAGCTAAATGGAAAAAGTGTGGTTGCCATGCGGGGAAGGTTTCATTATTATGAGGGATATGCAATGAAGCAAGTAACTTTTCCCGTTCGCGTGGCAAAGGAGTTGGGTGCCAAACGACTTTTTGTTTCCAATGCATCCGGAGGACTCAACCCGGCACAGGAGGTCGGAGAAGTAATGATTTTGAGTGATCATATTGATCTTTTCCCCGAAAATCCACTTCGAGGTCCCAGTCCGGAGGAGTTTGGTCCGCGATTTCCGGATATGAGCGAAGCCTATTCGAAACGACTGATTAAAATGGCATTGGAAATCGGTTCAGAATTAGGTTTAAAGTTGCATACTGGTGTCTATGTGGGAGTGACCGGGCCCAATCTAGAGACTCCCGCCGAATACAAATACCTTCGAATTATAGGAGGAGATGCGGTTGGCATGAGCACTATTCCCGAGGTGATCGTGGCCAAACAGGCTGGTTTGGAAGTTTTTGGGATTTCGGCCATTACAGATCTAGGGGTAGAAGGCAAAATCAAAGAAGTCAGCATTAAGGATGTGCTCGAAGCCGCAGCCAAAGCAGAACCTATCATGGCAAAAATAATGACTGAGTTGATCGGGAGATGTTAAATTAAGAGACTTTGTCCTAAAAAAATCCATTCTTTTGTTCTGAACTAACTAGAACCCGTTAAGAAAAGCGGCCGTTTTGGCCTACCTGTTTTCTTTCTACTTCAATAAAACGTTGATTTAGAAGCTTAAAATTCCAATATTTCAAGCAAATATGAATTTTATGTGTTTTAAGCGAATTTTTTTTCTTTCGGCTTTTCTTTTGAATGCAGGCATGTGCTTTTCACAGACTGACTCAGATTCCCTTCGGTTTACTTTCGGCAAAATCGAAGGGCCTCATCCGGAATCCTATATTTTGACGGGGAAAATTTTGGATATCGACAGCCAAGACGCAGTTGAAGGGGTGGGGATCCATGTAGATGGACTCTATACTGGGGTTAGCTCGGATCGCTTTGGAACATATTATTTGGCTTTAACCCCTGGTGAACATCGCGTTACTTTTAGGCATGTTTCCAAAATTTCCGTAGCCACGACTATTTTCCTTTTTGACAATGGGGTAGTCAATTTGAAAATGAAGGAGAAAAACTTTGAATTGGATGGGGTGGTGGTGATGTCCGAGGAGCCGGACCGAAACGTAAGAAATCCCATTACCGGAATCACCAAATTGACTACTCGGGAATTAAAAGCTATTCCTGCCTTTCTTGGAGAAGCTGATATTTTTAAAGGACTACAGCTGTTACCAGGGGTCAGTTCGGTAGGGGAAGGTACTTCAGGTATCAATGTTCGCGGTGCCAAAACTGATCAAAACTTGCTGTTGATGGATGAGGCACTCGTGCTCAGTTCCAACCATGCGCTGGGGTTTCTTTCTGGATTTAATACCGATGTTACAGAAAACTTCACTTTGTACAAAGGGAATCTTCCTTCAAGCTTTGGGGGAAGAACAGGTTCGGCATTGAATATTCAGATGCGTCCAGGAAATTTGGAAGACTGGCGAGGCCAAGTCGGCTTGGGTAGTTCCAATGGTAAATTACTCTTGGAAGGACCGCTGAAAAAAGACCAAGTAAGTGTGATTTTTGGAGGAAGAATTTCCAATACCAATTGGCTACTTAGGCAGGTGCAGGATTTTGATATTCAAAACTCCCAACTGGATTTTTATGATGGTTATTTGGGGGTGAGTTGGAGAATTAGGCAAGGTCACAGTTTGGAGGTAAACACTTTGATGACAGGAGATTATTTCAAGTTCTCGGATAATTTTGGGTATGATTGGGCCAACCGAGTGAGTTCGCTGCGCTACCGAGGGATTCTTGGAGAAAACTGGGCCTTCCAGGCCTTATTTGCAGATGGGGATTTTGACAATTCCTTTTTTGACCCGGAGGGATTGGATGCAGCAAGTGTCAGCAATGGAATGCGGTATCAGCAGGGAAAGATCTCCGCCACTTGGGCTAACGAAGAACTTTCAATTCAATCTGGAATTGAGGGGATTTTATACCGAGGAAAAGATGAGCGCCGAAGCCCTTACCATTCCCAATCTTCCATCTTACCGGAGCGAGTAGGAAAGGAGCAGGGCGGAGAAATTGCTTTTTTTTCAAGTTTGGAATGGGATTTAAGTCCAGAAACTGGATTGGTTGCGGGTCTACGCTGGAGTAATTACCAGCAATTTGGACCTGATACGGTGTATCAATATCGGTTTGTCGACCGATTGACAGCAGACCAAATTACTGGTTCTTCCCCAGAAACCGGAATTATACAGCGTTATTCCGGTTTGGAGCCACGCATTTCCGTTCGCCATTCGATCACTGGTAGCACTTCGATCAAAGGTAGCTATTCTCGCCTATTTCAATACATTCAATCAATTAGTAATACATTTGGTCCTACCCCCATTGATTTATGGCAGCTGAGTACCCGATATATTGCTCCTCAACGGTCGGATAATTTTTCTTTGGGAATATTTAAAAACAGCAGGGAAAACCGATGGGAATATTCAATGGATTTCTTTTATCGAAAATCAGCAAATCAGGTAGAGTATCGGGATTTTGCCCAGATTTTTCTCAATCCGCATTTAGAAACCGAGCTTGTATTTGGGGAGGGCGAAGCCTACGGTGGTGAGTTTTTGATTAAAAAGAATTTTGGACGAACGACCGGTTGGCTGGCTTATACCTATTCGAGGGCATTTTTTAGAAGTCAGGAACAGTTCGCAGACAAGCAAATTAATGGGGGAGCTTGGTTTCCTTCTAATTATGACAAACCGCACGAAGTTAATTTTATTTTAAGCCATAAAATCTACCCAAGAGGCCTGTTTAATTTTACGGTAAACTACAGTACGGGACGACCTGTAAGTGCAGTTAATAGCAGCTATATTATTAATGAGTTGATTATCCCAGAATATAGTCAACGAAACCGATACCGAATACCCGATTATTTCCGAATCGATCTATCCTATACCGTCGAAAAGGTTTTTGCCAAAAAGGGGGACAGTTTGAATTTTAGCATTTACAATTTGCTGGGGAGAAGAAATGCTTATTCCGTTTTTTGGCAAAAAGATGGGGATAGCAGACAGCTCCGGCCTTATCGTTTGGCTATTTTGGGTTCGATATTCCCATCGATTACGTATACTTTAAATTTTGGGGGAGATGGTAATGACTAAGAAAATTTGGATTGGATTATTGCTGGTATTGATTTGTTTTCCCTTTGCCTGCGTAGAGCAAATCAGTTTTCCTTTAAATCGTCAAGTAGGAAAACTAATTGTTTTTGGGCAAATTACCAATCTTGCCGAGGAAAAGACCATTTACCTTTCATCAACTACCTCGGAAGACCGTCAGCCGCTTCCTTCGGGAGATTACTTGGTTTTGAATGATTTGCCCAGACCGGTAACCAATGCCCAAGTTTTTTTAATAGGGAGTGATAATTCTTTTGTGCCCTTTATTCATCGATCAGAAGGAAGGTATGAGTTGGATCGGAATGTTCCGATTTTGAACGGGGTCGCTTATGGGGTCGAGATCCGAGTAAATGGAAAAATCTACCGAAGTAGCCCAGAAGAATTACCTTCGGCGGTAGGTTCGGATGAATTGAGTTATGAATTTAGTCGTGGGGAATTGGATGGAACTCCCGATTTGGCTATGATCTCAATTTACTCAGAGGTTACCTTACCGGATACCTCAGAACCCTATTATTTGAAATGGGAAGTCTCGGAGGCTTATTTTTGGCAGTTAACCTTTTTTCCCAACCCGTTTAATCAAGCACCTCCGCTTTGTTTTGTTTTTGAAACCCCAGATCCGGAGCGAATCCCACTGTTAAATGGAGAGTCCTTAAGTGAAACTGCCCTAGGAGGGCGGCAACTTTTGGCCAAAAGACAGGTGGATCAATCTTTTCTCAGCAGGCATTATTTTACCATCAGGCAGGTTAGTTTAAGCGAATCTGCTTTTGAATACTGGAGAAATGTTCGGGAATTGGTTAATAATACGGGTTCTGTTTTCGATACGCCGCCTGCCCCTATCCGGGGAAATATTGTCAATGTCGAGGATGAAAACGAGCAGGTTTTGGGCTATGTCGAGGTAGCGAGAGTATCCCAAAAGAGGATTTATACCACCTTGGCCGATGTTCCTTTTGAGCTGGAGGAGGTTTGTCTCTATGACCCAAACAAACCTGTGATAGACTATCCGCAAACCTGTAGAAATTGTAATGCATTTGGCAACAGTAGCAACGAAATCCCAGAATGGTGGTTTGATCAGTAGCCTCTGTTTGCCGATTACATAAAAAGTTGGTTTTCACCCTATCCATTTTGTACTTTGGTTTTTGATTCTAACATCAAACCCAATAAACCTATGAAACTAAAATTCAATTTGATCCTAGCCATGATCGGCTTTTTTTTCATGACTGACCTTCAAGCTCAACAATTTAGAGCCTTGGTGTTTAGTAAAACAGCTGGCTTTCGTCATCAATCCATCCCAGATGCTGTGGTTGCTTTAAAAAAAATGGCAAAGGATCAGGTTTTTTCGGTTCATACTACCGAGGATGCCAGTTATTTTACGGATGAAAATCTATCGAAATTTGATGTAATTATTTTAGCGAGTACAACCGGAACAATTCTAAATGAGGAGCAAAAAGCTGCATTTCAAAGATTTGTTCAGAGTGGGAAAGGCGTAGTAGGGATCCATTCTGCGACCGATACCGAATACGATTGGCCTTGGTACAATCAATTGATCGGAGCGTATTTTTTGGCACATCCTCAGCAGCAGACCCTAAGGCTTCAAGTGATGGATCCAAGTCACCCTTCCACATGGCATCTTCCCAAAAATTGGCTTTGGACTGATGAGCTTTATGAATTCCGTGATATTAATCCCAATATCAAGGTGCTGATCAATGCCGATGAAACAACTTATGAGGCTGCAAGACCCATGGGTGCAAGCCATCCGATGGCTTGGTACCATGAGTTTGATGGCGGTCGAGTCTTTTATACCGCTTTGGGGCACGTAGAGTCGGCGTATCAGGACGCGGATTTTTTAAAGCATCTTTATGGGGGAATTTGGTATGCGGCAACCGGCCAAAACCCAACTCAATAAAAAAAAGGAAGTCGGAATAGGAACTTTCGACCACAACTTTGGTTTGTATCATCAAAAAAGAAACTGATTATGCTTCAAGCTCAAGCCAAACCTGTTCACCTCTATATGGAGGCAAATCCCAACCCGAATTCCTTGAAATTTGTAGCTAATTTCATGTTGACAGAAGACGGGGTAAGTTTCGACTATCCTGATTTGGAAAGTGCTGAAAACAGTCTTTTGGCTCAGGAGCTGTTTAATTTTGCCGCTGTTAAGCGCGTTTTCATCGCTTCCAATTTTGTTACGGTGACCAAGTCAGATGAGGTCGAATGGCCAGAAATCCAGACCATTATCAGAGATCATATCAAACAATATTTGGAAAGTGGCAAGAAAGCTGTGACAGCTAAGTTTGACAAAGATCCACTATTTGACGAAAGTGACTCAGAAGTCGTGAAGAAAATCAAAGGTATCCTTGATGAATATATTCGTCCGGCAGTAGAGCAGGATGGTGGAGCAATTGTCTTTCATTCGTTTAGGGACGGCGTGGTAAAAGTATTATTGCAGGGGTCCTGTTCGGGATGTCCCTCCAGTACGATTACCTTAAAAGCGGGCATTCAGAATTTATTGACTCGAATGCTTCCTGAGGTTAAAGAGGTAGAGGCCGAGGGAGTTTGATCCTAGCATTATGGCCAAAAAAGACTGGTCTTGGGCCATTTTAGGACTTTTGGCCCTGGGAATTCGATGGCTAGCCATTCGTCACCCTGAAGCTACCGAAGAAATCTATTCACACACTTTTTTTCCTGTGATCAGGAATGTGTTTGATTTGACGCTGGGAAATCTTCCTTTTCCCAGCGTCTATTTATTTATTTTCTTGATCTTTTTTTTGTTGGGGAGGTTTATCCTTCTTCTAAGAAAAAAGAACAGTTTGAAACGAAAGTCCCTGTTCACTCTTCGGGCTTTTTTGAATTTCGCAGGAGGATTGATTTTTTTCTTCTTGGTCTTGTGGGGGTATAATTACCATAGGGTGCCAGTTTTTAGACAGTTAGGGTTGGAGCCAAAAGCTTTGAATTTGGATAAACTGACCCAAGAAATTCAAATTACCCATCGATTGGCACGACAAAATCGCTATCAATTGACCAGGGATACAATCGCCATTGAGGAGATTTTAGGCTACTCGGATTTGGAGCAGGTGGTCAGGGAAAATATGCATGAAAACTTGGAGTTGCTGGGGTTGAATTTCACAGGGAATCCTAGGACCAAACTTTTTCCTCCACCGGGATTCATGCGAAAAATGGGAATTTTAGGTATTTATTTTCCTTTTACAGGAGAAAGTTATATTGATCCCACACTTCATCCTTTAGAGCAGCCTTTTACGGTCGCTCACGAAATGGCGCACAGCTACGGAGTCACTGATGAGGGGGAAGCCAATTTCATCGCTTGGGTAATCAGTACCAATTCTCCAGATCCACTGTTACGCTATTCGGGGCATTTGAGGTTGCTGTTGTATCAGATTCGGGATTTTTACCGCATGGACTCCGAGGGGTATAAAGACTGGTTGAAAAATCTTGATATCGGAATCCGAAATGACATTCAGGCGATTCAGATGCGAACGGCACAATACCAGCCTTTTTCGATCGAACTTAGTCGAAAAACCAACGATGTGTTTTTGAAATCACAAGGTGTCAAAGCAGGAATCAATAGCTATCAACAGCTTCCCATGCTT
Source organism: Algoriphagus sp. (assembly GCF_024305035.1). GTDB lineage: Bacteria > Bacteroidota > Bacteroidia > Cytophagales > Cyclobacteriaceae > Algoriphagus. The sequence continues at coordinate 42,281 of NZ_JAMWZB010000023.1, forward strand.
GCCTATGCCTGGAGGGAGCGCATGAATAATTGATGAAATCGAGCACGACGTACCCGTCACACACCGGGATGATTAGAATTGCGAGATTCCATGTGACCTTTGAAAATCAATTATAAACACATGAAATAACCTGAGGTATTTTTGGATTGGTAGTTACCTGTCTATATTTTTAGCTAAAATATCAAATTATCATGAAGTCTTTTTTTTCACTTGTTTTAATTTTCATTTCTCTTCATTCCTTTGCCCAAATCCAAGTTGAAAGTGAACGGGATAACGAAGGAAATGTGATCATCACTGCGACAAATACGAGTTCGATTCCTTACACGCTGCAGTTTGATTTTTCCAATTTACAGAATCTGACTCCTGTGGGCGGAAGTAGTCCAATAGGCATTGCAAACCCAGGTACGAGCCGAGTAGCTACTCTTAAGCGAGTAAGTTCTTCTCAAAGCACTAATTTTTCCTTCCGATATGCCTATATCAAAGGGAATATTTATGGAAAGCGAACAAAGGAACCCATTTACCTAATACCACTTCCGGCGGGCACCCAAGTCAGGGGTGTTTCAATGACTCACATAGAAAACCGCCTCCAGCCCGATGAGCAAAATGATGCGCATGTTGGTGTGTCCTTTTTTATGCCTGAGGAGCTGACCATCCTGGCCCCGAGGAAAGGCTACATTTCGGATATGAAGATGGATTATACGGCTGGGAAAAATGACCTGGATTTTTCCAGGTCAGAGAATTTTATTGAGATTTATCATCAGGACGGTACCCTTACCCAACTCAAAGTTTTGAAAGCCAATTCTCAATTGGTAAAAATCGGTCAGGAGGTTTTTCCAGGCGATCCCCTCGCTGTTTCGGCGGGAGAAAATTACCAAAATGGCAGACATATCCGCGTAATTTGTACCCGAGTAAGCAAAAACAGTCAAGGGAAAATCTATGCTGAAATTTTCCCGTCAACCTTTGTCATCGAAGAAAATTTCAGCACGCTAAGTAAACCAGTTGAGGCTACCGTGACGCATCCTGAGGAGGTGATTACTATGGAAATGAGCAAACGAGAGTTGAAAAATAGAAGTAAAGCGAACTGATTATTTTTTGCGATTGCCTATCCAAACTCCAAAAATTACCGCTGCGATACCTAGGTAGTGTCCTAAGAGCAGAACTTCCCCATCCCAAACTCCCCACAGGATAGCGACAATGGGAATAAGGTAGGTCACCGAACTTGCAAAAACCGGACTTGCCACTTTGACCATCATGTTAAATAAAATTAGGGCCAGTGCAGTTCCCAAGACACCCAACAAGGTCACGTAACCTAACGCGCGCCATGCCCCATCTACTGCGGCTAATTTGTAGGCAAACTGAGTTCCTGCCATCAGATAAATCAAGGCAACGGGAAGGACCATCAGCAGAGAAATGGCGGTGATTTCCACGGGCTTGAGTTCGACAAACCGGTATTTGATCAGATTGAGGTTAAAGCCATAACATAAACAGGCCAACAGTACAAAAAACGCGTAAGTATTAATATCCCCGAAACCACCAAACCCGTTTCCTTCTTTTACCATCACCAGTACGATCACCCCTAGAAATGCGATCAATAGCCCCAAAGCATTCCTTCGGGTGATTCTGGCTTTGAAGAAAACTGCTCCGACCATAACTACAAAAAGTGGAGTCAAGGCATTGAGTACTCCAGTGAGTGAACTGCTGAGTTGGGTTTGAGCTTTCGCAAATAAAAAAGCAGGAATAAAGCTGCCTACCAATCCAACCAAAATCAAGTTTTGGACTTGCTGACTTTTTAGAAATTTGACCCTAGGAAGTGAAAGGGGCAAAAGAAAGGTCGCTGCAGCTACAATCCGGTATGCTCCTAGTTCACCGGGCGAAAAGACTCCCAAGCCACGTTTGATCAAAATAAAAGAGCTTCCCCAAATCAGGGCAAGGATGATCAGAAATCCCCAGTTTTTAGCGGTATTCTCAGAGCTGTGCATGGCTTGGGTTGACTATTCGAGAGCTTTGTAAAAGAAAGCGCAAAGAAGAATAAAAGTTTTCTAAAAAAAGACCTCAGGTAATAATTCCTGAGGTTTGGTCATTAGCTGATTTTAAAATTCATAATCCGCATAAATATGGGCCACTTGATCTAGGATTTCACAGACCTGTTCATAGGTTTCTGCAGTGACCATTTCGGTTCGGAATGGTTTGAAATTGGGCATCCCTCTGAAGTAATTGGTATAGTGTCGACGCATCTCCAGAATTCCCAGCTTTTCCCCTTTCCACTCTACCGAAAAGTCCAAATGTTTTTTTGCTATGGCGATCCGCTCCTCCAAGTCTGGTCCCGGAAGTTTTTCTCCCGTCAAGAGGTAGTGTTTGATTTCATTGAAAATCCAAGGATAACCAATGGATGCTCTTCCAATCATCATGCCGTCTACGTGGTACTTTGCCTTGTATTCAGCTGCTTTTTCAGGGGAGTCGATGTCTCCATTGCCAAAAACAGGGATATGAAGTCTTGGATTTTCTTTGACCAGATTAAGATAAGACCAATCAGCCTCTCCTTTGTACATCTGCTGTCGAGTTCGAGCATGAATCGAAATGGCTTGAATTCCCACATCTTGAAGTCTCTCGGCAACTTCTACGATGCGGATGGTATCCTGTGACCAGCCTAGACGGGTTTTCACGGTCACGGGAATATTGACAGCCTTGACGATTTCAGCGGTCATGGAGACCATTTTTTCGATATCCAGTAAGATTCCTGCACCCGCCCCTTTGCAGGCAACTTTGTGTACGGGACAGCCATAATTTATGTCTAAAATATCCGGTCCAGCCTCCTTGGCGATAGCAGCTGCCTCCCGCATGGATTCAATTTCGTTTCCAAAAATCTGAATTCCAATGGGGCGCTCATAGTCAAAAATATCCAACTTCTGCACACTTTTGGCCGCATCCCGTATCAGTCCCTCCGAACTGATAAACTCGGTGTACATTAAATCCGCACCATTTTGTTTGCAAACTGCACGAAAGGGAGGATCACTCACATCTTCCATGGGTGCCAGCAAAAGGGGGAACTCTCCTAACTCTAACTTTCCGATCTTTACCACTGCTTATTCTAAATTTGGCGTAAATTTACGCTCAAATATGGAGATTTACGAAACCCAATCCGAAATAGCCAAAAGAAAGAATTGGCTTTTGTCACTGGTAGTCACAGTTTTAGTTGCATTTGGAGTCCTGATTCTGCTTCAGGGGATAGCTTTAGCACTGACCCCATTTTTGTTCAATATGGAGTTTAATGAGGTCCTAGGCTTGTTTTCAGGAGATTATTCTGTTCCCAATGGCCGAATGGCCATGCTTTTTGTGCAGGGAGTTGGTTCTGGTATTGGATTTTGGGTGGCAGCTTGGATTTTAATCCGTTGGATCGATCGAGCTGATCTAAAATGGGGAATTCAATTGAAACGTTATGATTCCAAAAAAATGGGGTTGACCGTGTTAATCACTTTAGGAGCCATGTTTTTTAATGCTTTGCTGGTGTATTGGAATTCGCAAATGAGTTTGCCCGGTTTTATGTCTGGACTGGAAGGTTGGATGAAAGCGATGGAAGATCAGTTGATGGAAATGACCAAGTTTCTGACCGATTTTCAATCCATTCCCGAATTGTTTATGGGAGTGCTCGTGATTGGAGTATTGGCAGGCATTGGAGAAGAAGTGTTCTTTAGAGGGTTTTTGCAGCCTAAAATGCATCGATATACTGGATCTGTCCATTTGGGGATATGGCTTACCGCAATTATTTTTTCTGCGATTCATGTGCAGTTTTATGGGTTTTTCCCCCGGATGTTTTTAGGGGCGCTGTTTGGATATTTATATGTGTACTCCGGGAGTTTAACCTATCCGATATTGGCTCATATTTTCAATAATTCCTTTACCGTAATTTTGGTTTATGCAGCGGGTCAGGGGATGGTTGACTTTGATATCGAATCAAGTGATTCCTTTTCCTACCCGCTTTCAATTTTGGGATTTTTGGTTCTTTTGGGAGGAATCTATTACTTTAAGAGAAACAAGCCTCAAGAATATGAACGATTGGATTAAAGTTTTTGAAAGTCCTCAGCAAATCCGCTGCGAAATTGTCAGGGGCGTGTTGGAAGAGCATGGAATTGCTGCGGTAGTTTTAAGCAAAAAAGAGGTAGCTTATCAATTTTTGGGTCAATATGAAGTTTTGGTGAATGAAGTATCCATCGAAGAAGCCAATAATCTGATCAAGAATGAGATCTCGTTTTAATATCAACAACTACAGCAACTTGGGTCAGCGGGCCATTACTGCGGCAGTGGGTGCGGTGGTGGTGATTTCTTCAATCCTATTTTCCGACTGGACTTATTTTTTGGTATTTGCTGCAATTTTGGGCTTTGCTCAAATGGAATTTTACAAGCTTTGTGGCTTAGATGGTATGTTGCCGCTAAAAAGTTTTGGAACCATTTTAGGCCTGATGATTTTTTCTTTGACCTTCTTGATTGAAAAGGAGCAATTTCCCAATGAATATTTGTATCTGATCTTCCCGATTGTCTCACTAACCTTCTTTATCAAACTTTACAAAAAAACAGATAAAAAGCCCTTTACGGGGGTGGCTTTTACCTACCTGGGGATATTCTACGTAGCGGTTCCTTTTTCGCTCATCAATCTGGCGGTTTTTTCAGTAGATCAGACCTATCATTATGAAATTATCTTAGGCTGTTTATTGATTTTGTGGGCTAGTGATACCGGAGCCTATTTTGCAGGAACCAAGTTTGGAAAGACCAAGTTATTTGAGCGGGTATCTCCCAAAAAATCCTGGGAAGGTTTCCTGGGGGGAGCTTTCTCTGCGATAGCTGTGGCATTTTTGGTGGCACGATATTTTCACACCATACAGGATTGGAAGTGGTTGGTTATCGCAGGAATTATTATCATCGCGGGTACCTATGGAGATCTCATTGAATCCTTGTTTAAGCGTTCGATCGAGATCAAAGACTCCGGTCAGGGATTGCCAGGTCATGGAGGATTTATGGATCGATTTGACGGATTGTTATTATCGGCACCTTTTATTACCGCTTTTTTGAAAATCTTCTAATTCTATCCTGCCTTATCTGAAAAACTACTTAATTTCGCATTGCATTTCACTACTCAAATAAAAACCCAATATGGCTTACATTGAACCGGCTCCAATTAAGGATAAAGAAAATCCTTTGGAGTCAATGATGGAACGATTCAACATTGCAGCGGAAAAGCTGGGACTTTCGGATGAAGTTTACAATGTTTTGAAGAATCCGGCAAAGCAAGTGATCGTTTCGCTTCCGATAACGATGGATAATGGTAAAATTCAAGTTTTTGAAGGTATCCGAGTAATTCATTCCAATATTCTTGGCCCGGCCAAAGGCGGAATTCGTTTTGCCCCGGATGTGCACATTGATGAGGTTCGCGCACTTGCCGCTTGGATGACTTGGAAATGTGCCGTAGTGGATATTCCCTATGGTGGAGGAAAGGGTGGGGTGCGATGCAATCCCCGTGAAATGTCCAAAGGTGAAATCGAGCGATTGATGAGAGCCTATACCATGGCAATGATAGACGTTTTTGGTCCGGATAAAGATATTCCAGCTCCTGATATGGGAACTGGTCCCCGTGAAATGGCCTGGTTGATGGATGAATATTCCAGGGCAAGAGGGATGACCGTAAATTCAGTCGTGACAGGTAAGCCTTTGGTTCTGGGAGGTTCTTTAGGGCGAACGGAAGCAACCGGACGAGGCGTAATGGTATCAGCGCTTGCTGCAATGCAGAAGCTTAAAATCAATCCATTCCAAGCCACCTGTGCTGTCCAGGGCTTTGGAAACGTAGGGTCTTGGGCCGCTCGATTACTGGAGGAAAGAGGGCTTAAAATTGTGGCTATTTCAGACCATACAGGCGCATTTTACAATGAAAATGGCATCAATATCCTAGAAGCAATCGAATATCGCGACACAAACAATGGAACCTTAGATGGATTTAAAGGTGCTGACCGATTGGATGATCCAGGAGAACTTTTGGAATTGGATGTGGATGTGCTGGTTCCTGCAGCTGTGGAAGATGTGATTACTGTTCGGAATGTGGATAAAATTAAAGCCAAACTGATCGTAGAAGGAGCTAATGGACCGACTTCTGCCAAAGCAGATGCGATCATCAATGAAAAAGGAATTATGGCTGTTCCTGATATTTTGGCTAATGCAGGCGGAGTGACCGTGTCCTATTTTGAGTGGGTACAAAACCGTCTCGGCTACAAGTGGACTGCTGACCGAGTCAACAGACGATCTGACCGAATCATGAAAGATGCCTTTGAGCATGTCTATGAAGCTTCCAAAAAATACGATGTGCCCATGCGGATAGCAGCCTACATCGTGGCCATCGATAAAGTGGCCAAAACTTATACCTTCCGGGGAGGATTCTAATCGGGAAGCATTCGAAAGAATACCTTATCTTTGAGGCGTGAAAGTGATTTCACGCCTTTTCTTATTTATCTGCTTATGACTATTCACCGCGAAGGACGTGTTTTGTTGTTTTGGCTGATGATCATTTTGGTTGCCGGCAATTACCTACTGTATTATTTTTTACCCGATGAGCGGCTTTGGCTTAATGTCAGCATGCTTGCTAGTATTATTTTTTATTTATTGATTCTCCAGTTTTTTAGAAATCCGATCATACAGCTGCCCAATGAGGAGGGAGTGATTTTTGCTCCTGCTGATGGGAAAATTGTGGTCATTGAGGAGGCTTATGAGGATGAATATTTGAAGGAAAAGCGAAAGCAAATCTCGATTTTCATGTCTCCGGTCAATGTACATATCAACCGATCTCCGATTAAAGGGGTCGTGGAATTTTTCAAATATCATCCCGGTAAATACTTAGTGGCTTGGCATCCGAAATCAAGTACGGAAAACGAGCGAACCACTATGGTTTTAAAGACAGAAAATGGAGTCAAAATTCTTGTCCGTCAAATAGCAGGGGCATTGGCAAGAAGGATCAAATGGTATGTAAAGGAAGGCTCAATTTTGGAGCAGGGAGGAGAGTTTGGCTTTATTAAATTCGGCTCACGGGTGGATGTTTACCTTCCCCTGGATGCAGAAATTCTCTGTGAGATGGATCAAAAAACGAAGGCTGGAAAAACGCGATTGGCACGATTGAAAAATTAAAATTTGAGGAGAATGTATCGTTTTAGAAGTGAGTTGCGTAATACGTAATGTCAACCAATTATTCGTTTATGAAAACTTTTCAATCCTTTGCGCTCGTATTTCTACTTTTCGGTTTGTTCTCTTGCCAAGAAGATGAGCTGCCGAGATCTCCTTTACTGGGAACCTGGGAACACCGAACTTTTGACCAAACTCATCAACTTTGGTTTGTGGAGTCTTTGACTTTCAGGAATGACAGCATCATGGGTGTTGAACACACGGTGAGAGAAACAGAAACTGGCCCGACACTAGGCTACCGAATGATCTCCGAAGGTTGGTACAATTTGAAAGGGAATACCTTTCAATATTATTACTCCGATGCATTAATTTATTTTGGGGAAGGATCAGACTCAGATGTGCTTCCCTACGCTCCCAAAGAAGAATTGAGTGCTGGGATTGTAGATTTCTTTAGAATACCAAAAGGAGATTTAATTTTTTCTCAGGATAATAGAAAATTCGAATTTCAGGAGGAATGTTTGCGAGCAAATTCTGAGGGTGATTGTACGGAGTTTCCACTCAGAGAGTATATTCGGATTAATTAAGTGTTTTTTCTATTTCTGTAGATTCCATAACCCAGCCCTACTGTACTGAGGAACAATATCAGCGTACTCCATTCAAAGGTTCTTCTTGAGGAGGATATTTTCTCTATGGTTTTGTCGCGCTCATTTAGGGCTCGCTTGAGTGCTTGTACATCCTGCTCCAGACTTAAGGTAATTGTTTTGTAATCATCCTTTTCCTGGCCGATGACCGCAGTTTCGATTCTTCCGCTGAGTTTGAGTTCTTCAATGATTTGGGTGTCTTTGGCTAAAATTCGTTTGAGCCATTCATTCGTCTCTGTCATGTCTTTTTTGGTGCGATTACCAAAAATGCCTGATTTTTTTGATTCAGAAGACTGCCATTGCTTCATCAATATTTCCCGTTCGTTAACCAGTTTTTCCAGTTTAGCGCCACCTAATTTTTCTTCCTGAAATGGACTGAAAAACAAGAGTAAAATCAATAAAAACGTCATGGTTGTTCTTTTTGGGGAAGAAAAACAAATCCTAAGCCAAGCTTAGGATTTTGCAATAAAAACTAAAATTATCCCCTCGGATGGATTGGATTGATCTTCCAAGCTCTGGTCATTTCTTTTTTGCCGGGAGGGCCGGGAGGGTTTTCTACAAAAAGTCCCAGTTCTTTCAGATCCCGTTTGAATTGCCCCATGGCCGAATAGGTGGTAAGTACTCCCCCCGGTCTTAGGGCATCGGTTACTTTTCGAATCGAATCGATATGCCAAAGTTCGGGCTGCTTACTTGGAGCAAAGGCATCGAAGAAAACTACATCCGATTGATAAAGTTGTGCATCCTCTAGGGGGACTTGATCTTTTTTGAAATTGAAATATTCCGAAATCGGACCGCCTTGATTCCAAGCTATCTCATGGAGGGCTTGAAAATACTTGTGGTAGTGCCAAATCGCATCATTTTGATCAATATAATTGAGCTGAGAATAGATGTCTTTTGAAATCGGAAACGGCTCAATCGTATGATAGAGCACAGGGATTTGATTTTGCTCTGCCCAAACCAAGGTTAGCCAGGCGTTTAACCCGGTGCCAAAACCGACTTCAAATATACGGATCGGGTATTTTTTGGGATTTTGCGCAAGCCAAGAATCAAGCCCGTAAATCAAAAACACATGGAGGGATTCTCGGTACGCGCCGTGAAAACTGTGGTAGCTCTCCTTCAGTTCCTCATGGTAAAGAGAGTGTGAGCCATCTTCTGTGGTGATGATCTTTAGCGGCATGGTCATGGCTTATAAATTAAGGCGGTACAATAGGCTGAAACGCCTTCTTCTCGACCCACAAAACCAAGCCATTCGGTGGTGGTAGCTTTGATGGATAGTTGGTCCTCGCTTACCTTCATTACCTCGGCTAGGCAAGTTTTCATTGCGGGAATGTGGGGGTTGATTTTAGGGTTTTGTAGGCAAAGGGTACTATCGAGATTTCCGATTTCAAAACCTGCATTTCGGAGTAATTTCATGACCTCTTTTAGCAAAATTTTACTGTCGATTCCCTTGTATTTGGGATCTTTGTCTGAAAAATGATAGCCAATATCCCGCATGTTCGCTGCCCCAAGTAAGGCGTCACAAATGACGTGAATCAACACATCTGCATCCGAATGCCCCACTGCTCCTTTTTCATGGTCGAGTTTGATTCCCCCGAGCCAAAAATCGTAACCCGCTTTGAGTTGATGGACGTCATATCCAAATCCTATTCGAAATGTGTTCATGAGTGCTTGGGTTGATAGTACAAGACAGAAGCTTGATTTTCCCGGATCAATTGATCAGCCCAGGTTTTAACTTCTTCTGCTGTGATTTTTGATTTTGTTTGGTATTCTCTCCAGTACAGATCGGGATGACCCAGATTAGCATAAAATGCCAAATTCATCACCCGGTTGATTAGCTGAATGGATTCATAGGTTTTCATGGCTTCACCTTGATTTTTGACTTTTTCGAGCTCATGCCCGGCGACTCCTTTTGTCAAAAACTCACCAACTACTTCATCCAGTGCTTTTTCGGCTTCCCTGGCATCGATGCCACTTTCCATTTTCCCAGAAAAAACCAATAATCCCGGGTCAATAGAACCCAAAACATAGGCACCCACCGAGGCGAAGAGTTTTCCAGACTTGACCAATCGTTGCTCTAAAATAGAAGATTTTCCAAATCCCAAAACATCAGAAATCAAGTCCGCTTGTAGATAGCCAGGTTCGTTTTTTCCGGGCATTTTATACGCCTTATACAGAGCAGCGGTGGGTACGGGATAAAAGACCTCTTTTTCTCGCTTGCTTTCCTGAGTGGGTTCTTTCAAAACCGAACGTGCGTGTATTTGGATTGGTGGAATAGGACCAAACCACTTTTCGGCTAGTATCTTTACCTGTTCTGTGTTTACGGCTCCACCTACGACTAAAATAGCGTTGTTCGGGCCATAATTTTTCTGATAAAAATCCCATACATCGTCTTGGGAATAGCCTTCGATGTCGGCAAGTTTTTCGCCGATGGTCGGCCACCTGTAAGGATGTGTCCGATAAGCTAAATCGCGGAGGTGATGCCAAATATCTCCGTAGGGCTGGTTGAGGTAGCGCTGTTTATACTCTTCAATAACGACTTTTCGCTGGGTTTCTATGGTTTTTTCACTCAAGGTAAGCTGAAGCATGCGATCTGATTCCAGCCAAAAAGCCGTTTCCAAATTGGCTGCAGGTAAACTCATGTAATAATTGGTAATGTCTGGACTCGTAAAAGCATTACAGCTCCCTCCAACCCGCTCCAGTTCCCGATCAAATACGGGGACATTTTTGGACGAACCAAACATCAAGTGTTCAAAAAAGTGCGCCAAGCCGGTTTTTCCGGGAACTTCATTTTTAGAACCTACTTTGTACAAAAGATTGAAAACGGCCATTTTGCTGCTGGAGTCTTCATGGACAATCACTTCGAGTCCATTCTCCAGAAAAAAGCGTTGGTAGGGTAACATCATAGGGGGCAAAGCTAAGTTTTTTGAAATTAAGCATGCTGAAAAAGAAATGCGTTTCTGGCTCTTTTGTTCCAAAAATATGGGATTTGTCATTTATTTTTTCCCGTTGGTGGAAGATTCCCGATTTTTAAGAAAAAAGTCGAACTTTGGTCAAAACCAAAAAGTTTGAAGCTAAGACCATCATCCTCCCCCTATTCGCATGAAGAAGCACTTGATTGACTTTGAGAAAACCGGCCAATTTTCCTCGTTTTTTCTGGATTACATCCAGGGTAAGGAAGAACTCAGGCCGTTTTATCGTCATTTGCCAAAACTCGGGAGTTTTCCGGATGCGATAAAGGAGAAAAAATTTACTTCTCAAAACCGAATGATTCTCTGTCGAAGTCTTGAAAATCAATATGAGGGTATTTCTCTTTTTGAAGCAGAAAAAAAGCAGCTCTCCCGACTGGCTTCCGAAAATACATTTACCGTTACCACAGGGCATCAGCTTAATCTTTTTACTGGGCCGCTTTATTTTATATACAAAATCGTCTCTACGATAAATTTAGCTGAAAAACTCAACCACGAATACTCCGACTACCACTTTGTCCCCATGTATTGGATGGCATCTGAGGACCATGATTTTGACGAGATTAATTATTTTAAACTGGATGGAAAAAAATACCGCTGGCAAAGTGATCAGGCCGGGGCAGTGGGAGATTTTAAATTGGATGAATCGTTTAAGGAATTTCTAAAGACGGTTTCTTTTGCACCAGAGGTTTTTAGGAATGCCTATTCGAATTCAAAAACACTCAAAGAAGCGGTTAGGAAATATATCCATGAATTGTTCGGCGAAAAAGGATTGCTCATCATTGACGGACATGACCTTCCCCTCAAAGCAGAGTTTAAGGAAGTGATGAAGGAGGATCTATTGAATCACGGTCCTTACAAAGCGGCTATCCAAAAGACCGAATCCCTGGAATCTCTTGGTTACGGAGGTCAAATTTTTCCCAGGGAGATTAATTTTTTCTATTTGAAAGAAGGCATTCGTGAACGGATTGAAAAACGGAAAGATCGGTATTATGTCTTGAATTCTGATTGGACCTTTTCTAAGGAAGAATTGAATTTGGAAATCGAAAACCATCCCGAGCGATTCAGTCCTAATGTGGTGCTGAGACCGTTATATCAAGAAATGATTCTACCCAACATAGCTTATTTGGGGGGACCAGCTGAAGTGGTATATTGGTTGCAGTTGCGCGGTGTTTTTGAGTTGTTTCAGGAAGCATTTCCCATTCTTTTACCTCGAAATTTTGCTTTAATTCTAGGCACTGAAATTCAGCGAAAAATTCAACAATTGGAATTCACTCCTGAGGACCTCTTTGGGGATATGGATCGCTGGAGGAGGGATTTTGTCTGCAAACACGCTCAGGAAGACTTGGCAATGACTGTGGAGCGGGAGGCGATCGAATCCTTGTTTGATGCCCGAGGTGAAAGTGCTGCGCTGTTGGAAAAAAGTTTGAAAGAGTCTTTTGAGGCAGCCAAAGTGCGAGCCTTTAAAATTTTGGACCAGATGGGGAATAAAATCCGAAAAGCAGAGGAGCGAAAGCAAAAAGTTATGCTGGATCGATCTGTCGCAGTAGAAGAATACATCAAACCGGACGGATCTCCTCAAGAGCGGGTGGTAAATATGATGCAATTTTATTTGGCAGATGAGCAGCTGATCGAAAAATTACAAGCAAGTTTTGATCCTTTGGACTTTAGAATGGTGGTTTTGGAATATTGACTATGGATAAAACGGAAGTCCGTAAAAAATACACCCTTCAGCGCGCGATGCTTTCCGGGCAAGACCGGGCGGCCAGGAACAAAAGAATTCAGGAAAAAGTTTTTGATTTTTTGAATAAACGACCTGATGTCAGTGGGATTCATATTTTTTTGCCCATTGAGCGACAAGTGGAAGTAGATACGCTGCCAATTCTTCAGTTTCTTTGGGATAAAGGCTTGATGCTTTTCACTTCTAAAGTAAAGCGGGGAAGCTTGGAGATGGAAGTATTGACGATTCCACGGGGGGTGAAATTGATCCCAGATCATTGGGGAATTCCGATTCCTGAAACCTTTGATGTGGTGGGTATTGAGGCCATCGATTTGGTATTTGTCCCTTTGCTCGCCTATGATTTAGAAGGGGGAAGAATTGGTTTTGGAAAAGGTTATTATGATGTGTTTTTAGCAAAATTAAGCCCAAAGGTCTTAAAAATCGGTTTAAGCTTTTTCCCCCCAGAGGATCGGCTTCCTAAAGAATCACATGATATTTCTCTGGACTATTGTATAAGCCCGGAAAAAGTTTTTACTTTTTGACCAAATTGTGAAAAATCAAGCTTTATGAAACGAGTTTTATATCTATCATTTGCAGTCAGTTTCCTTATTTTTTGGAATAGCCAAGAGGCAAAAGCTCAAGTAGGCGCATACAACACGATGGTTGGAGTCACCGGTGGCACCAATGTAGGAGGCACCGTAAAGCAATTTATTTCTGAGCAGGGGGCTATTGATCTTTTGGTTTACAATCGCTGGAAAGGCTGGGTTGGAGCTCTGTTATATGAGCATCACATGGACATTCGGGAGTTTGAAGGGTTGGAATGGTATTTAGGGGGAGGAGCGCATTACGGGATATGGAAGGATGGTAAAGGAGAACCACCTTGGGTGTATAAAATTGATCAGGATTATCAAGTATTTGGGGTAGATGCGATCGTGGGGCTAGAATATAATATTAATCGAAGTAATTTTTATGTAGGTTTTTACTGGAAACCCGCATATAATTTTGAAGACTTTACTACACTTTGGGAAGATGAGGCAGCCTTTACTTTAAGATATTCCTTTTAAATTGGTAATAATGGTTAGAAATGAGCCCAAAAATTCTGATTTTTTCAATGAATTGCGATTTTACTGTTTGAATTTTTATCAGGATTGAGAAAAATTTAATTTTTTTTCAAAAAAGATCTTTTTGAGAGGTTGAATTACAAAATTTTTTTTGTTAAAAACACCTTCTTCTTAGATGAAATTTTATATTTTCAAGTAAGATGTAAATTTTGGTAAATGAAATAAAGATATACCAAGGAAAATTTTTTTTTGAAATAATTTACGATTCTCCTTAATACAGAATAATATTCTGTGAAAGTTAAATTATAAGGATGATTCAGTTAATTTTTGTTAATAATCCAGTTTATTCAGAATAATCAATTACTCTCGCCGTTTAAACAAACTTTTAACCGCCTGCCTGCAAAAAATCTTAATAAAGTAATATAGGGGTAACATGATATAACTTAATCAATTTTTTATCTAAAAAAATATAAATAAAAATATAAAAATTAGTATTAAAAATATTTTTTTGAGAATATGAGCTCATTTTGAAATTCAATTGAAAGGGATTTTATTTACGTATCAACTAAACTAAATACCTTATGAGAAAAGCTTTACTCTTTGTTGTTGCGCTTTTCACCCTGACACTCAGTTATGAGGTGTCTGCGCAGCAGCGGGTAATTACCGGAACGGTAATTTCCGACGAAGATGGACTAGGCTTGCCAGGTGCAACTGTCCTCGTAAAAGGTACGACAGTGGGTACTACCACCGATTTGGATGGTAATTACTCTCTTGAAGTACCTGCGGGTTCTGATGTCCTGATTTTCTCTTTTGTGGGCCTAGAGCCTAAAGAAGAGGTGATCGGAAATCGAACCGTGATCAATGTTACCCTTACCGCCGATGCGGCTCAACTATCCGAGGTGGTAGTAACAGCGATTGGGATCGAAAGGGAAAAGAAAGCCTTGGGTTATGGAGTTACCTCTGTGGGTAGCGAGCAACTCGAGAATCGTCCAGAGCAAGACGTTGCCCGCGTATTGCAAGGAAAGGTGCCGGGTGTTAACATTACTTCCACTAACGGGATGTCAGGTTCGGGAACGAACATGGTGATCAGAGGGTATTCCTCTGCAACCGGTTCCAATCAGCCTTTATTCGTTGTGGATGGAGTGCCATTTAACACCAGTACTAATGCTGAGAATGGATTTACTACAGGTGGAGCGACGACCTCCTCTCGTTTCTTGGATATTGACCCGAATAATATCGAGTCCATGTCAGTGTTGAAAGGCTTGTCTGCTACGGTTCTTTACGGTGACCAAGGACGAAATGGTGTAATTTTAATTACCACCAAGTCTGGTGCATCTAAAAGAAAAGCTGCCGAAGTAACCATCAATCAATCTGTATTTACCAATGAGGCAGCTTCTTTGCCTACCTACGGTCAAATTTACGGTAATGGATTTCAGCAGGCACCAGGATTCTTCTTTTCCAATTTTGGACCAAGAATGGATCAGGGATTAACTGTTAATCATCCTTATGCTACCTCATCCCTTGCATCTATCCGAAATGCATTCCCTGAGTTCTTCAATGCGGATGGGACTCCAGTTCAATATGAATACAAGGCTTATGCTGATCCCTCTGAAGTGTTCTTCCGTCAGGGACTAATCAGCAATACTTCGATTCAGGTTGCTGGGGGGTCGGATAACACCAGTTACAATGCAAGTTTCGGATACACTGATGAGGAAGGCTTTACTCCAGGAAATGAACTGAAGAAATACAATTTTGGGTTGGGAATCAATTCAGCAGTAACTGAAAAATTATCCGTTAAATCTTCGTTTACTTTTGCGATTACCGATCTACAGTCGCCACCTGTTAATGCGGCCTTTGGTTCAGGTCCATCCGGAGGTATTCCTTCAGTTTTTGCCCACGTGTTATATACTCCTAGATCTGTGGATTTGGGGGGATTGCCTTGGGAAAATCCAGTTGACAGAAGTTCTGTTTATTACAGAGGCGGGAATGATATCGTCAACCCCATCTGGTTGGTGAATAATTATCAAAACACTTCTGATGTTCAGCGTTTCTTTAATTCAACTTCCATCAATTACGATATTAATGATGATTTCTTTATCACCTATCGAATTGGACTGGATACCTACACCGAATTGCAGGAAGCGCGATACAATAGAGGGGGGCCTTCTTCAAGTTTGGCTACCCAAACGGGTTATTACCGATCTACCAATATTACCAATACCATCTGGAACCAAGATTTAATCATCAATTGGAGTAAGGAATTCTCCGATGATTTTGGGATGACAGCGTTGATTGGTGGAAACTCCCGCTATGATACGTATCGTCAAAACGGAGTAGCTTCTCAGGGGCAATTAGCTTTTGATTTGTTCCGTCACTCTAACTTTGCCCAATCCTCTTCCAATGACGCCTATACTGGTAATAACCTCAATAGAACACAGGAGGAGCGAAGAATGGGGGTTTATGCCAATGTGACCTTGGATTATAAAAATTACCTGTATTTGAATCTTTCGGCCCGAAATGACTGGACTTCTACTGTAGAACCAGAAAATAGAAGAATCCTGTATCCGGGAGCTTCGGTTTCCTTTATTCCTGCTTCGGCCTTTGATTGGAATTCCAATGTGGTCAATGATTTGAAAATTCGATTAGGGTATGGTACCTCAGCAGGATTCCCATCTCCCTACCGGACACGAAATATTCTTGCCCAAAGCGCTAGAGCTTTTGATCGCGACGGTGCCGTGACAGCTACTCACTCCGTTTCCAATTTATTGGGAAATGCAAATTTGAAGCCTGAGCTGCATGAAGAGACTGAATTGGGAATCGAGGCGGTGATGTTTAATAATAAGTTGACTTTTGATCTTTCGTTGTATCAAAAGAATACCCAAGACTTGATTACGCAAGCTCCAATTGATCCCTCTACTGGATTTACATCCACTGCGATTAACATTGGTAAGATCAGAACTCGCGGTGTAGAATTCCAGGCAACGGTAACTCCAGTATCTACGGCTTCAGGATTCCTTTGGAACTCCACGGTTAACTGGGGATTGTATCGCTCAGTGACTGTTGAGCTAGGTGGTGGACTGGAGGAAATCGTAGTAGCAGGATTTACAACCTTAGGTAATTTTGCGATCCCTGGAGAGCCTTTTAACATTATTAAAGGGATTGGTTTTGAACGTGATGAGCAGACTGGACAACCCATTATATTGTCAAATGGTCTTCAAAAGCCAGCGGCAGATCTACAGATTCTTGGTGATCCCAATCCACGATGGAATGGATCCTGGATCAATTCGTTCTCATATAAGGGATTCACGCTTTCTGCCATGATGGAATACCGTCATAAGGGAGCTATTTTCTCCAATACGGTAACGGCCACCTTGGCTCGAGGGGTAACCAAAGATCCAGTTGCCGATCGCGAGTTGACCTTTATTATGCCGGGCGTGAAAGAGGATGGTACTCCTAATGACATCCAAATCACCGCATCGGATTACTTCTTTGCCGGATATCAGGGAGCCACTGATGAGCCTAATGTATTTGATGGCTCCATGATCCGATTGAGAGAAGTTTCACTTGGATATGCCTTGCCTTCTAGCTTGGTCTCTAAGACTCCTTTTAAGAGAGCTTCTCTTGCCCTTAGCGGGACCAACCTTTGGTTTCTCGCGTTAAATTTCCCGCCAAACATGAATTACGATACCGATGTGTTGGGAACTGGTGTAGGGAATGGTTTAGGATTTGACTTCGTAACTGGACCTAGCTCCAGAAGATTTGGTGGAACCTTAACATTGGCATTCTAAACCACAAACAGACAATACCATGAAAAAGAAAATATATAGCTTAATGCTGGCATTCAGTACCCTGTTTGCGGTTTCCTGTGATCTTGATCTTCTGGAAAACCCTAATGCGGTCAATGCCGATACAGCATCTCCTGATTTTCTATTAAACAATATTCAGCTCGATTACCAAAATTTGTTTAATACCATTGGCAACCACGGCATGCGGTTGACCAGAATGCTCAATCAGGGTTCAGCACAATACGAGGGAGCTTATACTCCGACGACAACAAACGGATATTGGTCAAATGCCTATGCCAATATTTTACAGGATATTCAGTTTCTTGAGCCATTGGCTGAAGAGGGGAATTTTCAAAGACATCTGGGGATCGCCAAAACCATCAAGGCTATGGTCTTATTCAACCTGGTGGATTCTTATGGAGACATTCCTTTTTCTCAAGCCTTGGATCCGACTGAATTTAATCCAGCTACTGACTCTGGTGAATCCGTTTACGATGCCGCTTTAGCCGCTCTTAATGAGGCTGCAGGGCATTTTTCTGCAGAATCAGCCGGTGAGCCTAATGACTACTATTATGGTGGAGATTATGACAAGTGGGTCAGAATGGTCAATACCTTAAAGCTGCGCTATTACCTTAATCGGCGGTTGATCGATGCCAGTGGTTCTACTTCAGGGATCAATGCCTTGATTTCCGAGGATAATTTATTGCAAGAAGGCGATGATTTTGTGTTCCAGTTTGGGACTAGAAATGCTGACCCGGATTCCAGACATCCTCGATTTGCTGGGCAGTACACATCTGGTGGAGGCGATTATCAGTCTACTTATTACATGTGGCATTTGACTGAGCAAAAAGGATTTGATGATCCTAGAGCACGTTTCTATTTCTATCGTCAAACACTGGTTAACTCCACCAATTCGGATGAAATTGAGTGTATCACCCAATTACCTCCAGCTCACTATTTGGTCGGTGGCTTCATTTATTGCCTTCCAGGTGATAGAGGCTATTGGGGGCGTGATCACCTGGATCCGGATGGTATTCCACCAGATGGATTGTTGAGAACTGCTTGGGGAGTATACCCTGCCGGGGGTCGGTTTGATGATGATTCGGCTACTCCTGTAAATGATCCTTCATTAGGAGCACAAGGAGCGGGTATCCATCCAATTATGTTGGCAGCTTATGTTGATTTTATGCTAGCTGAAGCAGCCTTCACTTTGGATACTTCCGGTGATGCTAAGGAATACCTTCTTTCTGGGATCGAGAAGCAAATGAATTATATGATTGATTGGAGTTTAGCCTCCGCTGATGCAGGTAACATCAGTGCGTTCTTGACTGAAGAAGAAATCGACCTGGAGGAAGAAGTAATGGATTATCTAGCTTATGTAGATGATGAATTTGATGGTGCCGAAGATGACGATGAGCGTTTAAACATCATCGGGCGTGAATACTGGCTAGCCCTTTATGGAAATGGAATAGAGGCCTATAACCTTTACAGAAGAACTGGGAAGCCTGACAATATGCAGCCGGGCTTGGAGCCAAACCCTGGGGTTTTTCCTCGCTCATTCTTCTATCCAAACAATTATATGGTAACCAATATCAATGCTCAGCAAAAAGCCGATCAATCGGTACAGGTGTTTTGGGATAATAATCCTTCTGGAAACGCTTGGGTTTACTAACCAATAAATTTTAGACAAGATGAAAATAATTAAATATAGTTTCGGATTATTGGTAGGAACCTTAGTTATGCTGAGCTCTTGCCGAGACTTCGTTGAGCCTAATATTCCTTATTCGGAGTTTGACACTGGAGCTTACCTGAGGACTATTGATCGTACAAGTACTACTTTCAATTTCTTTGATTTGACCAATTCAAACTTTGCCTTGACTTTGGAAGCTGTAGATATCGAAGATGGAGGGACCGTGGAAACGGTTGAAATCCGAGTTCGCCATAGACGATTGATTCCTGGAGTAGGTTTGGAATTTACTCCTCAGGAAGATGTGTTGGTTAGAACGTTGGAAGCATCAGATTTTGCTCCAAACTCCGAATCCAGGTTTTTAAGAGCAAGCTTTGATATTCCGGCTTCAGAGGCTGTAGAAGCTGTCGGGCTAACATTCGACGAACTTGAAGGTGGGGATGTGTTTGAGTTTAGGCTGGTGTTAAATGACCGCTTTGGTCGGTCTTTTAGTACAAACAATGTAACTACAAACGTCGCTGGAGCGCCATTTTATGATTCTCCTTTTCAATATAATGTGAGTGTAGTCTGCCCGGTTGGGGATGATTATGCCGTGGGTGAATACGAGCTTACTCAAACTCAGGGCGGAGCAGATCCTTTCTTTGGTAACCCGACCCGATTTGTTGAAGAGACTGTAACTCTTGAGCCAGTTTCAGGAAACGCAACAAGAAGATCATTTACTGTAAATTATCTTGGTGGATTTACTACAAGGACTTTTACGATTGAATTTTCATGTGGCAATATTGTAAAACCTGAGGAGGGAGCTGGGGCTGGCTGCACAGATACCATATTGTGGGAGTCGGATAATAGTGATTTGGCAACTTATGATATTAGCGATGATTCTGTCATTACAATTAAGTTTATTGACGATGTAACAGGAGATTGTGGTGTTACCTCGCCTGTGGAGTTAACTTTGACAAAAGTTGATTAATTATTTAACTTAGAATTCTACTAATCGGCGTCTAATTTTTAGCGCCGATTTTTATTTAAAACGTATATTTGCAAAAGCAAATAAGCGGTTTTTTTATACCAATAATCTCATGTAGTTTTGTAGGTATCTAAAAAACTGTCATGGACAAATTTTCATACATCGCCAACGCTCATGTTTCCTACATCGATGAGCTGTATCAATCCTTCAAACAAGACCCAGATTCCATTGACCCAAGTTGGAAAGAATTTTTCCAAGGCTTTGATTTTGCTTTGACCAATTATGGGGAAGAGGAGAATGGGCAACTTACCGCCCAACCTACACCAAAAAACGGTTCCTTAGCTACTCCGGGTACCATCATGGATATGGAGCAGCTGCCCAAAGAAATAAAAGTTAGGGCTTTAATTCATGCTCATCGTTCGAGAGCTCACTTACGTTCTAAAACAAATCCTGTAAGAGAAAGAAGAGATCGAAAGGCCTTGATCGATCCTCAGGATTTTGGATTGAGTAAAGAGGATATGGACTCCGAATTTCAAGCAGGGAATGAGATCGGAATTGGAAAAGCGAAACTCTCTTCCATCATTGAGGCGCTAAAAACCATTTACGAAGGCCCAATGGGTTTTGAATATCTTTACATTCGTGACCCGGAAATTTTGGATTGGTTAAAAACCAAGATTGAAAAGGAGGCTTTAGCTTTCAACCCATCCACGGAGGAGAAAAAACGCATTTTGTTTAAGCTAAATCAAGCCGTGGTCTTTGAAAACTTTTTGCACACCAAATACCTCGGACAGAAAAGATTTTCATTGGAAGGCGGAGAAAGTACAATACCTTTCCTTGATGCCGCAATCAATACTGCTGCAAAGGGGGGAGTGGAAGAAGTCATGATTGGTATGGCTCACAGAGGCCGACTAAATGTTTTAGCCAATATCATGGGCAAAACCTATGAGCAGATTTTTTCTGAATTTGAAGGCACGGCCAAGCCAGACCTCACTATGGGTGATGGGGACGTAAAATACCATATGGGCTACTCCTCTGACATTGTGACTCCAGATGAGAAAAAAGTTCACCTTAAACTCGCTCCCAATCCATCCCACCTTGAAGCTGTAAATCCGGTGGTAGAAGGATTTATTCGTGCAAAAATTGATTCTCAGCATCAGGGTGATGCGACGAAAGCTCTGCCGATTTTAATTCATGGAGATGCTGCGGTAGCA
Organism: Algoriphagus sp.; assembly: GCF_024305035.1. GTDB lineage: Bacteria > Bacteroidota > Bacteroidia > Cytophagales > Cyclobacteriaceae > Algoriphagus. The sequence goes on from NZ_JAMWZB010000023.1 coordinate 63,474, forward strand.
GGACAGGGAATCGTTTATGAAGTAACCCAAATGGCTGGGTTAAAAGGGTATCACACTGGGGGGACTATCCATTTTGTCATTAATAATCAAGTTGGTTTTACCACTGATTTTGATGATGCTCGAAGCTCTATTTATTGCACCGATGTAGCTAAAATCATCGATGCCCCGGTGATTCACGTCAATGGCGATAATGCAGAAGCCGTGGTATTTGCAGCCAGACTCGCTGCTGAATTCCGTCAAAAATTTGGCAAGGATATTTTTGTAGATATGGTCTGCTATCGCCGGCACGGACACAATGAATCGGATGAACCGAAATTTACCCAGCCCGAACTTTACAACATCATTTCAAAACACCCCAATCCAAGAGAGGTATATATTAAGCGATTGACCGAGCGAGGAGACCTAGATGCCAAGATTGCCAAACAAATGGATGAGGAGTTTCGTCAATTGCTTCAGGACCGATTAAATATGGTAAAGGAAAAACCTTTGCCCTATCAAGCCACCAAATTTGAGCAAGAATGGGGAAGTTTGAGAAGATCCAATCCGGATGACTTTTTGCAATCTCCTCAAACCGGTATCTCTGAGGAAGCGATCAAAACAGTGGCAGAGGCCTTAACGGTAATTCCCAAAGGATTCAAAGCCATTAAACAGATTGAGGTGCAGATGAAGCAACGGAAAGAAATGTTCTTTAAGTCTAAGTCGCTCAACTGGGCATCAGCAGAGCTTCTGGCTTATGGTTCCTTGCTTTTAGAGGGGAAAACCGTTCGATTGACGGGACAGGACGTTCAGAGAGGGACTTTTTCTCACCGCCATGCGGTCTTGCATGATGCGAATTCCAATCAGCCTTATAATTCCCTTCGGGAAATGAAGGATAGAAAAGGGCAATTTTACATTTATAACTCTCTTCTATCAGAATACGCCGTTCTGGGTTTTGAGTATGGCTATGCCATGGCAAATCCACATTCGTTGACCATTTGGGAAGCTCAATTTGGGGATTTTGCCAATGGAGCTCAGACGATGATCGATCAGTTTATTTCCTCAGGCGAATCTAAATGGCAAAAGCAGAATGGACTGGTCATGCTTCTGCCTCACGGCTATGAAGGTCAAGGTCCGGAGCATTCCAATGCTAGACCTGAACGATTTTTGCAGTTATCGGCCGAATACAATATGGTCGTGGCCAATATCACTGAACCTTCCAATTTCTTCCATATGCTACGAAGACAATTGACCTGGGAATTCAGAAAGCCTTGTATTGTCATGTCTCCTAAGTCTTTACTGAGGCATCCAAAAGTCATGTCTCCAGTGGAGGAATTCACCCAAGGAAGATTTAGAGAGATTATCCTAGATTCTACTGTGGAGGTGAAAGATGTAAAAAGGGTAGTGCTCTGCTCAGGCAAAATTTACTACGATTTGGATGAAGCTAGAGAAAAGGAGAAAATTAAAGACGTCGCTATTATCCGTATTGAGCAACTCCATCCACTTCCCATCAAACAAATTGTGGAAGCGGTTAAAGCCTACCAAGATGCCGAATTGGTATGGGTTCAAGAGGAACCTGAAAACATGGGTTACTGGACGTATATTCTCCGGCTCTTGTACAAAGAACTTCCGATGGATTTGATTGCCAGAAAAATGAGTGCTTCTCCTGCTACCGGTTATAATAAAGTTCACGTCGAAGAACAAAAATCCATTATTTCCAAAGCCCTAAAATTGTAAATTGTCTTTATTACAGAATAATCATTTTGTCATTTTTGCCCTGCTGGCAAAATCATAACAGAACAACACATGAGCAAAGAAATCAAAGTTCCCGCAGTAGGAGAGTCTATTACGGAGGTCACGATTGGCCAGTGGTTTAAAAAAGACGGGGATACCGTTCAAATGGATGAGGTTCTCTGTGAGCTTGAGTCCGACAAAGCAACATTTGAATTGCCAGCAGAAGCGGCAGGAACGCTAAGAATCAAAGCAGAAGAAGGCGATACCTTAGAAATCGGCGCAGTCATCTGCGTGATTGAGGAAGCTGACTCTGGAGTAAAATCCGAAGAGTCCAAATCGGAAAAGAATGAAGAAAAATCAGTAGGTTCCTCTTCATCGAAAAAGACAGGCGAAGTCAAAGAAATGGTCGTCCCTACGGTCGGTGAGTCGATCACTGAAGTTACGTTGGCCAATTGGATTAAAAATGATGGAGACTATGTTAAGCTAGACGAAATCATTGCAGAAGTGGATTCTGATAAGGCTACATTTGAGCTTCCTGCTGAGGCTTCCGGTATTTTAAGACATGTAGCCGCTGAGGGCGACACCTTAGAGATTGGCGGAATGATCTGCAAAATAGAAGTAACTGATGGAGAACCTGAGGCATCCTCCACCTCTGATCCAAAGAAGCAGGAGAGCATGTCTGCCTCCAGTACTACGGAAGAAAAAGAAAATTATGCCACTGGCCATGCCTCTCCAGCAGCTTCCAAAATTTTGGCAGAAAAGGGGATAAAGGCTGAACAGGTCAAGGGCACTGGAAAAGATGGTCGCATCACCAAAGAGGATGCCCAGAGTGCCCTCAAATCAACTCCTTCGGAGACGGAACCTAAAAAGGAGGAAGCTCCTCGTGAGGCTATTAAAGTGTCGGGCTCCAGAGAAGAGCGAAGAGAAAAAATGTCTTCCTTGAGAAAGACGGTTTCCAGACGGTTGGTAGCAGTGAAAAATGAAACCGCCATGTTGACTACCTTCAATGAAGTCAATATGAAACCAATTATGGATTTACGGACTAAGTTTAAAGAGCAGTTCAAGGAAAAGCATGGAGTTGGATTGGGATTTATGTCCTTTTTTACCAAGGCTGTTTGTGTAGCACTTCAAGAATGGCCGGCGGTCAATGCCAAGATCGATGGAAATGAAATCGTTTACAACGAGTATTGTGATATTTCCATAGCTGTATCTGCGCCTAAAGGCTTGGTTGTTCCTGTCATTAGAAATGCAGAGGAGATGTCTTTTGATCAGATTGAGAAAGAAGTGGTAAGACTAGCGACCAAAGCTCGTGACAATAAGCTTTCTATTGAGGAGATGACCGGGGGTACATTCACGATTACCAATGGTGGGGTATTTGGTTCCATGATGTCCACCCCAATCATCAATGCCCCACAGTCTGCGATATTAGGGATGCATAATATTGTAGAGCGACCCATGGCGGTTAATGGAGAAGTGAAAATCCTTCCGATGATGTATGTGGCGCTTTCTTATGATCACCGAATTATTGATGGACGGGAGTCTGTGAGTTTCTTGGTCCGAGTAAAGCAGCTTTTGGAAGATCCGACTAGACTTCTCTTTGGAGTGTAAGTTAAAACGATTTAACAAAAACGATTTACGCAGGGCTAGGTAGAACTGGTCTCTTTTTTAACCCATTTAGACCAAGCCTTTTGTCTTGGGCTAGTATCTAAAATTCAAGAAAAAATGTATGACGTTATAGTAATTGGTTCTGGTCCCGGAGGATATGTAGCAGCTATCCGTGCTGCGCAACTAGGGATGAAAACCGCCATAATTGAAAAATATTCAACCCTAGGAGGTACTTGCTTGAATGTCGGCTGTATTCCTTCCAAGGCTTTGTTGGATTCTTCAGAGCATTACCATAATGCTGCCCATACCTTTGAGACTCACGGAATCAAACTGTCCAATCTCAAGGTGGATCTCAAGCAAATGATTGCCCGTAAAGATGACGTGGTCAAACAAAATGTGGATGGGATACAGTTTTTGATGAAGAAAAACAAAATCGATGTTCACCACGGTGTAGGTTCTTTTGTTGATGCCACGACGGTGAAGGTGAGTAAAGAGGATGGAAAATCGGAAGAAATCAAAGGAAAAAATATCATCATTGCCACGGGCTCTAAACCAGCTTCACTTCCTTTTATTAAATTAGATAAGGATCGAATTATTACTTCTACCGAAGCCTTAAAAATGAAAGAAATTCCAAAGCATCTCATCGTCATTGGCGGCGGGGTGATCGGGATGGAGCTCGGCTCAGTTTATGGTAGAATGGGTTCTAAAGTTTCCGTGGTGGAATACATGGATTCGCTCATCCCTTCCATGGACAAAACCATGGGAAAAGAGCTTCAAAAATCATTGAAGAAGCTGGGTTTTGAGTTTTTCCTTAAACATAAAGTCACTGCTGTAGAGCGTAAGGGCAAAGAAGTTACCGTGAAAGCTGAAAATGGAAAAGGTGAAACTATTGAAATTAAAGGAGATTACGTCTTGGTTTCGATTGGTAGAAAACCCTATACCGAAGGCTTAAATGCCGAAGCCGCAGGAGTGAAATTGAATGATCGAGGTCAGGTAGAAGTGAATGGGCATTTACAAACTTCCTCTTCAAATATTTATGCGATAGGAGACGTAGTCAAAGGGGCTATGCTTGCCCATAAAGCCGAAGAGGAAGGTGTGTTTGTTGCTGAAGTGATTGCAGGGCAAAAGCCTCATATCAATTATAATTTGATTCCAGGAGTGGTATACACTTGGCCTGAGGTTGCTTCAGTAGGGTATACAGAGGAGCAGTTGAAAGAAAAGGGAATTACCTATAAAACGGGTAAATTCCCATTCATGGCCTCTGGAAGAGCTCGAGCCTCGATGGATACCGATGGACTGGTGAAAGTTCTTGCTGATTCGAAAACAGACGAAATATTGGGTGTTCATATGATCGGACCAAGGACCGCCGATATGATTGCTGAAGCTGTAGTAGCGATGGAGTACCGGGCTTCGGCTGAGGATATTGCTAGAATGTCCCATGCACATCCAACCTATACCGAAGCATTCAAAGAAGCCTGTTTGGCTGCAACGGAGAACCGAGCCCTACATATTTAAGCAGAGAAAAACACGTTTACAGAAAGCCATTTCACTAGTTGAAATGGCTTTTATTTTTTGAAAGAAATTGATTTACTTCCAAGATGAAATTTCGAATAGCAATTATCGGTGCAGGCAATGTAGCTTGGCATTTGGCGCCTGCATTAGAAGAGGCAGGACATGAAATCACTGAAGTGTATGCCCGTACGCTTAAAGGAGCCGAGGAAGTAACGAAGCGGCTCTACGCGACTGAACCGAAACTGGATCTTGATTTTGCAGAAAGCCGGGCTGAAATTTTCATTCTTGCCATCAAAGATGATGCAGTAGCAGAGGTGGCAGATTCGATTATTTTACCTGAAGAAAGCATTTTAGTTCATACTTCAGGTACACTTCCCTTGGATATTTTGTCCTATAGTTCAGCAAGTTTTACCGGGATTTTTTATCCTCTGCAGTCCTTTACTGCTGGACAAAAAATGGATCTTTCCGAAGTTCCATTTTTGATTGAGTCGGCGGATCAGGAAATTCTTCAAAAATTAAAAAAATTAGCAAAGAGCATTTCTAACCAATGCTACCAGGTTCGGTCCAAAGACCGGAAGGCTATCCACGTTGCGGCAGTTTTTGCCAGTAATTTTTCCAATCACATGATTCGGATTTCAGAGGAAATCATGCGTAGACAGGGGCTTGATTTTGAGATGATGAAACCCTTAATCATCGAAACCATTTCAAAAAGCCTTCAAATAGGAGCAAAAAAGGCCCAAACTGGGCCTGCTATTCGAGAAGATTTTGAGACCCTGGAGGATCATTTTCGATTTTTGAATTTTAATCCAGAACTGGCTGAGATCTATCGATTGATTTCTCAAGATATTATTGATAGTTAACCGTTCCAGCTTCCAAATTTTCCATTTTGGTAATCTTGATAAGCTTCCCGTATTTGAGCTTCTGAGTTCATGACAAAAGGGCCTTGTGCCACTACGGGTTCATTAAATGGTGTGGCATGTCCCAAAATAATTACTGATTTTTCAATAGCTTGAACCTCAATTTTTCTTCCCTGATTTTCAAATTCAACCAATTGCCGATAGTCCACTTCTTGGCCATTGACCGTCACTTTGCCTCGGACGACGTAGAAGAAAATGTTTTCCTCTGTGGGAATCTCCTTTTCAAATATGCTTCCTTTATCCAGGTAAATGGTACTCATTGTGATGGGAAAAGTCCCTTCAAAAGCGCCTTTGACACCATTCCATTCCCCAAAAAGTTGTTGTACTTTGATTTTAGAATTATCTAATTCAAATTCTGGAATCTCCTCTTTTTGAAGACCGATGTAATTCGGGTTCATCATTTTTTTGGATGCTGGAAGGTTTAACCAGAGCTGTAAAATCTCTAAGTCTCCTCCAGTTTTTTTGAATTGATCACTGGAAACTTCTGCGTGAATCAACCCTTTTCCTGCGGTCATGTATTGGACCCCACCCGGGCCAATTACTGATTCATGGCCTGAGGAATCTTTGTGCATGATATCGCCTTCAAGAATAAATGTTACGGTTTCCATTCCTCTATGGGGATGCGGTCCAAAGGGCAAGCCTTGATTAGGTGCAGGATAAGTTTGGAATCCGTGATGGTTGAGAAAAAGAAAAGGATCAATCATTTCCAAGCTACGGGTTGGCATGGGACTGTAGGTGATTAAATCTGCAATGGGTCGATATTCTGATTGATGTATTTTTTTGATGGCTCTCATAGGTGAAAATGATTACATTAAATGTATATACATGAAATGATATTTTTCAATAGATAGTTCAAAAAATCAAGATTTTAATTCAGCTTTTTATCCAGAGTTAAAATGGTTTTCAAAAGGACGTTTGCCCCATTGGCCATGTCTTCTTTACTGGAAAATTCATCGGGAGCATGGCTAATCCCGTCTTTACTGGGGATAAAAATCATTCCCATCGGAGCTATCCTTGCCATTTCTTGGGCATCGTGACCCGCACCGCTTGGGAGGCTCATCGTGGTGAGCCCAAGTGCTTCAGCGGATTCTTTGATCATTTGTCGGATAGATTCATCGGCCATTGCCGGCTTTGAGGCTACTTCAATATGTGTGATGGAAACCTCAACCCCGTATTCTTCAGCAAATTTTTTCGCTTGCTTCTCAAGGTCCTCATAGAGTGACCAAATTTTTTCGGAAGAGAGATCTCTGATTTCTAAGGTTAATTTCACTTGCCCGGGAATTACATTCCCTACTCCGGGCGAAGCTTCGATTTTTCCTACCGTACCGACTTGTTTGCCCTCTTCTGCACGGATCGTTTCATTGACAGCCAAAATAAACTTAGCCGCAGGAAGCATGGGGTCTTTTCTCAGGCTCATCGGTGTGGTTCCCGCGTGATTAGCTTTTCCGGTGAAGGTAAATTCCCACCATTCGATCGCAACGATTCCTTCGACGACTCCTATATTCACTTTTTCATTGTAGAGATTGGCGCCTTGCTCAATGTGCAACTCTAGAAAAGCAGCTAGTTCTCCTTTTTTCCGAGCCATTTCAGCGATTTTTTCTGGATTTCCTCCTATTCGGGTGATTCCTTCGGCCTGGCTCAGTCCAGCATTACTGACCACTTTCAGCGCCTCTTCGTTGAGTTGTCCGACCATAGCGCGACTACCTACGACCCCACCTTCCTCATTGGCAAAAATGATCACTTCCAATGGATGCTCGGTTTGGATATTTTGCTCTTGTAAAGTCTGGATGACTTCAATCGCACTCAAACTTCCGACAGGACCGTCATAGTGTCCTCCATTGGGTACTTCATCAATATGGGATCCAAATGCAAGGGGTTTTAAACTGGAGTTTTTTCCTGCCCGTTTCCCAATGATATTTCCTGCAAAGTCCACCTTTACCTCAAGTCCAGCTTCTCGCATCAAACCTTGGACATATTCTCTTGCTGCCATATCGTGAGTAGAAAATGCGACACGGTCGGATCCTTGAGCATCATTTTTTCCGTAGTTGGACAAATGCATCAAATGCTGATGTAATCGATCCGAATTGACTAAGATATCTTGAGCCAAAGAAACAGTGGTACAGCTCAAGTAAATGCCGAGTGCGTAGGGTAAGGCTTTTTTCATTGAGTCAATTTAAGCCTTAAAAAGCGAAGAAAAAATTCCAATGAGTAGGCTACTTCGGACATGAAAAAAAAGTCCCGATTTGGACGGGACTTTAATTTTTTATTTCAGCCAAGCTAACTTGACTTCATCGGGAGCTTTCATCCGATCGGCCAATCTCATGTAGCGGTCTGCCAAATTGGAAAGGTAATCTTGGGCTTTGGATGCCATATCATTGAGCCCGGTGACGGCTTCGACTTTCCAATAATCTACCAGGTGCTGAATGATCCGTGCATAATCCCACCCCGTATAAATTCCTACTTTTTGTGTGATCTCTGAGAAATCCCTGTAAAGTGATTCCCGTTTCCCACCTTCTCCCATGAGGACGGCCGGCATGACGATTTGTTTTCGCATCATTTTTTCAAAGGCGACCATGGCTCCACTTGGATCAATTTCAAAAATCTTGGACATAAAAGATTTATATGCTTTTTCATGTCTGGCTTCATCTCCGGCGATGGTTTTGCAAATTCTGGAAAGTACATGATCTCCAGCCTTATCGGCTAATTTGCCAGTATTGACGTGCGAAATTTTTGTTGCACGCTCCTGAAAGGAGGTATAGATCATTGCCTGATAAGGATCGGACTCTGATTTTGGATCAAATCCATTGGAAAGCAAACGGTGAATGGTTTGCTCCACAGCTTTCATATCCACTCTACCTGTGAGGTAAAGGTATTTATTCAATAAGTCCCCGTGCCGGTTTTCTTCAGCAGTCCAGGCTTTGGACCAGCGAACCCAACCGGATGGGGATAAAAGACTACGCTCTTCGTTTATTCCTTCGAGCAAGTTAAAGTAGGTCTGGTAGGATGGAAGTGCCTCCTCGGTAATCATATTTCCTACTAAGGAAGTCAAGACGGTATCCGGAATTCCCTCTGCTCTTTTTTGCAATAGTTTTACTTCTTCAAATACTTCCGGGTTGTGAAAGTCAGGGAGGAAATCCGATGGTTGCCAGCATTCATCCGGGTCGACCAAAACATTGTCCACCGCATGCCCTACCAAGTCATCCAATTGGGAGATGACTTCCATGTTTTTTTCTAGCTCGTAATTGATTTCTACTGATTTCATAAGGGGTAATTATTTTCCGAAAAGCTCGTTTCGGGATTGAAATGTGCCATAAAGGTACTGACAATTAAGCAGAATACACATTGAAATATTCTATTCACCATTTCGAATTCCATGAATGGGTGATTTTTTACCTAAAAGTTAAAATTGAGCCTACATTGAAAAGCAGGCTCAATTTCGATAGCAAGCAGGTATTTGAATTAATAATCCAATTTATAAGCGACCACTTTATTTTTGAAGAATGTGGGTACATACACGACTTGATCGGCGGGATTGTATCCGATATCAGCTGTGTTGGATTCTTCTCCGGTGGTATCCAGCATTTTGATTTGATCTCCTTCAGAGGCAAACCAGATTTCACCTTGCCATCTCGAGGCTACAAAATTGCCATCACCTAAAATAACCAGTCCATCACCTCCAGTCACCTGATCGTTGATGACAGTTGCAGTTCCGTCGGCATTCCATTTTTTCAAGCCCGAAGCGTCTAAACCATAAATTGTAGCATCATCTGCCACGGCAATACCATTGATCGATTCATGTCCTTCAGAGACTGTAGAAATCTCGCCATTGGTGTAAAGATGAACCTTTCCCGTGTTCATGTCTGTGAAATATACATTACCCTGGTGGGTGGCTACATCATTGAGAAATTCTGCTCCCTCAACTGGCCAACGGTTGGTAACTGTTGCGGTGGCAATTTCGATTTCTACCAAATCCGTGATGTCAGTAACATATAATTTTCCGTTTGCAATTCCCATTCCTTTGGGTGCATTCAAACCAGTCACCCAGTCTTGGCTGATGATGTTACCGTCTTTATCAATAATTGAAATGGATCCTTTCCCGTCTTTTTCTTGAGGATCCTGTCCTATGATATTAGAGGTGTAAATTGTTCCAGTTGCTTGGTCAAAGAGCACAGATTCTACCGTTTCCAAAGTAGCTGGAGTTTCCCATAACATGGTCAATGAAGGGCTTTTGACCTCCTCGGTAGGCTGGGATTGCTCTTCTTCTGTGATTTCTTCTGTTTTTTGAGGAGAGCAATAGGAAAAGAGCATGGAAGCTGTAAGGCCTAAAACCCCAAATTTTGCTAGTGTTTTCATAAGTATGGTTGATTAAATTCTTTGATTTAGTTCTAAGTTCGTAAATAATTTTCACCAAATATAATCCTGAATCAAGTCTTTTGTTTGTGGCTTAACCTAATATTTAATACTAAATCTTCGCAGATACTTTGGTTTCTTTTGTGATGGGCTTGATATTGAATAGGTTTTACCGCTGGTGGATTTTTGCTGTTAGAACAGGTAAAAGGAAGTAAATTCAAATTTATAAACACATTAACCATGAGAAAAATTCTACTCCCCACCCTTTTTGTTGGGTTGGTCTTAGCTTGCAGCCCTAAAGAAGAGGTGGTCGATTACACCAAAATGAGTGATGAAGATCGCCTTCAAGCAGCTACTCAAATCGCTCAGTCCACTATTATGGTCGATGGACATGTGGATCTGCCCTACCGGATGAAAGTGGGTGGATTTACCCTTCAACGTGAAATTCTCGATGTTTCGGTCCGTACACCGGATGGAAACTTTGATTTTCCCAGATCCAAGGACGGTGGTTTGGATGCTCCCTTTATGTCGATTTATATTCCGGCAGGCAATCAGGCGATTCCCGGAGCATCCAAGGCATTGGCGGACTCCCTGATTTTAATGACTGAGCGCTTGGCCAATACTTTCCCGGATAAGTTTGCCATGGCCTATAGTCCGGCAGATGTGGAAGCCAACTTTAAAAAAGGCGTGATTTCGCTACCTATGGGAATGGAAAATGGGGCTGGTATCGAGGATGACCTGTCCAATGTAGAATATTTCCACGGTAGAGGAATCCGATACATTACGCTGACACACGGCAAAGACAATCTGATCGGAGATGCAAGCTATGACACCACCGGGACGCATGGAGGTTTGAGCGAGTTTGGAGAACAGGTGGTTGCCGAAATGAATCGCGTAGGAATTATGGTGGATTTGAGCCATGTCTCTGACAATACGTTTCGGGATGCTTTGGCAATAACCAAAGTGCCAGTTATTGCTTCACACTCTTCCGTTCGAAAATTTACGCCAGGATTTGAGCGAAATATGAGTGATGAGTTGATCCAAGCCATGGCTGAAAATGGGGGCGTGATGATGATTAATTTCGGGGGTTCATTTATTGATTCGGCTTATGCGGCAGGCTCAGCAAAAGTCCGAGAGCATATTGTCAATTGGTTGGTTGAAAACAACTTGAATCGTAGAGACTCTGCCGCTCAGGCTTATATCAAAGAATACACTGCAGCTAATAACCCATTTCCTACCGTGCAACGTGTGGCCGATCATATCGATCATGTGGTGAATTTGGTAGGAATTGATTATGTGGGTTTTGGGTCAGATTTTGACGGGGTGGGAGATTCTTTACCGACTGGATTGAAAGATGTGTCCATGTTCCCCAATTTGATCGCCGAGCTTTTGAAGCGTGGGTATTCCAAAGAAGATATTGAAAAAATCTGCTATAAGAATATCTTCCGGGTTTGGAAGGCAGTGGAGGATTATGCGGCTTCTCAGAACTAGAGGGATTGAAAAAAACTAAAAATAGACCCAGTGGATGGATACACGCTGGGTCTATTTTTTTAGAATATCTAAAAGTTGGGAAGGAGTAAAAACTGGCAGATTTGACCGGTAAAAATCGTTGAGACTTCGGGTAAGGATGGTCGCATATCCATAATCCAAAGCAGTATAACAGGAAAGGGCATCTTCAAAATCTTGGAAGTCCATGCTAATTGGACTCCCATCGATGAATTTTTCATTCAGTGGCTGAACTTGAAGAGAAGCTTGAATTTCCGGATCAGCTCTTTGGCGGATTCTGGCTTCACCATTTTTAAAAGATGATCATGAGTATTGGCCATAGATCAGACCGAAACGCCACAGCTTATTTCACCTTTCTCCGCAAGTGAAAATAGAATTCCGGCTTTGACATCAAAAGGCTTTTTTTGGGTTAAAAAGTCAATCAAAATACCTGTGTCAACAAAAATTCTTTTCATTGACCTGTATTGTACAATATTTTATCAATTCAGTTGACCCTTTCAAAGGGTTGAATTTGATTAGGCCGAATTCAGCAACGGGCCGAATATCCGTTGATAATCAGGTTGAGAGACTGAGGAGCGAAGCTTGCTAAACATGAACTTTAAAGCTGATTTTAAGTCGTTTAATTTCCTTACTGGCAAAAAAATCGGATGATCAGATGGATGATTGTTGAGATAGGTTACCCTACGCAACCCTACTCAATTTTGTACTGATTTTTTGATATAGGGAACAATTTGAAATCCTGACAAATTTTCCTGATTACTTCCCAAAAGCCCTCTTTTACAGTCATTTTGGCCGAAAAAAGGAATTGGATTTTGATTTGCTGAATAGGTTTTGAATACATTCTCAAGTAACTAAACCACTATCAATATATGGATTTCAAGCAATTTACGATCAAGTCTCAGGAGGCGATCCAAAAGGCTGCTGAGTTGGCGATGGCTTCGGGGCAACCGGCCATCGAAACTGCTCATTTGCTAAAAGGGATTTTTTCCGAAGATGAAAATGTCACCGATTTTGTCTTCAAAAAACTCGGTGCAAACAAGCAATTACTTTCCCAAAAACTCGAGGAGCAGTTGGGGAAACTCCCTAAAGTTAGCGGGACCAATCAGCAACCGCATCTTTCAAATGGAGCTAATCAAGCCTTGATTAAAGCGAAGGATTACCTTAAGACTTTTGGGGATGAATACGTTGCCATAGAGCATTTACTCTTGGCGATTCTCGCGGGAAGCGATGCGACCGCTCGAGTATTGAAAGATCAAGGGATAGCTGAAAAGCCCCTGATCGAAGCGATCAAGGAACTAAGAAAAGGAACTAAAGTGACCGACCCCAACGCAGAAAGCAAGTACAGGGCTTTGGAAAAGTATTCCAAAAACCTGAACGAATTGGCCAAAAAAGGTAAAATTGACCCTGTCATTGGCCGTGATGAAGAAATCAGGCGAGTGCTGCAAATTCTCGCCCGCCGTACAAAAAATAACCCCATCCTGCTCGGTGAACCCGGAGTGGGTAAAACTGCCATTGTCGAAGGACTCGCACAGCGAATTGTTTCTGGGGATGTTCCGGAAAATTTGAAATCAAAAACTTTGATTTCGCTTGATATGGGTTTGCTTGTTGCAGGGGCCAAATACAAAGGGGAATTTGAGGAGCGACTAAAGGCTGTAATCAAAGAAGTAACCGACGCAGAAGGAGAGATTATTCTCTTTATCGATGAGATTCATACGCTGATTGGGGCAGGAGGCGGAGGCGAAGGAGCCATGGATGCAGCCAACTTGCTCAAGCCGGCCTTAGCAAGAGGGGAGTTGCATGCTATCGGTGCGACCACCTTAAAGGAATACCAAAAATATATCGAGAAAGACAAAGCCTTGGAGCGTCGATTCCAAGCTGTTACAGTAGATGAGCCCGATGCGGCAGATGCAATTTCTATTCTCCGGGGAATCAAGGATAAGTACGAGCTGCATCATGGAGTCCGGATTAAAGATGATGCAGTAATTGCAGCAGTAGAGCTTTCGCAACGCTACATTTCTGATCGATTTTTACCGGATAAGGCCATCGACTTAATGGATGAGGCGGCGGCAAAACTGAGAATGGAGATTGATTCTCTTCCACAAGAACTAGATGAATTGAACCGTCGAGTCATGCAGCTGGAGATTGAGCGTGAGGCAATTCGAAGAGAAAACAATAAAGACAAGGAGGCGGTCCTGAGTAAGGAAATCGCGGAGCTCTCTGAAAAGCGGCAATCCGTAAAAGCCAAATGGGAAAGCGAGAAGGCGGTCATTATGGGTATTCAGCGGGAGAAAGAGAACATCGACAAGTTCAAGCTGGAAGCCGAGCAAGCCGAACGAGCGGGGGAATTTGGAAAAGTAGCTGAAATCCGGTACGGGAAAATCGTTGAAGCCGAGAAAAAACTGGACTCTTTCAAATCCCAATTGGCCGAAATGCAAGCAGGCTCACCCTTGCTAAAAGAGGAAGTGGATAACGAGGACATTGCCTCAGTGGTCTCCAAATGGACAGGAATTCCAGTGAGCAAAATGATTCAATCCGAGCGGGAAAAATTACTTTATTTGGAGGACGAATTGGGTCGAAGAGTGGCTGGTCAGCGAGAGGCCATCGCAGCGTTATCAGACGCTGTGCGTAGAAGCCGGGCTGGATTGCAGGATCCCAAGCGTCCTATTGGTAGCTTTATCTTCATGGGAACTACCGGTGTGGGTAAAACAGAACTGGCAAAAGCCCTAGCCGAATACCTCTTTAATGACGAAAATGCCATGGTCAGGATCGACATGTCTGAATATCAAGAGCGACATGCCGTCAGCCGATTGGTTGGAGCGCCTCCAGGCTACGTGGGATACGATGAAGGTGGTCAACTAACTGAAGCGGTTCGAAGAAAACCTTATTCTGTGATTCTTCTAGATGAGATCGAAAAAGCCCATCCGGATGTGTTCAATATTTTGCTCCAAGTGCTCGACGATGGGCGATTGACAGATAACAAAGGCCGGATCGCCAATTTTAAGAATACGATCATTATTCTTACTACAAATATCGGTTCTCATTTAATTCAGGAGCGATTTGCTGAGATGGAGGAATGGAACAAAGAAGAAGTTTTGGAAAAAACCAAATCTGAGGTATTTGATTTACTCAAAAAGTCGGTGCGTCCGGAGTTCTTGAATCGGATCGATGAAACCATCATGTTTGAGCCACTGAACAAGCAAATCATCCGAAAGATTGTCGATATTCAATGGAGAGAAATTCAAAAACGATTGGCGGAATCCCAAATCGAAATCGAAGCAACCACAGAGGTGCTAGATTACCTGGGAGAAGTTGGATTTGATCCCAATTACGGGGCCAGACCGCTGAAGCGAACGATGCAACGGTTGGTATTGAACGAGCTTTCCAAGCAAATTTTGGCAGGTTATATTAAAAATGACTCCGCTGTTTTAGTGGACTTGGATGCCGATAAGCAGGTGTACTTTAAGAATGTGGATGCTACGGTTTCGATAGAGAATTAATCTATCCGAAAAGCGTTCAAGCTGAAATAAGTAAACCCTTGAGGTCTTTGAAACCTCGAGGGTTTTGTTTTGCCGTGCATGGCAATCAACTAGGTGGTGTAAGTCCACTGTAGGGGGATGTAATCGCCAACCACTAGGCTAAAGCAAGGGTGTCCACTGCGAAGTGGAATCTGAAGGAAGCTGGCGGCAAATCGCTACCCCGAGGAACACGAACCTTATCAGGCATATCCGATGGGATGAGACTTCCAAACAAGTCAAAGTCCAAAGATTACCCGGACATCGGAGTGTAAATAAGGCGGGGAGTTGGCGGGAAAGTGGGTTGCCTTAACACGGGAGACCTCATGGGCGTGTGAAAATCCCTCAAGTATGGGAAAGCACGGAAAAGCTGGTCATGAGGAGTCAGCCAAGGGCAAAGTACCGGATCATGAGTTGGTTTGGGAAGGGCCGAACCTTTCCGTATGGTAACGAAGAATGGTACCGAAAAGAAAAGGATCAGATGCTCGGAAACCAGGCTCCCTATCAAAAGAATAGGACGGAATCCAAAGGATGGATAAGAGTGATTCCATTGGAGGATAACTGAAAACAACGCCAAACAAGCCTTTCGAGGTGTAAAAGCAAGAAAACGCCGTATACCTAACGGTAGGTACAATGCTGTGGGAGGTCGAAAAGGGAACTAATCCTGATCTTCCTACTCGTTTTTCCGATAAAAAATAAGCACAACTGATTTCTATTCTTTTTTCATTTTTATTTGTCCTTTATCTTGAGGAAGTTTTTTCAGTTTCACCACTACCTTTTTTGGCTGATAATTGGGATAGGTTAAGAGAAGCGTGACTTTTCTGCCCTCAAATTTCGATAAATTGAGATCAAAAAAGCCATTCTTGTCGGTTACTGTTCCCGTTGTGCTTCCTTTGACCAATACCGCAATCCCTTGCATCCCTTTGCCAGTTTCATCTATCACCTGCGCTCTGACATTTGGATCCTTGAGGTTTTCGCTTTGATTTGATTTAGCCTTTTCGATAGCTTGGGTAGGATGATGGGCTATGAAAAGAACAAGGAAGAAGAGCAACAGGAATTTTTTGTATCCGAGTAGTTTGAGTTTCATGATACAGAAGATTAAAAATCACTTATACGCTCATAAGGTAATCTTTTTTTAAACTAAACCCTGAATTACACCGTAATTTTTGGACAATTTGTCTATGATCCACGGTTGGGATCTCTATCGAATCCAGATAATTCTCGGTGTGGATCACCTCAAAACTGGCTTCTGAATAGGCTTTTCCAAGCAGCTGGGGTGGTTGGAGTTTATTTTTGGCCAAAAGATTCCGATGTTGGAACCGAAGAGGGATTAAGTAGGAATCAGTGTCGATTTGTTAATCCTAATTGCTTGGCTTCACTCCAAATGATGACTATTTTTAATGGGTTCATTCAACTTTTTCCAATTTCAACTGTTTCCTTTCCATGTTCGAGCACTTCTTCCTTTGCCCTCATTGCTTTCAAGAAATTTCCATGCTCTTGGATCCTTCGGTTTCTAGACAGGAATACATTGAAGATTGCCAGGTTTGCTGCAATCCCATTGAACTCAGTGTGGAATTTGAGGAAGGAGAATTGGTATATTTTGAAGCAAATTCCATCGAGCAATAATGCTGTTTCAAAACACAGACAGGCTAGAAGAAATCTGGAAAGCGGTAAAGCATGAACTGCATCGCGGGGCTTTGGATGTTAAACATCCTTTTCATTGGGTGAATTTGGGTACGGTTTCTGGTGAGTTCCCTTCAGTTCGAACCCTCGTCCTGCGTAAGTTGACTCAAGAGTTGGATTTTTTGTTTTTTACCGATTATCGATCCGAGAAGTGTAGGGAATTGAGGGTAAATCAGAATGTCACACTTCATTTTTATCACCCCAAAAAGCAGGTCCAAATCCGAGTCAAGGCCCAGTCAAATCTGCACTTTCAAAATGAATTAGCAGCCAAATTTTGGAATGAAATTCCACCCCATCGAAGATCCGAATATACCGGTGCTCAAGCTCCAGGAACTTCCATTTCCCATCCTCAAGAAGGTTGGGAAGATGGAAATTCCTCCGATCATTTTTTCTCTGTTTTGGAATTTTCTCCTGTAGAAATTGAAGCTTTACAGCTTCGAAGGGAAGGGCATCTACGGGTTAGATTTTCGAAAAAGGCGGATTGGGAGGGGATTTGGCTCGTGCCTTAACTAAACAAAATTCACGTCCACATTGAAGGGGTATTTCATCAAAAACTGGAGGGCTTCTTCGATTTCCAAATCTTCAAAAAGCACTCGATAAAGATTTTCAGTAATTGGGGCTCGCAGATCAGCAGTTTCTAAAAATGCCTTGATGATTTTTACCGTATTGATCCCTTCGGCTACTTCTTCCATATCGGCTTGAATTTGCTCCAGCGTTTCTCCTTTGGCAAGTCGATAGCCGACAGTAAAATTCCGGGAGTTTTCCGAATTGCAAGTGGCAACTAAATCTCCGATTCCTGCCAGACCAATGACAGATTTCACACTACCTCCCAGTGCATTGCTCAGATGGACCATTTCGACCATGCCGCGGGAGATTAACAACCCTTTGGCATTTTCGCCCAATCCTAATCCAGCGAGTGCTCCGGCGGCTATGGCGATGATATTCTTTAAAACTCCACTGAGCTCCACCCCGATAATATCCGAATTTCCGTACACCTGGAAGCGATCAGAACGAAGCAGACGCTGTCCTTCCAAAATCACCTCATTAAATTTACTGGCAACTACCGTGGCGGCAGGTTGTCCTTGACTGAGTTCGGTGGATAGGTTTGGTCCGGCAAGACAACCGACTCGTACAGCCACAGTTTCTTGCTGAATGACCTCACTCATGGTCAGTAGTTGACTTCTTCTTAATTTTTTGACCGTGTCTAAAGTCTGTCCAGGAGGTAAATTCAGACAAAGTCCCTTGGTGCCGTGGATGACCAGGTGATAGGGATGAAGAAAAGGAGCAAATTTGCGGGCTACTTCTTGAAAGCCGGAAGAGGGGACCATGAAAAATAAAACTTCACAGGCCTCGCAAATTTCCCCAGGTTCGTCGGTGGCTTTGATCATTGGGTTGAGGTTTCGGCCCTGAGCTTGATGTCGGGAATTGATTTCATCCACCACTTCCGATTTTCGTGCATAGACGATGACTTGGTTTTTTTCGGCAAGCATATTGGCTATGGTTGCTCCAAAACTTCCAATTCCCACCACACCGATTTGCTTTGTTTTAGAAAAGTTTTTCGAGGCCATATCCGTGTAATCTGTTGTGATAAAAATAAAGTAAGCTCATGTCTTCGGTAACGATGTCGCCCGACTGATTTCGAAGTAGCGGGCGCTTGGCGTGGTACATCCCCACATTGTCAAGTCCATGGGTAATGATTTCATCCATGCTTCGCTTCATGTGTGGGGCGATTTTGATCTGCCCTTCTGCACGTAGTGCTAAAATACGATCATAAACCACTTGACAAGCTGACTTGAATTCTTCGAAAGGAAGAAAGATTTCCTCTTCAGGAAGTCGGATTAAGTCGAACAGGTCCAGTTTCTGATTTTTTGCTTGGATCAACTCAAAAGCAGTAAAGGCAACCAAATGGCTACTAAAGACTCGGTTGATTTTGTGAAACTCTTCCACAATTCTTCTTCCGAGCATATGCGTATATTCCTCTTCCCGCTGCTGATCTACCGTAATTTTTCCATTGGACATGAAATAGTCCCTCGTATCAATGATTCTTCCGTGCTTGTCAAGGCTTTTTCCATCCTGATCGACATAATTGCCCAAAACATCCATTGCGCGGCCTACTGAGACCGAAATATCAGAGCCTTTGGTAAAGAACTTGAAAAGGAACTTGGAGATTTTATAGGAGGTGGAAAACTCGTCATTTTCCTTGTAATATCGCTCTTGACCTGTGATGCTGAGATGATCCCGGATCAAACTTGGTGCTTCTAAAACAAAGTGGTAATTGATCGTAACCGGAACGATAAATATTTTACCGGAAATCTCATTTTGCTCGTCTTGAAAATTATTTCGTTGTGCCTCAATGGCAGTACTGAGTAGTCCAAGTTTAAGCTTAGATTCGATCATGCCACTACGGCTTCGGGTACCTCCGGGGAAAAATAAAGAATGACAGCCAAACTGAATTGCTTCTTTGGAGTACGTTTTTAAGGTCTCCAAATACATCAGGTTTTTCTTTCTCCGATCCACTTTATAAGCGCCAAGTGCATTCATAAAGTAAGCAAAAATCGAAATATTAAAGAGGTTTAAGCCCGCTCCATAAATAAATGGTGGAAGACCCAAAACCGAGATAATCCAGCCGATCAAAATACTGTCTAGATTGGAAAAATGCGTTGGGACCATGACCACAGTGCCTTTGGTTGCCAGATCCCGAAGCTGATCAGTTTCTCCGGTGATTTGGATTTTATCCTGCAGGGTGAATTGATTACTAAAAATGGAGCGAAAGCCCTTGACGCGAGCGGCATTCAAGAGTCGGGAAAAGCCAAAAGTAACGACGCTTCGGGTAAATTTATAATGCTGATGTTTGAAATTACTTGCGATTTCTTCAGAGTAGCGCGTAGTAATTTTTTTCAAAATTTCTTGGTAAGCCTGAAGCCTAGCATTCTTGCCTAGCTTAGTGTCCGAATTTACCTGCAAAAGGGAGGATTTTACCTTTCCCCAAAACTCCTGCTCATCATCGGGGTCTACTGCCCATGGGTTTTGTTTGATTCGCAGTTTTTCACGGTATAGCGTGGTCTCCAGTTCTTCCTTGAGGAGTTCAGGGTTTTTATTGATGAGGCTTAGGATTCGATCCTGAGATTTCTCGGAAACCTGTTTAATAAAATCCTTTCGCTCCCGCGCCAATTTGACTACTGGCCACTCGTTTTTGCTTGGCAAAATCGGTTCATAGCGATGTTTGATGTATTTCTCCTCCAATGTCCGTCAGTGCTTTTCAAAAATTTAGGCCAAAGATAATCAAATAGATTTTGTGCTCGGAAAACTCTTTGTCAGGAGGGTTTCAAAACGCTTTTACTCCGGACAAAAAAAGCCACAATCAAAGACGTGATCACGCCCATCAATGCCGCACCGATAAGGGATTGGAGGATGTAGCTTTTTAAGTTGAAAAAAGATTCAGCTTCCTCCTGTGTCAATTCTCCCGTGCTGACCGAATAAGCGATTACATTGGAAAAATAATCCGGAGTGACCCATTGGCTGATGATGTATTGGACCAAAGGACTCAGTATCGCAACAAAGAGGGTAATCCAAAGTCCGGTAACTAGACCTTGCTTGTAGGAAATGGATCCCTCTAGGTCATTTTTCTTTTTGTCCATTAAACCAAATACATAAATGGCAATGGCCGGAATGGCAAAGAATGAGGTTAATTTAGCATGATCAGCGATTTTTTCATCATGCCAGCCGAGGGTTTTTTCGAGCAGCATCCAGGCGATCATGACTGCTGAAAAGATAATTGCCCATTTGAATTCAGTTTTGAGATTTTTCATGGTGTGGGTGGGTTTTGGGTAATGGATACAAAATAAGAAAAATCCAAAACGTTTCTTTCATTCCACTGTTTCTTTGGTATGCTCAGATATTCCCTTGTCCATGAAGGAAAGGGTATTATTTTTACGCCATCAAAGACGGATGAAACCAGACCTCAAGCAAATACAAAAACCTATTGAAACCGAAATGCTCGTTTTTGAGCAGAAGTTTCGGGATTTCATGAAGAGTAGGGTAAAACTGCTCAACCACATCACCAATTACATCGTCAAGCGAAAGGGGAAGCAAATGCGTCCCATGTTTGTTTTTTTGACGGCAGGTGTCTGTGGAGAGGTGAATGATTCCACGCATCGGGGTGCGGCCTTGATCGAGTTACTTCATACAGCGACGTTGGTGCATGATGATGTGGTGGATGATGCGAATTATCGTCGGGGATTTTTTTCGGTCAATGCGCTTTGGAAAAATAAAATCGCAGTACTCGTAGGAGATTATTTACTTTCAAGAGGATTGCTGCTTTCTGTAGATAATGGAGATTTTAACCTGCTTCAGATTGTATCCAATGCGGTAAAGGAAATGTCTGAGGGCGAACTTTTGCAAATTGCCAAAGCACGAAAACTGGATATCACTGAGGAGGTATATTATACGATAATCCGTCAAAAAACTGCCAGCTTGATTGCATCCTGTTGTGCTGTGGGAGCGGCCAGCGTGGGATCTGATTTGGAGGCGGTAAGTAGGATGCGTGAGTTTGGAGAAAAAGTGGGTATGGCTTTTCAGATTAAAGATGATTTATTTGACTTTGGTGAAGATGAGATCGGTAAACCGGTAGGAATAGATATCAAAGAGAAAAAGATGACCCTTCCGCTGATTTTTGCCTTGACCCAATCGGGTTGGATGGAAAAAAAACGAATCATCCACCTGATCCGAAATCGCTCTGAAGACAAAAAGGCAGTTAATGAAGTGATCCAATATGTCAAACAAAGTGGAGGACTGGAATACGCCAAAGAAAAGATGAATGGGTTTTACCAGCAGGCTTTGGGGATCTTGGATGATTTCCCTGAATCAGAATACAAGACTTCTTTGAGAGATCTGGTAAGTTATACCATTGAGCGAAAAAAGTAAAGCCGGTTTTCCCGGCTTTTTAATTAATTCATCGGATTTATCGTTCGGATCGTTCCATCGGGCATATGAGTTAATTCGGCCATTTTGATGTTTCTGAGGGGCGTTTTGCCTGAGAGTTCGGTGTCATGGTAAAACAGGTACCATTTCCCTTCAAATTCCACAATCGAATGATGATTGGTCCAGCCCTCTACCGGTTCAAGTACCTTTCCTTGGTAAGTAAAAGGTCCGTAGGGATTATCTCCAGTGGCATAGACGATAAAATGTGTGTCCCCCGTTGAGTACGATAAGTAGTATTTTCCGTCGAATTTGTGCATCCAAGCCGCTTCAAAAAACCTGCGGGCATGGTCACCTGCTTTGATGGGATCACCGCTTTGGTCTAAAATCAAAAGTTCGCGCGGTTTTTCTGCCAATGCTTTCATCGACCCGTCTAGTTTGGCGATGTAGGGCATCAGTGCTTTTTCCTCATCAGCTGGGATTCCGTCGGTTGGTCCCTTTCTTCCTTCCACCAATTCTTGATCATCATACCATTGAAGTTGTCCACCCCAGATTCCGCCAAAAAGTAAGAAATAGTCTTCACCCTCAGGAAATACTGCAGGGTCCATACTGAAGGTGCCTGGGATAGGCTCAGGTTCTGCAGTAAAAGGCCCTTCGGGTCGGTCGGAAACGGCCACTCCGATTTTGAAAATATCAGCCTTGTCTTTTGCAGGAAAGTAGAGGTAATATTTGCCATCTTTCTCTGCGGCATCAGGGGCCCAAAGCTGTCGGCTTGCCCAGGGTACGTCTTCAAGCTTAAGTGCGATGCCATGGTCTGTGACCTCCCCTCCAGGCTCTTCCATGGAGAAGACATGGTAATCCTTCATATCAAAATGAGAGCCCATCTCATCCTCTTCTACCTCCGTCTCTATATCATGGGAGGGATAGATGTAGATATTCCCTTCAAAAGCATGGGCCGAAGGATCGGCAGTATACAAACCCTTTACCAAAGGGGAATGCGTGAACTTCGATGGAACAGACTCGAGATCTCCTGCTACAATAGATTTTTGAGGCTGAGAACAGCCTGCCGCCAGCATGGAGGCTACAAGGAAACGGATGGGGAATTTCATGGTTAGATAAGGTTTGAGTTTGTGATGAAACAAGAAAGAAAACTAAAAGTTAATAATATCCAATCGAATTTGGATCGATTAAAGAACACCGGTATTTAGGATAAAATAACACGTGTAATGGAAACTAAACCTACCCTTTTTATCGAAAAATCAATCCTAGAAAAGGCCAAGGAATTTGCCAATAACTCCGGAAAAAGCCTGTTGGATCTGGTTGAGAGGTATTTGAAATCGAGCACGACGTACCCGTCACACACGGGGATAATTAGAATTGCGAGATTCCATCTGACCGCTGAAGAACCAATTATAAACAGATGAAATATCCATGACGGGAGCGCGACACACAGGGGGATGAT
>NZ_JAMWZB010000024.1 GCF_024305035.1 Algoriphagus sp.
ATAAGAGACAAGAACTATCTCAATGAGTTTGTTTATAAGCTAAACAGAAGATACTTTGGTGAAAAACTTTTTGACCGATTAGTTCTCGCCTCAATTTACCCATACGTGCAGTAGACCGGATACACATATTTTCTGATAAAAATTTTAAAATCACAACAGTTTTTGTGTTGGGCCTGTTCTCACTTTCTTTTGTTCCAACAAAAGGTTATTCTGCCTATTATGTTGCAATAGAGGAATGTTACTGTGGGGTTCCAGAGGCAAAATGTAGATTAGTCGGTACAGATCCATGCGGAGTTGAGGAGCAAATTCCTTGCGAGGAAGCATGCGGAATGTAATTTAATTAAAATAGACTTGGGATAGCAAATGCTACCCTCTCTTACAAAATTCAAAATGAAAAATAATTACTTTTTTTCTTTCCTCATCTTAGCTCTAATTAGTTGCTCTAAGCCACAAAATCAGAACAATATCACCTCAATTTCTTTGGGTGGAAAAGGGATATCGAACCTTTCAGAAATTGTAGAATCAATTGATTACCTACTACTGGATTTTCCTAAAAGTCATTACATGGAGAGACCTGAGAAAGTATTTATTACAGACTCGGTAATGATTTTGACTGACCACACTAATACCATGAATTTCTTGGTCTATGATCTGAAGGGAAAACTATTATCGGAATTTTCATTTTACGGTGAAGGGCCTGGAAAGACCACTTCAATTATTGATGTAGCTTTTAACCCATTTGAAAATCTCCTCGAGGTATTAAGTATTAATAAAATTATGAAATTTGATCTTACAGGAGATTTCATTGAAGAAGAATCCCTTCCATTTCAACCAAATCTATTTCTATCTCTCAATAATAATGAAAAAGCCCTTTTCTTTCCGTACTATGCTTCACCAAATCTGGAATCTTTAAAAAACAAAAAGGGAACCTTCCATTTTTATAATAATGAAAATGATATATTATCAGAAAAGATTTTTGATCTTCCTTCTACTCCATCATGGATAGAGAAAAATGCGATGGTATCTTCAAGCTCTAGGACTGATATATTTTTTTCTCTGACAATGTTAGACACCATCTATTGGACAAAAAATAAATCAATCCATCAAAAAATTTACCTTGATTTTGAAAGCCATCAATTACCCTTTGATATGGTTTCCCCATATGTAGATGATGCAAATGGTTTGGTTTCACTAATGAATAGAGAGGATTTTATCAAAAAATACAGATATCATACCCCTACATTACACTATGATAATGGATTGATTTCAAGTAGATTCAAATCTGGATTATTTTACGGCCATTTTATATACCACCTTACAAGTGGTAAAACTATTTTAATCGATAAGTTTGTAAATGACATAGATAATGGAATGGAAAAATTTCTCATAAAAAATCTTAAAGATAATATTATCTATAGTTTCTACCAACCTGACGAATTCATGAGCAAATTAAGGAATGAATCTGATCAATTTAAAGGAATGAATAATAATTTTACAAAAGTAGCCAAACAATTAGACTCTGATGATTTCCTTGTCCTAGCAAAATATAAACTCAGAAAGTTTTAATAAATAATATGTTCAGATTTTGATATACCTTGGAACAAGCTAATTTTTTGAATATAATATAAATCAAGAACCCCAAAAAAGTAAAAAACATTCCATAAAACGCTATACTTTGGGATAACTTAGTCTATACTTTTGAATTAAGTTTAATACTTCAACATGTTTTAGTAGGATCAAGTTATTATTGATCTATATCTTCTATCGAAGAATTCCTTTTTGAAAAATTGCAAGTCTCCAATTTGTGATTGATAACAAGAATATAAATTTCACTTGGAAATTAACCCGTCATAGCCGGAGTATCCAGTATCCTTTCTAGCTCCTCTTTGATCAAATGATTTACTTCTTGATTTGATCATTTGGTTCAATTTGGAACTATTTCCTAAGAGTAGTTACCCAAAGGCCAATTAAACTGATAACAACCTATTTGATGGAGCTTGAAATTACTTCTTGGAATGAATAGCCGCATCCTTCATCGGAGTCGGGAATTTGGCGCTTTAGACAATCTACGTTCAATTTTAAGGCAGGCAAAAACGCTTGGCCAATCAGATTGGAGAATTTACCATGCAATCTTCGATCCTTTCCCCACTTAAAAGAATAAGCATACAATGGGAAAGAAAATCAGCACTTTCGCTTTGGAACTGGTCCCATTAAGTAAGCTGATCTGAATCAATACTCCTTCCCAGGAGTTGGAAAATGGCTAGGATTGATTCTCAGCCATTAAGGCCGAAAGGATTTGATCAGCATTTATTGCTTTAGAATGGACTTGGAATACCTAAATATTTTGTGTCTCTACCGAAGGATAATTCTTCCTGAATCCCACTCGGTACCCTTCTGTAAGCTGTTAGACAGAAATAGAGTCAAAAGGAAAGGAGGAAAGAATTAGCTATTAGAAGAACCTCAATAGTACTGGTATAGTCGCAAAAGCTCGGTTAATCTTTTGAGTTTGCTCGCATCGATACCTCTTTCTGCTTTGATAGGAAAATGGGTAAATTTTATGGATAACTAACTTTGATAGTTAAATTTACTGGACTTTAACAAAGAGACCTCTTCTTCTTTGTTTTCAAAAGGACTAAACGTAATAGGAACTTAAAAATCAGTCACTAGCATTTCAAAAGCAGAAAACAGGTAGCATTTTCTGACTAGATTGTATTATAGAATGAAAAAACAACTCACTCCTTCTTCCCTCCTCTCCCTTATTCAATCCGGTGAAGGTTACAACGTAGAATTTAAAGTTGGAGTCCCCAACAAACTTAAAGAATTAAGTGAAGAGATCTGTGCCTTTGCCAATGCAGCTGGTGGTATTTTACTGATCGGGGTGAGTGATGACAATGAAATCAAAGGGGTTGAATTAACCAATGCAAAACGATCGGCCATTCAAAATTCCCTCAATGAAATCAATCCTCGCATTTCTACTCGACTACATCCAGTAGAAATAGAGGGGAAAACCATCTGGGTTATTGAAGTGGACAGTGGGACACAGAAACCCTATGTATTGTCTGGAGCCATCTACGTTCGGCAAGGGGCCAATACGCAAAAACTCACCACAGTTGAACAAATGCGTGATTTCTTTCAGCAATCAGATCGCATCTTTTTCGATGAAGCTCCTTGTCCCAGCTTTGATCTTCAAAAAGAGATAGATGCAAACTGGTTTGAAGAGTTCAGGCTGAAAAGCGGGATTTCACAAACCCTACCCCAAGATCAAATTATCCAGAACCTGAGGTTGACTTTGCCCGACGGCATTACCAAGAATGGTGGCGTGCTTTTCTTTGGAACTGTACCAGAACATTTTATTGAAACAGCTGTGGTTCGGTGTTTGGCTTTTGAAGGTGTCACAAAAACCCAGATCATAGACGATAAGATTTATGGAGGCCCATTAATAAGACAGTATGAACAATCCATGCAATGGCTTAAAAACAAGCTCAATGTTCGTTACCAAATAGAAGATGGTGGCCCAAGAAAAGAAATTTGGGAAGTACCGGAAATTGCACTCAAAGAAGCAATCATCAATGCGCTTTGTCATCGGGATTATTACGATAAAGGCGCGAAAATTACCATTGAGCTTTTTCAAGATCGAGTAGAAATTACCAATCCGGGTGGGTTAACTAGTGCCATCTCTCCTGCTGATTTTGGTACCAAAAGCCACAGCAGGAATCCTTTGATCTTTGGTTTATTCGTCCGTATCCGCATGGTGGAGCAGGTAGGGTCCGGAATCGGGAGAATTAAAGAACAAATGAAAGAAGCCCTTCTACCTACACCTTTATTCAAGACAGAAGGTTTATTTACGGTCGTACTCAAAAGACCTGTAAAAAGTTCGGGGAAAAGTTCGGGGAAAAGTTCGGGAAAAGTTTCGGCTGAAAATTGGCCTTCAATGAAACAAAAACTGATCGAAAAAGCCCCTGCGAAAATAGGTAAGAGTTCCTTAAAAATTTTAGAAATGGTGTTCAACAACCCTTACATCACCATTCCTGAAATGGCAAAGAAAATTGGGATTACCGAACGCGGTGTAGAAAAAAACATACAGAAATTAAAAGAACAAAACCTGCTTGAACGAAAAGACGGAGAACGATCGGGATACTGGAAACTCACAATTCATCCCGCCTAATCTCAAACGCAGCTATTCTCTTTCAACGAAGACCCTAATGTCCACTTCCCGAAAGAAAGCTACTCATAAATTAACACTTCGCTAATATCCTCCGAACGATTGGAAATCGAAGGAATGTGGTTAACCATTTCCGATCTCCTGTTCTGGGAAGTTCCGATCTCAAATCTTCTGCATTGCAGGATAATGGAAGTCCTGACCTTTTATAATAATAATCAGGCAATCCTATTTTCTTCCTTATCGATTCATTTCGGTATACCCGTTCGGGCTTGTCGTGGAATAACCGCATCAGCCAAAAACTGCGGGCTTAGTCTTTCCCCTGCTTTACCTCTAAGTCTTCTAAGCTTGAATTACTCCAATTTGGTAGGATCAGATGAATCGGTCACAAGGCTCGGACAATAACAACCCTCAGGGTTCTTAAAGGAATTTCAGTAAAAACTCCTCGCCATTTTCAGCTAAAATGGTAGCGATCCCTCCTTTTTACTATCGGCTGGTTTGATCAGGCCTGAATTAAAGAAAACCAACGAAATCCCTCCCAATCCATCTGCTAAAACGCTAACCTAACCTTAATACTTTCTTTACAAGTATCAACTTACCAAATCCTAAGTTTGGATCCGTATGAGGGAGATGTCATTCTGGTCTTGGTTTCTGATTCTGATCTCGGCCATCGTTTTTTTGGCTGGTCTGGATTTTTACAGCATTTACATACTCGATGAATCCAAAAATGCCGAAGCTGCCCGCGAAATGTGGGATAGTGGCCATTGGTTTTATCCTACATTTAATGGACAGCCCCGATATGACAAACCGCCCATGCATTATTTTTTTATGGGAACGGCCTATTCAATTTTTGGAGTTGGGGAGTTTTCAGCAAGATTATTTTCAGGGGTCTTTGGATGGCTTACTGGGCTTCTGATTTTTGTTAAAGTCAAAAACCGGATCGATGAAAGGGCAGCACAGGTCTCACTTTTCTCCTTTATGATTTCCTTACAGGTTTTGATTCAGTTTCGAATGGCGGTTCCAGACCCCTATTTGATTTTTTTCTTGACTGCAGCTTGCCTTGAATTAGAAAGCTTCCTTAACGAACTTACCCATCGGGTGAGCTACCTTCGAAGAGCCGCTGTTTTTCTCGGGTTGGCATTTCTGGCCAAAGGCCCGGTGGCGGTGGCCTTATTTGGGATGCCGCTTTTGGCATACATGGGGACCCAACAGCATAGCCACCGACTCAAATTTAGCCGTTTCTTTGATCCTTTGGCCCTTATCCTTTTTTTTGGGATTGGCATTTCCTGGTACGTAGGAGTTTATTTCTGGAATGGCGCCGACTGGTTGATCGAATTCTTTTTTACCCATAACCTCAACCGATTCTCCTCTCCGATGGAGGGTCATCGCGGACCTTTTTACCTGCCGTTAATATTTTGCATGATTGGTTTTTTCCCCAGCTCTTTGCTGATCCTATCTTCCTGGAACCTGAGTTATTCGGCTATTCGCTACCGGCCATTGATTCTTTGGTCCATCCTTTATGTCTGTTTTGTGATTTTATTTTTTTCCCTTGCCAGTACCAAGCTCCCCCATTACATCGCCCCTGCCTTTCCCTTTTTGGCAATTCTTATCGGCAGTCAATTTCATTCCAAGCCTGGCAACTTAGCATTCAAACTAATCATCCTAGTGGGGAGCTTAGTACTTTTGGCCCTTCCTCTTGCCATTTTTTTAACCAAAAACCTTCAACTAACTTATTTCGAAAACACCCTCTCCCTTGCCTGGGGAATAGTTCCTGCGGGAATTGGATTGGTGGCGGTATTTCTTGCCTTTCAAAAACTCAAAGCAGCCGCTTTCTATACCCTGGGTTTGGGGTTTCTGGGAATGGCCTTTGGGTTGATGGGGAATTTATTGCCTACCCTTGATGCACAAAATCCGGTAATTCGGTCAAAGGTGTACTGGAAAGATGAGGCGAAGCTGTCCTATTGGAAAAAAATGAACCCAGCCTTTCCTTTTCAAACTAAAAAAATTATTCCTCCTTGGGATGAAGCCGCAGGAATGGAGGGGTTGATTATTACCGATGAAAAGGTTGTGGACTCTTTTCCCCATCCATATGACGTGGTTTTCAGGGGAAAAGACCTCTTTGAAGGAACAGAAACGGTTTTAATCAAGCCGAAATTCCCGGATTTTTAATGGGAACGGTTCCTTCTTTCCTTTTGCCATATCCGAAGTAAACCAGAATGGATCGATTGAATTTATAATTGGGAAACCAGCGAAAATAAAGACTTCTGGCAATCCAGGCCGAAATCATTCCTAAAGCGGCTCCAGCAAAAATATCCACGAAAAAATGCTGCATCAAATACACCCGGCTGAAAGCCACTACTAATCCAGCTGTAAGGGCAAGCCATTGGATCTGCCGGTTTCGCTTAAAAATAATCATGAAACCCGCCGCAATTACCATGGCTGTAGCAGTATGGCCTGATGGAAATGAATTCCAGTGATGCAGTTCTATGCCCGGAACCTGATAAAAAGAAATCCCTTTGAGGTATTCAGCAGGCCGAGGCATCCCCTTGAACAGGCCATGTTTGAAGATCAAAATCAAAATCATCTGAACCATAACCGCTAAACTCATGAAAACTGCGTAGCAAACCTTCCGTACAGCTAACAGGGGTAAGATCACCAGTAAAATGATTGCATCACCAAAGTGAGTCCAAGTGCCAAAAAAATAGGTCAAAAAGTGGATGATGGTACCGGTTAATAAAGAGTTCCGGACTACCTTTTGGCAATAAAAAAGTAGTCAAGGCCGAAAAAATGAGGATTGCAAAAGCAATGCGCTGGATTTTACCGATTGAATTTTTCTTGAGTTTCACAACAGCAAGCTAGTCATCGGATTTTACCTTAGAATTAGTGGTTTGTGAACGAAAAAAGAAGATTATTGCCGAAAATTTTCCCAAGTTTAAGAAGGGAAAAGACAGGTAGGATTAGCTTAATCCTCCCCGCTACTATTCGATCAGGAATTTGACTTTAGACAAAAGCCCCTCCTAAAACCATCCTACCAGGGGATGAATTTAGGAGGCGGAAACTCATTTATCCGTAATCAGAGAAGCCCTACTTTTTCCCAAACCTGCCAATTTACCTGCACACAGATTATTCAACCTGTTTATCCAGATCGAACTTCCTCTTGGATTTCGAAGGGGTCCAAATAGATGCTGTTGAAAAAACTCCGGGTGCTTCCTATTGAGCAAATCAATGGTCATTCGTTTGGCCTCCCGGTTGGTGGATTTTCTCCTGGACCCTTTTCTGATGCGGTAATAGAAGCCAACCTGGGGTAGTTTTACCACTTTTCCTCCCCTTTTAAGCATATTAATCCAAAACTCCCAATCTTCCCACCCGAAGATCAATCGGGGATCATATCCTCCAACCTGTTTCCAATCCTGCTTTTTATATACCCCGGAAACAAAAATCATATTGTCTAAGGCCAGTTGCTGAAGAGAAAATGGCTTCAGTTTCCAACCCCCCGTTTTCTCCCCAAACTTCTCGGCTTCACAATAGACCACCTTGACTTGACTATCGGATTGAAACTCGGAAATAGCCAGCGAAAGGTAATCGGGATGAATTTTATCATCTGAATCAAGGGGAAGGATAAATTCCCCTTTGGCGTAAAATACCCCAACGTTTCGGGCAACTGCAGGACCTTGGTTTTGCTGATCGATCATCCTGATTTTCCCCGGAAACTTAATTTCCCATTCCTTACATAGGGCCGGGGAGCTATCGGTGCATCCATCATTTACCAAAATAATTTCCCAATGGGTGTAGCTACTTTGGATAACCGAACGAATTGTTTCATTAACTAAACCGGCGCAATTATATACAGGTATGACTATCGAAATCAATGGATTATGGCTCATAATTTTCTTACTTTTTGAAAAGTTGCTTGCGTTTATGATTCAGGTAGGAAAAGTAACTTCTTGAACCCCATTTGTATTCAAAGAAATAGCGTTCATCACCGGTTAGCTGAAGCCGCTCTCTTTCTGACTTGGTTTTCAGGGTTTGACTTTCCAAGTGATCCACTTTGGAGCTGGTAACCAAAGCATGTTGTATTCCATGCTTTTCCAGAGTTTTGGCGTAGTCATTATCGGAGTACCAGAACCTGAGTCGCTCCTCAAGGGGACCTGTGACAGCAAGTATTTCCCGCTTTAAAAAGATACACCAACCCGACAGGTGATCCCTGACCTCATAGCCATAATGAATTCCCGAATCAGCAAAAAATCCCCGTTCGGGATGGTTGAAGCTGCAAAAGGGGGAAGCACTTTTTAATTCGGGATCCGCATCAAATGCCCTGAGAATAGCCGATGCCCAACCAGGATGAAAAATCAAATCATTATTACAGAGGCACACTAAGGGAGCCTGGGTTTGTCGCAAGCCCAAATTCATGAATTTGTGGTAACCAAAGACCTGCTTGGGAAAAATAGTCTGACAACAAGGGAAAGGATAAGGCCTAGTTTGGGCCGATTCAATCACCAGAACATTAAATCTGATTTTAGCAGGATCTTCAGAATCCAGTAAGGAGTTGATGGCATTTTCGGTCAGTTGCCGAAGAGGCTCTGTTTGAGCATTGGATAGTAGGATGATGTCAATGATTTTCATTGGCTTTGTAGTTGGTTTAGTACCGGGAAGAGTTCAACTTATTGGGAAGCTTGATTCTAGCTCAGGGGTTGAGCGATTTGATTTGGTTTGATTCGGTCCATAGAAATTTGGCTTTTCGCTTTCGGTTGAGCGTTTTAAGGTAAAACCATCCCACTTTCCACCAAGGAATCAAGGTGGCCATGGATTTTAGATGAGTCAAGCTATTGATGGGCCCCAGGTACATGATATGCTTGATCAATTGAGTCCTTCGGTTGAAATTGACCTTAAGCAGCTGGGATTTTTCTTTAGATGAAATTCCATTAAAACCAGCCAACTGCTTTGCTATCCATGCCCTTAAAGCCAGTTCTCCATATTGCATCCTTAGGATGTTCTGACTGACACTACTGGAGTGTACACGGATGAGCGTGTAGGCCAAGGAATCCGATACAAATTTGATCTTGGCCCCATTCAGCACACATTCGATCCAAAACCGCCAATCTTCGGTATGGGTTATTCCCTGGGCAAATCCTCCAACCTTTTGAGCCAATTCCTTCTTTAGGATTGGGCTACTGATCACTGCCAGATTATTTTGAATCAGATGGGAAAGTGCTTTGGCTCCCGATCCGGAGAAACGGTGCATCCAGTCCCGGTCGGTCAGCTCTTGGTCAAGAAAGAGAAGACCTGGGCGCTCATCCTGAAAATAGAAATTTTCCGTATAGGTAAGATCTAGTTTAGGATCCCGGCGAAAAGCCTCCAGTTGGATCTCCATTTTATCCGGACTGAGCAGATCGTCTGCATCCAGAAATTGGATAAATTGTCCGCGGGCCTGAGAAAGACCGAAGTTTCTAGCCTTTGAAACCCCGCCGTTTTTGATGCTGAAATATTGGATCCGGGGATCTTTTTCTGACCAGAATTTCCCCACATGCGGAGCACTGTCACTGGAACCGTCATCGATCACCAAAGCCTCCCAATTGGGGTAGGTCTGATCCACTAGGGATTGAAGACATTCGGCCAAAAAGTGACCGTAATTGTAGCATGGAATAATGATAGAAACCTTCATCAGCCTAATTGAATAAGTTGTTTAGTCTTTAATCCGATGCAATACCTCCAAGCAAAGGCAAGTTGGCTCAGCGTATTGCCGGGTTTTATAGCCATTAACCTGTTGCGATTCTTCCAGATTACCCAACCCAAAGCAGGTATGAAAAAACGAGTCTCCCTGATTTTGGCCAGGTCCAAAATCTTACCGACTAGGGATGCATCCTTTTGATCAGCAATTTTGGCCAAACAGGAAAATAACCAACCGGTTTCCTGCTGCATTTTTTGTCTCGATGTAGTGTAGTTGGTTGAATAAGCTCTTTTTTTCTGAAAGTCTGATTGATTGGATTGGTGTTGACGAAAGCATACCAAAGGGGTTGGAATCACTTGAATTTGTCCATAAACGGAGGCGATGTAGGCCAACCAATGATCGTAATACCCTACTTTGGGAAAGGGGGAAGCATACGCTAGTAAGGATCTGCGAAAGATCAGACTGTGTCCTGAAACGCTGTTGAAAAACAGGAAGTTGAGAGGATCACATTCTTGGACCAATCGAAATTTATCGGAAATGCTACTATTCAAAGAATTTCCTTCTGAATCAATGAGAAGGGAGTCATGATAAATCAACGAAGCGGAAGCTGCCCTTTCCATCATAAGCTCCAGTTTATCCGCCCTCCAAATATCATCCTGATCGCAAGGGGCAATCCAATCCCCTATACAGTCTTTGAAGTTCACTTCAAAATTGGCCTGAAACCCTAAACGAATTGGATTCCGGATTGCCTTTATGACCTGGGGATAATTTTTCTGGTAATCTTGGATTAGCTTCCAAGTGCCATCAGAGGATTGATCGTCACGAATACATATCTCCAAAGGCCTGTAGGTCTGACCAAGCAGGGAATTAACCAATTCTTCCACGTAAGGCATTCCATTGTAGGTACAAAGCGCGATGGAAATCAAGGGGCTTTTCATACCTGCTCAAAACTTTGCTTCTCAATCAATCGACTGTACAGTCCCTCCTGGAACAACAATTCGAAGTGAGTTCCCTGCTCTACGATTTCACCGTTTTGAATCACTAAAATCCGATCGGCTTTTTGGATCGTACTGAGGCGATGAGCAATCACCAAGGTTGTTCTGTTTTGCATCAGGCGCAGCAAAGCCTGTTGAACAAGCTGTTCGGATTCGGTATCTAAAGCCGAGGTGGCCTCATCCAGCAATAAGATCGGAGGATTTTGCAGCACTGCCCGGGCTATACAAATCCGTTGTCTTTGCCCACCGGAAAGCTTCGAGCCACGTTCTCCGATGACTGAATCATACCCCAGCGGGGTCTGCAAAATAAATTCATGTGCATTGGCAATATGGGCTGCCTGTTCGATCTCCTTCTGACTTGCCTCAGGTTTGCCAAAAGCGATATTATTTCGGATGGTGTCGTGAAAGAGAATTGCTTCCTGGTTTACCAATCCGATCAGATGATAAAGGCTGGACGCTGAGACCCGGTTGATATCGATTCCATCGATGGTCAATTTCCCCAGAGTGGGCCTGATAAAACGCGGAATCATATCCATGAGGGTGGATTTCCCTCCCCCAGATGGACCTACCAAAGCGATGGTCTTCCCTTGGGGCAGTTCAAAACTTATATCCTTAAGCACCCTGTTTTCTTGGTAGGCAAACGAAACCTGATGGAAACAGATACCCTGCCGAAATGCTGAAATCCCGACAGGGTCAGCCACCGGAGGGTAGGTATCCTGCTCATCGATAACAGCCAATACCCGTTCACCGGCTGCGATTCCGGAATGGAGCTGACTGAATGATTCAGAAATTGCTTTTGCCGGTCGCATGACTTGAGAAAACACAGCGATATAGGTAATGAATGCGGAAGCTGATAAATCCGAGTTCCCCTCAAGCACCAACCCTCCACCAAAAAACACCAAAACGGCCACCATACTTACGCCCAGAAATTCCGATACCGGTGAGGCCAGTTGTTGGCGATAAGCCATTTTCCTTCCCAAATCAGAGAAGGCTATATTTTCTGCGTGAAACTTGGCCTTTGTACGGTCAGTGGCATTAAATGCCTTGATCACCCGCATTCCCGAAAGTGCTTCATCTAAGTAACTGATCATCATGCCAAACCGATCCTGAGCTTCCTTTGCCTGGGAGCGTAGCCGCCGCACGATCTTTGAAATCGCCCAAGCCGAAAGAGGTATTACCATAACTGAAAAAAAAGTAAGTGGAGTGGAAATACTGAACAAAACAATCAAATAGGCCAAAAGCTGGAGTGGCTCCTTAATCAATACTTGAAGTGTAGAGGTAACCGAAAACTGCACGACCTGAACATCTGAGGCAATTTTGGAGATGATATCCCCTTTCCGCTGATCTGTGAAGTAGGAAAGCTCTTTGTCCATAACCCGGTCAAATAGGGCTTTTCGGAGATTTAAGAGCGTGTGAATCCGGAAATTCTCCATGACCCGTAATGAACCATATCGAAACAGATTGCTCAGGAAAACGGAAGCTACGATGGCTATACAAATCCATTTGAGCGTTTCCATCGCC
Source organism: Algoriphagus sp. (assembly GCF_024305035.1). Taxonomy (GTDB): domain Bacteria; phylum Bacteroidota; class Bacteroidia; order Cytophagales; family Cyclobacteriaceae; genus Algoriphagus. The sequence continues at coordinate 12,344 of NZ_JAMWZB010000024.1, forward strand.
CCAAATTCAGCCTGAACAGATCGGGTTCCATACTCCATCCACCCCATCAAATCAGTCCATGATTCAGGCCTTTGGAAAGGAGCTTGAGAAGCATCCGAAAAAAGTGCTGTTAATAAAGGGGCCAATAAGGCTAGGTTTAGCGTACCAAAAAAAGTGGCCAGCACCATGAGAACCGCGTAGGGAATGGCATACTTGCCCATCGGCTTAGCAAAGCCCAATAGTCTAAAATAAGTATTCATTTATCACTGGGGTTGAATGAGAGTGGATTTGGGCACTAGAGACAAAATCTCGCGGTGAATCTCCTTGAGGCTTTTCGCAGATTTAAGGATAGGATCAGGGGAATTGATCCGACGCCGGCTCAGCAGGATATCCGGCCAAAGGGCAAGCATTTCCCGGTAACTTCTCCAGATCCAGATTTTGCCCATCAAAAACTTGGGAAGCACTTCGGTAAGTAAAGTTTGAACCTTCCACCCTTTCAGCTGATGGGGTTCTAAGTGAATGGCATGAAAAATCATTCTATTGCGAAAATAGATTTTCTTGATTTTTGATTTGGCCGATTGGGTCTTAATAGAAGCTGAGCCCAAATGAAAACATTGGGCCTTGGGTTCAAAAAAACACTTCCACCCCCTTCTCCAAGCCCGGACAGAAAGGTCGAGATCTTCCGAATAATAGGGGCTGAACACTTCATCCAATCCCCCGAGTGCTTGCAGTTTCTTTCGGTCAATCAAGGCATTGGCCCCAGAAAGAAAAAAAGTCGGAAGAGGTTGAACCGAATCAGTTTCCTCAGGAAGGAAATTTTGCTTGGCTTTCAGCAAAAACCCTCTTTTTTTGGGGAGCTTTGCACCAATTTCCAATTGGGAAGTTGTCGGGTTGATAATCTTACCCATAACTCCAAAGGTATCCCCGTGCTCAAAATAAGAAATCAACCGGCAGAGGTACTCTGGATCAAGTTTAATATCGGTATTGAGCAACAAAACCAAATCCATGGAAGCCTCGAAAATCCCCCTATTACAGGTAAAAGAGAATCCACGATTAGTTGGATTTTGAAGGATTTTGATTTCAGGATAGTTTTCTTTTACCCAGTTAACCGAATTATCCTTGGAGGCATCATCAATCAAAATCACCTCATATGGAAGGCGGGTTTTGGTTAGTGCCTCAAAAGTAAAGGGCAAAAAAGATTCGATGAGGTCCCGTCCGTTATAGTTCGGTAGGACTACAGAAATACTGTTGGACAAAATTATAGTGGTTTAGTTTTCCTAGCCCATGACGAAGAGATTCCTTGATTTCGCTACAGGAAACCGGATTTAATTTTTAAAAAATAATGAGAAACCAGTCCGACTATTGAGTTACACTTGCCTTACAAATAGATTTTACGCCTAGGTTCGTGGAGGGTGTATTGATGGATTTCTTTAGTAAATACTTTCCACAGCAAGGGAGGACTCCTCATTCCATTAGCCCTTGATTACTTGGATAGTAGCATCATTTTTTACTTTCAACCCTTAATTTTGAGTGCCTTGGAAAAATCGGTGAATTCCCGAGTTTATAGATAAGCATCCTTACCCTTCTCGAGTATTTTCTTTACCTCCCCTACGAATATTACCGGTTTCGAATTAAACCGATTGGGGTCCTATTTTTTTCTCAGAGTTCTATGGTCCTATTTATGTTGATTTGTTTCAAAAACACTTCGTCGTGGGACACCACAAGAATAGTCCCTTGATACTCGTTGATTGCCGCTGTCAGGATTTCCACATTCTCAAGGTCTAGGTTATTTGTCGGTTCGTCAAAAATAATCGTATCGGGAGATGTGCTGTGAATAGTCAAACAACAAAGCAATAAACGCATTCTTTCTCCGCCACTTAAAGCACTACAGGCTTTGTCCCAATCTTCTTTTGAAAATAAAAAACGACTTAGCCGGATTTTGACCTCATGTTCTTGTAATGCAGAACCATTGAATTGTTGGGCTTGTTGATAAACGTTAAGCTTTTGATCCAGCAATGAATAGTCTTGATCGATGTAAACTGCATTTTGATCGGCTCGATAAATTGTTCCCGTTTGTGGTTCTAGGTCCCCTAAAATTAGCTTAATCAATGAAGTTTTTCCTGAACCGTTTTTTCCCTTCAAGGCAATTCGCTCCCCACTCCTAATTTCAAAATTCAATTGGGTTTCCCAAATGGGTTGCCTGTGGTAAGCGAAATTGAGGCTTGTTGCCCTGAACAAAACTTTCCCTTGATGCAGCCCGGAATTATCTAAGCCGAATTTCATTTTATCTAAATCGGGTAAGGAATACCGAAGATCCTGCAAATCCTGCGAGATCCCACTGATTTTTTCTGTGTGAACACTTTTCAATTTTGACGTACTTTGCTCTGCCTTGTTTCGTAAGGTATTCATCATTATTCGGGAAACGCCCGCTTTTTCTTGTTTCCCTTTTCCGCGGCTATCCAATTTTTGTTGCCGCTCGATTGTTTCCCGTTCTATTTCTTTGGCTTTGCGTAACGCCTTTTCTTTGCTTTGAATTTCTTGGTTCAAAGCCTTACTTTCAATTTGCTTCTGTTCTTGATAAAAGCTGTAATTTCCGCCGTAAACTTTAATTCCCTTTCTGCTTAATTCAAAAACCGGATTCAGCAAATTCAGGAGTTTTCGATCATGGCTGACCACCATCAGTGTGCTTTTTGTGGATTGGATAAAGTCATACAACAGTTGCCGGCCCGAAAGGTCCAAATGGTTACTTGGCTCATCCAACAAAACCAGTTCGGGCTCATGAATCGCAATTGCTGCCAAAAACACCTTGGTTCTCTGGCCTCCACTTAAGGTTTCCATTTTCTGGGACAAGTCCAACTCATCCAGTTGCCAATCATGAAACACTTCTTTACAACGATCTTCTATCGTCCAATCTTCATTGAGCAAATTGAAATTTTCTTGACTTGGATTTCCATTTAAAATTTCCTTCAAGGCGTTTATTTTGCCTTCAATTTTAAGGGCTTGTGCGATTGTCAGGTGATTGAATTGCCCAAATACCTGCGGAACATGATACGGATCGTGCTCCACGCTTACATGTCCGCTTGAAGGCTGAAGTTGGCCAGCAATAATTTTGAGCAAAGTGGATTTACCTACTCCGTTGTTACCGATTAAAGCTGTCTTTTGGTGGTTACCTACTGCCAGATTGACATCGCCAAATAGGAGATCTTTGCTAGGGTGGATATAGGAGATGTTTTGTAAAATCAACATAATTTCTTTCGTTTAAGATGAAACAATACAGTAAATGCCTTAGGGTAAAGACTCTGATGTGTTTGAAAGAAATTAAATTTTACATGCTAGCTAGACGTGATCTTTGATTTGCAAAAATAAAAATTTTTGAGCTGTAAAAAATTGTAGATTTTTTGGGCAGAGATTTATAAAGAATTAGTTGCATTCCAATAAACAACGTTAAAACACATTTTTCTATAATCGCTGAAGCTTAATCGAATTTCTGCTGACAAGGGGGCCATAATTTCAAAAATGTACTGATCCCACCAAAACGGTACTCTAAAAAAGGAGGCTTGAACTAAAATCATCAGCCTCTGCTCCTATCCTGGTCCCACTCAAATAGGTCCTTAGGACCAAAGGACAACCAACAGAGAAGAATTAAATGCTTCCCAGTTTAACTGATAAAAATAGCTACCACATGAGGCAAAACCGATGTACACCACTAATTATTCGCTTAGCTTTAATCCCAGAGTTGATTCTTCTCGGTCAAAATAATCGGCCTATGGTCAGTCACCACCAAGGTATGCTCATGCTGAGCCATGAATCCTCCTTTATTGCCGACCAATGTCCATCCATCGCCATTTTCGATCGCATAAGTAGATAAAGTTGAAATAAAAGTTTCTATGGCGACAACCGAGTTTTTCTTGAATCGCCTTTGATCAAATGGGTTTTTAAAGTTGAGCAATTCATCGGGCTGTTCATGCAACCTTCGGCCAATCCCGTGTCCTCCCAAATTCTTAATTACTTTAAATCCATATTTTCTTGCTTCGGTCTCCATCAAGTGTCCAATGGCTGAAATTTTTACTCCGCCTCTAATCTGGTCTACCGCTTTCTTTAAAATAATTTTCGAGGCATCCACTAATTTTTGGTGACCAAATTGATCTTCACCCAGGACAAATGAAGCCCCATTATCCGACCAAAATCCATTGAGTTCGGCAGAAACATCAATGTTTACCAGATCTCCCTCTTTTAAGATTCTCTTTGAAGAGGGTATCCCGTGGCAAAATTCTTTACCCACACTAATGCAGGTCCAGCCGGGGAATTGATACGTTTTATAAGGCGCAGAGTTTGCCCCAAAATCCTTCAAAATCCCCGCCCCGAATCGATCGAGTTCCATGGTCGACATGCCCGGTCGGGCATAGCTTATCATTTCTTTCAAGGTGTAAGCAACTACCTCGCTTACTTTTTTCATTCCAACTAGTTCTGATTCTTTTGTAATGGACATATTTCCTTTCGTAAATTATATTAGCTAATCTCAGTGGTTTGAAGTTGACTTTTGGTGCAATTGAAGCGCTTACTTTTAGACTTGTGGGAGGTAAGATCCGGAAATGCCCAACGAAGTCCATATAACGTACAAATTCTTCTAAACAACAATCCGCACCCTAAAAATTCCCGGGAATCAACCCATTTCTTTCGCTTACTTAGCTTTTAAAATTTATTTCCCTGTAGCTTAATTCTTTTTTGTTGCATCTCTCTGAGCTTTATTTGCTGGATTCGCCACATAATGTAAAGCTCCTGTATGAAAAATTTCAATGATTTGAGGAGCATCTCCTCCCACCAGTTCTTGTGCATTCCCATTGACATCGTATAAAATTATCGGAACTCCATTAAGGTTAAGATTTCTGGCAATTAGCTCCACTATAGCTTGATCTGCATATAACATTTCCCCAACACTGCCAAGACCTAAAGAATCCAATTCTTCCCGAATCAATTGGATATTTGGGTCGGGGAAATGGGCAGCTTCTGCTATTGCATCGATAAGACAGTTGTTCATAGCATAACGGTCAAAACTTAAATCCGAATTTGAAGATTCATTTTTGGGTTCTCCTACTAGCTTAGGAATAGCTGATTTAATTAACTCCTCTCCTGAACTATCCAATAAAATCTGCGTCTTATATTCTGAGGGAACATAAATCTCCCAAAAATGCTCATGATAGTGATCTGTTGTGAGAAACCACCTATCACTGATATAATCATACAATAACCGACCCTGTGACTCAGCTCCAATCCACCCTTCAGGATTGACCTCAATGTATCCAGGTTCTATCTGAGAAGCCTCTTTGCGAAAATTTTCAGCTCCTCGAGGAAAATCATCTATGTACCCAGGCTGAAATCCCCCTCCTACTTTTACGTCTTCCTGCCAAAGGGCATGTAGTTGCTCTTGTGCTTTATAAACAAAGGAAGAATCTTCCAACAGCCCTTTTTTTGCTTCATTTGAAAAACCACTACTAATTTTCCCGGATTTCTTGTCCTCTGTATCGTTATGCTGTCCTTTAAGAAATGTCCTGGGTAACATCCCGGTATCATTCAGATGCCAACTTCGTAATTGTCCTCCCAATTTTGGAGTGACACTCCGCTTGCTGGCCTGTATTTCTGCTGAGGCTTTTGAAGTCTCTCTCAACACTTGCCGTGCAGTTCTGGCAACATCTTCCTCTACCTTGTAAAATTTTCTTTCACTTTTTTTAATTGAACGTTGTTCCTCATGTTCACGAAGCCTATTTTCCTCTGTCAGTACTAATTCTTGTAAAATACTCTCTACATCGGTTCTAAGAACAAGGCTTTCCACATCAAAATCAGCCCGGTAAAACGATCCGATAATTTCAATGGTCCCTGAGGGAAGTCCTCCCTCAAATAAATGGATAACTCCCAGTCCTGTTTCTTGCCTTTTCCCTACGTCTGATTCTTTGTCATGCAGTGATTTTGAATACTCCTCTTCAGTCATTCCACCTATTTCCCTATCATTTTCGGGACTAACTAAGATCGATTTCACCAACCCAGTAATGGTATTCAGCATATGGCCTAAAACCAAGGTTGTTTGCATCAACTTTTTATAATCATTTTTGATTTTGGCTGATTCTGACTTAATTTCTTTAATCTTTTGAAAATTATCTGCATAAATTGCTTTTAAATAGGGTGTTGATGCATTGGGCGACGTTTTGATTGATGTCTTTAAGCTTTGTAAAAAGCTTAAGAGCCCTGATAATGCCTCGTTGACTTTGGCTTGACCAAATTGAACCATTTCCTCCTCTGCTGGCTCCTCTTTCGGTATCTTCAAGTATACTCTTTCCCCTTCAAATCCTCGTGGGGGTGACACATAATTATGGGCTAAATCATTTTCGAGTGATCCGTCAACAGGATCTTCCTCCTCCCCCTCAAATTGAACTATAGGGTTTGTGTGGTAATACCCAATAATCTTAGCGAGCTGAAAAACAGATTGAACCGGCGCAATTGAATTTATTAAGGGCTTTTGGGGAAATTCGCTTTCCCCCCTTTCTCCATCAATTGAGAATTTGCTATCAACTAAATTGCGAAATTTTCTTTGAACCAAGGTGTCCCCTCGGTTATCTATAAACTGAAAAGGATTATTTATTGAGGTTTGAGAATCTCCCTTCACTTGGGTATTTGGAGTATCAGAAAATTTTCCCTTTTTCTCAGAATATGTATGCATAAGAATGGATTTTTTGCCAAAACCTCAACGACAAACTGAACTCCAAAAAAAGAAAGGTCACACAGAAAAGGATCTAACGGTAAAGAATTCTATAACTATCAAACGCTAACCTTAAATAAATAAAAAATTTGAAGAAAGAAAAGGGTTAATTAATCTACCAAATTAGTCGAATTTACCTTACTCACCCTTCTCCTTTGTTGTTGTCGATCTTTGGAAGACTCCCGATAGCTTTAAAATCATAAAATAGGAGTTCAAGAGCACAAATCTCAAACCATAATTTTACTTAAAAAGTAAGGCCGAATTACAAATTCCAACGAGCCGAGTAAACTCCCTTTTTAAATCTTAATTGCTGATCACTAGTGAATACTTGGAAAATGAATGACCTGAAAGTTAATCAACTAAAAAACCTTCTTCATCACATTCCGCGATTTATAAAACAAATTTCTCGTGAGACCGTATTTCCCTGGGGGTAAACGATTGGGGCTTAAACGGGAAATGAAAAGTGCTTTCCCTAATTCGTTTAACACTTTAGGTGATCACTTGAAGTAAAGCTCAATTATAAATTGAGATATTTCTATTTTATGTCATCCTAAAGTCAGTTCCCTTTTAATAGGCCTTGCTTAAAATTCCGATTAAGTGCTTTAGAATGAATTTTTATGCAAAAAAGAACGGAGATATTTTAATAAAAAAATCCCCTCAAGCTGGCATTCCCGAAATACTCTCCTGCGGGACAAATTCTGTTGGAATGGCAAAAATTTTCCTTGCTTTCCCAAAAAACTGGACCAGCTGTATCTTACCATAAAGAAAAGTCCTGTTGTTACTTATCAATGTCAAAAACTCAGCTTGTAATTAGGGCTATTTTTAGCAAAAAGGAATTTTTTAATGGCTTTTATCCGGTTACCAAAGCTAGCAATTGAAAATAGGATATTGCTAAATTTTTCTCCTTGCATATCCAATCTATTGTTTTTGCATTCCTTGCAAGGGGGCAGGAAACCTTGACAATGCGTAGACTTATAAAAACGCCAAGAAATCCCATTTTTTATTTCATCTCAAAACCGAAAACAATTTGGTCCACAACAGATTATTGGCTCGTATATGACTAACACATAATCTTTCTGTCCATGAGCAATTTACTTACAATCAAATCTGGAAGCTTAACAGAGTCCAGAAGAAAATTTCTTGAAAAAACCGGTACCTCCTTAATCTTGGCTACTTTTGGAGCTGCTTTTTTCACTTCCTGTTCCTCAACCGATGATGCAGACCCTGCCAGCCCCACTCCTTCGGGCAATTCAAGTTCAGGAATCACCATTTCAGGTAATACAATCTCGATCGACCTGTCCGTTCAAACCGAATTAACCTCTCCCGGAAATTGGCTGCTAATCGAAAATGCCAAAACATTGGTAGCAAATGTGAATGGATCATTTGTAGCCTTGACTTCGGTATGTACCCACTCAGGATGTGACCGAAACTGGACTTTTGGAAACAGCCGATTTACCTGTACCTGTCATGGATCTGTATTTGACCCAAGTGGACAAGTATTGCAAGGTCCGGCAACAACTCCTTTGACTCCATATACCACTCAGGTATCCGGAACGAAATTAGTGGTAACCCGATGAGAAAGCTCCTAATTTTAGGCCTCATTTTCATCAGCTTCCAGACATTTAGTCAGGAGTTTTTGACCAAAGAGGGGGAAGTCGTTTTCTTATCCAAGGCACCCTTAAATGAATTTGAAGGGACATCAAGTTCCCTAAATGGTCTGCTAAATCTAAACACCAATCTGATTGATTTTTTTGTGGATTTGAATACCATCAAAACGGGGATTGGATTAAGGGATAGTCACATGCGGGAAAATTACTTGGAAACAGATCAATTCCCCTTTGCGGAATTTACCGGAAAAATGTCCCAAATACCAGTCTTAGAACAGGGCGTTAAAACCCCTGTGATAGCTCAGGGAAAATTCAAAATTCACGGAGTTGAGCGGGAAATTGAGGTAGTTGGATTTTTAACACTGCTCCAAAATGGAAAAGTAGAACTAAAGGCAAGCTTTGAGATTCTACTTTCTGATTATCAAATCCCCATACCGAAGCTAGTTTTCTACGAATTGGCAGAATCTCAAAAAGTGACAGTAAATGCACTATTAAGCCCGAAAAAATGAAAAAGATAACCTTATCGATCCTCGCACTTTTAGCTGTTGTGATGCACAGTGAAGCACAATTGGAGCGTAAGCTCGAAAATGAAAACCAACCAGTAGATTTGATTTTTCATGCTCCCAGACATATCAATTTGCTGACCGTAGAACCATTGGAAAAGAAAACCATGCACTTTGCCATCATGCATACCTTCGGTACCCTGGATGGGGGAATTGAGAATCTGTTTGGATTAGACAACGGAGCCAATATTCAGTTTAGTTTCGAATTCGGACTCAGCGATAAACTTTCCCTTGGAGCTTCCAGGTCCAGCCGGGATAAGTTTTACAATGTTTATGGTAGATACTTATTTTTGGAGCAGACCCAGAATAACGCCGTTCCTTTTTCCTTAAGTCTTGCTGGGGGAGCTGGAGTTGTAAGTAACCCCTATTCTTTTCTTCCTCAAAATGATCGACCTCAATTCTCTGACCGAGTGGCTTATTTTGGACAAATGATGGTTGCAAGAAAATTTTCCAATAAAATCAGTTTACAACTGAGCCCAATGCTGTCCTATTTTATAAATCCTTTGGAAATTTATCAAATAGAAGGATCCCAAAATCTTTATTTGAGTCTTGGCTTCAGTGGAAAGTACAAGATCACAGATCGCTCTTCCCTTACTTTACAATACATTCCTAATCTCAATTCCGATCTGAGAAGTAATTTTGGAATCGGGTGGGATGTTGAGGCGGGAGGCCATGTTTTTCAGATGTATTTTGTTACCTCACAGGCACTCAATGAGCAATATTTACTCGCTGGAGGCAATGGAGTTCCGGGTGAGGAATTCAGATTAGGCTTTAATGTCAACCGAATTTTTGCCCTTGGCCAAAGGAAGAAATAAGTTTTAAGATCAAGGGGGTGTTTTCTTCCCTAACCTAACAGAACACGCCTATCCCTTTCATCCCACTTCTGAAAGGCATAGTAATCTTCAAAATTAGTTTACTGGGAGAAGTGAGAATATATCTTTCACACTCAAGTTCCTTTTTGACAAGATGATCGCAGGATTTCAAATCAAACTATCCTCCTATCTTTTGAAACTATCAAAGGCTATAGCCTTTAATTTACCGTAAAGGTCTAACCAACCGTCCCACAGAATAGTGTAAACCTTTTAAATGAATAGCTAATTTATACTGAATGAATGCTATAGGCTGGGTATAAGCCGTTGAGGACCTATGGTAAAAGCTTGAAGCTTTTTTGATGCAAAAACGCAAGTGGCTTAAGCGATCAGGAGACACTATATAATTTTTTGGCACTATTTTTTTCCTTACCGTTCAGGAAGGGAAAAATTGAGGATTTATTATTTTTTGCAATTAGTTTGATCTGTTTTTGCTTAGTTTGTATCCGATGAAGGTATTCGCATTCATTCTGGCCTCCCTAACTCTTTTTTTTGCTACCCAGACTTGCTGTTTGGATAGCGAAGATCACTGTGAGGAAAGGGATCTAAGTTCCCAGGACTGTTCTGATGGAACCGGGGAGATGACTCCCTGCCTTCCCTTCTTCAGTTGCGGGGCTTGTTTGGGATTTATCCCATTCGAATTTGAGAGCTATCCCACTTTTTTCCAAGAAACTATAGCTCAACCTTGGTTACCGACCATCCCTGGATTTCTGACCGATTTTTCACCTTCAGGACCGATTAAGCCTCCCTCAGCTGGGGTTTGGTAAAGTAATTTTTCTAACCCTAAAAATCTGAAAACATGACACGAATAATCCTGGCCATTCTGGCCTTGGGAATTAGCAACTTATGCTTTTCTCAAAATACTTACCAAGCTCGGATTCTAGATGAGGAATCTGGCGAACCTTTACTTGGAGCAACACTTTACTTTCCTGAATTGCAACTTGGGGGAAGTGCTAATGAAAACGGGATGGTAACAGTCAAAAATATCCCAGATGGAACCTTTAAGCTACAGATTCAATACGTAGGCTATGAGATGCTGCAACTTAAGGTAACTTTTCCCTTAGGAAAATCTGAGTTGACAGTTTTCAACTTAAAGCATGAGCACGGAGAACTGGAACTATTAACCGTGCAATCAAATCGAAGTAGTCGAGTAATCGAGGATGTCCCAACCCGGGTAGAAATCATTGCCGGTGAAGAATTGGCTGAAAAAGGAAACATGAAACCCGGAGATATCCGCATGCTGCTGAATGAAAGTACGGGTATTCAAACGCAACAAACCTCGGCAACCAGTTACAATTCAAGTATTCGAATTCAGGGATTAGATGGGAAATATACGCAGCTACTCCGAGATGGACTTCCCCTGTATTCCGGTTATTCTTCCGGCTTAAGTTTAATGCAGATTGCTCCCTTGGACTTGGCTCAAGTGGAAGTGATCAAAGGTTCCTCCTCCACTCTTTATGGAGGAGGAGCCATCGCCGGTCTAGTCAACTTAATCACCAAAAGACCTCAGGAGAAACCTGAACTTTCATTCTTGATCAACGGTACCTCTGCCTTGGGATTGGATGCAAGCACTTTTTATTCAGTTAAAGGGGAAAAATTGGGAACCACAGTTTTTGCCTCTTACAATAAAGGAACAGCGTATGATCCTGCAGGAATTGGTTTAACGGCTATTCCTGAATTTGATCGATTTACCTTGAATCCAAAACTCTTGGTGGATGTGGGTGAAAGAAGCGATTTAGTAGCTGGAGTGAATTTCATTCAGGAAGAGCGACTCGGTGGGAATCTTGATTTCATTGAAGGGAACCCCGTGAATGATCCTTACTTTGAGGCCAATAAAACCCATCGTATTTCTACCGAACTCACTTTCCAAACCCAGTGGAAAAAGGGGAATTCCCTAACCTTTAAAAACAGCCTCAACTTCTTCGATCGAAAGATTGAGATTCCAAACTACCGATTTGGAGGAAAACAGTTTTCTTCTTTTAGTGAGCTCAATTGGTCCTCAACCGGAACAAAATCCTCTTGGGTCACCGGATTGAATCTATGGACAGATCAGTTTGAGCAAAGGCAGGGAGACCTTTCCTCTCCTTTGGATTATTCCTTGACTACCTTGGGAGTATTTGTGCAAAACATATGGAATGCCAGCCCAAAGTGGACCTTGGAAAGCGGATTTCGTTTGGATCATTTGAATTCAGAAGGCTTATTCCCTCTGCCAAAGATCTCAGCCATGTATCAACCCAATCAAGCGTTGACCCTAAGAATTGGAGGAGGATTGGGTTATAAGTCCCCTACTGTTTTTACAGAAGAGACGGAGCGAATCCAATTTCAGAACCTCATTCCCATTGACGATGCATCCCTTGTTTCTGAAAAATCAGCAGGAGCCAATTTGGATATCAATTACCGCATCGCTTTGGGAGAAGAACTTTCGCTGGTAGCCAACACCCTTCTTTTTTTCACTCGAATTGAAAACCCTTTGATTCTGGAGAAGAATAATGAGCAATTTGAGTTTGTCCAACCCGGAGGAAAGTTTGAAACCCGGGGAATGGAAGTAAATCTGAAGTGGAATTACAGAGACTTCAAACTATTTACAGGATACACCTTTGCCGATGTCATTCAAGAATTCAACGGAGAAATCAATCCCTATCCCCTCGTGGCTAGACATCGGCTAAATAATGTCCTGATGTTTGAAAAGCATGAGAATTTCTGGATCGGTTTGGAAGCGTATTATTTTTCACCTCAAGTGCTGAATGACGGGCAAAAGGGACAATCCTACTGGATTTTAGGCCTGATGACAGAAAAAACACTGGGCGAAAATTTTTCTGTTTTTGCCAACTTCGAGAATTTCTTGGACACACGGCAAACCCGATTTGACACCATCTATACCGGAGATTTAAGCCATCCGGAATTTCGGGATATTTATGCACCGGTTGACGGATTTGTGATCAATGGAGGCGTCAAATTGAAATTCTAGCCAGTTACAAATAGAAAATTAGCTCACTGTCCTGAAAACCACTTTTATAAGGAAAAGCCCCTCCGAATCTGATTAGCACATGTTCTGAGGGGCTTTTCTCCACAGCAAAACTGAGATTTTTGTCAATGAAAGAAACTTAAAAATTATTAACCGGAAGTAAATTTTTCCTGGAAATTCTATCTTTAGATTTCCAATTTTTAAACACTATCATGAAATTTTCTCCAAAAGTCAAGGCTTTGCTCCTTTTTTCTACAGGAATCTACATCCTGCTTTATGCCTTTCCTTTTCCCTTAAATCACATTCCCTTCACCTATGAGTTATTCTCAAACTATGCAATGGCCTTACAGGAAACGTATATTCTTTTTTTTGGTCAGGCTATTTTGGGAATGGAAAGTTTTGAGAAAATCCAACTGACGGGAAGCGGGGACACCACCTTTGACTACGTGCGCATCCCTTCTCTGCTAGCCCTTTCCTTTTTCGTGGGCCTTGTTCTAAGTTTATTAAAATACACCCAATCTAAAGGAAGCGGATTTTATGCCTGGATGCTGGTCTATTCCCGGTATTTTGTGGGGTTAACCTTACTGTCTTATGGTGTGGCCAAATTTTTGGAAGGCCAGTTTCCCGGCCCTTCATTTTACAGCATGGAAACAAAAGTAGGCGACATCTCTCCGATGGGTTTGGCTTGGCGATTTTTTGGGTATTCAGACACTTACAAAATTTTTATGGGGCTTTCTGAAATTGCAGCCGGTCTGCTTCTTCTTTTTCGAAGAACCTCCATTCTTGGGGCCTTAGTATCCACGGCCGTCTGTCTCAACATCGTTCTGGTTAACTTTTCTTTTGATGTTCCGGTTAAACTATTTTCTTCCCATCTCTTGTTCTTTTCGGTTTTGATCTTTCTCCCTAAAGTCAAACCTATCTTCGATTTCTTCATTCTTCATCGGGAGAGTTCCTTGGGAAAAATCAAACCTCATTTTACCCAAAAGAAAGCAAAGATCATCAGATTGGTTGTGGTGATTTATTTGGCAGTCCTCATCCCAATCTCCATGGTGAACTCCCATTTTCAAAGCCAAAAATTTAGAACCATGAAAAATGAATGGGAAGGACTTTACACCTTCTCTGAGATTGACCCGGATCGACCTTGGAATAAACTGATCTTGGAAAAAAATCTACTGGTATTACAATCCGAAAATGGTCCTAGGGAATTCTTGAATATCCAGGAAATCAAAGCCGGCGGAATCGTAATGATCAAAAACCTAAAGGATGATCAAAAACCCCATGAGCTTAAAATTGAAAAATCAGAAGGGGACCAATACGAAATTCAACTTCGAATTGACGATAAAAAATTGACAGGCATAGGGACAAGAAAGATTAAATCAAGCTACGAATTGGTGAAGCGCGGATTTCACTGGATCAATGAATACCCATACAACCGGTAGGAATGTATTTTAGGACCATTCTAGGAACTATACATTTATTGAGTTATTCGTTTATGCCCATTTTTTAGAGAAAGGAATACTTCTATTTTTGATTGCTAGACTTCTGGTTAGAAATTTAATATCACTTTCCATTTGTCCAGTGAAGTTTATTTTCTTCTTTTTTCCAAAAGGAGTCTAAGCCGTTCAATCTGAATCCTGTGATACCTTTGCAATATGATCGGGTACAGGTTTCCGATCACATTGATAAGAGTGGAAACTAAGAAAACAAGGATATACCCTTTCATGAGAAGATAGAAAGCTAGGATTTCAATGGTAATAAAAGCCGCCAAGTGACCAAATTCGGATTGCCTTGTTTGGGTATCAAAGTTATCAATACCACCTTTGTTACCGTTAAAATACTTTTTTCGATTCTTTTCTTTTCCCCAAAAAAACTTGAGTAGGAATATTTTGAAATACTCCACACCCAAAATCTGATAAATGAATGCCAGGTTTCCTGAATTCTTGATCCTATAATAGGAGTTAGGTAAGATTCGGTTAGTCAAAAAGGCAAAACCTAGCAAAGCAAAAACCCCTGTTACAAATAAATTCAAGGCAAAGGAAAAAGTGAGTACGCCGAGTCAACTGAACTGAACTGGGTTGGTCAAATCCAAAAACCTGAGCAATTCCAGTGAACGGTAAGCTAGGAAAATAGAAGCGAAGGATAACAGAATCTTTTTTACCATAATTTTGATTAAGGCTATAAACCTTCAGTTTAAGAAAAAATCAATAACCACATAAAACTTGGGATAGTTCATTAAACTGTGTCTAGGTTTAAATCTTTATATCCACCTCACATCTTAGTTGGCTTAAGCCAACTAAGATGTGAGGTGGAAAGACTAATTTTTTTGTGGCACCCGCTCTGGGTACAGTTCCATAATTTCCCGCTGGATGGCAGTCCAACCATGCGCCTTTTTCTTCCATGACTTTTCATTCCTGTTGATCGAAAGAAAGAGCTGTTTGGTCAGTGCTGTCTCCGATACCCAAGCAGCCTTGCTTTTGATCAGTTTACGCATAATCCGATGAAGAGCTTCCACCGGATTGGTCGTGTAGATCATTTTGCGCATCGCTACGGGGAAGTGCAAAAAAGCCATCAGTTCATCCCAGTTTTCTCGCCACTGTTTGACAATATACTTGTATTTACTACCCCATTGGATATCAAAGGCTTCTAGGGCTGTCCTTGCCTGCTCTTCTGTTGTCGCGGTGTAGATCTGGCGTAAGGCTTTGATCACTTCTTTTTTGTCGGTCTCATCCACATATTTCAGTGAGTTCCGCATTTGATGGACGATACACTTTTGACTAACCGAGTCAGGAAAAGCCTCCTGAATCTGTTCGGAAAAACCCTGAAGATCATCCGTACAGATCACCAAAATATCCGCTACTCCTCGGGATTTCAGCTCTTCCATCACCATGCCCCACTTCCTGGCACCTTCTCCGCCAGAGTTGATGTAGAGCCCCAACACATCCCTGTTGCCTTCCCAGTCCACCGCATAGACCGTATAGCAGGCACTGCTGGTGTATTTGCCCTCCTGTCGTACGTTGAAGTGTATCGCATCCAGATAGACCACCGGATAAAAGCTTTGTAGGCTCCTGGTACGCCAGCTCTGAATCTCAGGCAACACCTTATCGGTAATCTCAGAAATACGCCCCGCAGAGAGGCTCACCCCATAAATATCCTCCAACAGCCGTCTCACATCTTCCACTGAGTTGCCTTGGGCATACAAAGCCAGGATCTGATCATCCAAACCACTGCTGAGTTCCCGTTCACGTTTGCCGATCAAGGCGGGATTAAAGTCGCCAGTGCGGTCTCGGGGAGTCGAAATATCTAAGGGACCAGCTTCGCTTACCACCCGCTTGGGAGTCCTCCCATTACGCTTGTTTACCTTGCCCGATTCACGCTCTTGGGAAAGAAAACTATCGATCTCGCCATCTAGCATCGTGTTCACCATTTGCTGCAAAAGCTCACTGAATGAACTCTCTTTTCCCAGCAATCCTTTCTTACTGTAAAGCCGCTCTTTAAGACGTTCGTTCATCTTTGGATCTTTCAATAAATCCTCAATGGTCTGTTTTTTCTTCATTAGTTGTAAAGTTAGCAGACACACTTAATTGAACAGTCTCTTCAACTTATCCATAAGTTATTTACTATGGAAACTAGAAATCCATACTATTAGACTCTTAGTGGATTTTAAAGTAACAATATCTCATGATACATTCAAGGATAAGCCTAAAAACAAATCTAATCGGTTCAATTTCAAGCGCTTTTTTAGCTAAGCACTTTGGCCTACAAATTTTCACTCTTATCCGGCTCCAAAAAAAATAAACCCTTAAACAATTCCCATCCTCTTTTCCCCTTTCTTGAAAAATCCCTGAATTCTGGGATTGATTATTTTTTGCTCGTTTTTGAAATTTATCAACGCAAATCAACAAATAGTTTTTGAAATTTTCCGTTCGGCAAAGCTCTCCAACAGAGACCTAAAATACCATCCTATAGGCATTTTACAGGGATTTTGGTACAGCTCAAACGCCTATTAGTTAATTCTATCAAATCAACAAATTATACTTTTAACCCTTAAATTCTTCTCCTATGTTAAAATTCAATCACATTTCGACTCAAAAAACCTATATGATCCAATCTGCTTTGGGAAGGTCTCTGGATGTCAAAAATGGTAGAGCCAAAGAAGGAAATGGCGTACAGCTCTACGATAAGAACGCTACGTTTGCCCAACAATGGGACTTAATCGATGCAGGAAATGGGTATTGTTACATTCGTTCCAAACTTGGTTATTTCCTAGATGTCAAGGGGGCCAATAAACACCCGGGAGCGGAAGTTCAGATTTGGGTCAGCACAAGCTCTGATGCCCAATTATGGAAACTCATTCTGGGAGATGAGGGGAATTTTCATATCCAATCAAAACTGGGGACTTATCTAGAGGTCCATGGAAGAGGCTCTGCCAATGGCGCCCTCTTGTTGATGTCTACAAAAAAAGACACCACAGCTCAAAAATGGAAATTTTATAGGATTCCCAGTGCGCTCTATCTTTCGAATTTCAAACCCCATCGAGATGGTTTTAACTTTGTCAATGACTTTCAAAATAATGTAATCAGTGGAATAGACGTGCGAACTTCAGGCTTATGTGGTGGAATGAGTTATACCGCTTTGGATTATTATTTTTCAAGAAGGGCTATTCCTTCGGCTCCATTCCGTCCTGCGGAAGGGACTACGCTTCACCGGTACATTTATAAACGACAGGTCAGTTCCATTATAGATAATTTGGATAAATGGGCAGAATTAACTTTTAATCCCTTTGGAGTCAGGGACTCTGAATTTGCAAATTGGGGTTTGGAAGGCAGATTAAATACACTTAGAAATCACTTAAGATCAAAGCGCCCCATCGCATTATGCTTATCGGATGTAGAAGGAAGAATTGATAAAGGCCACCAAGTAGTAGCCATTGGAATGGATTTGGGGAGGTTTTCACCTCGGACCAAGCAATTCAGTGAAGATGTTAAAATTTTCCTTTACGATCCAAACTATCCGAACCGGATGATCACCATGGTGCCAGATATGGCTAGAAATTGCTGGGAATACTTGGATGAAGATCAGGCCTATAGAACCTATTTTATTGATGAACGGTACAAAAGAAAATTGCCTCCTGTTTTACCCAAACAGACTGCTACTCAACCAGGACTAGTTCATGAGTTACTTGTTAATTTCTGTACAGGTTCGGATGACTTACGAGGTGGAAATGACAATGTCAATCTACGAGTTGATTATGCTGACAGAACGTATGAAAACTTCCTGAACCTCAACAATAGTCAGCGCTGGATTGATAACTATGACCATACCGTATCATTAATCCTGACTAAACCACATCGGCTCCCCGAAATCAAGTCCATTACGCTTTCTACCACTTTCAAAGGAGGATCTGGGGGGGACAATTGGAATCTTCAGAAACTCAAGATCACGGCTAAAGGCTTGGGAGTAAATAAAATGATCTTGGACAAAAAAGGAGACCCCTTTTTCCGATTTACGGGGAAAAAAAATAACTTACCAATCAGTATCGGTTGAAATTTCAGGACCTGGAAACTAGGGGAGTTAAATTTGAGCCTATCTAGATCACCTACCTAGCCACCCAGGACTCTGCAGGTGGCTTTATTTTTTTGTGCGATCTCCCAAATGCCAGCACAAATCTTCCCTATATAAATAGACACCATATAGGTTGAAAAGAAATTATTTTAAAATCCCAAAAAAATCCTGCTCATTTTTTCTTAGATCAAAGGCACAAATAACGAGCTGAACTACAGATTTTTAAGTATAACAATTAAGAATTTAAAAATACGTGTTTCTACGTATTTCGTTTAAATTTTTAAGGGTTTAATATTGATCTAATTAAGAAAGGGAATGCTCTTTTTCACAAGGAGGAATGATTTGGGTCAAGTTCCGACCAGTTGTCTTTTTCACTGATTAATAAACTAATAGCAGGTTCTAAACTGATTAATTATTTCTTTAAAATTCACATTTTAACCTTAATAAAAAATGAAAATCACTCAAAATCTTGGAGGTTTTGACATGGTATTGGGATTATCCCAGACTACGATCAACTACCAGTTCTTTAAACTACATCAACGAAATTTGATCCGAAAAAAATGGCTCGTTGGGGTCGGAAATGTATTGAATCCCGATCAAGGTGAAAAACCTTTTCATCTAGAGGGGAGCGATGATTCCATCCAAGGTAAAATAGCCCAATGGGTTTCAAATCAATCCCAAATTGCCAAAGCAAAATCGAATAAAAAGTGGGCAGAAATAGGCGAATTGATCGAAAAGGGGAAAGCTCTCGGCTTAAATCTTGATTATGCTTGGGATGCCATCATCAATGCCCCAACCATTGAAATCATTAAAAATAATTCAGGTCTGCTTTATTTTAACTTGATATTCTCCAGTGGCAAACTGTATTATCTACCAGAGGAAACTTCCGAAGTCAAGATTTTTGACCTGAAAGGGCTGATTTATTCCTTTACTGTACCAATCGGAAAAATCAAAATCACCAAAGATCAAATGCTTCTCCATGCGGATGATCATCTAAATGAGATCATTCGAGAAAGCGGACTTCAGGAATCGGATTTTAGAATTGAAAGTCTTTTCCTCAACTTTCAAAATGCCAATATTTCCAACTTTGACAAGTCCAGAAGCCAGTTCCCAGCTGAGACCACACTGCCCTTACAGGTCGCAATTGAAAGCTATTTTAACCGAATGCTCCAATCTTCGGATAGTCCCTATGTTTTAGGCTACGGGATTACCCGACCTGAAATCAAAAGTGAAAAGGCACTATTTCAACCCACCTCCTTGGACTTTTCAACCAGCTTTAGTCAAAAGAAAATAGCTACCAATCAGGTAGATGGACAGTTTAGTGCTTTCAATTTTATGATGATGCTCCAAGGCCGAAGTCCTGAAAAGGACGCCAGGGTGGGCATTCTTCCTAACAGTTTAATTGAATTAGGAAAAGATACTACCGCCACCATTGACGGGGTATTTGCCATGGACAGGGAGCGATTTGATGAGTATCTCCATTCATTAGATAGCTATTTGGTAGAGCTTTTTAGTTCCCAAAAAGACGTAACTGTTGACGGCGGAGCATTTAAACTGGTAAATGGCAACTGGGTCATGAAAGCACGGCATCATGCCAAGCGAATTGATGATACCATTGATACGACCTACACTTTGACTCGAAAGCAAATTCAAAATCAAAATTTGGGAATCCTAGTTGAATATGAGTTTCAGGTGGGTATTGTAATTGACATCAATGCCTTAATCTGGACCGTAAAGGAAATTAGCCTTTCAACCGCTGGCACCTATACCTACAAAGAGGTAAAAGAAAAAGGGAAAGTCGGCAAGTTTTCCTTTCTCATCAAAAACGGAAAAGAAGGAAAGTTTGATCTTCAACCCAATCTGGAATCTCCCAAAATCGCCTTCAACGAAGATCCTAATCTCCTTCACGGTTCATTTTGGGATGTTTTTCTTGAAATTTTGAGCTTTATCTTCCTATGGCCGATCAAAATTGCTGAAGGAATAGTAAATCAAATTGCGGTGGATCTCGGCTCCAACTCTGCTGTTATTCAAAATAAAAAACTCGAATCACTCCGAAAGCTAAATGTACTCAACCAAAGTAATCAGGTCATTCTGCCTTTGGGAAAAACATATACTTATAAAAATCTAAGGTATTTCGAGAAAGAGACTCTCATTGCCTATGATATTTCTTATGCCATTGTAATTGAAAAATAAATTTTTGAACTATGAACTCTCAACCAGGAACACAAGTATCACGGGAAGATCAGGTCCAAGTAAAGTTCAACAGTGAGTTGATGAACAACTACTTTCCTGAATCCACCATTGAAGCAAAAAAGGAAATCCGAACCCTAATGATTGGCCCGGATCAACCTTTACTATTTTTTCAGAACACCGAAGAAAAACTTATGGCCGTCCTTCGAAAAGAGGGATCTTTCACCGGATGGGTTTCCTTTTCCCTTTCAAACCAAGCAGTGGTTGATTATGAATTGGAATACAATCCCGAAACCGAAAGTTTTCAAATTGCCAAAGTAGAGGATAATCAAGTCCTTGTATCCCAATCCATTTCCATTAAGGACACCAATTTTGAAAAATTGGATGCTGTAATAAATTGGAAATCGGTAACTCCAGATAGCTGGAAAGAACAAATTGATCGGGTATCCCTAGGAAGGGAGCACCTGTTGTTCGCTACCTCCCAGCCCAACAGCGATGCACTTCATTATCTGGTTGATCTAAAGGACTTGAAGCCAAAGTCTTATACGCTTCCGGAGCACGCCACAAAGATTCTTCATTTTGAGTTGGGAAGCTTTTTGTATTCAAATGGAGTCTTTTTCCTCTATCAAATTGGGCAGGTAAAAGGCATGCTCTATCAGTCATTTCCCGATCCGGTTTACCAAAAAACCGATCAGTGGCGGTTTGAATTTGAAGAATCCATCGAATGCTTTGCCTTAGTAGAGTCTGAAGAGGGCAATGACAGGGTATATGCAGCGGGAAACCGGGTACATGAAGTAAGCGCAGCAGCTGATGGAAGCAGCTTTTCCATCCAAACCCTACCTGGGAAATTCAACACTATAAAAAAAATAAGAGCCGCCTCCTTTCAATTGGAAAATACCATTTGGGCATTGGATGAGATCGGATTACATTATCAAACCAACCGCTTCTTTGACCAAAAAAAGCAGGCGTTTGAAATTGGAAGATGGACCAGCCCCTTATTAATGGTGGAAGGTGCCGAACAATTCAGCTGTGCTAAAGGCAGGGGAATCCGAAACCAACTCTATACGATCAACACCTCTGCAGGAAATGAGCTCAGCAGACTCTGGCAAGACGAGGTGACATCGCTTTGGCACAATCACACTCTGTATCTGGAGGACCTGAATGCGCTGAAGGAGGTGGAATCCTATGCCGCCCAAGTCATGTTTCAAACTCCCCATACGCTGAGATCATTTCAAGGGACCTCAGTAAATCTGAGTGCAGAAACCAACCTGTTGGTCTATATCAACAGCAAAAGTTATCATCTTAAGCCCAATGAACAGGTTGCTATTCCACTAGGACTAGTTCCAGAATTCACCATCATTTGTCCGGTGAAAGAAATTGGATCTTCTCGAATAAAGCTATCAGCTCCATTTTTGGAGGAAGAAATAGCCATTGATCTTTCCAATCAGGTACTGGCCCGGCTGGACAACCGGATCAAAGAAAGCGGAGGACTAGATAAACTTCAGACCAAGAATGGAAAGCCACTCATACCCGGTCAACCAGATCATGCGGTAGTCAAAGAAGTTGAAAAGGGAATAGCTCAGGCCTTATCTTTAAACCAAAGTTTAGCTCAAAACAACCTGCACAATTTCCAAACCACCTCTTTTTCCATTCAACATCCTGGCAATCAACAAAAAGCTAACACGAACGTACTATCTCACTCATTCTTAGACGAAGCGGGTCATACCTTGGGCGATTTCTTCCATTCAATTTGGATGAAAGCTCAGCAAGTTGTAGAGTTTGTCGTTGAAAGGGTAACAGAAGGAGTTCGGTTTGTAATCAAAATTGGAGAACAAGTCCTAAACTGGATTGTAAAAACCGTTCAGGAAATCGGTGCATTTGTTCAGCGGGTTTTTGAAGCAATCGGTGTTTTCTTCAAAGATTTATTTGACTTCCTTGCGTTTCTTTTTGACTGGGATTCCATTGTACAAACCAAAAATGCTTACAAGGGATTTGTCAATAATTCTTTAGAAAGCCTTAGGCTGGAAATAGGGAATATCAAGCACTTTATTGACACTACCCTGGAGCGAGAAATAGCCAAATTTTCCCCTGAATTGGTCATCATTCCGGAGCAGATGGATCAAGTAAAAGCATCCAATCCCTCTGCTGGACCCGGACCTGATCCGCGATCCAATTGGCTAAACTCCAAAAAGGACTACCTCAATCACAGTAAAGAGTCTGGTGGTAATAAACGCATGCCAGATGAATTTTCGACCGTTTTTGAAGATTTGATTCGAAGACTTCAACCGATCCTTCAGGAAACCGGTGTGGGGTTTTTACATGAAATCCAATTGGTAGGGGAAGAATTTCAGAATGTGATTTCCGGAAAAATTTCCTTTGGGCAATTTTTACAATTTGCACTGCAAAAGCTGGCAGGGACAGGTCTTTTCCTACTCAAGCAATTTATAGATGTACTATTAGAAACTTTAGAAGCTCTATTAGAAGCTGCTTATGTGGGCTTAAACAAAGAATGGCAAATACCTATCATCTCTGAGTTGTATAAAAAAGTATCTGGAGGAGATGCCATGAGCTTTTTAGATGTGATGTGCCTTCTGGTTGCAATCCCTACTACTATACTCTACAAAATTGCAGAAAACAAAGCTCCATTCGAATCCCCTGCCACTAAGGAGGCCTTTTTAAAGCGGGGTGAAACTGTATTTCAATTAAACTTAAATTAAACCATCATGACAGTAGAAGACGAAATTGACCGAATTCTTGGATTTAGCACCTTAGGATTATCAAGTCTGGAGTTACTTTTATTTCCAGCTGTGGAGATCTCAGAATCCACCGAAACATCCATAGGCTTTGTTGGTCAAGCCGCAGATTTTATCTCAGGAGTGAGCCTAGTTTCCCTAACAGGAAGCTTATTGTTACTCTATCATCGAAAAGTGGACATCAACCCGATATTTAAATGGGTATTGATACCGATTTTGGTTGTTGGTCTTGCATTTATTTTGGGAGTAATCGCATTTCAGGGAATAGGCAAAGCCAACTTAAAGAAAGGCTTTGAAATCGGAAAAAAATTTGTGAAACCGGTGATTTTCACCTTAGGTGGGATCGCTATTATTCCTATGATGGGTATTTTTCCTCAACAGCTAGTAAATGCCTCTTGGATTGGGAAAATAATCCAATACATTCCTGCTTTCTTTAGTATTCCTCCTTTAAATAAAAACCAATTTTACGCAATTGTTATTTTGGTCAAAGCCGGAGGCATGATCACCTCCATCGGAGGGCAAGTCATTGAGTTAGCTCAGCCCAAGAAGCTGGAGAGATAAAGAATTTAACGTTTACCCAAGGAAACGTTTATCCCTGAATTCTTTAAGTCTGCTGAATTCGCAAACCATTTGCACTGAATAGACTAAAAAGAATTTAGGGGTAAATTTTTATTCTCATTCCACCCCTTTTAGTTTGGCAACTCCAATACGGTAGTAGGACTTCGATTCTGAACTCATCTCCATCGGTGAATTAAATTTGAATCAAACAACCCTTCCTCTGGTTGATTTTCGGAAATAGACATAAGAAACTATACCCAGCCCTATGGGAACCAACAACACTAGCATCTGAGGATCAAATCCAGCTGCAGCAATCCCACTGTAAATCGCTCCTGTCAAATTAAACGTAAACCCTGCGTAGGCCCATTCTTTGAGCCGGGGAAACCGGGGATAAAGAAGTGCCATAACCCCAAGAATCTTTGCAATTCCCAGAAAGGGCAGTAAATAGAGAGGATATCCAAGCGACTCAAAAACAGTCACCCATTCTTGGGCCTTTAAAATATTTGGAATAGCCGAAGTAAGCATAAAAAGACTGAATAATCCGGTACAAACCCAATAAATAATTCGGTCCCGTTTTGAAGGTAATTTTTGCATAATGCTGGGGTTTAGAGAAATAAGTTTATTTTATAAATTTAGTAAACAAGGTATTCCCATGCCATTGAATCGTTTATGAAACTCTACTTTTATTTTTGATACTCTCCATCGGAAAGACTTCCAAGTAAAACAGCAAGCCCCCAGAAAGTCAAGTGGCTTATTCCTTCCCTAGTCCATCTTTTTTTGAATCATTTGTGAATAAGAAGGATCTGCTCTCCCTAGTTCCACCTAAAGCTTTCTAACCTTTACTGGTTATTTCTTCTCTACCTTTCCCACCCTGACCAGCTATGAATTTTTCCAGTAAGTTTTGCAAGACATCGAATCACTAGTGAAGGAAATAAGCTTTAGATATTCATGAGGCTAAATTTCAATCACATAAGAGGTAATCGACTTTATTTTAGTCCCTTTGGCGTCCTGAAACACATAGAAGTCAGAAAAGGCATATCGCTTTCCATTCTGCATTTTAAGGGTTCCGTTTGCTGCCCCTTGCTTTCCATGAGATAAAATCTGATCAAGGGCTAACTCCATGGCTTTTTCTCCTTGCATTTTTTTTACTTCTTCGGCAAAATTTTCCTTTCCTTTAATTTTCTTTTTTCCAATACTAGTCCACACGATTTGATCGGTTACGCTGTCAATAATGAACCCAACCTCACTGCCAGCAAAAGCAATCGTAAATTGTTTGATTAATTCCATTTTCGGGGAATTGCCACAATTTGGACTTGAGGTAATTTTTATCATTTGGCAAAGATTTTAGGTAAAATTCAGTTCAATTTCTTATCCGATTTTAAAAGATATACTCAGGTTTACTTCTTTTCAGGCAGGTTAAAGGACTCTTGCTTTACTTCCAGGTTCAGGATCATCTATTCTCCCACTTGCTTAAGGGAATCAACATCGCAATTTTGATTACCGCTTCAGGATTTCACTTCATATCATTCTGGTTCCATGTTTTAGATTTTCTCTTAGCGAGTTTGTCGGATATTGCTCTGAGCTAATAAATAAATTCGGGATATCAAGTTTTAAGAAGGCAGGTTGGCTCAAACCCTGAATTGCCTAAGATGATGATCGGTATGCTTGTAAACTAAAATCCCAATTTGTTCTTCGCTCATTTTGCCCAAAAAATCATGAACGAATTCAGGATTACTGTAATGGGCATATTCTTCAATCAAACAAATCCATTTTTCAATTTCCGAGGGTAAATCTCCCCACTCTTTTTTTACTTTAAATTGCTCGGAAGTAGGGATGTTTTTATCCAGGGGTTTTTCATCCTTGATCATCCTCTGTAAGGCAAATTTACCAAAAATCTTACCCATTAAGGTTTGTCTATATACCTGGCCTGCTGTACCAAGTATCCAGGCATTCCAATAGGTATTATGCTTGACCATTTGGTACACATTCATTTTTCCCCATTCAGGCTTCATTTCAGCTTTAAGTAAACTAATTCTCCCGATTAGCTCCTTTCTGGTATCTGGATTAAATATTGTCTGCATAGTTTAAATCAATTGAATCTATCGTGTAGCTCCCCTGAGGATTCTGCGTTCTGGAAATAAACCTTCTTATCCCTTCGGGATTTGAACATCTCAAGTCGTTGACCTATTCAAAGGTCGGAATAAACCAAGTGACAATTCCGGTGCATTTGCGGCTTATATACAGGTATATTCTGCCAATAAAAAGCAAAGGCTTTGGCAAATAGGAATGCTTTAGATCGAAAATTGACCTGTTCAACAGAAAACCTTACCTTGACAGAAGCCTAGTATTTTTATCATGAAACACATTTCTATTATCGTTCCTGAAGGGGACAGTAGCCTGAGCAATCTAGAAGCCACCTTTAAGATGTTCCACATGGCAAATGATCAGTTTGTGCAAATGGGTAAATCCATTAGGTTTGAGGTCCATCTGGTCGGCATTTCCCAACAGACAAAAGTCAGCAATGGCTTATTCCGTGTTACCCCAACTAAAACCATCCACGAAATTACCCAAACAGACCTGATCATCATTCCGGCGATTCATGGGGACACCGATCAAATCCTGAAGTCCAATGCAGCTTTTATCCCTTGGATGATTTCCCATTACCATCAAGGGGCGGAATTGGCCAGCTTGTGTATCGGTGCTTTTCTGCTCGCAAAAACAGGCTTATTGAACGGTAAGCAATGTGCCACCCATTGGCTCATGGCAACAAAATTCAGAGAAATGTACCCGGAGGTAACTTTGGTAGATGATAAAATTATGACAGACCATCAGGGCTTGTATACCAGCGGAGGCGCCTATTCCTCCCTAAACCTCAACTTATACCTAATCGAGAAATACGCAGGCCGGTCCATGTCTATTTTGCACTCCAAAATCTTTCAGATCGATATCAACCGACAGAGCCAATCTCCATTTATCATATTTCAGGGTCAAAAGAATCATCAGGATAAGGAAGTCCTGTACGTTCAGGAGTATTTGGAAACTAATTTTGCCCAAAAACTCACCGTCGACCAGTTGGCCGAGATTGCAGCCACAAGTCGAAGGAGTTTTGAGCGCCGGTTTAAACAAGCCACAAAGAACACTGCATTGGAGTATATTCAACGCATTCGCATTGAGGCTGCCAAGCGAAATTTTGAAACCAATGACCAAAATGTCAGTGAAGTGATGTTTGCTGTGGGCTACAGCGATCCCAAAACCTTCCGGTCAGTATTTAAGCGGATTACGGGCCTAACTCCGATAGAATACCGAAACCGGTATCATAGCTAAAGACGAGCCCAAATTCTCCCCCCCTTCAATCTCCCTAATTATCTCCACTCGGGAAAAAACCCATGTTGGTAGAAACGGCGATCCTATTCCAACTATTGATGACCGCTATCTCCAGGATGAGCTGGGCAATTTCCCGGTCTGAAAATGCTTCTTTGGCCTCTTGATAGGTTTTCTCTGTAAGTCCTTGTTTTGCTATCAGCGTAATTTCTTCTGTCATTTGAAGTACCACCCGTTCCAAGGGACTGTAAAGTGAGGATTCCCTCCAGGCACTTAAGGTAAAAATCCTAAGCTGGCTTTCGCCCTGCTTCAAAGCTTCGCTGGTATGCATTTTAATGCAATAAGCACAACCATTGATCTGGGAAGCTCGAATTTTAATCAAACTTTTCAATTTTAGAGGAATTGGAGAGGCTTTCAAGAGTTTCTCCAGACCAATCATGGCTTGGTATGCATCTGGCTCAAGGCCTTGAATGTTTATTCGTTTATCCATAGCGCTTTTTATTTTTTCTGGTAATGAATCATCCAGTTGATGCCATACTTATCTTGAAAGCTGCCGAAATAGGCCCCCCAAAACATATCCTGAATCGGCATTTCAATTTTTCCACCCGATGAAAGTTCATCAAAAAGGCGCTTGGCTTCCTCCCTGGAATCCGGTTCCAAATTGATGTGCATGTTATTGCCCGTATTTACGGTCATCCCAAATTCCTTAGGAGCATCGGTACCCATGAGGACATGGCCTCCCAGAATCGGCAATTCCACATGAAGGACTAGCTGCTTTACAGATTCCGACATAGGGGGTTGACCGGGTTCGGCCGGAACTTCCTCAAAGCGCCGAATACCATTGGTAAAATCAGATTGAAAAACCTCCTTATAAAAGGTAAATGCTTCTTCGGTATTGCCCGGAAAGTTCAAGTAGGTAGACACTTGAGGCAGTTGGTTTGTTTTGTTTTGCTTTCTGAGAAAAAACTGTGCGGCAATGTATTGATCTAGGTTTTCAAGGCCTGCGGTAAAGCCTTCCTTAAAGCCCATGGCAATAATTTTTTCCAGATCTTCCAAGGTATCAAAAGTCAGCAGGATATCAACCTGGGTTTCATCCCCCAAATCCTTAAACGTATTCTCCCATTTATTTTTGGGAAGAGAAGGATTGAAGTTTCCTTCCTGGTCACAAAAGCCGTCTAGTGCAGAAAAGAACTTCTCAGGACTGATCCTAAGATAGTCCACCCTTGACCAATGTTTTTCATCATCAGGACCTATCATTGCATAGATCCAGCTACCTCCTTCCCTAAAGTCCATGGATTTGGTTTTGGCTACCCAGGGTTTGGGGGCCCACCATCGGTCGAGAATATCCGATTCTGTCCAAGCTGCCCAGACCAATTCGGTTGGGGCCTGAAAAGTGCGCTCCACTTTAATTTGATTGTTGGATTTGTCCACTTCAAAGTTGAATAAAATAGCCTTCTTCATTTTCTGTTGAGTTTAAGTTGTTCTAATACATCGTCTAATTGATCGAACCGCTGGGTCAATAGCTGTTTAAATTGCTCCAGCCAACGCTCTATTTCCTTTAGTTTATCGGCATTTAAATGATAGTAGATCTCCCTCCCTTTCTGTTCTTGTCTTACGATTTCACATTCGGTGAGGATCTGAAGATGTTTTGAAATAGCCTGGCGACTCGAATTAAAGTGCTCCGTCAGCGCATTTGGAGTCAATGCACCTAGAGTCAAAAGCATAATGATTGCTCTTCTACTCGGATCAGCAATCGCTTGAAACACATCCCTTCTGATTTTCATTGATTTTATATGCTACTAAGTGGTTGCTAATATATATGCAATTATTTAATTGCGCAAATTTCACTTTTGGATTTATTCCAAAAGTGACAAAAACTGAAACTTGCCGGAATCTGTTTTGGCTTCCACATTTTTTTAAATCAAAAAATAAGCGGCATTACAACCATCAGCTCGATTTTCAAAAATCAACTTGCCAAAGATGGAACAGGTAGCGAGACTACCCTATCCATCTTGATGGTTAATCTTTTCAAGCCGTTTGCTAAAAAATTCCAGGCTTTCGGTGATTCCTTTCCGAATTCTGGAATGAAAACCAGACCCGTTCAATTCTACCTACTTCAAAAATTTGAAGAAAAGGTTGGAAAGAGGATAGAGGCAACTAAACTTGGTAGAAAATCAATCCCGGAGGTTTAGTAAAAACTCCTCCACCTGACTTTTCTCCAAAAATTCCTCGTAATTCTGAATTTGGAGGATATCCTGTACCGCTCTTTTTTTATCCTGCCCGATTTGATGGAAATAGGCTTTGCAAATCGTATACCCCATCCAATATCCTGCATTTTGGGGTCTTTGCTCGGATCCCTTTTGCCAGGAATTCCAGATGCTTTTATCTTTATCCGTTTTGAAATCCTCCCAAACTTCCCATTCTCTGCCTTTAAATTCCCGGTAATCCCCATCGGTTTGTCCGGTGATTAGCTCTGCTATAAATTCAGCAGATCCTTCCCGAATACTTTTCCAGAGCAGGGTGTTTCCTTCAGCCATGTCATTTTGATTAAAATGAATTAATTCATGGGTGACAGTAACGGGTATATGACCACGATCCAAACTTAATTCAAGCAGCGCCTGATTCCACTCGGTGGTATCTGATCGGCTGGTCCGGGAAAGGATTTCAGTCCCGATCAACAGACCCGATTTAGAAATGGTCCCATTGGATTGAAATTTCCCAATCAGAAAATAAACCTTCGGATAAGTGGCTTTTGGATAAAGCTGTTGAAAGGCGACCAAATGATCGGCCACCTGAAGGGACAGGTCCTCGAGATGGATCACATCTGCTCTAATGGACTGGTAAAATCCCTGATAGTTGATCACAAAGTCTGCGAATTTTTCTTTGGACCGTATTTTAAGCTTATAGAAGTCTTTTAATCCCTTTGACCCTTTTTGGAAATAATATCGATTGAATATCTTTTTAGCATTTTCCGGCTGCTCCCTTGCCAAATCAAACGCCTGGTAAAATCGATCAATATCTGAAGTTACCCACCCGGATTGTCTCCATTCAACGGGACTTTTGATGGGAGCTTGAACCAAGGCACAGGAACTAAAAGTCAAACAAATCAGAAACTGAAGTAGTCCCGTATTTCCCTTTTTAAACATGACTTTCTTAATCTTCAACCTCAGGATTTGCCCGTAAATAATTCTTTACTTCCATCAACTCAAATTTGGGGCTTCGCTTAAGCCACATATTGAAAAAAGCCGTATGGGTTCCTCCCATGAGGATAAAAACACGATCGTCTTTTTCTAAGGGAATTTGATTCAAATTGGAATACATCACCAAATTCCGATGGTAAAACTTTGCCGCTTCATCGGCTCCCTCCGATTTCCCCGGGCTGGAAATATGAGTCAACAAATCAGCATTGATATTGATCAGCATATCTAAATATCGAGGATCATTGGTCATTAGAAGATGATCCCTAACCGACATATTTTGCGGATTATATTCCTTTTCCAAACCCTGTAAAAGCTTCATGTAGTTAAAATAGGTTTCACCATCAAGACTGTTTTCCAGTTGATATGCCAGGCTATAATTGTATCCTTGTTGAAAATCAATTCCAAAAATCCGGGAACTGTTCGCCAAGCGTCCCACCTCAAAGGCTAAAAGTTCAATTTCAGATGGATTTGGGAATTTCATTTTGGGATTTTTGAGATAAGCTGAATAGGAATCCTGCAGCGCCTCATTTTCAGCGGGACTACTTTCCACCAAAATAACCGTTGGTTTGAATTCAGCGATTGCTTTGGCAATTTGATGTACTTGGCGAACATTTTCTGAGTCATGTTCATCAAAGTCCGTCGTATTTGCATCCGGTGAATAACCCATATGAAAGGTCCCTATATTTAATACCGGAATGGTCTCCTTAAATTTCAGAGATATCTCTGAATCTTGAGCTTGAAGCAAGACGGTATCGAGTAAAAGGATCACTAAAATCAGTAGTTTTTTCATTGAAGTGGAAGTTAAAATCAACTCAAACTTGGGTGAAAATAGAACCGGAATGAAATTTTTTCGATGAACCCCCGCTGTTTTTCGACAAACCCTGAGTCTTCCCAAATTTGATCCCCTAAATTCAACATTCGATTCACGACCCAAAACAAGACTCCTTGGATGCGGAGACCGAAAAAAAAAGTGAAACCCCAGTTTGAAAAAAAGTGATCCGGGGTTAATCCGAAAACCCAATGTCGATCATGTCTAGTTTTACAAAAAAATCAGCATGGAGCAGAAAGGCAGAAATAGGATACCATTTCCTTTTCTGGATTCTCCTAGCCTATTTTACCTTATTGGATTTCAACGGTTCAAATCCCTTCAGTTTTTCAATCCCAAGACTCGATGCCCTTACCCTGTTTTGGACTGCCGTCCTCGTTATCAGCTTTTACTTCAACTATTTACTGGTCTTGCCTTGGGTATTCCAGCAATTCAACTGGAAAAGAGTATTTATTGGACTACTTGTTTTTTACTTGTTTTTTGTCGGAATCAGGTATTCGTTTGAGGAGGTTTTGATGCCCTTCTTCTTTGGAATCAGCAATTATTTTGAAGGAACTCCACTGTTCTATTACCTATCGGACAACCTCTACTTTTTTACCTTCCCCCTGATTCCCAGCACTATTTTTTGGCTGATTGTTTTTTCTATTCGACTGTTGGAAAAACAAGCCGTTCTGGCCGAAGAGAAAAGATCAATAGAGGGAAAATTTCTAAAATCCCAGCTAAATCCTCATTTTCTATTCAACAGCTTAAATACCCTGTATGCCATGGTAACCATAAATTCAGACAAAGCCCTGCCCGCTATTGAAACGCTGAGTAATATGATGAAATACACCACCTATGAAGCCCAAAAGGATTACATCAAAATCCAGGATGAAATTGATTATTTCCGCTCGTTTATAGCCTTGGAAAAGCTCCGGCAGCACGATGAAGTTTTTATCCAACTCGAGCTAAAAACTGAAAAAGAGGACCAGTTAATCCCTCCATTGATTCTTTCCCCTTTGGTAGAAAACGCATTAAAACATGGACGGTCTGATCAGAACAATCCCATAAAAATCAAGCTGAATTGTCAATTCGATCGGCTTTCATTTGAAGTAACAAACAAGGTGGGAGAAAAACGAAAAGATCAGCAGGGAGGAATCGGTCTGGAAAATCTGGAAAAAAGATTGGAAATTTATTATCCGGGCAACTACAGTTTTGATTTGGAAAGGCAACCGGATTATTTTAAAGCAAAACTTGATATTCGTTTCTAATGCCAAAACAGGTTAACTGCATCATTCTCGACGATGAACCCTATGCGGTCGAACTGCTCAAAAGCCATGCGGAAAAAGTATCTTATCTGAACTTGATCTACGGCGGGTCCGATGTTTTTAAGGCGATCGAACTTTTGAAGCTGCATAAGGTGGATTTGATTTTCATCGATATTCAAATGCCCAAAATAACGGGAATTGAATTTATGGAGATGGCCAATAATGATCAAACCTTCATCGTCACTTCAGCCTATCCGGAGTATGCCTTGGAGTCCTATAATTTCAACGTGATTGATTACCTGATGAAGCCCATCTATTTTCAACGATTTCACAAAAGCCTTGAAAAATATTTGGATTGGAGAAATCAGTTTTCAGAAAATGCCTCCGAAGAGGACCTCTTTGTCAAATCAGACCGAAAGATATACCGTATTTCACTTGATCGCATCAGCCATATCGAAGGACTTGGAGATTACCTACGCATTCATACCCAAGATGAAAAAATCACCGTTCACGAAACGATGAAAGATATGGTTAAGAGATTACCAAGCAGTAAATTCCTGCGAATTCATCGCTCGGCTATCATCGGGACCCAGCACATCAAAGTATTGGACGGAAATACGATAACATTAATCAACGGAACTCAACTCACTGTGGGCGAAACGTATAGACAACGGATCCAAGAGTTTTTTAACTGATTGTTTGTTGGGATCAATCCCTTGGCACCAGGGAATTCTTGAACCACTCCCGAGTCCTAGATTAATTCATGCTTACTCTTTCCAATCTCCTTCTCTTGTTTTGTCTGACGATATAGTGATCAATTAAAGGAGCAAAAACATTCATCAACATAACGGCCAACATGACCCCTTCTGGATAGGCCGGATTAAAGACTCGAATTAAGATGGTCAAGGCCCCAATGAGAAAACCATAAATCCATTTTCCCTTTTCCGTTTGAGCGGCAGTCACCGGATCGGTTGCCATATAAACAGCAGCAAATGCCAAACCACCCATCACAAGATGGTAATGGGCTGGGAGTTGAACAAATCCTGAAGAGACACCAAGAAATCCAAATAAATTAAATACGTAACCCATAAAAAGTGCTCCCGAAAAAACACTGACCATAATCTTATAACTTCCTACTCTAGTAAAAATCAGGATGGCTGCCCCAATCAAACAGGCTAAGGTAGAGGTTTCTGCTACTGAACCCGGAATCAAACCTAGAAACATGTTCCAGAAGGAAAACAATTCCTGCCCACTCCATAATCCAGCCTCCGATAAGCTTTCAAGGACAGAAACACCAGAATTATCGGTTACTGACTCCTGAGCAATAGCTAAGGCGGTTGCACCTGAATACCCATCCACTACCTGTGAAGCATCCGGAACATAGGTCCAGATTTCACCCGACATTTGAGAGGGGTAAGAAAAATACAAAAATGACCTTGCGGTCATGGCCACATTTAAAATATTCATTCCAGTCCCACCAAACACCTCCTTTCCTAGTATCAGGGCAAATGCACTTGCAAGGCCTACTTGCCAAAGCGGGATTGTCACCGGGAGGATCAGAGGAATCAGCATTCCTGTAACTAAAAAACCTTCATTTACAGAATGCTTCCGAATAAGGGCAAAAGTAACTTCCACTGCAGCACCTACACTGTAGGTTACTAAAATTAGGGGTAAGACTAGTTTTAACCCCAACAAGAATTTATCGGCAAATCCACCCATTTCTCCCACTGCCAAAAAATGTTGATGCCCTGTATTCCAAACTCCAAATAAGAGAACAGGTAACATAGAAAACACCACAGTGATCATGTATCTTTTCAAATCAACTGCATCTCTTACTTGTACTCCTTTAACTGCGGTAGTATGATTAGGTACCACCAAGATGGTATCAATCATGTTGAAGAGGAAATGCCACTTTTCAAACTTCCCTCCCGATTCAAACTGTGGACGGATTTTGGTCAATTGATCTACTATAAATTTCATAAAATTGATGGGTGTTGATGGATTAATTAGGCCTCAGTTCTTTTATCGATCCATTTTCTAATCAAGGGAACCAGAATAAATCCAGCAGGAATGGAAAAAAGACAACCTATGGCAAAATCACCCAACCAAATGAGAATGAAGTTTTGATTCCATCCCACTCTAAGAAGAAGAATAGCAAGTGACATCACCGCGGTCATCATGACTGAGACCAGGAAAATGAATAAAATATGGGCTTGTTTTGGCTTAAGTTTCATTGTTTTTAAAGATTGGGTTGGAAATGAACAATCGATGTGAGACCAGAAGTGCTACTCAATTGAAAATCTCTGTTCGTATAAAAAGTCCAACATTGGTTTTAGCCTGCCTTTCCGGACCGTATTGGTCCAGGTCAACCCCAAACCCAAATTGATAGCCTTTGACATCCAATCCGACTCTGAATTGCTGAAAATTCCGGCTGTGAATCTCCAGTTGATCCCAGTTGGTCAGGGCCATCAACTGGGTAAAAAGTCTAACATTTCCCGAAATCCTGGGCCTATACTGGATTTGAGTAAAGGCCTCATAAGAAGGGGTAGAGGTCAAATGTGCCGCAACAAAAAATACCACCAAATGACTGGGTCCTGCATTAACAAATTGCCCCACTAAATTCGGGCTTACTCCTTTAAATGAATTGTATGTTCCACCTATCCCTATACCCACTCCTTTCAAAAAGTTGTAAGCCACATAGGTCTGAATCAAGCCTTCGTTGAATGCTTCATCCTCATCTTGGAAATGAATGTCAAAGTATGTGATAGTAAAAAAGTCCCATTTATGGGCTTTATCCAAGGGTTTGATCATAATATTCTGAAAAACCAATTTATGGTTCCCAAAATGTAATTCCGGCTGAATGGGAGGGCTCATAGGAGGTCTTACTAATTCCTTTTCTTGGGCAATGAGGGCAGTAGAAAAAACCAGCAGTTGAAAGAGGAGTATAAATTTTAAGTGTCGCATAAACATTGAATTTTATGCAAAATTAAATCCGCACCTCTTGCTCAAATAGGACAAATTGAGCTAAAACTTGTGATATTCAATCAATCACTCTTTAAAAATAAATAAGGGATTATGCCTTGTATTTCTTTCGGTAAGCTATAGGAGAAATTCCCGTTGAAGCTTTAAAAAAGCGACTAAAATAACTTGGGTCTTCAAAGTTCAGTGCATCGGCTATTTCGGCAATAGAAACATGGCTTTGAATCAACAAGGTCTTACTTTCTAAAATAAGCATCTCAAGAATCCATTGATTTGCGGATTTGCCAGTTACAGTCCTGACGCATTTATTCAAGTGATTGGGAGTGATGTGCAGGAGATCTGAAAAGTCAGAAACCTTTTTTATCGATCCGATTCGTTCATTTAACAGCTTTTTAAAACTCTCTGTAATTCGTTCAGGAGCTGAGCGTGCTCGCAGTTCTTTTTGATCAGGAAGAGCATTCTCAATTTCAAAAAGTATACTCATCAATTTCAAAGCAACCTGAGTTGATACATGTTTGAGGTCTGAGAAACTTGAAGTGATTAAATCCTCCATTCTCTCAGATAGACCAAAAACCATAGATTCAGTTAAATCCACTACCACGAAATTATTTTCAAATAAGGTCAACTTTTCAAAGAAAGGAAGGAAGCCCTCTAAAAAACTGAGCGTAAAGTGGCAGTAAAATCCTTGAATATCCGAACTGATGTAGGGAGTAGAAGTAATTTGATTGGTGGGCATCAAAAAAATTTGATTGGCTTTTAAGGCAAACTCAGTCAATCCAACCGTTCTTCTGGCCTCTCCCGCCTTAACCAAAATAAAATCATACACGGTTTTTCGGTGAGGTGGTAAAGGGAGTTTCAAAGACCATCCAGAAAAGCCTTACTTTCAACTAATTGATCTGGTTATTAAAGATCTTTCCATGGAGTTAACATTTTCACATTTTAACTAAACTTCCTCCAACATACTCTCTCCTTTTCCTCTTTTACCCGAAAGCCATTCCCATCGCTCATGTAATCTAATCTTACCCGAATCCATCATCTCAGGTTTTGACTTACAAATCCCACTGGAAAGTTCTCCCTGATGATTTATTTGATGATAAGAAAAAATCAAGCTGCCATCCTGTGAATTTACTGTTCCCAAAAGATGTCCTGACCTAACCTGGGTCCCATTGTAGCTGCAGGAAAGGATCTCCCCTTCCTGCCTATAGACAAACACCTGACTTTGGTCCAACTCTCCCAAGCCCGATGTTTTGACGATTCTGAATTTCCGCTGATTGTAATCTATTTTCATATAAATTTGGAATGTAAGCTATCAATACCACATGGATTTTGGTAAAATTCAATCCAATCACTTAACCGCTCAATCCCCTTCTTTGATGGAAAACAGGTCTGGTTGAATGATACAGGAAAATTTATCCTGTTTCAGATTCTCTCTTTCTTCGGTAATACTCCCGCGCTTTCTTTCTACTCCCACAATATCTCATATCGCACCATTTTCTGGTATTACTTTTGGTTTGTTCCCAAAATAGCCATCGGCACTCACCGCATTCTTTGATTCGGTTTCCAGCACCATTTGATAAAAGTTTTTCCAAGGATTGATAAATTGGGTGAAGGAAAGCAACAGGATCTTCCTGATCAAAGCTCCACTCCATACTAAGGGCTCCCGAATCCTCCTTGACTTGCAAAATACCGGTGGCAGACCGAATTCCGCGGTTGATTTCCTTGATGGATTCTGCTTCAATATTCTGACCTTTTATAAGACTCACGATTACGTCATGTAAAGATTTTCGTTGATCACGTATAAATTGAAGCTTATGGCTTGGGTGAGATGAAAAGTTTACCTCAGCATCCATCTTTCCAGTAATCCAAAGCCATTCTGACCAATCTGACCTTTCTCCAAGGTAATCCTAGTAGGCACCTGGGTTCCAATGATTGACCGTATTAATAAAATCTAAAACCAAAAGTCCTCCAACTCTAGGCAGGTGATTGATTTGTCCAGAAACCCAAATTGCCTGGCGGATAGCATTTTGAGATTTATTCTTTACCATCTATATTTAATTTGACAGTAAAATTAAACAGATGAAAGGAAAATCCTACCCTGAAGAAAACGTCAAGTCTATTGAGAGGATAAAAAATCAACTCTCCGATATATGGAATGGAAACTCCTGGTTAGATGAAAGCCTAAAAGGCAAAGTAAAAGGAATAAACGAATTTCAAGCTTTCTGCCGTCCCCATCCCGATCTCCATTCGATTGGTGAATTGGTGAGTCATATGTTAGCTTGGCGAAACGCGGTACTCGATAGAATTCAAGGGATTCCCAACGACCTAAGCTTAGGGAGTCCTGAAGATTGGGTAGCAAACCAAGAGCTGAAAATTAAAGGCTGGTCAACGTTATTAAAGGAATATGAAATCAATAATTTAGCTTTTATCTCCCTGCTTGAGGGTAAAGATGATAATTTTCTCCAAAAGGAATTTACATCAAATTACACTTACGGCCATCTGATCGAAGGGATCATTCAACATGACCTCTATCATCTGGGACAAATTGGAATTACTTTGAAATTTTTCAACAAAAAAAAAGCATGAGCACCTACTCCTCTAACCTCAAAAGAGTTCTCACCTATGGCTTAGTGATTCTTTTCTTAAATTTAACCGGTTGTAAAAAAAATAACGTTATGAATCAATCCACACGTGAAGAAATGATCCAAAATTACATCACTGCCTACAATGCATTTGATGTAGCGTCTATGACCGAAAACTTATCCGAGAATGTGATATTCCAAAATTTGAGCGATGGAAAGATCACCCTTCAAACCGAAGGAATTGATGAATTTAAAAAACAAGCTGAGCTGGCAGTAAATTTTTTCGAAAGTAGGGAGCAAAAAATCACCTCTATTTCGACCGGGGATTCTACCCTTACCATCACGGTGGATTATCAGGCGGTTGTGAAGACTGATTTACCCAATGGCTTAAAAAAGGGAGATACCCTGAATCTGAAAGGAAAATCCACCTTTGTTTTTGAAGGTGAAACGATTGTCAAAATTGTGGATGAAAGCTGAAAATTAGGATTTCCTTACCCAAGCCTTAAAAAATGGAATTATGAATAAATCCTCAATCAACGAAATAAAGGAACGATTTGATCAAGATGTGGAGCGTTTCACCTCCTTGGAAACAGGTCAAACCTCCACAGTGGATGCTAGGCTCTCCCTAGACCTGATTTCAGAAGCTGCAGCGCATCTTCGTCCTGACGCCAAAGACTTATTGGATGTGGGATGTGGTGCGGGGAATTATTCCTTAAAACTCCTAGAAAAAATACCCCATCTAAATATCAGTTTGGTTGATTTAAGTCCGGCCATGTTAAGTAAGGCTGATGAGCGGGTTAGTCGTAAAACTGAAGGTAGGGTTTCGACGATTTGTAAGGACATAAAAAACCTAACCCAGGATAAAGAGAGCTTTGATATTATTGTAGCGGGGGCGGTCCTTCATCATTTGCGGGAGGATACGGAATGGAACCATGTGTTTGCAAACTTTTATCAATTACTCCGGCCGGGAGGCATCCTATTGATCTCCGATCTTGTGGTTCACTCGGTCAAGCCCATCAATCACCTGATTTGGGAGAGATACAAAAGCTATCTCCAAACCTTGGGCGGGGAAGAATACCAAAAGCAGGTATTTACCTATATCCAAATCGAGGACAGCCCAAGAAGTTATGAGTATCAACGAGAGATTCTTTTGGAATCAGGGTTCAACTATGTGGAAATTTTGCATAAAAACCTCTGTTTTGCCACCTTTTATGCAATCAAGGAAAATAGTAATTCAAAGGTTGAGCTTCTTTCTCCTGGAGAAACAGATCAGTGACATACGTCAATAGGCTTTCCTTTTTTAACACGCAATCCCATGAATATCTCCAACCAAATTCATCAATCCTGGGAAGAAAACGCAGCGACTTGGATAAAAACCATCCGACAAGAACAGATTAAATCCAGAAAAATAACCAATCGGGCAGTAGTCAGGGCAATTACCAACCATTTGTCCGGCCCGATCCTGGATTTGGGCTGTGGAGAAGGCTGGCTTTGCCGAGAATTAACTCAACATGGAATTGAAACGTTGGGCTTGGACGCTAATCAAAGCCTAATAAATGCTGCCCGGGAATTTTCCGGCTCTTCTAATTTTGAGAACATCACCTACCAAGAACTCATCGATGGAGTGGCAAAGATCCACCCCTCCGATCAACTAAAAACACTAAAAGAAAAAGGATTCAGAGGTGCTGTTTTCAACTTTTCGCTTTATGAAAAGGAAGGGATTGATCAGCTTCTGCGAGCGGTTACCACATACTTGTGCCGGCCTCACAAATTAGTCATTCAGACCATTCACCCCAGTCATTTAAGGAATAAAGGATTAAGTTATCAAAGCCAGTGGATCAAAAATTCATGGGAAGGCTTGGATTCCGCCTTCAAAAATGGGCATCCTTGGTTCCTCCGGACCTTGGAGGATTGGATCCTTATTTTTTATTCCTGCCAACTTAATTTGGAAATGATTTATGAGCCCTTATCCGGGGATTCAAAAGAGCCTGTAAGCATTATATTTATCCTAAATGGTCTTAAAAAGTGACTGCAGCCCTTTTAAAGATGGGAAAACAAGAAAAATTATCCTCCCTCAATCTGCCGGTATAATCCAATCAAAACCCGCCAAGAAAAGATGAAATAGAGCCTGACGTACCCCTCACACACCGGGATGATTAGATTTGCGAGATTCCATATGACCGCTAAAAAACAAATCATAAACAAATGAAAAATTAAAGTATCCTCTTAGCGGTTCCATTTCCAAAAGTTGAATTCAAAGCTTCCTTAAATTAAACCTAAACCATTGAAGCAGTGAAATCGAGTAAAGCTTAAAACCTCACCTAGAAGGAGGTTATAAAAAGTACACGAATGAAACCTACGAAATAAAAATATTTCAAACCTGAAAATCACTAGTTCTCTGACCAAAAAAAGTTTCTACTTTGTTTGATAACGAATTCTGGCCAAATGCCCCCTCAACTCATTAAAAGTGAGACTCCACATCCCTTGAAACTTATTATTCCTTCAAAAAAGTAGAACAAAAAAGGTTGCCGAAAATCAGCAACCTTTTTAGTCATTCAATCACCTTTACTTTTTACTCAAAAAGATCAAACTTAAGCCCAAAATTAAATCGGGCGTTATAATATTCAGCCTGCATGGTACGGGACTGAATCCCCTGATAATAACGAAGGGGCTGGTTGGTCAAATTGTTCCCTTCAGCAAAAATTCTCCATTTTGGGGTCAAGGCAAAGGAAGCGTTGGCATCCAAAAAAGTCTGCTGATCATAAAACCGGTCTTCAAAACCTTCCCCACCCAATTCATCTAAGTAATCCGAGGTATAATTAACCGAAAGCCGGAGAACCAAACGCTCTGTTTCGTAAGAAAGGGAGGCATTGAACATATGGTCCGCTGTTCCTGGAAGCT
The DNA here is from genome assembly GCF_024305035.1 of Algoriphagus sp. Lineage (GTDB taxonomy): Bacteria > Bacteroidota > Bacteroidia > Cytophagales > Cyclobacteriaceae > Algoriphagus. The sequence continues at coordinate 53,194 of NZ_JAMWZB010000024.1, forward strand.
CCAGGTCTTCCCCGTCTCTCCCTTCGATACCTGTGGTAGAGGATTGGGTAAACGTGTAATTGAGATAAATCCCAAAATTCTTTAAAAACTGGCGCTGGAAAGAAGTCTCCAACCCATAGACAGCGGCTGTACCGCCATTCTCAGGTCTGGAATATTGTAAATCGGTTCCAAACAAGGGATCGGTGTACCCCTGTGTTGTAATAGTATATACAAAATCATCGATATCCTTGTAAAAAGCCCCAAATGAAAGTAAACCCAGATTATCATAGTACCGCTCAGCCATGAAGTCGAAATTCATTGCCGTTGCGGCCTTCAAATTTGGATTACCTCGCTCCAACTCCTCATCTTCTTGGCTAAATGCCGCATACGGCACCAAATCATAATAGTTGGGTCTGGCAATGGTGTTGGTCCATGCAAACCTCAGCACAGTATTGGAACTCGGATCGTATTTGAAATGAAGGCCGGGCATAAAATTGGTGTAGCTCTGATCTCCAGTAGCAGAGGAAACCGTTTCATTATCCAGGTCAAAAATATTTCCCGTATAATCAATTGCGGTATGCTCCATTCTCAAGCCTGCGATTGCCGAGAGTTTCTCTGTTACCTGATGATCTGCCATCACATAGGCTCCGGTAATCGTTTCTTGCGCTAGATAATTACCTGGAGCATACTCCTCAGGCAAATCATTTTCTTCAAACAAACCTCCATTTCCTAACTCAAGACCACCCAGAAAATCCGGATCTATAAAAGTCCCTACGGCGTATTGTGAACCAGCAAGATAATTTGGGTCAGAATAATTCCGGTTGGGCAATTCGCCGATAGTCTGGCCGAAGGATTCCAGGTTTACTGGCTCATATTCAAAGAAATTATTGTCTCTTTCCTTGTTTTTTCCGCGATATCGAAGACCAAAATTCAAAACCCCTTTTTGAGAATAAGGAAGTTTAAAATCCAAGCGTACATTCAAATCCTGATCAAATGTAAATTCATTTTGCTCGGAAAGACCATTAAACTCAATACCCAAATTATCGGCTGGCTCACTCAATATAGCCAATGGAAACCGTGGGTTAGAAACATCCAATCGAACATTTTGTCCTCTGGATCTGAAGGAAGTATACCGCTCCTGGGGACGCTCTTCTGACGCTCTGGCATAAGTCACACTCCAATTCATCTGAAGTGAGTTAAACAGGTGCTTCCCACCCCCTGTCATGTTGTAGACGCGTTGGTCCTCCAACCTAGCCGATTTGACGCGATCACTATCGAGTCCTCCTTTGGTCTCAAATTCCACTCGGCCTACGGTCTGGTAAACCCCCGGACTGGACTGGGTAAAATCCCCCTCATCAAAAGAGTCATCCAACTGACTGACCCGCATACGGAAGCGATTTTCCCAATCATCCCGATGGTTATACATACCCGACAAAAAGAGGGTATGGTTTGGAGAAATTTCATAATCCAGCGCTAATGTTGCCGAACGCCGTACACGCTGAACTCTGTATTCCCGAATATCAAACTCTTCCAGAACCACTCCATTGTCGGAATTGTACCAAACCCCTTCAATGTTATCAGAGCCAAAATCATGATTATTGTAGGAACCCGAAAATATCACTCCCAGTTTATCGTTGGCAAAACGATTCCCCAAAATCAAGGCTCCTGTCCAAATGGGCTGATTGGATAAAAGGTTGATCCCACTCGCGGCAGTTCCTGAAATCCGAAGGGAATTGGGAGCCTGTCGCGTAACCAAGTTCACTGATCCTCCTATCGCGTCGGCATCCATATTGGGTAAGACCGCCTTGTTTACTTCTATGGTCTGAATCATATCCGAAGGGATCAAATCCATCTGGATATTTCGGTTATCCCCTTCTGCTGAAGGAATCCGCTCCCCATTTAAAGTCACCGAATTTAACTGTGGAGCCATTCCACGGATCACAATGTTTCGCGCTTCGCCTTGGTCATTTTGCATGGTAATACCGGGAATACGCTTGAGTGCATCCCCAATATTGGCATCGGGAAAGCGACCAACTTGGTCCGAAGAGACAATATTGGTAATGTTGGAGTTGGTCTTTTGCTGATTCAAAGCCTTTGCCTGGCCTTTAAGCCGGTCCCCAAAAACAATAACTTCTGCACTTTCAAATTCCCTTTCCTCCAATTTAAAGTTCAAAACCGTGGTTTCACCCGGATTGATCTTCACGGTCTTGATTTGGGAGTCATAACCCAAATAGGTAACCACTACTTCAAAATCCCCCTCAGGCAAATTTGAAATCGAATAATCTCCCTTTTGATCTGTAATTGTTCCCAAGCCCTTTTCTTGTAGGACGATACTTGCGCCGGGAAGAGCAAGATTCTGCAAATCAATTACTCTTCCTTTTAAAACCCCTTGTGCCCATCCATTTCCCGCTATAGCGAAAAAGAGCAATACAGGCAGAGATAATCTCAGGTACTTTTTCATGTGTATGTGTTTTTAAGGTCGAAATGATTATTGATTATTCTGGATGTGTTTGGACAGCTGTTCCCAGGCGTAAATCTGAAAAGTCTTATCATCGGACATGGCCACAAAAAGCCCGGAGGGATAATCCTGACCAAGATTGAGCGCAGTTACTTCCGATCCATCACTTGACAGCGTGCTCAGGGGAAGGGTAGCTAAAAGGGGATGATCGTGTGCATTTTCAGCGGTTCCTTCCCTGGGAAAAACGCGGAATAAATCCGCTCCCTGATCTGAAATCAGCAGGTACCCTTTTCGATCTGAGGTTTTGTAAATAGAAATCCCCTCATGATCATCAGCAAAACCATCCCGGGCAAAAAGTGCTAGTTCCTCATTTCCCAGTTCCGGCTCAGCATAGTATTTTCGCACACCGACGCCCTCATCCGAGCAATACACGTAGCCCAATTCCTGATCCACAGCAATGGCCTCGATTTCCTTGATTCCAGAAAAGTTGGCAAACTTCCGGACCAGCTCAAGGGAAAGCCCCTCCTCTGTTGCGAGGATCTCATATTGCCAGAGATAGGTCCCATCAGTGGGTCCATTTTTTCTTCCGGCAATCACATAGTTTTTACCGGATTGGGGACTTTTATAGACAGCCACCCCCATCAAATCCCGATACTCTTCACCGCTTTCCCCCTGAAATACCTCAAGTCCCCCGGGATTTAGTTCTACCATTTCAGGCAGTTTGAAAAATCTCAATCGGGAAGTAAGCCGCTCCCCGGTCACCGCAAAATCAAGGGTATCTGATCCCATCACTAATCCATAGCCCACATCCACATTATTGGGTCTTTGTATATCCCTTCGAATCAAGGAATCAATGGCATTCCCTTTCAAATCAAAAACATACAATGCTCCATCGGCATCTTTATCGGTCCCTATGATCAAACTTTGCTTGGGGTCTTCAGGATGGATCCAAATGGCGGGATCATCGGTATCGTAGACAACCGAATCGGAAACATAAAGTGGTCGGATTCTTTCAGTTTCCGAATTTTCAGCAATAGAGTCGGTAGCTACTTGAGATTTTTGACAGGAAAAAACTCCCAGCAATACAAAAAGTGAAATAGAATAAATTGGTGTTTTCTGCATGGTTTTTTGTTGTTTAATTACCACACAAGATTAGGGGGATTACCAGGCAGATTTGGAAATTCCGCGTTAACAATCCTTTCTTTCCACTAGGAAATCAGCGTTAACAAAACCGCTACAAAATTTAAAAAACTGAATATATTTTGTTGTTTATCAATTACTTAAACTGTATTACATTTAGATTAAAAAATTGTGAATCACATCCCAAGTAGGTAATTCTGCAAATCCTTACCCTCTCCCAACTGCAATCTTTTCCGAAGCCTGTATCGGGATATTCGTAGACTCTCTGGGGAAATACCCAGCGTAGCGGCAATTTCTTTATTGCTCATATTCATTTTCATCAGGCAAGCAAGCTTGAGGTCTCCTGAAGTAAGTTCCGGGTTTTTGGATTTAAGGTTTTTCAAAAAATCCTGATGGACATTTTCAAAAGCCTGTTTAAAACTCTCCCAGTCTGAATCCTGAGAAAGGTTATAGTCAATTTGCCGGATCAAATTTCGGAGTTTCTTTTTCTGTTCTTTTGCCTCCAGATTTAGCGTGATTTGCAACTTTGATTGGATTTCTTTCAAAATCTGGTTTTTTTCAATCACATGGAGCGTTTGGGCCGAGAGTGCCTTTTGCTGGGCATGAACTTCGGCAGACATTCTAGCCTCGAGCAAATTGATATTTTCCTTTTCACTCAAAATGAGTTTTTCCTTTACTTCCAAGATTTCGCGTTGCTTTTGAAGCTGGGACTGGGAAGTCCTAATTCGCAATTGCTGTTTTGAAAAAAATATCCAAGCCATGATCATTATCGATAAAATCAATCCAATAAGTAACCACCTCATCTTGACTTCAAACCGATGAATCTCCTCCAGATGCCCAATTTCGGTTTTTTGTTTTTCTACCTGAAACTGGAATTCTTGTAGGGCTAATTGTCTGGCTGCTTCTTCGGAAAAAATCGATTCACTGAGTTCCCTGGCAGAAGCAAAATAGGTATATGCAGATTCAAATTCCCTCAAATCTGCATAACTCTTACCTAAATCTACCCTTGCACTCCGTTCGGTGTACTTATTACCCAGCCTGACACTCAGTCGAAGTGCTTCAAGGTAATAGGGAATAGCTTGTTCTGCTCGATTTGTTTTCCTGTGTACATCACCCAGATTATTTAAGTTACCGGGCAACTTCAAACTATCCCCCGCATTCCAATTGAGTTCATAGGACTTTTGAAAGTAAAAATCGGCAGAGTCAAACTGATTTAAATCTTCATAAATACTTCCGATATTTTCAAAAAGATTAGCTAGTTGGGAGGAATCCTCCTCGATTCTCAAGAGCTCAATGGCCTGATTTTGAAAGGACAAGGCTTTTGAATAATTCCCTAACTTTTCATGCATCGTTCCAATCAAGCCCAAAGACTGTGCAATCCCTTTTCTGTCTTCCAATGACTTAAAAACCCGTAGCGATTCCTCGTGCTTTTGGAGAGCAGCAGCAGTACTTTTAGTTTTATAGTAAAGTTGACCGATTACATTATAAAGCTTAGCAAGTCCTAGGGTATGCGCATGGGTTTGAAAAATCTGCTCGGCCTGATAGAGCTTGAGTATGGCTTCTTTGTATAATCCAAACTCTTTTAAAAGGACCCCCTCCAAAAAAAGGGCTTCTCCATACCGGAGGCTTTTGTTGTCCGAATAACTGAGGATCAGATCAGTCAACTGACTGTATGCTTCTTTGGGATTGCGCTCTGCTTTTTTCTGAATTGATTCAAGATCGGTGGATTGACCTTTTGCTTTCTGGAAAGGGTTAACCCAAATCAGGAAAAAAACCAATACACCCATCATCCGGATTTTCATCCCTAAATATCCATCCTGAATTTTAATTCATGATTACCAAATTGTGTCCTTTTATCAACGAAGCGAATTTCCATTTTGAAAACCTAGGTGCCATTCTCTCCTTTTTCACTTTTTTAACTTAGTCTTTAGCCCACTTGAAGATTCCATTATCGTACGTTCTAATTCACTAGAAGCCTAAACGCAAAGAGTTCAATTTTTTTCGTTTTACCCCCTGAAAGTCGTATCGTAGCTTTTTTGCGGCTCCTCCTCAATCATTTGATTCAGCCCGAAAGTTTAACGAACGGCAATAGCAGGTAAGTTGGGAAGCGTGAAGGCCGTTTGAATGGTCCAGAAAATGGATTTCCTCAAAAATGCCAGTTAACTAGGATTACCGGCATTTTTAAGTTTTTTTCACCAGATTTCAGGTCAATCTTTTGGGCTGAATCATCCCTTAACATGCTGAAAAATTTCCCCGAAGAATGGGGATGAATCCTCGAAGAGGAAAAGCCACTGAGTCAAATGACTAGTAGAATTTAAGGACTCGTCCCCAGGACCATTTGCTATCCTTATTCCTCCAAACTACTCAAAGGATTAGCTTAAGGACAATTTGAAAATTCTTGCTGCTTTTTCTCACGAATCCTTTTATATCACACTCATTTTCATTTAATTAGAGTAAATTTTATTCAATTATTTACTGAAGAAATTTTTTTTTCTTACTAAATCCATTTTTTAGTAAGGAAAATACAATTCTTCAACTATCAGCTGTTTTAACCCAAATGGGTTTTGGTATTTATTCGATTTAGATTTTTCCTTTTCGGATAAGTTTTTTTGACAAAAGGAGCACTTTATTCTCTTATTCTGCCCTTTTGTTTTCGCATTCGTTCTACCAGAAGAAAATTTCTGACTTGATCATTTCCAAACGCTTCTTATTATGCCAGGACCAGCAGTACATTACATCATTGGCCAACTTTTAAGCCATTCCAGTAAAATCTATCAACCCCATGCAAGGTATGACCATGCTTTTTACCTAGATGCATCTACACGAGCGACCTTAAAGGAGTTCCCGGATTACCTATCAGTGGGCACCTTAGGACCCGATTTTCTCTTCTTCAATACCAAAGATTGGCCTATGGGAGAGCACTTACCAGTTCGATTAATGGTCAAGGCCGCCAAAGCCTTGGCCACCTTGGAAGATGAAATCGAAAAAAGCTTTCCCATTTTGGTTGAGATTCATGAGCTCAAAAAAGAAGTGGAAGAAGAACTCCGAGGAGCCGCAGAGGATGTGATTGACAACTCCCCCACCCTAAGCGCCATCCGCCTATTGTTTCAAGATTTAGGGGCCATTATGGAATTAATGGATGCTATTATTAGCAATGGTTTAAAAGATTTTGTCACCTCCAATGTGGATATTTTCGGTCTCCTTACTCACCCCATCCAAGACTGTGACAAAAAAGAAGACTGGTGGTGGTTTGATATCCTTCACTATCGCAGGAGTGGTCAATTTGCCAAATACCTGATCGACCATAGCAGAAGTAATCCCAGTCACCTAGCCTATGCTGTGGGATACATGAGCCATTTGACGGCCGATACAGTAGGTCACCCTTATGTCAATACCATCGTAAGAGGGCCTTATCGAAATCACAGTCAACGGCACAAGGTGGTCGAAAATTTCCAAGATGTCTCTGCATACCTACGTTTCAAAAGTTCACTGGGGCTTGGTGAAAAGGAATTTATTTCCAGCGAGCTTTTTGAAAAGTTTAAATTTCGGGATGGAAGGCGATCCATGCGAACAGGTGAAGTTTTAGAAGAAACCGAATCCCTTATCGACGGATTGACTCCGGGTTTTGCCGATATCGGAATGCCCGAGGAGTTGGCCGAATTGTTTGCCAAAGCTACCCGGGAGGTCTATACCGACGATGGCACCCATCTTTTCGGGACTGGAATGAAAGCAGAGGAAGTTGACGCAGCATATAGACTTTGGTATTCTTGGTTCAAAAGCACCACTTCGGAAATCAAGCTCCCCAAACATCTCCCGGAACTCCCCCCTCTGTCGGAAGAAATCCGTGAAGCTTGGGACCGCTTTAAAAACCGAGTAAACAATGCGCTCAATGAATTGGAAGATGCCATTGAAGATCTGTTTTCAGGAAGTCCAGGCAGAAATTTTAGCTGGAATAATATTGTCAACTTTTTCAAAAAAATAGGCCGAGTAGTTAAAGCCGCGCTTGCAGCAGCCGTGGCGATGGCCTCCGTGGCTGAGGATATCCTGGTCACCATTTCCTCCCATGCAGCCCATTTTATTCTGGATCAAATATATCAAGCGCTTTATACGGCCTATGATTACTTCAGGCTATCGGTTTCCTTAAATGGGTTTGCCTTCCCGTTCGAAAGTCATTTGGATGAGTATAAGGTAAAACATATGCTGGATCCCCGCTTTAGAGATTGCAATAACAATCGGGTAAGGCCGGATTGGGATTACCCGGTTCAAAAAGTAAAAGTGAGTGATGGATTTTTCCGTATGGCACCTCAGGAAGCGCATTTGATGTATCCTTTGACAGAGCCGGAATTTAACCCAGTCCGGGTTGGTCCTGATTCCTACACGAACAATTCTCATGATTATTTCATCAATAAACCTCTGGTTTTCAACCCTACCGTGTTTACTAATTTAGGAGACAGTGTATTTCTGTCCACAAATCAGGCACTCCTGGAACAGGAAACCTTGGGAAACGCGCTGGAACTTACCGCTAGGTATTGGAACAAAGTCAACTCAGGCGGAGAGCTTCCGGATTTGAATCTGGATGGAGACAGAGGGATGGGATACCCCAGTTGGGAAATCGACCATTGCCAGCCGGATATGGGTACTTCTGCCTCCAAGCCCATTCGGGAATCCTTCAAGAACTAACCTTTTTTACTTCAACTGTCAAAATCATGAAAAAACTATTGCAAAAACTCAATAAAGAAATCGGTGAAATTAGCCGGGATATCAAACAGAGTGAATGGGTTTATCAAGAAAATTACAAAAAAGAATATGCCAAGATCCGTCGAAAATACAAGCAGAAGGAATATGACCTGAGAATGGGACTTTACGAAGGGAAATCCGAATTGCTTATCCCCCACCATCCCAATGACAAAGGGGATTTAAGCCTTCGGTCCTCCCACTTAAATTCAATAGGAGTGAATATCAAAAAATCAAATTATCCTGTTAGTAATTTATCTCCTTCGACGAATTATCAAATCGAGTGTACCGTAATCAATCACGGAGATCTGGCTGTACCCCTCGCCAATGTGGAATTTTTCATTAGCCCAAAGTTTAAACCCCATGACTTTGAAATGGAAATCACCGGAACGGGTCGATTTTTAAGTACGACCATCCGAGGGAAAGTAATAAAAGGGTCAGTCGACCTATTGGATCATATTCGTATTCTCTGTGAGGATCATATTATCCATACTCGAATCAATGGGATTATCATTCATCCTCCCACCGGGCCTACCCAAACCAGCCATCGGGCTGAAGAAGGTGAAGAGGTCACCTTTTATGTAGGAATTACCAAAACAACTGCCAACACCTTACTAATGGAGGGCCAGCGAATTGTGGAAGCAGATCCCCAGACTCCCCTTGCTCAACGGGCTTTTCGATTTCGGATTACCGATGTGTTCAGAATAACCGGCAGAGGAACTGTGGTCACTGGAAAAGTGGAGCAGGGAACACTTCGAGCAGGGGAAAAAGTCAATGTATTCAAAGGAGACAGTGGAAGAGGAAATATTATGAATATTTCAACTTTAAAACTAGAACGATTTCGTAGATCGGTCAGTACCATTACTCCCAATATGGAGGTAGGCATTCTTTTAGGTAATTTCAGTGGAACTATTAGCAAAGGGGACATATTAGTCAAGTCCAGTAGAGAAACATTTACCGAAAAAATAGATCCCATTCCAGAGCCGGAGAAAGTCAATGAATACGAATTTTTAGGGAGAACCAGTATATCAGTCCCGGCCATGGACAGCACTATAGCCAGTTTCCCTTTCCGAACTTCAGGAGTAAAAGACCGAAATGAGTACATCTTCACCTGTAGAGTTTTTGCCACCACTCCGGTAGACATGCCCGATAATTTTGACACCCTGAATCCCAAGATGGAAAAACGGGTCGGTGCCAAGAAGCTTCCTTGGAAATTCTAAAATAAGGAATCATGAAAGGACTGAGACCATCCTAAATTTTCATAAGTCCGGCCACCATAAGAATCGGGAGTGTCGGACTTATGTTTTTCTTTGAAAAAAAGTCTTACCACAAAATAGACTATCTATGAAGTAAACAAGCCTTGAATTGAGGAAAACCTCTTTTCATTTTCTTTGAACCTGAAAACGACTTCTTTTCTTGAAAACTTCAATGATTTCAATTCATTGCAAATGAATTCAACAAGGTCCTGTAGAATCCATGAATTGTTTGCAGATAGGAAACTATTTGAAAATGATATAATTAAAGATCAGAAAAAAACCTAGACAACTAATTTTTCAAGATTAAATGGAAAATGCAGATCAGGGACTTATCTCGCCTCAAAAGGCCTGAAATTAAAAGGAAAGTCTAAACGGTTTCAACTGCCGAGTTACCTCAAGAAATTTGGTCCGAGAGATTCTGTCTTGTTTCTTTCTCCCGCCTACCGTTAAGTTCCAATCCATCAACTTTTCGATCCCGTTCATCGGTACCTTCCAAGGCCAAAATCAAATAAAACTCAGCAGTTTTCTGACAAGGTAAAGCCAAAAAAGAAGCTACATCTTTCCTTTCAGGAACCCAAAAGGATAACTGGGAAACTGAGGAACATTCCTTAGATTTTCTAAATGCTCCTTAAATTTCAATCCTTTCAAGTAGTATCGAAATCTTATTTGCAACTTTATTGCAAATAATTCTTCAAGCTCATGGTTAGATTCATTTTTTTTATGCAACTTTGTTGCGTTAGATCAGGATGAGAAAAATCTTTACCCATTCAATACTGCTCATTGTTGTTTCGGCATTAATTTCCGGAACCGGAAAAAGACCTCCAAAAGAAGATCTTTGGGCCCTATTTCAACGAGTGCCTTTCAAAGAAAAGCTAAACCGAGATTTTGGAATGTACTTTTTCTATCCTGAGTTTACCCAGGAATTGACCTCTCTTAAAGGGAAAGAGGTTTTTTTAAAAGGCTTTTACATCCCCTTGGACATGCAAGCAAGTAAGACGCTGATTTTATCCAAGTTCCCGATGGCTGAATGCTTTTTTTGTGGTGCAGCAGGTCCAGAATCCGTCGCTGTAGTATACCTCAAATCCAACCCTCCACGAATGAAGGTTGATCAGGTTGTAGAGGTCCGGGGAATTTTGGATTTAAATTCCAGCGATGTAGAAGAAATGACCTTCATCATTCGAGATGCAACAATTATTTGATTGTCTATGAAAAAATTACCAGTAACTGTACTGAGCGGTTTTTTGGGAGCCGGGAAAACAACACTACTCAATCATATCCTCAATAACAAGGAAGGATTGAAAGTAGCCGTCATCATTAATGATATGGGCGAAGTAAATGTGGATGCACAGCTTATTCAGCAAGGAAATACACTGTCCAGAACAGAGGAAAAGCTGGTAGAACTGAGTAATGGCTGCATATGTTGCACCCTCCGAGAGGATTTAATCAAGGAAGTGGGAAAGCTGGCCAGAGAAGGCCGATTTGATTATCTACTTATCGAGAGCTCAGGGATTTCTGAACCCTTACCGGTGGCACAGACTTTCACTTTTGTGGATGAAAATGGAAATTCTATTTTGGGTGATATCAGTGAGTTAGACACGCTGGTCACCGTAGTTGATGCCTATAATTTCCCGAAGGATTTTGGGAGTGCGGAAACCGTCTGGACCCGGGGTATGAACGAGGATCCAGAGGATACCCGATCGATTGTAAATCTGCTCACTGATCAAATCGAGTTTGCCAATGTGATCTTATTGAATAAATGTGACTTAGTGAGTCCCGCGCAAGCCAAAGAATTGGAAGCCATCCTTCGAAAGCTAAATCCCCGAGCCCGCGTAATCCAAACCGATAAAGGAAAAGTAGATTTGAACCACCTAGTGAATACGGGTCTTTATGACCAAGAACTCGAGTCTTCTTCAGCAGCTTGGATGGAAGAATTGGAAAAAGAACATCTACCGGAAACTGAAGCGTATGGAATTACCAGTTTTGTATTTCGGGATAAGCGCCCTTTTCACCCTGAGCGGTTTTGGAACTTCATCCAAACGAATTGGCCTGCATCTATCCTCAGAAGTAAAGGACTATTTTATTTGGGATCAAGAATGAATGAGGCAATTTCTTGGTCCCAGGCTGGCGGAAGCCTCAAAGCCGAACCTGCGGGATCATGGTGGGCCTCCATGCCTTTTCAACAGCGGATTGGCTATGCCTCATATTTAGCCAATCAGAAATGGATCGAATCCAGATGGGACAAACGATTTGGGGATCGGATGAATGAATTAGTCCTGATCGGACAATTCTCCAATCCAGAAAAAATAACCGATGACTTAGCATCCTGTCTCATGACTGAACCGGAACTGGATTTACTTAAACAAGGAGTAAAACTGGAAGATGCTTGGCCTTTTTAAAAGGAACAGGTAGTGCCATGACCATCACCTGCTAAAAATGAAAGGAAGAGTCGGAAAAAGAAAATTATTAACCAGAGGAGAAAATACAAGTGGGATATATCAATCTCAATCCATACGAAAAACCCTACCCTAAAACCTTGTTAATTGAAATGAAACGAAATTTTTATGCAATTAAAAAAAATAGGGATCTCTGGATTTTCGCTATCGGGAAACCCCAATAATCCCTACCCCAAAGCCCTATTTTTCAGGTCCAAAAACCCGACTGAGTACAAAAAAAGGAGGTTCCCTGAACCCAGAAGGCCAAACCCCGTATTTCCGACATGAATGTTATCGAACTACCTGTCTATTTAACAAATTAAAACAATGATCATCGCCTCCCTAATTCTTAATATCTTGGTATTGGTCCCGGTATGTTTGGCACTAATTGGAGACTTTAAAAAGATGAAAAAAGTGGCGGGAATAGTTACACCCGCTAGAGGAATTCTACTTGCCATGTACCTGACCATATTAATTACCTCTTTCCTCTTACTTTTCTTTCAACAACCCCTTGTGACTTTTACCTTATTTTCCTTTCAGATTGTGTACAAAATTCTAAGTCCCTTCACGGTAAAAAGTATTAAAAATCCAATTGTAATAAGCAACTTATTCATCGCGCTTTTCCACCTGTTCACTGTGGTCATCATGTTAAAATCAGGGATTTTGGAATTTTAAAATCTAGAAATCTAGATTCCATGGGTAAAAATCATTAGTCTTAAAAACTAATGTAGCCTAAAAAGGACTCTGTTTTACCCGGTCAAGGCTTTTTTAAAATTTCTGTAAGGGAAAATAGTTTTTCCTTTACAGAAATTAAAAACTTGGCCCATCCCTTCCAGCAATGAGCTATTCTACCACTCCCTTGTAATATGAATTTTTCTTTATTTTCCCCTGACTTGATTTTTTAATACCGTAAACTGCAATCAACCCCCAAATTGCGTTAATCATCACCGAAGGAAAAGAAGAATCATACCAAGTATTAATACAAAGAAGTACAGCTCCCAAAACATTGGCCAAATGATATTTTAGATCATCCGGTTTCCATTTACCTGAAATCAACAATCCGTAAGAGACCAGAAAACAAATTGCCCCGAGCCATCCAATGAAATCCATCCATACTTTCATTTCGAATCTGTTTTCCAACTATTGCCTGTATTATGCTCCCCTTTCAGTACTAGCTTTAAAAAGTTTTTTGAACTGACTTCGGTAGGAATCAAAAATTTTCCATCCGAAACTTTGACATCAGTTAGCCAATTAACCGGATCACCCATTCCGGATTTTTCAAATTCATCCGTTTCAGCGTACCCGATTTTAACGCTTTCTCCAGTAGCATAGGGTTTCCAAGTTACCCAGGTATCCTTCCCTTGCAGAGATAGCTTTACATTTGCAAAGGACAGGGGTCCGATTAAGGGAACTCCATCCATTTCCAATTGATGATTTATTGGTATCGACACCTGTAAAAATCGCAGTATCGTCGGGGCAATATCCACCATAGCAGCATCCCCACTATAAAAATGAGGGTTCAGATCCTTTAAATTTGTCACCATCCAAATCCTGCGCTCCCGCTCGGATTGCCCTCCATGACCTTTGCCGTCTTTTTGGGTTCTACCATGATCTGTAGTAATTAAAATCATCCAATCCTCGGCAAAATTACGTTCCCTATACTGGATCGCCTCCCAAATTCTGCCTACCTGCCAATCGGCATACTGGATCGCCAAATCTGTTTGTGGACTGTCCCCATAGCGATGTCCCATATCATCGGTATATTCTAAATAGACCCAAGACAAATCCGGCCCTTTTTCCCGAACGGTTTGGGCGGCCTGAAACGATACATAATTGTCAATATTGAGAATAAAGCGCCGTTCGGTATCATGGGGAAACAGCAGGGTATCCAGCTCGAACCCATCAAAGGAAAAATCTAGTTTAAGATTTCCGGTTTGTGGTAAATTTTCCCCGATCAACTTCGTCCTATTATCAAGCCAAGTGGAGAATATCGCAAGTTTGGCATCTGGTCTAGCCTCTTTCAAATGGCGGAAAACAGTCCAATAATGATAATTGGGATTACAGATACTATTCCCATAGACTTGATGCTTATTGGCCCAAGTCCCAGTCAAAAGGCTGGTATACCCTACAGCAGAAATAGTCGGAGTTTCCGAATAAGCACCTATTTCTCCGCCGGTATAGGCTCGGCAATACCCACCAATCCCAGCGATTTCATCCAAATTCGGAGTCTTCACCCGCTCCAGATTATCCGCTGAAATGCCATCCAGAATTATATACAATACTTTCCTTTCTCGTTCGATCTGCGCAAAACAAAGGTGATGGGAGACAAACAAAAAAATTCCTATTGCTATCAAATTTTTCATCTGTTTATAATTGTTTTTTAGCGGTCATATGGAATCTCGCAATTCTAATCATCCCGGTGTGTGACGGGTATGTCATGCTCGATTTCATTTTTTCTACGTGTAAATTCAAAAACCAAGCAGGACATGGTTTATGTCCTGCTTGGGTAAATTTAATTAGGGTTTTAATATCCAAGGGATCCCGTTGATATCATCATTGCCTCCAAACTGTCTATCCAATGCCTCATTTAAATTGGATAAATTTAGTTGAATTTCAGACTGGGGGTACATCCACCGTTTGGGAATCCCAGTTGGATTGATAATTTCCTCACTCAGGCTAAATTCTGGAATCCCGGTTCTTCTTTGATCGAAAAATGGCTCCCACCCTGAATTCATAAAGAAGGCAGTATGTTTTTCGGTTAGCAGCCTTTTTAAGGCATCAGATCCCCCCAATTGAACAGATTCCTGAGACAAATAAGCCTCTGTATCTTCAGCTGATATCCCATTAAACTCCATGGAGGCACGGATTCCTTTTTCATAATGCTCCGCTGCATCAGCTGAAATCCAATTCCGGATAGCAGCTTCTGCAAGAATGAATTCCAATTCGGCATAGCCCATCAAAAGTGAGGGCTGATTGACTGGATCACTATGATATCTGCTGTCTATGGGTGAGCCAACACCTTCCAATAGTAGATTGGTATTGGTTGATAAGGCGTCCGCTCCTCCCAAACCCGAATAGGCGCTTGGGTCAAAATCCTCCAAATTTCTTCCATTCGTTTCTTTATCTGCGTATACGAAAAGTCGGGGATCATTTAGGGTTTTTAAACGGTCTACAAAGGACTTTTCCATATAATAAGCCGTCCTAAGTTCATTACTGTTAAAGGTTGGATAGCGATTTCCTTCAATATCCACATAAACCAAGGCTCCATTATCCTGATTTGATTCCATAATGGGATAGGTAGTAGGATTGGCATAAATCGCCTCAAATCGATCAGCAATAGAGAGACTGGCGTTATTTTCCTTAACGGATAGACTCATCAGGACACGTAAATGAAATGAGTTGATCAACTTTTTCCATTTCAAAATATCCCCGTTGAATATGATGTCTCCCAAAATTTCTCCTGATTCGGGTCCAAGAATCAAGTTTGCTTCCTCCAGTTTTTCCAACACACTTAAATAAACACGTTCCTGAGGATCGTAAATAGGAGAAAAATTCCCCGAACTTCCCAAAACGGCTTCAGATGCAGGGATATCTCCAAACACCTGACTCAACTCAACCAAATAATAGGCTTCCAGAAAAAGAGCAAGGGCACGGTAACTTTCATTGTTTTTCCGTTCAGCTTCTTCGGCTAATTTACTAACCTGTCTGAGTTGATTGTAATCATTGAAGGAGGCTCTCTGCCAACCGTAGTATTGATTTTCACTCAAACTATTGGTATAAATTAGCTGCCGAGAAGCCAGCGCAGCACCTAAAGAAACTGAGCTAAAAGCATTCGTTTCAATCTGGGTTAAAATTAAACTGGGTTCAGCTTGTACGGGTCGGTTGGGATCCAGCTGCAAATCCTCAAAACTCTCACAAGAGAATGAGAAAGCTGCTAGCATGCCAAGAAAATATAGTTTTGTTATTCGTTTCATATGTCTTTTTTGTTTTTCAATGGTCAGATGAAATAGCCTCGAAAATTCAGTCTTCGGGGTGTCTACTAATTGCCGTAGGTATTTCCTATATTTTTCTTTCTTCTGGACAGAAATCAATTCCATGATTTAAAAACCCAGATTAATGTTGAATCCTATATTCCGGACCGAAGGAGTCTGAAGATTGTCTACTCCGGAATCCGGATCAATATTTTCCACGTTCGACCAGAGCATCAAATTTCTTCCCACCAGGGATACATTGGCGGTGTTTAAAAATGTCCGTTGGAGCAACTGCTGAGGAAGCTGATAGGATATGGAAAGCTCGCGGAGCTTGACAAAACTGGCGTCAAAGTAATGCGTTAAATCCGCATTTAAGGTGGTCTTGTTCCAGGCGATGTAGTTAATGGGCCGCTCATTTTCAGCGTAGGTTCGGGTATCAGAAAGAATATTTCCAAAATCATCGTATTCCACTTCTCCTCCCGTCACCACGACTCCGTCGGCCACAAAAGTGTTCTGGCCTTGGTTGGCATCATCCCTAAACTGGTTGACAGTTCCGGGATGTGTTCCACCCCACCACATCTTCTCTGAGGTCAGGGAATAAATGGTGCCACCGGCTCGCCCGTCAAAAGAAAAACCAAGACTGATTCCCTTATAGCTTATTCGATTTTGTATTCCGAAAATAAAATCGGGATTGGAAAAGCCCATGCTTCGCTGATAAGGATCCCGAATAGGGAATCCATTATTTCCAATAATTAACCTTCCTTCGGGAGTTCTTTGAAATTGAGAGGATGAAAAAAGCTGATCTGTTCGTTCCCCTACGGTTAAGTTGCCAAACCGGTTCGTACCGTCAAAACTTTCGGTCAGAATACGCTTATAGGTACTGAAATTCAGATTCACTTCCCAAGTGAGTTCAGGAGTTTGTACCGGTAGCGCATTGAACATCAATTCGAAACCGGATCGTTGAAATTCGGCTCCATTCTCCAACCTGGAGCTAAATCCGGAGGCAAGAGAAACCGGTACTGAAATCAAGTTATTGTAATCCCGTATTTGGAAATAGGTCAAGTCGATTCCCAGTCTTCCACCCAAAAACCGGTTATCTAACCCGATTTCATAACTATCTGAGGTTTCAGGTCGGATGGTCGGATTAACCAAAGAGCCAGGAAAAAACAAGGATGGATTTCCATTCCAATTGATTCCCGTACTGTAAGCCTGTATGTGACTGTAGGGATTGGATGAAATTCTTCCATCGGCAACTTGAGACCAACTCATCCGAACCTTGGCAAAATCCCAGAAAGAAGGTAAGGTCACAAAATCAGATACAGTAGTTGCCAAACCCACCGAAGGATAGAAAAATGAATTGTTTTCTACCGGCAGCGTGGATACCCAGTCATTCCTTCCCGTCAAGGTTAAAAATACTGCATTCATAAAATCAATATCAGCCGAAAAATAAGCCGAATTGATTTTCTCCTTTGTCAAACTGTTGGATCCGGAAAGGGGCTGTTCTGAATTGGCTACATTGTAAAAATTGGGGATAGCCAAACCGTCGGTGTTGATACTTTCAGATCTGAACCGGACAAAGCGATTGGCCGCTCCCAAGTTGGCATTGAGTCCCCAATTCTCTCCAAACCGTTTGGAATAATTCAAAATCAAATCGGTATTCATGTTGATTTGAGCAGAATTATAAATGTAAAAATTACCTCGGGATACTCGTCCGTATTTCACATAGCTTTTCGGCTCCTTGTCAGTACGGTCCAATGCATAATTATTTAGACCCGTTCGTGCCGTCAACGTGAGTTCAGGGCTGATTTGATAGTCAAATTTCACCTGCCCAAAGGTATTATCCTTGTAATACCCCCTTAAGTATTCATAAGCTTGGAAATAGGGATTGTTGTAATAGGTGTTATTGAAATGTTTTTGCTGAAATCCCTCCTGACCTTCAACCCAATAATTCCTCAAGTCCCTAACATCTACATCAACTCCAGTCCAGAGCACCAAGTTGTACAGATAGTTTTCCGGTCCATAAGGAGTTTCAGGAAAATTATCCGTGTATTGTCTGTTGTAGGTAATGGAAGCATCTGTTCGGAGCTTATCTGAGATTTTATATCCTCCTGAAACCGAAAAAGAGGTGTTATTGAGTTCGGTATTGGGCACCAATCCTTTCTGGTATACATGTGATCCGGAGATTCTAAAACTTCCGTTTTCATTGCCATTGGTAATGTTGATATTATTGGTAGATATCAATCCCCGTTGAAAAAAATTACGGATGTTATTTTCCCCTCTAGAAATCAACGGAAGTGGGATCAACTCACCGGTATTGGGATCACGTGGACTGTTATACTGGGGGACTTCCACAAAACCACTGGGCGTACTCGGGTCGGCTTGATTCAACCTAGGCCCCCAGATCCATCCAAAGCCCTCAGTTCCACGACCCGAACCGTCAATGTAGGCATACTGTCCGTTGTCTCCATTACCATAGGTGGTTTGCACCTCAGGAATCACCAAATAACCCGGCTGGAAAAGTGTACTGGAATTGATTTCTACTTGAGTGCCCTGACCTCCTCTTTTAGTGGTAATCATCAGCGCACCATTTCTACCTATTGCTCCATAAAGAGCCGAAGCAGTCGCTCCTTTGAGTACGTTAATTGATTCTACATCATCGGCATTTATTTTCCAATAATCATTATCCGTACTCGGAATCCCGTCAATTACGATCAGTGGTCTTGCGCCCCGTAACGAAATTTGAGGATCTTGAAACAATGCGGTGGTATTGTTCACTTGTAAACCTGCAATCTGACCAGTTAACGAATTAATCAGGTTGGGTTCTCTTGCTTTTTTAAAGCGTTCACCATCTACTTCCTGAACAGCATAGCCTAAAGACTTGACGTTTTTTTCCACGCCCAATGCGGTAACCACGACCCCCTCCAGGTCAGTGACGGCAGGAAAAAGTTGAACATCCAAAATTCGATCCTCCGTGACAGTAACTTCCTGCGTTAGGTATCCGATATAGGAAAAAACCAAAGTTGCTCCTGCATTCACCTCCAACGTAAACTTTCCGTCAAGGTCTGTCACCGTACCTGATAAAGTTCCTTTCTCCAAAATACTCACACCTGGAATCGGGGCAGAGTTCTCATCAACAACCACCCCAACCAACTGACTTTGCGCCCAAGCAGACCAGGGAGCCAACCCTGCTAAAAAGAAGATCATCAGCATCTTCAACCTAAAACGGTATACCTTTTCCATGTCGTAGAAATTTTGATTAATTAATTCTCAAAATTCCTTTCCAAGTATGACTTTATCACTTATTTTGAGTTAACCTTCCATGAACTTAACAAGCGATTCATTATTTTAATGTTAATTCAATTTATTGAACACTCATTCAATCAATAATGAATTAATTTTCTGCAAAAAATTAAAACATGCCCCTTACCAGTATCACAGAAATCAGAAAACAGGAAATTCTAAAAGCCTTCTATCAAATTGCAATCAGTGAAGGCGTAGAAAATAGCTCCATGGCTAAAATCGCCAAAGTTTTGGAGGTACAGCCCAGCCTGATCGTTCATTATTTTAAAACCAAAGAAGATCTTGTTTCTGCATTGATTGATTATTGCCTGGAAAGATATTTTCAAATCTTCGAAGAGGAATTTTCCAGACCAGGTACTCCCTCACTTAAAATTAAAAACCTGATCGAACGCCTCTTTTCCAAAGAATGGAATGACCTCTTTGATGACGGAGTATTCTACAGCTGTTATTCTCTAATTTTTAGGTCTGACGACATCAAATCCAAGTTCAAAATTCTCCATGAAGGCCTCAGGAAAAAACTCTCCTTAATTATAGAAAGCTACTTGGAATTTAAGGGTGAGGACAAAAGCCAAGCCGAACAGCTCTCCCATCAAGTATTTACTCTGGTCGATGGCAGTTACTATTTTATCAATATGCTCTCTACCAAAAAAGAACAGGCCTTACACCTGGAATCTGCCAAAAAACTAGCCCAGACTTTGTTGAAAATCAGGTAACCTTCTCCAGCACCTGTACTCTTTCCTTTGAAATAGGCGATAGCCCCCCCCCTGAATGGCAAAAAATTAGAATTATTCCTAAACGGTCTTACGATCGCTTGGTCCGCCCACTCAATCCCGTTGAATGTTCTCACCAGACTCAAAATGAATTCCATGAAATCTCCAACAGGTCTTTTAACAAGACCAGTTCCTAATCCTTCCCTCAGACATACACCACTTTCTAATTTTTTAATCCTTTAGAAATCAACCAACCAGCCAATAGCAATTCAAAAATTCCCGTGGGCAGGTTCATCAAAAGGTAAGAAAAAGAAATCACCTCCATCTTTTGAAAAAGTATAAATCCACTGGCCAAACAGGATAAGGCAGTACCAAACAAACCCATCCAAATCAAGGATTTTGGGATAAATTTTCCCTGAAAGAGTACTGCATAGAGCATCAAATTACCTAAGCTCAAAGCTAAAACCATCCAACCATGATTGATTAGGTCCCTGTTACGTTTCAACATCTCCCCTAGGGATAACCAAACCGGATCATCAGGTCTACCCAAATCCACATAGTGCTGAGACCAAATCAAAATACAGTTTAAAAGAGCAATACCCAGAAAACTTAATCCAATGGAAACAAACCGAAATCCAAGGGCCCCCAAAGCTAAATGGGGATTAACCGCCTTAAGCATAGGATAAAACAAAATAACTATACCGGCATAGCAACAGCCCATCAAAAACTGAAAAATCCCTGCCCAAACAGTCTGTGTTGCTTCCTCCGCAGTTAAATGCATAAAATCTGGGGAATCAACTGCCGGGGCAACACTTAGTACCCCTGTCAAAAATGAAGCTAAAATTAGGAGCCCAATGATGTTAGAATTGCTTCGTATAGTTTTCATCGAATGAAAAAAGGAGTGATTGAACCATTCATTTTGATTTTGAACGAAACTCTCGTTCTGCCATTGATAAAATTCAATGATCATGAATCAAAAGTAACTGGTCAAAAAAACGAATACTTGTAAAAAATAGTCAACGTACAATTCATCATCCTACACGGCTTTTTACTTCCTGCAAAGTTTAGGAATTAAACTAAGCAGTGGGATCAATTCGATTATAGATCACCGGCATTTGACCCTTCCATTTTTCCCATAGCGATTGATTTTGGATCAGGGAAGCCATAAAGTGGGCTACGTTTACTCGACTTGTTTTTCCTGGATTAAAAATGGCACTTCTCGTCGGGGAACGATGAGTCGTGTAGTTAGAAACACTGTTTTCATCCATCAAAGTATCGGGCCTGACGATTGCCCATTGAATAAAAGGGTGGACTTGGCCAATTTCCAAGCGCAAAAAATCGGAAGCTGCTTCATTATCGCGATGCGGTGGCAGAAGAATTCTGATCATGGCAACTACTACCCGTTGCGCTAGTGAAAGTGATTCTCTTAAATCTCTGTTGCTGTTTCCAGCTGTGTTCATTACCAAAATCTTGAGTGATCTGGGTGAAGAATTTTTTATTCGTGCTGCGCAGACTAATCGAAGGGCATCGGTAACCAGTTTTCTTGGTTTCCCATAAATTCCCCTTAGGCTGGGATGATGCCCCAGACAAGAGGCAACGACATTACAATCCTCCAAGTGAACAGCCAATTCGTCTGCAGACATTTCATGAATAAAAGCTTGAATTAAGGTCAGGTTTTCATAGTTGGTCCAATTCTCGGGAATTCGCGCCAATGGTCGAACAATCACTTTCAAATGTTGCCCCTGTCCAATTAATTGTTCTACTAGCAATTTTCCCGTGGATCCGCTTGCTCCTAAAACCAATGTCTTCATAGGTCTATAATTAAATTTTAAAGGTCAAATGGAATCGGACAGGGTTGACAGTCATCCCCATGTGATTTTTTAGCCGTGTCGATTTCATTGTATAATTATTATAAAAATTAGTACTTCTTCTCAGAATCAGGACTTGTCTAAATTTCAGGAAAAAAGAGTCTGCAGGTTGATCAAATGGCCCTGTTTACTCTTTTTGTTCCTCCTTAAACCTAAGGCCTGATGGTGGAATTCATTTATGGCTTTGAATTTGACTAATATGTTCACTTATACGCTGTATTTCAGTTAAATCTGGCTCTTTTTTCATCCAACCCACCCGCTCCTCTTGGGAATCCATCCAGCGATAAAGCCAACTTACCCCCCATTTCTGAAAATAGTTATCCTCCTGGTCATAAACTGGATCTTTAAGGGAATCTTCAAAGGGCACTATGCTGTACCCCTCTTGGCTTAACTCGGAAACGATATCATCTAAGAAGGCTGCATTGATGACATTGTCATGGCAGAGGTAAATATGGCTGATCGGTCTATGGTAAATTTCTGCAGCCATTTCTTCAAAAAACCTAACTAATTCCAAGGTTTTAGTCACATAGGATTCCCCGATCTTCCTTGCCTTTTCTTCCTCCCCATTCTCCAAGTAGTAGCGGTAAACCGAATCAAACATCCAATCCGAACTTTCAATGGTAAAAGGAGCAATTCGATCTCCGACAAATTTTAAAAAGGACCGGATTTGTGCCTGTTGCACCGAGTCTTTTCCCAGATCATTGAAAGGAAAACGGAACGAATCCATTGATTTGTCGTGCAGCATGGCAATCGAATCGGATAATTTCAATCCCTTGTTGATGTCTTGAACAAAATCATCAAACCCCACCTCAGAATATCGCAAATGGGAATACCCGTGGTTTCCAGGAGTAGAATTTTCATGGGCTATCCATCGGGCCAAGAGGTTCTTATTCTTGTCTAAAAAATCAGTCTGAAAGACCTTTTTTTCATTGATAAAAATCGTAAATGGGATATCCAAGGAATCCAATCGATCCAACAAGACCGAGCGAAAACCATCTTGCTGAAACTTTTCCGTATTGGGAATATCATCAATTGTAATGGAAATGGACTTTTGCTGTCCATAGGTTTTGAGTCCCAGGAAAACACAAAAGCTCAACCATACTATTTTCTTCATAACTGATTAATTTAATCTTTAAACCGTTCATTGAATTTGATACCCATGACCTGGATATCCTGATTTTTGGAGAAGAAAAAATAGATTCCATCTCTTAAATTCCCAGTCTCACACCAATTACTACAGGTTTCCCCAAGGTATTGGACTTCTTTCAAAACACTGGAGGCCTTAACAAGTAGGTTATCCAATCTTTTGTAAGTGATATGAATTGAATCACCAAGAAAAAAAGGCAAACGCCAGTTCTCTAGATTCCTCAAAGTCATTTTTGATCTTCAAGAATTCTCTCTCTAAACCAATTCCCTCTATTATTTTAATGATACGCATTTTGGTTTTTAGTAGCTCGCCTTTTTCTACTTTACATTAGATCCTACAGTATACCCTAATAACTCCACAACATTAAACCAACCAAGCCCCAGTACAGTAAATAAGTCGAAATCAGTAAACAGGATAAACTACTTAAAACTACTTGAAATTGCATCAATTTCGAGACTTGCTTACGGCGGAAAAATGAATGGATCATAAGATAAATGGAGGTAAGCGATAAAGCAAAAAACAGCCAGGAACCGATATAGTAAATAATTGCACCTGCACTAAATAACTCTTCCGGATTATAAAAAAAACCAAGTCCAACGATGGAAATGACAAAACTCAGCATCGCTAAAAAAGGGAACAGATAAACCTTTTGAATTTCCTTTTTGAGAAATAACTTTCGAAGTAGCGAAATGCCAATTATGAAAAAAGTGATGATAAAAACAACAAGGCAGGTTAAGGCAAGGTAAAACTGAAAATAGGCTCCCACCACCGGAATTTTATAATAGCTTGTTTCTCCGAGCCAAAGAACTCTTCCTTCTTCATTCAAAAATTGAGTCGAAGGGACCGGGTCCCCTAACCTCCCAAATTGGCCATTTCCAAAGGCCACCCAATCCCTTGAGCCTCCCACCATACTGGCTTGGGATAGCTGAGTTCCTTTTTGTGCTAAAACCTGGATATCAATTAATCTCATGAAGGGATAAAACAACTCCACGTTGAAGGTTGTCGGTTGATAGGCTCCTTCCCATTGTTTAAGTTCTGAATCTAGCTCAGGTTGGTCCATCCCCACTTCTTGTGTATACGGATCGAGCATCACATTTTTGATTTCCTTGATTGCCTTAGCTCCAGCTCTATCATTGATTAAAATAACATAGCCTATGTTCTGCTTTCTGGAATACCCAAATTCGGAAAGAAAGCCTCCATAACTTCCATTATGACCATAAAAAACCGTATTCCCAATGATCTCCTGCATCAAGCCTTTTCCATACCCAAATTTAACCCCACTTCTGGCCAGAAGGGAGGTTTCCGGAGTTTCCATAAGTTGAATGGATTGGGGTGAAAGCACTTTTCTTCCTTTATAGGTCCCGCTAGTAAGAAATAGCTGGGTAAGATTTTGCAGGCCAGTTAAATTGGTAGTCAAACTTCCCGCAGGCCATTGGGGCAAGCTTGGAAAAGGCACTTCCTCAGAGGAGGAATAACCTTTAGACCAATCGGGGTTTTCTTGAGGATGATACGATGCATCTTCCATCTCAAGCGGATCCAGAATATTTCGTTTCATGAAGCTTTCAAACGAATCTCCTACACGTTCCTCCAGAACCGCTGCTGCCACCAGATAGTTGAGGGTATTGTAGCTAAAATAATCACCTGGTTTCCAGCGAGTGGTTAAAGCACTTTGACTCTGCTTCAAAACTAATTGAAAAGGTGTCTGAGCATCTGTACGAGCAAAAATATCAAAATGGGCTTCATCAAATCCAGAGGTATGCTCAAGGAGATGAGATAAGGTAATTGGGCTCTTTGGATAATAATTGGTGTAAAAATTTCCAACTGAGCTCTCTTTTAATGGGTTTTGAATAGTTAAGCTTCCGCTTTCCTGTGCCTTTACTACCCCTAATGCTAAAAATGTCTTTGAAATCGAGCCTATCGTAAATTTGGTGTCAGGATTCACTGCTCTTTGTCTTTCAAGATCCGAGAGTCCAAAATACCCCGAATAAAGTACTGTATCTTTATTTACTAAAGTGATGGCTGCCCCTGGTATCTGGTATTTTTCCAGGATTGCATCGATGGTCTGGTCCAAATTTTTGGTTTGAGTCAAACCAAAATTTGGGATTAAAACCATTAAACTCAAACAAAGAAATAGTAATCCAATTTTTTTCATTACCACCTATTTAAACTAAAATACCATTAGATTAAGCCAATCCAATGGCAGGAAATATATATTCATTCAAAATTGAAAATGGCCGTTCCTCCATTTCCGGAAACAGGTTGTAATTCCCTCCGGTAAACGTAACTGTCACATCTAATTCAGGTAGTATACTGAGAAACTGCCCTCCATTTCCCCAAGCCTCAATGGTCCTTAGCTGTTTACCATCAATTTCTCTATCCAGTAACCTCCATAGATATCCGTAATCTGAGTTTTTTGGCCAATTCCCTTTACTATGGGCCATCGTGGAAACTTCTATCCAGTCTTCCTCTATCAGTTGCTTGCCCTTCCATTTCTCCTTATCCAATATCAACCAACCAAACTTGATCAAATCAACAGGACGTAAGTAAAATGATCCGGCTAAATATCCTCGACCTTTCGGAGAAGTAAGCATTAGAAATTCTTTAATTTTCATAGGTAAAAGGAGTTCTTGATATGGAAAAAGTGGCAGATAACTGGTAACTGATTTTTCAATAACCCCTGTCAATAGGTTACTTCCTTCCGAGGAGTACTCGAATACCTTTCCCGGAGCATGCTTCATGGGCAGGTTTAGTTTATATCCCACCCAATCCTCATATTCCCACTGCATCTTATCCTCATCCTCTAATTGAATCCCTGTACTCCTGGTCAGGGAATGAGGAATGCTAATCTTCTTCTTTAATTCATCAGTGATATTGTATTCCGGGTAAAAATCCAACATAGTATCTTTTACACTTAACTCCTTGTTTTTCATCATTGCTCTACCCAAAGCAAGCGATCCAATTGATTTAAAGGCAGATCTCAAATCATGAAGATAATTACGGTCATATCCGTGGAAATACTCCTCAAAAACCAGTTTTCTATTTTTTGTACTAATGAGGCTATGAATAGGACCGAATTTACGGCTATTCATTTTTTGCATGAATCCCAACATGGACCGATCTATGCCCACCTCATCTAAAGAGGCCACTTCCCTACCCAACCCTTTCGGGTCAGGAACCTGATAGTGATATTTACCAGTAGTTGTTCTGGGTAAATAACCTTCCAGTTCGGAATTGGGAAGCTTTGTTAAGGCTATTTCCCGTTTCCCTCCTGAATTTCCATAGGACAGCTGGATAGTTTGATCATCTTGGTTGTGAAGTGCAGAAATTGAAAACCGGTCATTGGTAATTTTAAAGTCTATTCGATTTCCGTCGATCAAAACCTGATCAATGGTGAAATGAAGGGCCCGGTTTTCCGTATTACTTTGAATAATTGCAACAATTACTCCGGTGGAATCTCGAAAAAATTCCAAATAGACGCGGTAATCTGTATCTATAATCTCAGGTTTACTGATTTTACTCACCCAAGCATGATCTCTTTTTTCAAATGATAGGCTTTGTACCCAAAGATCATGGGTTAGAATCCCATTTAGCGAAGAACTATCTTCAGCTAAAAAAGCGTCAAAACGAAGTTCTGGTAAATTCTTACCGTGTAGCTGATCATCTTTGGATTCAATAGAATACGAAGACCTCTTACCGCCTTTAAAAAAATTCAAGGTATGAGGGTTCGTTTTCGGTAAAATAGAAAGGGAATCAAACTTTGAGTCAGTCTGAAAAAGAATTCCTGACCATACCCCGACTAATTCCTCCTCCTGTATTTTTTCCCTTTGAGTAGTGCAACCTGAAAACAGCAGGCTTAAACCTGATAACGAAGTTATTATGATGAAAGATTTCATTAGCATGGATTAAAACGAATGGACAAAGAACCAGGATTCCATGAGCATCATCTCCCACTCCCCTTAGGATAGGAAATAAATTCCTTGGCTGGAAGATCTCTAACATACCTGACACTAAACCCACATCCCTTATTCCCATATTCCCGACCGATTTTTGAATTCGTTGCCCCAACCAGTCTTTCGAAAGCCCGTTCTTCATCAAAGGAATCTGCTGCCCAAAAATTAGCATGTTCACCTTGAAATCTGAAGTCCCCAAAATCTGTCCTCCAACCTCCAAATTTTATATCAAACCCTGAGTTACCCTTTATTTTCATAGCCCTAGCAGCTTCTTCATTCCCCCTCCAGCCCATCTTTTCTGCCATCTCGGCGGGCATACCCATTGCTATTTCCAATTGAATCCAATCGGCATCTGTGGGTAATCGCCATCCTATTGGAGCTAAGTCATTTGCTTTTTCCCAAGAGTAAAGAGCCCCATATTCTCGGTATGAGGCAGTCTTTTTAGCATCTTCGATTGAGTTACCCTTATAGCCATAGACCGAGATTGACAGAGTATCTACTTCAGGTAAATAGGCAAAGTTCTCAGCGAGCCAAACCTGAGTTCCGATAGTGATGGTTTTGTATATTTTCCCATCCCGAGGGTCTGTAAAGGTGCCTGTCTTGAACTGGGGAATGGAATTGATTTGTTGGGCATCAATCTTAAAAGGGTATACTAATCCCCAAATAATAGCGCATATAAGTCCAAAAAAATTGAAGCATTGCAAAGGTAAAAGGGATGTTTTCATGGTTTGGTCAGGCTAAAGTAATCATTCGATCTCCCCAGAAATGGATTCATCTCGGTGATTTCCTATTCGTTGGATTGACAGGTTAATTTTCTCCAAATCAATTCTAAGGGTTGAAATAGGCGAAAGATTCTATGTTGATAAAGAGAATCCCCAGAACGGCTAAACCTCGAAGGAAATCCAGACTGGAAATACGATACTGTAGAGAAGTAGATTGAAGTTTCAACAGAAAATTAATTTAAAATTGAGGTCCAAGAATCTCTGAAAGCCCGGTTAAAAAAGGAATCATCTTATCGCAGTTTGTAAAAACGACCAACCCGTAATTCCTTTCAGGAATAAACATCACATACGCTTGAAAATCGTGATTGTTTCCCGTATGCATATGCACCGTATACTCCTCAGTTACTTTCTGAGCAAACCCTAAGCCCCAACCGGTTTGACCGATTTCTTGCTTCAATGAATTATCCTCCTTAAAATGGGTTTGCTCCTTGAGCATTTCTTCAAAAGAAGAAGGTTTTAATCCTTCCTGCTTAAGCATGGCTAAAACAAAATTGGAATACTCTCCCGCTTCACTGTGAAGGCTGGAAAAAGCATTGAAAGTCTCTCCGCTCCAACGACCGGGTTGCGGTTTATTTGCGGTGGGTTTTCCCTCCGAATCATGCCCATAAACTTTATGTTCCTGCAAATACTCATCCCATACAAAGGTGGAATGGGGCATCTTTAGGGGTAAGGACACCGTACTTCGAAATAGTTCATTCAAGCCTTTCTTCCAGCCCAACCCATGCTGCATTCCCACAATTGCTGCCAGGTATTGGTAGGCTTCTCCAGAATAGGAAAAATCAGTTCCCGGGGTAAAAGCCAAGTTCATGGGCTCGCCATTGGAATGATTGGGCATCCCCGTCTGATGGGCCAAAACCATTCGTGCCGTGATCAATTTTGCCTCCTCTTGTGATGCCGAATCAAAGCCGGGATGTGGCAAATACTTCATCAGCGGTTTGTCCAATTCAATCTTTCCCTGCTCGACCAGTTTCATGACGAAAAATGCGAATATAGGCTTGGAAAGAGAGGCGGCTTCAAAAATATGCCGCCTGTTAACCGCTTCCTGAGTCTTGGTGTTAACTACTCCGAAAACTTCATGATACACTTTTTCATTGTTATTGATTATGGCAATGGAAATCCCAGGCATTCCTATCTCCTTCCTTAATTCTTCAATTTTTTCATCTAACTCGGAAAAAGAAATCCGCTTTCCTGAAGGACCTTCTACCTTTTTAATCTGTCCTTGCACCTCCCAGCTGCAAAGAATCAAGAAAACAAGGAAGAAGCATTTTACAAGTATTTTAGCAGGCCTGAAGTCCATTTCAATTGATTTAAGTGAATAACTATGCAAAGCGAAGGTATTGGCCTGAGATCGGTTAAACTTGTAAAAAATGGACATTTCCTTAATCCTCGCTTAATTTCCAAAACTCCCGTGGACTCAGGCCAGTGAAGGATTTAAACTCACGGATAAAATGGGCTTGATCATGATACCCCAATTCGTGTGCAGCTTCAGTTTGTGAATTCCAGCTCTTACCGGATTTGACTACCGATTCAAATCGAACAATTCTAGAAAACACTTTTGGATTGAAGCCAGTAAAACACTTAAACCTACGTTCAAACTGCTTTTGAGAAAGACAGCATGCACTAGCCAATTCAGGGATTCGATTTTGACCTTGATTGATTTTGATTAATTGGGTGGCATAAGCCATCGGATTATCCTCCTCATGTCTGCTTTTCAATCGGCTAAGGAAAAACCGGTTCAAAAGGTTGATTTGGTCAGTTGTATTTGCAGCCTCCTCAATCTGCTCAGTCAAATGTTCTGCCTCAACACCTAATAAATCGTTTAACGAAATAAATTCACGACTTAATTCCCCGGCAGGTACTTCAAAAAGCGTGGGAATAGCGTTGGAAAACAAGGAGGCTCCTATCAAATGATAAAAACCAGGTACCTCAATCTGATTGGCCCGTTCGGTATGCCCCTGCACTGCTGAGAAAAGTAATCCGGAATTGGGTTTTGGATCAGCAAAGGCAAAGGTGATATCAGTTAAGGTGTTGGCTACCGTATAATAGGTCGACTTAGGAGCAGTT
Source organism: Algoriphagus sp. (assembly GCF_024305035.1). Classification (GTDB taxonomy): domain Bacteria; phylum Bacteroidota; class Bacteroidia; order Cytophagales; family Cyclobacteriaceae; genus Algoriphagus. Next base: position 82,985 of record NZ_JAMWZB010000024.1, read on the forward strand.
AATTCCCGATCCCAAGTAGCCACCCAGTAATGACTGACCAATCCCCTGAGTGCTTCCCAGGGAAGAATCTTTTGATAGTTCATAGACAAGAAAATTAGAGCATTATCCTTTCTTCACCTCAGTATTGCCAAAAACCAGACCAGCGAAAATTAGGTGTTGAGAACCATCCATTGCCTCTCCTAAAAAGCACAAGATTTAAACAAAATATTTTTTGTTGCATTTTTTTATCCACATCAAAAAAATCGAGAACCCTATCCCATCAAATCAGTACTCAGGGATTCAGAACCCTCATTTGGTACCCAAACGACATTTGGAAAGATCATTTAATTCCAATTAAGGATTGATTCTTACCATACCCTCAACCTCCAATAAAGCTTAAAATCAAACGTCAAAAAATGGTTACACGTCCACAAACCTAAGCGTTAAACCCTGCACGCATTCGGTCAGAGGTGTTCGATATTCAACAGCGGAACCACCCACTAGGTTGAACGAAAATCGAACTACAACAAAACCAAATCTATAAACTGGTGGTTGATGATTCCCAGCACCGTAATGGATAAAATTTGGGCATTGAAGGCAAAGTTCAACAGCCCCTCCCTCCTTTCTTTTCAAGATAGAAAAATGGATTTGACAGGTAACCAGGAAAAACAATAATGGATTATTTTCTTTTTGGCCTGCTAACCTTTTGGTTGAAATAGCTTAATGATGTAAATCGAATGTTAATTAGGCAATTACTTAGAAAAGTGCCAACGTCCTTTTAACCCTTCTTTTGATTAACCTCAACTACCAAATCGGCAAAATATCCCGCTTGTCTCTATCATCCTTAGGGAAGAGACTAAACACTGCTGTAAATTCATGGATCCTTCCGGGCAGCTGATACGATCGGGCCACCGGAAACTCAAACACGTAGCCCAGTCTCAGCCTATCGGTCAACAAGCCAAACTGCAGGTTGCTCGCATAGTCCACCCGGTGGCCTCCCCCGATCCACACCCGGTCCATCAACAAGACTTTCAGGTTCAGGTCCAGCTGGTCGGGCAGGTTCTTCTGGCTCCGGTAAAAGGCATTGGTGATCACCGCCAGATTCGGACTCAGCCGCTCCCGGAAGCCCGCCTGGATCATCTTGCTCGCCGGATAGCCGTCCATGAA
>NZ_JAMWZB010000025.1 GCF_024305035.1 Algoriphagus sp.
AGTAACCGCATCCTCATTGGTCAAACCGTCTACAGTAAACTCGGTCCCTGCAAAGGTGTAGGTCTCTCCGTAGGTCTTGCTGTCGTCATTAGCCGTAATAGTCAATTCTTTGGGAAGAATATCCGCTTGAAATTCCGGCTGGGTGATCGAATAATTAGCAGCATCTGTCCCGGTTGGGAAGTAGGTACTACAGCCATCATCTACAACAGTAATATCAGTACCTACTCCACTTTGGATGAATATGAAAATCGGAGTTCCACTGATTTCCACCACATCGCCATCAATGATTCCTTGCAGTTGGGGAGTCCCGGAAACCGTTGCCGAGTTCGTACCGTCGTAGGTTTTATCTTCGGCAGTCAAACCAGTAACAGTGAGGGATTTTGGAGAAATAGTCGCACTCAATCCGGAAGGTAGAATTAAATTGTAATTCCCCGCATCTGATCCGCTTAACTCATAGCCTGAGGCTGTAATCGCTATTCCAATCCCAACATCTGCAGTCGCAAAGGTAAATACCCCTGTCCCTCCTAAGGTCACCTCATCTTCCGGCTCCAATCCATTTAGTGTAGCAGTCCCGCTAACTGTTGCATTGGTCGTACCATCGTAGGTTTTATTGTTTCCGGTCAAACCCGTAATGGTCAATGCTTTCGCTGTGATCTCTCCATTTGTTACTACTATGTTTTCTGGTACTGAATAGTTTGCTGCATCTGCACCACTAAGGGTATAGACCACTGTAATAGTTTTTCCAGTCCCAACCGAAGCATTATCATAAGTAGCCTCAGCCGTTACCGATACATCATCTCCCGAGCGAACTCCAGCCAACACGACATCTGTCACTGTTGCTGTAGTAGTTCCATCATAGGATTTGGATAGGGTCAGGCTTTGACTATCAATCGTCAACTGAATAATATCCTGATAGCGATACAGGGCATAAACACTCCCTGCGGACAAAGCCGGATCAAAGATGGTCGTGGTCTCGTCCACTTCTTTGCGGACATACGAAGATCCACCTACCCAAGCGGTAAGACCCGTGCTGGTAAGCTCAGAGCCGCTGAATAGCTTGGCAATCCCGCCAGGACCTGTAGAAACTGCCGGAGATCCTGAAACAATAATATCTCCCCCTGTTTCTGTACCAATGGCTTCACTCTTGCCCGCATTCAGAATAATGGCATCTGATGAACTGGAAGAAGTCTTCACATTTCCAGAAAGGGTCAAGTTTCCACTTTCTGTCGCGATTTCAATTTCTCCTGTAGCGGTGAGGTTATTGACAGTCAACTCATCCCCATCTAAGTAAGTCACCGAGCCTGTATTCGCTGTCAAGCTGTTGACGTTGTTTCCTGCATTGGAAAAATCATACACTACTCCGGAGCCCAACAACTCCAGATTGTTGGCAGTGATTACTCCGGCATAGTTGATAAATGTATTGGAATTAAACGTGATATCTCCAGTAAACACATTGGTACCATCAAAACCGATAGCACTTGTGTTATTACCTGTGGCTTGATTGATTCCGGCTACATTAGGGTTAGCTGAAATACCTTCTAAACTGATAGTACCAGTTTGGGATACGATTTGTTCCTCTCCACTTCCGAAAAGGAATATACCACCATACTGTCCATCAAAGTCTGTACTATTTAAACTACCTGTGATATCTATGGCACCTGAGACAGTTCGGATAATGACTTCACTATTAGGGTTTCCAAATGAATATAGTCCTACACCAGCACCGTGTGTATTTTCACTGAAATCGGTCTCCCCGTTGATCGTAATCAAACCGGAGGTACTTTCGATAATCGCTGAGGTGTTATCCACGATCGTTCCCATTAGGAGACCGTAATACCAGCTTCCGTCATTAATGGTACCTGTTGAAATCGCATTCAAGTCAATTGCACCGGCTCCGGATGACAGCGTACTTTGCTCCAGGTATACACCATTGTAACCAGCAGGTCCACCGCTTGCGCCATCGGCTATACCCGAAATAAAAAGGTTTCCATCGTCGGTGTTCACAGATGACTTATAGATCGTCATCCCATTTTTGAAAATACTTCCATTCACATTATGCGTAGCATCGGCATAGGAGCTTCCATCGCCCACGGTCAGGCCATTCCAAGGGGTAGTACTTTCTTCACCCCCTGCCATCCAAAGATGACCACCATTGGTTTGGATGGTAGATTCGTTGAGGAAGATGGATCCCGATTGATTCCCATCCGCATCCGACCAAAGAATGGTATTGAGCTTGTCTCCTGAAGCGATTAAGGAAGTTCCCGAATTGAATACAATGCTGCCGCTAGCCTTGAAAGTTAAGGTGCGTTCGGCACTTAATGCAGGACTGATGGCTGTAGCAACGATGATATTGCCGTCACAAGACTGGATAACCAAGTTGCCATTATTCTGAAGATAATCCTCGATTACAGAGGCTGGCACGGTGGCTTCGCCTGCTGTAGTCAAAACACTTCCATTGATCGAATAGGATGCTCCTGAAGCGGTCGAACCAATGGTAATCGTTCCCGTACAAGGGGGGCTGCTCGTCGTAAAGTTCTGTACTCCACCATAAGAAGTCCCTACACCATTGGTTGCATAGGCTTGGTAGTAATAAGTAGTAGCTGGACTCAGGTCTGAAATGCCTAAGTCAAAAATACCAGTTCCACTTCCAACCGTCTCCTGAATCACTCCTGATCCTCCAAGAATTGGCGTACTGTTAGTAGAGGAAAATACAAAGCCACGGGCTGTCACACTGACTCCTCCATCTGAAGTAATGTTTCCTTCAAAATTTGCTGTAAAAGCCGAAACCCCTGAAGCAGCAACTGTGCTTACTGAGGGCTGCTGATTGACAGTAATGTTAAAGGTCTGATTGGTCAACTCTCCTCCATTGGGGTCAGTAACCTTAAAAATAAAACTATCAACGCTCTGATTCGCAATAGTATTCTTATAACTGAGTCGTTCACCATCAATATCTTCTGCGGTGAAAGTGGCATTTTCAACCAATTCTACTTCTCCAGCATCAACAAGGAAATTTTGATTAGAATCTATAAACAAAACACCGTATGACACTGCTGAAGTAATAGTAAATGTAATATCAGAGGCCACAAATGTTTCGTCATAACCAATACTTAGGTTACCTGAACCGATAAATTGAATTGTTCCTTGATTTAAGCTCAATCCATTGTTTACATTAACTGTAGGTGGTATGGTGACTACTGGTGAAGAGACCTGAATATTATTGATTGTGTGGTTAGTATAGTTCTGTTCACCTTCATACCCGCCGCTACTGATATAAAAACGTACTTCGTCCACGTTCGAGAAAGCTGAGTTTAGTGTCACAGTTTGAGGCAGGTAACCGCTGTCATAACCATCAAACGTTGTAGTAGCTACCTCTACGCCATCACGGTATCCGACGATGGTGTTGGTAAAAGTCGAAGTTTCACCCCAGTTATAGTATTCAAATTGGATCAGTTTAAACTCACTGCTTTCAGGCGACTTTATAGACATCCCCTTGGAGCCAGTATTGGGATCTGTCAAGCCAGAGAAAGAGCCATCATTGCTAGTCAGGAATGTGTTGTTTCTCCAGTCCAAATCAGAATGTAAAGAACCGTTGGTGTCTGAAATATTGAAAACATCAATATTAATATCACTAATTTGTACTGAGCCACCCTCTCCATCTGATGCAATATCATCACCCGTAAGGTCAACAGCGCTCATAGTAAATGTTAAAATCGGACTAGAGCTTAACAATACACCTGCGCTTTCAGTAGTAAAACTCTCCACTCCCCCATAACTCGTTCCTGCACTATTGGTTGCATAGGCTTGGTAATAATAGGTAGTGGATGCACTTAAACCTGAAATAGCAAAATCAAAAACACCAGTTCCGCTTCCATCTGCCTCTTGGATTACTCCTGATCCTCCAATGGTCGGAGAATTGTTAGTACTGGAATACACAAATCCTCGCTCGGAAACAGAAGCTCCACCGTCATCGGTTACATTACCGCCAAACGTGGCTCCTGTGGCGGTGATTGATGAAGCGGCTGAGGTGGTTACGGTTGGGTCGGTGGAGGGAGCTTCAGAAATTTCTATCCCAAACAAAAAGTCGTTATCTTGATATTTTATAGTTCCCTCAAAAGCATCACCATCAGCGTAAATAGAATTTCGAGTAACTCTTGTTGATATGCTACCAGTGGTTACTACAAAGGTATATTTCTGCCCACTGGTAAGGCTTATGCCCGCAGAAGACATATCCAATGTACTTCTGTCATTTATAGAAAGGGCAGCAGTAACCGATAAACCTGATACAGTACCCAAATTTGTTCCTGAATTTCCTTCTCCTGAATACACTGTAACGGTAATTCCACTTGAATTTGCCGTTGATAAAATCTTAATACTACTTAAAGCTCCTGTTTCACATGCCGTAAAACTTTGACTGAATGGACTTGAGAAAATAAAAGTGTCTGAGGTACTACTAAAATTAGCATCAGTAATTGCTCCTCCATCATTTGAATCAAAGCTACATCCGCTTCCTCCTGCAGTCGCACTCGTCGTAAAACTCTCCACTCCCCCATAGCTCGTCCCTGCACTATTGGTGGCATAGGCCTGATAATAATAAGTAGTAGATGCACTTAAACCTGAAATAGCAAAATCAAAAATACCAGTTCCACTTCCATCTTCCTCTTGGATTACTCCTGATCCTCCAAGAGTTGGCGTACTGTTAGTGGGGGAATAGACAAAGCCACGGGCGGTTACTGATGCTCCTCCGTCAGAGGTAACATTACCATTGAGAGTAGCTCCGGTGGCGGTGATGGAAGATGCTGCCGAAGTGGTTACGGTTGGTTCAGTTGCACTACTTACTGCATTATCAATTACAAACGTATCAAACGAATGAAACAAGCCCTCCGCATTACTGTGGGGGATTCCAGAATCTCCGAAGGCAGGATTATTGTCCTTGTCCATCGTAATACGAACTTCATCTATACTCTCAAAAACAGGATTTGTTAATGTAACTGTAGAATGATAGGGTTCAACATCAGATACAATGACAACACTTTCGGATCCCTGCAAAACCCCATTCTTGTACCCAGATATTTTCAGATAATTCCCCCATGAATTCCATTCAGCATCATGCGCTTTAAAGCTGGTAAACTTGAAATCCGAACCATCAGTGGTTTTAACCACTAAGGCTTCAGGAGCATACCATTGTTGGCCAGAATCACTTGTATAACCTGCTGTGATATATCCTCCATCTTCAAATTCCGTTGTATAGGGATGCCAGCATCCCCCAGAACCGGTTTCAAACCATAAACTTCCATTCGTAGAAGTTGAACCATCAAAATTAGCTGCGTAGATATTGAAGGTTTTTCCAATCGCAGAAAAACTATGATTATCACTAATAATCTGACAACCACTAAATCCCTGATCATCAAAAGTTATTACACTGCCAGAAGGAATATCGTCGTATTTTGTGAGGTAGCGCTCTATACCATCGCCTTTTCCCAATTCTTCTTTCACAGAAGCAGTGGCTGCTTTTACATCTTCTCTATCAAAAAATGAATTAGAAGGATCAGTGGGCAGCACCCAAGAAAAACTGAGGTTCAAGAACGCTGTAAAGAGCAAAGTCAAAAGAGTAATCCTACTCTTTATTCCAGAAATTTTCCTAAACTTTTCCGTGTAAAATTGTTGCATACGATGCTGGGTTAATTCGTCTTTGGGGATAAACTTGTGCGAAAAATACTCGAAATCCACTCCTTCACATACAATTCCCTGTTTCATATACCGACTTTGAAACAAAGACTTAGTAAACAGCAAAATCAACTGAATAAACTGCAAAAAAGATTAGTCAAATAATAGATAAGATTTGTTGAAAAAATCATTTTTCACTGTTTCAAAACAGGAATTGAAACCCACCAATCCGCATTAGGGATAAATAAATAGTGGTTTCCACCTTAACGATGACTCAAGAATCACAAGATTTAAGACCAAGTTTTCACCAGGAAATCAACTTCCGTTTTCCTGAAAAGCCTTCCAATAATCGCTTGGACTCTTTTCGTACTTTTTCTTAAAGGCATTAAAAAATGTAGTCCGGCTACTAAACCCACAATGATCCCCAAGTGCCTCCAGCGTAAAATCATCCAAGTAGCCCTCCTCTATCTTTTTCCTGGCAAGACAGACCCGGTAATCATTGACCATGGTCTTAAAATCGGAGTCAAAATAATGACGAAAATAAAGGGGAAGCTCCCGCACAGAGATTCCAACTTTCTTGGCAAAGTCTGCCACCAACAGTCCTTTTTCCCGAAATATTTCCCTTTCCTCAAAAAGGGAAATAATCCGATCACGGACCCTCTCATCCAGCATTTCCTGAAAGGTTTCAGGATCTAGCTCATTTTCAATTATGGGAGTTGAATATTCAGCCAAAACTGATTTCGAAATGGGTTCTCTTTGGACCTGCCCTCCTATTTTATCCTCCTCTTTCTCAAACACCCACTCGGGATTGGAATGGATATACAAGCTCAAAACCCCGGCACAGGCAATGATCAAATAACTGGCATAGACTTGGATTTCACCTCCATCTCCCCCACTGGCATATCCTACAAAAAATGAAACACGGAAAATAAAATAACCCAAGTTAATCCCACCAATCAATACCATGGCAAGCATCAACCAGTTTCTTACCCATGATTTCTTCAAGAAATCCGTCTTCATCGAACCGGAACGAGTCAAAATCAGACAACTCCAAATAAAATAACCCAACATTAAGGAAAGCCTGACCCCGTTGACCAGATTGGGATGAATGAATCCATTGGCAACCACATCCAGTTGGTATGGTTTACTCAAGATTTGCTGGGCAAGTTCTAATTTGACTGCTTCAGGTTGCAGGAAAAATGGCATCAAATCCAGAATATGCAACAAGGCAGGGAGAAAGTGAACCCAATCCCATTTTTGGAAGCCGGTCCACCCGTTGACATTGTTGCGAACAAAGAAGTAAAAAAAGGGCGCCGCCAAAAATCCAATTGGACTGCCTGTTCGCATCAAATGGGGGTAATCTAGGATAAATCCCATTTCATACCAAAGGATAAAAACCAAAAAATACAAACTGTAGCAGAATAGGGAACAACCTAAAAAGTAATTTCGAATTCGTCCTACACTTCCTTTGATTGCCAGTACCAAGGAATTGACAATGGCAAAAGAGAGGATAAACAATTTGAAAATCAGTGCTCCTGACATGTGAAAATAAAAATGGTTTTTTTGGGTTGCTTTTAGACTAATTCAACTGGATTAATTCCGAACCGAAAGTAATTTCTTTCCTTAAGAAATACAATTTTAAGAGTTCAAAACACCTTTATTTAGCTATTTTACCTTTTCGATCTGGAAGAGTCCAGCTTGTTTTAGGCTTGGGAATAGGGCTTTTTGGGAATAGAGAAGTAGAATTTAGCCCCTTCTTCCGGAGTGGATTTTAGCCAGATTTTCCCACCGAGATTTGAAATTGCTTTCTTTACGATGGCCAGTCCCATCCCTGTTCCGGTATATTCATTTTTGCCATGAAGACGCTGGAAAATGATAAATATACGCTCCTGATCCTCTTGCCTGATCCCGATCCCATTATCCTTTACCCTTACTTCCACCTGTCCTTTTTTCTCCTTAACCCTAATTTCAATTTGAGGTTTTTTATCTGCTGAAACGTACTTGACTGCATTCAAGACCAAATTATGCAGAACCTGAATGAGCAAGCTTCTATTGGTATAAAGCCGAGCATCTCCTATAACCGCAATTTTAGCCTCTCTTTCCCGGATTAGCTGTTTATTGAGTAAAAGAACCTCATGGATGATTTCTGAAAAGGCGAGCTCTTCCTTCAAATATTCTTGCCTGCCCACTCTCGAATATTCCAATAAATCCAGAATTATCCGCTTCATCCGACTCGCCCCATCTATGGCAAATTTGATGTAGGTCTTGGATTTCTCATCAAGCTGATCGCCGAGTCTTCGCTCCAACAATCTCATAAAACTCGCAATCATCCGTAAGGGTTCCTGCAAATCATGGGAAGCAGTGTAGGCAAACTGCTCCAATTCCTCGTTGGATTCGGATAGTTTTTTGACCGTCACCTGCAATCTTCTATTGATTTCTTTGAGCGTTTGCTCATACTCCTTCTGCTTAGAAATATCCGTCATCGCACCAATCAATCTGACAATATCTCCTCTTTCATCCCGAATAATTAGGGCCCGATTGGTTACAAACCGATACGTTTGATTTTTAGTCTTAAACCGGTATTCGGTTGCCCATTTAGAATTTTCAGGATTGCTGATCACGCCTCTGAATGAACGAATTACCCTCGGATAGTCTTTGGGGTGAATGTTTCGTATCAAGTGCGGAAATTTCATATCAACCAAACATTCCTCCAATCCAAAACTTTCCTTGAACCCTTCACCTAGAAAGAGTAAATCCTGCTTGAGATCCCAGTCCCAAATCGCATCTTTAGTCGCTTCGGCTACCTTTTGAAAGCGGAGATGGGAGGCCTGAAGGTCCCGCTTATTTTTCACTTGATCACTGATATCCAAAAAAAGCCCCGTGAGCTGGACGGGCTTTCCGTCCTCGCTGTAGACGACCACCCGATCATTAATCCAGAGATAGTCTCCAGATTTAGTCATAAACCGATAGTCAAACTGATGATCTTCGAGATTTTGGACGGCCTTTTTACAGGCTGTAATGACCCGCTCTCGATCCTCCGGATGAATATGATCTACCCAAAAAGTAGGTGATGCCTTCCATTCCTCGGCACTGTAGCCCATGATCCGCTCGAGTTGAGGACTGAGATAGGTAAATTCTAAATTTTTGGCATTTGCCACCCAAAAGACACCATCGATATTTTCGACCAACTTCCTGTTAAATTCCTTTTCGTTTTGGAGATGTCCGAGAATGGCTTGATTTTCCAAGTTACTTCTTCTTAGCTCCAGCAGCTGCACCACCTGATGGGACAGGATTTCCAAGGCTCTGACTTTATCCTCAGAAAGCTCACGAATCTCCATGTCCAAAACACAAAGCGAACCTAATGCAATGCCATCTTGGGTAACGAGGGGAAAGCCCGCATAAAACACGATGCCCGGATTACTCTTGACATAGGGGTTGTCCTGAAACCTGGCATCAAGCCGCGCATCCGACACGATCATAGGCTGATCCGGACGCTCCAAAGCATAGATGCAAAAAGCATGGTCAATAGGGGTCTCATTTATATCCATCCCATAGTGGGACTTAAAAAATTGACGCTCATCATCTAGTATTGTCACTAGGGAAATCGGAGTGCCACAGATCGTAGCAGCCAATTCTGTAATTTGATCAAAGGCCTTTTCACTACTTGAATCGACTAGTTGATAGCATTCTAAATATTCCTTTGACGGAATCAGTTTCTTTAAATGATTATCCAACATTATCCTTGGGGAAATTCCCTCTTTTACCCAAATGAACAAGACTAGTTTTAGTCCCCTTCAGTTTAGACAGCAAAATCTGAGCAAAAGAGTTGTTTATGAAAGGTTATTTTTCATAAACAATCGATTGATATTTGTGTACAAGCACAAAAATAGAAATACCTAGTTTTTTAAAAAATATTTGAGATACTTTAATCTTTTATTCCCTTTACTGATTATCCTCAATTATACCAGTAGCCATATTTTTTTTTACTTAAGCGGCTGGATGCTTCGACTTTGCTCAGCACAGGAGGCCGATGACCGATGACCGAAGTTTGCTTAATTTGAACTTCAACCCTCATTTTGGTCTGTGCACAATTCTTAAGGGTAAGAAAGCAGATTTATATATTCCCTTTTGGTCCAATGTGAAAATATTATTCACGAATAAAATTTTTAGTCTGCAAGCTTCGAAAGCTGCAACCAAAACTCTTCAATTTTCAAAATCGCCTTTAAAAAATCTTCCATCTCTATCGGCTTTGTCACATAGCTATTGGCATGATGCTCATAAGCCTGATTGATATCTTTTTGATGGGAAGAAGTCGTCAGCATGATCACGGGTATTTTTTTTAGCGATTCATCGGATTTGATCGTGCGAAGGACTTCATGACCGTTATAGACTGGAATATTGATATCCAAAAGAATGAGATCGGGACGTGCTGCGGCAGAAAATTCCCCTCGCTGAAAGAGAAAGTCCAAAGCTTCAGCTCCATTTTTGGCCACACTGATTTGGGTTTTGATTTTGCTCTCTTCAAAGGCCTCCTGGGTCAAGATCACATCTCCCTCATTGTCCTCCACCAATAAAATGTGTACTGGTTCCATAGTATTTCTATTCATTTTTATCCTTTAATTTAAAACTTCTAGGTACAGTAAAGTAAAAAGTACTTCCCTGACCTTTTTGGGATTCTACAAAGATTTTCCCACCCCAGGATTCCACGTGTTTCTTTGCAATCGAAAGCCCGATCCCAGTTCCCCCATATTCATCCCGATCATGAAGTCGCTGGAATATTACGAAGATCTTCTCAAAAAACTTGGGATCTATTCCAATCCCATTGTCACGCACTGCAATAGTCCATGTATTTATCGATTCACTCACCTCCAAATGCACGATCGGCTTTCGATCCGGAACAGAGTATTTGATTGCATTATCCAATAAGCAGTGTAAGGTCTGAATCAAGGGTGCTTTGAACGCAGTAATCACCGGGAGATTTTCGGCATTCAGATCTACTTCTTTTTCTTGAATCACCTTCCTTCTCAAAATTCGATATTCCTCAAAGATCTCTCTCAGATTCAAAGGTTCCATGGCCTCCTCTTCACGCCCGGCTCTGGAATAATCCAACAAATCCAGGATGATTCGCTTCATCCGCTTGGCACCATCGGTAGCAAAGTGAATGTATTGATGGGCTTTCTCATCCAATTGATCCCCATACTTTCGCTGAAGCAGATTGAGAAAGCTCGAAATCATCCGCAAGGGTTCCTGCAAATCATGGGAGGCGATAAAGGCAAATTGCTCCAGCTGCTCATTGGTGACCTGAAGTTCTTTGATATGCTGCTTCAAAATAAGATTGAGTTCATGGAGTTCTTTCTCATGCTTGATTTGATCGCTGATATCCGTGATGGCTCCCACCATTCGAATAGGCTTTCCTTCCTCATTTCGAATGATCACTCCTTTATCAATCACAGTTTTGATTTCACCTGAAGAATGGATAATCCGGTAGAGTTGTTGCCAAAAATCAATACTTGGATCTTCCAGACAAGCGTGAAGACTTTCCTTGATTTGAGGAAGGTCATCGGGATAAAAGGTGTCCGTCCAAAACAACTCTTCTGACAAATCCCGGCTTACTTTATAGCCAAAAAGCTTCTCAAATCCCTCTCCTCTATAAAATTTATTGCCTTCGATATCCCAGTCCCAAATCGCATCCGTGGTGGCTTGGGTGACTTTTTCAAATCGCTCATTAGCTTGACGGATACGGATATCGGTTTCTTTTCGAAGGGTAATATCTTTGAAATACACAGATAAGCCATCCAAACTGGGGTATGCCGCTACCTCAAACCATTTTTTAAGAGCCGGGTAATATTCTTCAAAAGAAACCATCTCTTGGGCGTCCATTGCACGATGATATTCTCGGTAAAAATCCGAATCAATCGCATCAGCATATTCATCCCAGAGGTTTCTGCCAAGGATAACTTCTCGCTTTCGGCCTAGAACCAACTCAGCCTCTCGATTCCAATAGGTCACATTCCAATCCTGATCTACAGCAAAAAAAGCATCACCGATACTCTCCAGAATTCGGGTCTTTTCCTCATAGGCAGCCTGAAGCGCTTCGGCATTCTTTTTCCGCTCATCGATGTTCTTAAAATAGGAAGAAACCCCACCGTTGGAAGGATAGGCATTTAATTCATACCAAGAGTCATTACCTGGATACAAGTATTCAAATGTTTTTGAGATTCCTGTTTCTGCTACTCTACGATAAGTTTCCTCTAGGATGGTCCCTTTTGCAGGGGCAATTTCCTCCCAGATATTTTTACCCAATAATTCCTCACTCTTTCTACCTAGCAGTCTTTCCGCTTCTTTATTGAAAAAAGTAAAATTCCAGTCTTGATTTACCGCGTAAAAAGCATCTGATATACTACCTAGAATCTCGCTGATTTGAGTTTCCAAGGATTTGGAGGAATGAATATCTTGAAAACTTCCAAATATCCTGCCGCATTTACCTTGAAGAAATTCGCCTTTTCCAATACAGCGAATCCAACGTTTCTCCCCATCAGTCCTGATCAGCAAAAGTTCTTCGTCAAATTCAATACCTCTATTGATCAGATTTTCAATGGCACTCTTAATTTTTTTCTCACTTTCCTCAACATAAAACTCAAAACCACCAGTCAACGAGGGATTATAGCTTTCATTTACCCCCAGAATTTTTCTAGTCATAGGAGACCAGTACATAGCGTCCTCGCTTTGATTTATCAAATCCAATTCCCAACTCCCAATTCGGGCCATTGAGGTGGCCTGGTGAAGTAGATCCTCGGTCCGTTTCTCTTCAGTGACATCTAATATTAGCGAATTAAAAACTACTGTCCCATCGGCCAAAAATTCGGGAGCCCCATGTCCAATATGGGTCCTGATTTCTCCGGAGGGAAGGGGATACTTCCATTTTGCCGTCCAACGAGTTTTATTTTGAATAGACTCAGCGATGCTACCTTGAACCAAGTCCAGATCTCCTCCAGCTTCTATCCGATTCCAAACCAAGCGATTGTCAGCCATGGCTACCTCTGGTTCAAATCCCCAAATTATTTTTGAGCCTTTACTGACGTAATTGAGTTCATCATTTCCATCCGGATGAATCACATACTGAAAAACCACTCCCGGCACATTGTCCGAAAGGTTTTTAAGTCTAGACTCGATTTCTTTTCGATCAGTAATATTTTCACAAATTGCAACAGTCCTGATTGGTACTCCACGATCATCTTTTATAAATGCTAGGTGAATTTTAACCCAAACAATGGACCCGTCTTTTCGGATGTAGCGTTTTTCATTTCGATATTCTACTTCTCCTTTTACAGCCTTTTGAAACAGTTGCCAGTCTCTATCCCGATCCTCTGGGTGTGTTAGTTCGGAAAATTTCATTTGCTGGAGCTCCTCAAAAGTATATCCAGTAATGGCTTCATAGTATGAGTTTGCCAAGAGAATTTTGCCATCTGAAGGCGAAACCTGAACAATCCCAAGGGAGGCGATCTCGAAAATCGTTCTGAATTTAGCCTCACTTTCCTGAACCGCTTGTTCAGCTATTTTTTGTTTGTGAATATCCTGAAAACTCCCAAAAAACCGGATGCATTTTCCCATCGCCATTTCAGCTTGACCGATGACCCGTACCCATCGCTCATTTCCTTTGGCAGTAATGATCGGAGCCTCAAAATCAAAGGGTTTTCCCTCCGTCATGGTCAAGCCTATATTCTTAGACACCATCTCTACATAATCACTCCTATAAAAACGAACTCCTTCGTCCAAGTTGGGAATGTAGTTTTGTGCATCTGTCTCGTGAATTTCATGGACCATTTCCGACCAATACAGGCGATTGTTTACCAAATCTGCTTCCCAATTGCCTATTCGTGCAAGTTTTGTCGCATCCGCGGCCAAATCTCTAAACTTCCGTTCTTGGGTGATATCCTTTGCAGAGGCAAAAATCAACCCTTCCTCTACGCGGGAGTTGCCATGCCAGCTAAGCCAAACGGCTTCTCCACTTTTGGAGATAAATCGATTTTCAAACTGAAAAATAGTCTGGCCTTCTTTTAATTTTACTATTTCGGTTTGGGTCATTTCCAAATCTGCAGGGTGTACAAATTCTTCAAAATTCATCCCTAAAATCTCTGACTCAGAATAGCCCAATAAGGCACATCCTGACTGGTTGATTCGTAAAAAATTACCCTCAAAATCCGCAAGGCAAATTAAATCTGGCAAGGCCTCAAACAAGTGGGAAAGATCCGATTCTAGTCGCTTACGATGGATTTCCGAACCGATAAAGTTTTCCAGCCGGGTCAAAATGGACCGATATCGTTTTAAGGTACTTTTATCCTCGGCTGTTCCCAACACCATCACTCCCACTACTTTCTGTTGATGCTTTAGAGGGATACCAAAAAGCGATTTCATCCCGGACATTTGAGCAGCTTCTCTTCTCAAAAAATAGGCTCCCGAATCCTGCTCATCCCAGTTAACTGCACGCTGGGTTTCCCATACCTTTCCGGGCAATCCTTCTCCGATTTTCGCTACTCGTAAGCATTTTGACAACTTCCGAAAGGTTTTCGCTATTTCATCTTGCGCATGAATAGAGGACAGCCTAAAAGCAGAATTTTTTAAATTGGGAAGCCATATCTCACAAAAATTAAAGGACCCAAATTCTGTCATCAGTTCCACGATTTCATCTAAGGATTCCTTCATGTTATTGGAGGAGTTGAAGGCCTCGCTGATTTCTGCTAATAATTGTTTTTGAATCTCCTCATTTTTCTGATCGGTCACATCCCGCTCAATAGCGATCCAATGAGTAAACCAGCCCTTCTCATCAGCCACGGGAGATACAGAAAAATTGCACCAAAACTCTTCTCCGTTCTTTTTATAATTGACTGTGGTGATTTCACAGGGCTCCCATTTTCGGAGAGCTCGTCCTAGTCTCGCCAATTCCTTTCGGTCCGATTTGGGACCTTGCAGGATTCGGGGAGTCTTTCCGATCAGCTCGGATGCAGAATAACCCGTCATGCGTTCAAAAGCATGATTGGCGTAAATGATTCTCGGGCCCGGTTCATCCAAAGGTTCTGCTTCGGTGATCAGCACCCCGTCATTGGCGTGAATAATCACACTTTCCAAAAGTTTGAGGGCTGCTCTTCATTTTTCTCCGCTGTGATATCCTGCACGGTTCCTTCGAATGAAACCGGATTTCCAAATTCATCCCTATTTAGAATTCCGATTTCGCGAACCCATTTTATTTTTCCGTTTGGCAAAATGATGCGATGCGGAAAATCAAGATCTTTTGTACCGTCGAGAGCCGCTTTTTGCTCTCGATCAAACAATTCACGATCACCGGGATGCATGGTGCTATAAAAACTTTCGAAGCTGACCTCAAATTCCTCCTTTTTCCGCTCCCATATTTCATAGATTTTATCCGACCAATGAAGGATATCATTCACTAAATCTTGTTTCCAATAACCCAGATTTGCAATCTCAGAGGCTATTTTAAGCTGGCGCTCTGACTCCTCTAGCTTTAAGTACTGCTCCTCCTTTTCGGTCACATCTTGACAAGTCACCAAAAGACAGTCACGCTCTAAAAAGCGCACTTTAAAGCCATTGATTTCCATCCGCAGAATTTGGCCGTTTTTCTTTTGGTGAGTAAAAATTCCAAAATAAATATTTCCCTCCCGTCCCTCGATATTCTTATGAGCATCAATCAATGCCGGAATTTCACTTTCCGGCCGGAGGTCCCTGAGGTTGAGCGAAAGAAATTCTTCCCGAGAATAGCCATAAAGCTTGATCGCTGCCTGATTGACATCCAATATTTCAAAACTACGAAGGTCGTACACCCATTTTGGTAAGGGGCTAAAATTAAACAAGGTGCCGTAGTCTTGAGACTTTACCATTTTTTTTCAATTAATAGAAAGATTTAAGCGACCAATCTTCCCAAGAGTCAAATCCCCACAAAACACAATCTGCCAGGTACAAAGGTACCCAGGACAAAATTGTAAATTCACTTGAATAAATCAATTAATTTTGTAAAAGTGAAATATTTTGAATCGGAATTTCGAAAAAGTAGGTTTTTCTAAGGCTTGATTTTAAATAAATCCAAACTTGATCTATTCTATATAGATTTAAAAGAATTACATTTAAAGAAATAATTGACTTTAAAGTGTTTTAGGATAAACAAGTACCTTATGGAATAATTGGGTTTGAACGTAAGCTTCTGGACAAAGAAAAACCCCTGAAAGCTTTCAGTTCCTAACAGATTTATAGTCTCAATCTCTCATTCAACCGCTTATATAATGTGGAGATTCAATTTATTAATCCAGATCCCAACCTCCACCCAAGGCTCGGTATAGCTGTACATTGGTTTGCAATCTGGCTGCTTTTAGATCTGCTAATTCGATTGCTGACTCCAATGTTCTGGTTTGTGCGTTGATTACCTCTAAATAGTTTGCATACCCTACCGAAAAAAGGGTATTGGCATTGGAAATACCCCGCTCAAGTACCGCCACTTCATACTGCTTGGTTTTTAACTGTTGGTCATAAGTATTCATTGCATTAATTAAGTCCAAGACCTCCAAATAGGCATTAAGGGTTTTCTTTTCATATTCAAGCAATGCCACCCGCTGATCAGCTTTTGCGATTTGGTACATTGTTTGGATTGCTCGACGGTTGAAAAGAGGAGCAGTTAACCCTCCCCCCAACTGATACATGGTCGAGGCTGGGGCCAGAAAAAGCTTACTGAAATCAAAAGCATTGAAACCCGCTATCCCCCTCAAATTAATAGTGGGATAGAAAGCGGCTTTTGCTGCATTAACATCCGCATTGCTGGCTTGAAGCTGAAGCTCTGCTTCCCTCAAATCAGGACGATTTTTGATCAATTCCACAGGTAGTCCTGTCAGCAGCTCCTTCTGAATCACAATCGCACTATCCAGGTCCGTGCGTTCAGAACCAAAATCCAAAGTCCCAACCAATCGGGCCAGGTTAAATTCTAATGACTTTAGTTCTCTTGTCTTCGCTTGAAATTTTGCTTTGGTATTTAGCGACAGGGCCTCAAACTGGTCTATTGCGAGCTGGTTGGCACGTCCGCTCTCCTTGAGCTCAATAATCAGTTCCAGCGCCAATTCCTGAAGATCTATATATTCCTGAAGAGTATGTAACTCTTGATCAAGTGCCAGTAATTGATAATAAGCCGTAGCTACTTCAGCAATCAGCCAAGTGCGTACATGACGGCTCATTTCTTGGCTAGCTAAATAGCGGGCTACCCCTGCTTTTTTTCTATTTCTGAGTTTTCCCCAGACATCAATTTCCCATCCAAACTGCGCATTGAGAAAAAAATCCGGATAGGGATCAGGGATTTGTTTGTCTTCTGGTACAAACTCTGAGAAATTGGTATCATTATTCCCCACCCCATCCATGGTGTATTCCCCAAACTTCCGCTGTGAAGCTCCAGCCCCCAAACTGAAACCGGGTAATAAACTACTCTTTGCTTGAAGCATGGTTGATCGAGCAGCTTTCACCTTTTCTAGTGTGATTTGATTATCCTGATTATTTCTCAGAGCCAAGGTGATCAATTGCTTCAAATATTCATCCTGAAAGAAATCCTCCCAAAAAACTTGAGAGCTATTTCCCAGGGAATCCGTCACCAACCCTTCATATTCAGCAGGCAGCTCAACTCTTGATTTAGGGGATGGATTATGTTGTACTTTACAAGCTGCCAGAATCGTAAGCAGCAGAATGATTGATAATCTAAATTGCTTCATGATTAGGCTTGACTGGTAGTTAATTCAGTTTCCATTTGCTTTTTTCTGGACTTTTTTGCCTTAAAATGGCTGTCTATACTTTCGAAAATGACAAAGAGACCGGGAATCAGCAACACACCCACCAGGGTACCGATGAGCATTCCACCCGCAGCAGCTGTTCCAATGGTTCGATTACCTATTGCCCCTGCACCAGAAGCTAAAGCGAGGGGAATCAATCCGCTTATAAAGGCAAAAGAAGTCATCAAAATAGGACGCAACCGTTCTACTCCTCCCCTAATTGCACTTTCCAAAATTGAAAGCCCTCTTTTGCGGTTTTGGATAGCGATCTCAATAATCAGAATGGCGTTCTTGCCTAATAAACCGATTAGCATCACTAAAGAAACTTGAGCATAGATATCATTTTGTAGTCCTACCCAATAAAGAAAAAAGTAGGAGCCAAATATCCCGGCCGGAAGTGATAGAATCACGGGCATAGGCAACAGGTAACTTTCGTATTGTGCGGCCAAAAGCAAATACACAAAAAGCAAACAGATAAGAAATATATAAACTGCTTGATTTCCAGAAGCAATCTCCTCTCGAGTGATACCCGACCAGTCAATCGAAAAACCTCTAGGTAAGGTTTCTAACGCCACCTCCTCTACCGCCTGAATAGCATCTCCAGAGGAGAAACCCGCTGCAGCCTCCCCTGAGACCAATGCCGAATAAAACATGTTGTACCGAGTAAGCTGTTCAGGCCCATAAACGCGCTCCAAACTCACAAAATTGGAATAGGGTACCATCTTTCCATCTTTATTTTTAGCAAACATATCGAGTAAGGATTCGGGAGAAGTCCTGTATTCAGGAGAGGCCTGAATCATCACTTTGTACATTTGACCATAGCGGATAAAATTGGATGCATAAAAACTCCCAATGTAGCCCTGTAGAGTTTTCATCGCATCCTCCACCGATACACCCAACTTGGCTGCTTTGTCATGATCTACAGAAATCATAAATTGAGGGAAATTGGGGTCAAAATTGGTAAATACCTCACTGAGCTCTTCCCGCTCATTAAGTGCGGCTACAAACTCCTCGGTAACCTGGGCCATATTATTCAACGCTCCCCCAGTCCTATCCTGAAGCCTCAACTCAAATCCTGAAGCATTTCCAAAACCGGGCACGGGAGGAGGTGCAAAAAACTGAATATCTGCCCCCTTGATATGAGAAGTACGACTAGAATAATCCAAAATCAACTCGTTTACACTTTGCTCCCGCTCATCCCATGATTTAAGGTTGATCATTCCCATGCCATAAGAGGCTCCAGAAGTTTCGGTCAACAGACTATATCCTGCTAGTGTGGAAATAGTTTCTACTTCTTGGAGTGGCAAAAGAGAAGCCTGTACTTGGTCCATGATTTCTGAAGTCCGGTCTACTGTAGCACCAGGAGGTGTGGTAACATTGACATAAACCATCCCTTGATCTTCATTGGGAATAAACCCTGTTGGGACAATAGAAATCATTCCATAAGTCATCACAAAAAACAAAATCAACACCCCGAAGGTCAGGCCTCTTCTTCCTGCGGTAGCTTGAATTATATGCTTATACTTGGACTCCAGAGAATCATAGCGTTGATTAAATCCATTGAAGAACCGTTGCACCCTGTTCAATTTGGTCTTCTTTTGCCCTTGAACAGGTTTCAAAAGCATTGCACATAAGGCAGGAGACAAGGTCAACGCATTGATCCCGGAAATGACAATGGCAATGGCCAGTGTGAGAGAAAATTGTCGATAGAAAATCCCAACTGGCCCTGAGAGGAAGCTTACGGGTACAAAAACCGCAGACATCACTAAGGTGATCGCCACAATTGCACCTCCAATTTCCTTCATAGCTTCTAAGGTAGCATCTAGGGAATTGAGGTGAAGGTCATGCATCTTTACGTGCACCGCCTCCACCACTACGATTGCATTATCCACTACAATACCAATGGCTAAAACCAGAGCAAATAGCGTTAGCAAATTGATGGAAAACCCAAAAAGCTGCATAAAAAAGAGGGTACCCACCAATGAAACTGGTACTGCAATCGCCGGTATCACGGTGGAACGAAAATCTTGCAGAAAAAGAAATACTACCAAAAACACTAGAAGAAAAGCTTCAATAAGGGTTTTTACTACTTCAGCAATGGAGGCATCCAAGAACCGACTTACGTCGTAGGAAACATTGTAGGTCATACCTGGAGGAAAGGAAGTATCTTGCAACTCATCCATCTTCGCTTTGATATTGGCAATGACCTCCCTAGCATTGGAACCTGGCCTTTGCTTGAGCATGATTGAGGCTGAGGGACGACCATCGGTCATCGAGACCATATTGTAATCCAAAGCATCAAACTCGATATCAGCCACGTCCTTTAACCGAAGTAAAGAGCCGTCGGGAAGCGCCTTTAATGTGATGTTTTCGTATTCTGCTTCTTCACTGAATTTCCCGGTATATTTTAGCACGTATTGCAAGGCCTGGGGGTCACGGTCTGAACTGATCCCAGATTTCCCCGGTGCTGCTTCCACATTCTGACTTTGAATAGCTTCGGTGATGTCTTGAGGGGAAATTGAATAGGCCGCCATTCGATCTGGTTTCATCCATACCCGCATGGCATAATCCTTCATCCCCATAATTTCAGCACGACCTACTCCATCGATCCGCTTGAGTTCAGGGAGAATATTTATATCCGCAAAATTGTATACAAACTTCTCATCCTGTGAGTCATCGGTAGTTACTAAATTAAGGTAAAGCAGCATGCTGTTAACTTCCTTTTCGGTCATTACTCCTGCTCGGATTACCTCTTCGGGTAATTCATCGATAACCGTGGCAACCCGATTTTGTACATTTACTGCCGCTTGATCAGGATCTGTACCTACTTTGAAGACTATGGTAATAAGTGTAATTCCTGCATTCGTATTAACCGAATACATGTAGTCCATCCCCGGAACTCCATTGATTGCCCGCTCAAGTGGAGTAGCTACCGCCTTGGCTAATACTTCTGCATTGGCTCCAGTATATTTAGCTTCCACAGTCACCGATGGAGGCACTATATCAGGAAACTGGGTGATCGGAAGTGAAGTCAATGCTAGTAACCCCAAAAGCGTGATAAATACCGAAATAACAGTGGATAGAATCGGTCTTTTTATAAATAATTCTAGCATGATGGTTTAGTTAAAACGTACCAACAAATTGATCATAGGCGTCTTCTTTAGAAACAGGTACAGGCACTACGCGCGCTCCGTCGGAAACTTGTTGGATTCCTTCATAGACGATTTTATCCCCTGGCAGAAAGCTATCTGCCAAATAATAAAGCCCATAGCGTTGAATAGGCTTGAAACTTCTTACCCTAACCTTACCTTCTTTATCCACCAGATACACATAGGTGAAATCCTGAATCTCAAAAGTGGATTTTTGTGGGATTAAGAAGATATTCTCTAAGGTAGAATTCATCTGCACCCGACCAGAGGCTCCATGCTTAATCAACTGATTTGGATTCGGAAATCGTACCCTAAAACCAATTGAACCTGTTCCTGATTCAATATCTCCTTCAGTAGTTTCCAAAATTCCTTTATGGGGATATATTTGGCCATCAGACAAAATCAAGGTTAGCTCCTCGGTAATTTCTTTTGCTCCCCCCTTCGCAATTTTATCCCTCATGAAATTTAGGTACTCACTTTCATTCATCTTATAATAGGCAAAAACAGAAGAGATGTCAGTAATGGAAGTAAGGAGGTCATTTTCGGTAACCAAACTACCGGTCTTGAACGGAATTCTATCCACCAATCCGTCAAAAGGCGCTTTGATTGTGGTATAGGACAAGCCCGTCAATGCGGATTTGAGTTTGGATTCTGCCTCGGCAATTTGAGAATTAGCCACAGTCATTTTTGATTTGGCTAACTCAAGCTCTGAGGCTGAAATTATGTTCTTATCTACTAAAATTTGAAGTCGTTCTACTTCTACTTTTGCTGCCTGTTGTTCCGCCTGAGCCCTAGCCAGATTCGCTCGGGCTGCATTTACCAATTCACTGTACTCGGCGCTGGACAATTGAAAAAGTTTTTGTCCTTTGGTAACAAATTGTCCTTCGTCGACAAAAATTTGATCCACAAAACCTTCTACTTTGGACCGAACTTCTACAAATTGAATGGCTTGAATATCGGCTATATAAGCCTGAGGCACTTGCACTGTAGTGGGCAATAATTCCAACACCGGAATTTCTATTGCCTTTCTATTTTTCAATCTTCTCTTTTCTTTGGATTGACATGAAAAAAGAACTAGGAAGGGCAGTAATAGAAAAATAAGGACATGGGAATGGTCAATGGTTTTCCTGACGGAAAAACAACTAGTCTTTTCGATATTCATACTTTTGTAACTTGGATGATGGAAATAAAACAATCTTGTTTGACAGGCTCTCTGTCAGGGTGCATTAGCCCAGTTGAATTGAAGAAAGGGCTTGAAATCAAAATCGGCACTGGGGACTTGAGCATATCTCCTACTCAGTTTACCACTTAGAAACCTCAGACCACTCATTTCTGATTTTCTATCTCCCCCTTTTATTGGTGAATGGCTTGTATTTTTTCGACGGAGCTGAATTGCTGAATTTAAAAAAGCCTTCTTCAAAACAAGCTGATCAACGATCAGTGTATTAGAAGATTCAAACTGCAAGATTTCATTTTGCAGCATAAACTCTTCCGAGTCTTGAATAAAGACTAGACCCGAGAGCAGCATAGAGAAGAATATAAAGTGTGGTATTTTCATTTTTCCACCACCAGACTTTAAATCAGAATTTGTGAATAAAAGCTTTAGAATTTTGCGAAAATATTATTGAGAGCGTGAAAAATTCAACTATTTTCAATTTTAATCCCTAATTTTTATGTGAATGGTACTTTGGTTTACCTGCTTGAACAGTTCCTTTCCGTACCATACGATTTTTTGATCCAAGCAAGATCTCATTTTTTAAAAAAAGCTAATCTCTTTTCTTTTTTTAAAAAACCTAATCAATGCCTTGAA
Source organism: Algoriphagus sp. (assembly GCF_024305035.1). GTDB lineage: Bacteria > Bacteroidota > Bacteroidia > Cytophagales > Cyclobacteriaceae > Algoriphagus. The sequence goes on from NZ_JAMWZB010000025.1 coordinate 22,437, forward strand.
GTTATCTTTAAAATTTTGATTGGATGCGCTCAGTAATATCATTGGTGTTTCTTTTGGCATTGGGAGTTTTTGTCTACATCGGACAAAACGCTGCTAATTTGTCCAACCATGGTATTTTCTTCAGTTTGTATGAAATTTTAGATTCTGGACTCGAAGAAGAAAAAGAGGAAAAAGGAAAGTCCCTTGAATTGGACACTCCTAAAGCCTGTTGTTATCACTTCTTTATTGAATTTAAAGTCATCCATGCGCACGCCTATTTTTTAGGAAGATATCAATTGGTATTACCCCCTTTGGGTTTGCCTCCCGAACCAATTTTAGTCTAAACTCCCAGAGGTTTACTCCATTTCCAAATGGAATGACTTGCTGATCCAATCAGCTAAGTCAGGAATTTATCCCCAAAATCCTAAAAGTGGGATAAAGAGGGAGCCAAGTGTTCTCTAAAACAAAATCATCAAGATGAAAACTCTTCCGGTTAAATAGGGAAGAGCAAGTATATCTGCAATTACAAAAATGAGTTGTCAAATCACTCTAAACTAAGCAAAATGAAATTAAATTATAAGCTAGGAATAGCTAGCATGCTCCTACTATTTGTTATGTTAACTTCTGTTCAAGCTCAAAATACCGGTACGATTGCAAAACTTCTTGAACTGGAAGAAAATCAATATTTTGCAGACCGGGACAGTGCTTATTTGGACCCATACTACGGTTTGAAAAAGTTAATTTACGGTAACCGGAGATTTGCAGACGACAAAAGTATAAGGCCAAGACAGACTGATGCAGACTTGAAAAGTAATGAGTTGGGTCAGGCGCCTTTTGCGACCATCATCGGGTGTGCGGACAGCCGTGTGCCCAATGAAATTATCTTTGATCAAGGGGTTGGAGATTTGTTTATTACTCGTACTGCCGGTCAGGTAATGGCCGAAGCTTCCTATGGGACTATTGAGTATGCTACAGTAGTTCTTCAAACCAAATTAATCGTAGTCCTCGGGCATCAGTCCTGCGGTGCTGTAGATGCCGCCATGAAACTACCTGAAAACCCTCCGGGACACGTGGTCACCTTGATTAATGCCATTAAACCTGCATCTTTGAGAGCAAAGTCAGCCAACCTATCTCCAGATGATGCGCTCGACTTTGCGGTCAGAGAAAATGTAATCGAGCAAGTCAACATGCTTCGAAACTTGGAACCGGTATTGAGTAGGAAATCTGAAAATGGGGAAGTTCTTATCGTTGGGGCTGTTTACGATTTGGCATCTGGTTACGTCAATTTTATTGAAGAAACGATTACTAGCTTGCCAAAATTTTCAAACTAAATTGCAACCAAAAAAATGGGCTAGGTCCGCCCTAGCCCGCTATTTACCTTTATGAAAAAACATTTATTGCTGGCTATTGCGATTTTCACCGTATTCACTAGTCATGCCCAGTCAACAGTGGACGATGAACAGCTAGGTGCTTGGTACATGTATTTCTTTACCAAATCTTTTGAAAATAGCCGATTTGGCATCCAAGGGGATTATCAGTTCCGTTATTGGGATTTTGGTTCAGATAAAGAGCAATTACTACTCCGTACTGGTTTCACTTACAATCCCCTAAATACTAATATCCTTTTGACTGCGGGTTATGGATTTATTTCCTCCGGAGAATTCGGTGAAAGTCGGGAAAATATCGTCGAGCACAGGGTTTACCAAGAGGCGCTTATACCTCAGAAATTTGGTGGGCGGATATACCTGACCCATCGCTTCCGATTTGAGCAACGATGGGTGGATAACCAAGACACCCGTACTCGATACCGTTACAATATATTTATGAATATCCCTTTGAACAGGAGCAAATTGGAGAAAAAAGCAGTCTATCTTGCTCTCTATAATGAGCTCTTTATTAACGGACAAAAATCAATTGGTGATGGAAGAACGGTGGAATACTTTGATCGAAACCGAACTTATTTAGGATTAGGCTATGGTTTAAGGGACAACCTTCGAATGCAAGTTGGTTGGATGAATCAAACCGTTGATCGCTTTAGCAAAGCACAAGCACAACTCAGTCTTCACCATAGCTTCTAAAAAGACAAAAGCCCAAATCAGATTTCTGATTCGGGCTTTTTACTTTCAAATCTGTCCAAGCCAAAATAGAAATAAAATTGGTTGGGACAACTTCCCTTTAATCACCGGATTACTAATTGAAATAAATAAACTAAATCGCATTTCTATTCATTAAAACTAATTTGTGAATAAGGATCAAAAAAGGTTGGCTTCATTTAAATGAATTAACCCTTTCATGGTTCATCCCTATTTCAGCTCTAATTGCTCCACATTACCGGCTCCAGCCCCCCGAATCTGCTCATACAATTGAATCATCTCTTGAAGCTTTTCCGGATTGCTTTCTGCCAGATTGTTTTCCTGCCCAATGTCATCGGTCAAATTATACAATTGATAATCTTCGGCATTTCCCAATTCGATATTGACCTGACTCTGAACTGCCGGCCCTTGATAAGGCGGGATCATCACCCAGTCCCCTTTTCGAAGGGCTGTTTTTGTAGTCGCCTCCAATACAAACTCCGAGCGCTCTTGCTGACTTTTACCCATGAAAGTTGCTAGCAAATTCTGACTATCCGGAGCGGTTGACTCCACCCCAACCAAATCCGCAATCGAAGCCATTAAATCAATCTGAGTTACCAAAGCATCAGACACGCCCGGCTCAATTTTCCCTTTCCAATAGGTTGCAAAAGGCACGCGAGTTCCAGCTTCAAATAAACTGTATTTTCCTCCACGAAGCGGTCCTGCAGGCGTATGATCTCCCAATTTCTCCACTGCCTCATCGTAATAGCCATCATTCAAAACCGGACCATTATCACTGCTGAATACAATCAGCGTATTTTCCAAAACCCCTTCTTCTTCCAGTGTCTTCAAAAACTCACCAATCACCCAGTCCGCCTCCAAAATCACATCTCCGCGAGGTCCCATTCCGGATTTTCCTTCAAATCTGGGATGAGGAGTTCTCGGAACATGAGGCTGCTGCAAAGCATAATACAGAAAGAACGGCTGACCGGAATTGGCTTTCTCTTTCACATAGCTTTGTGCCTTTTCCAAAAAATGATCTGCCATATCCACGTCACTCCATTTGGCTGCCTCCCCCCCTTTCATATAACCAATTCGAGGTACACCATTCACAATGCTGTTGTTATGCCCATGATGCCATTTCATTTCTACCAGCTCGGGATGAGTCAATGCTGTAGGTTCTCCGGGGAAATTCTCTTCATAACTTACCTCAATCGGATCACTCGGGTCCAAATTGACCACATAACCATCTTCGATATAGACGGTCGGAACTCTATCCTGAGTCGCTGCCAGAATATAAGAATAATCAAAGCCCACCTGATTAGGGCCCGGACTGATTTTTTCATTCCAATTTACATTTCCGGAGCCCAATCCCAAATGCCATTTGCCCACAATTCCCGTCGCATATCCCTGATCCCGGAGCAGTTTGGGCAGCGTGTATTGTGCCGTATCAATCAAAAGCGGAGCAGTTCCGGGAAGGATTTTAGCATTTTTATTTCGCCAAGGATAAGTTCCCGTCAAGATCGCATAGCGACTGGGCGAACAGGTAGCCGAGGAAGCATAGCCATTGGTGAATTTCACTCCCCCATTAACCAGTCTATCCATATTTGGTGTTTCTAAAGTTCCTGCTTCATAAGCACTCACATCCCCATAGCCCAAATCATCCAGATAAATAAAGACAATATTGGGTTTTTCTGTTGTGGATTCTTCCTGAACTTTCGCTTGCTGGCAACTGAAAAACAGGGCAATCGAACACAAAGAGAGGAATGAGGAAATCTGGGTTATTTTCATAGGTTCAAGTTTTAATTATTGATGGGTTGCGTCAAAAGATAGGTTTTATCGTAAAGGTCACGTTGTCTTGCTTTCCACTCGGCACCCTCCAAGAAAACTGGATGTGGCAATGCAAGGTCCCAATCCCCAAGTTTTTTGAGTAGTTCCTGGGTGATTTCGGGATACTCATTTGCTAGATTATTGAGTTCTGAGGGATCTCGAGAAAGATCAAATAGCAAAGGCAGACGATCGGGCAACCGGATCAGCTTCCAATTGTCCTCCAAAATGCCCGCTGAGATCGTAAAACGCCAGGTTAGACTGGGATGCGGAGCTTCACTTTTTTCTCCCAAAACATAAGGCATTAAGTTTTTGCCGTCCAGCTTTTCAGTTTCGAAATTTATCCCAGCCGCTTCCAAAAAAGTAGGCATCAAATCGAGTGAAGAGATTGCTTGATCGAATCGGGAATTGGCCGGAATTTTGGCTGGCCATTTTATCATAAAAGGAACGCGTAGGCCCCCTTCGAGTAAAATTCCCTTTTGACCATTGTAGGGTGCATTGAGCGAAGCATTGCTGTCCACAGGACCACCGTTGTCACTGAGGAAAACCACAATTGTATTTTCCTCCAATCCTTCCGATTCAAGCGCATTCAGGATTTTACCCACATTTTGATCCAATCGATGTACCATGGCCAAATAGGTCCTTCGATCGGGATCTTGGATGTGGGCAAACAAAGCCAAATCTTCCTCAGTCGCTTGCAAAGGAGCGTGAGGGGCATTAAAGGAGGCATAGAGGAAGAAGGGTTCATCACTATGTCTTCTAATAAAATCCACACATTCGTCTCCCTTGTCATCAGTCAAATAAGTGATCGCTTGTGGTTTTTTGTAATTGCTGATCAATGGCGTCAAATAGCCTTTTCCTTCGGGTTCTGATTTGAAATAATGATGCCCTCCTCCAAGGTATCCCCAAAACTCATCAAACCCGCGATTGAGCGGATGAAACTGTTCCTGCGAACCCAAATGCCATTTCCCTACCAATCCAGTCACATACCCGGCTTCTTTCAGTCGATCAGCCATGGTTTTTTGATCCACCGGCAAGCCGGCAAAAGCAGGATCAAATCCCTTTTGATTTTCCGCCAGGTTATTGTCATAGCCGAAGGTTACCTGATTTCTTCCTGTCAACAATCCCGCCCGAGAAGGACTACAAACCGGAGCAGAAACGTAGCCTTGTGTAAACTGAACTCCGGATTTTGCAATCGCATCGATATTCGGTGTTTGAATCTGATTACTTCCCGTCAAGCTCAAGTCAGCGTAGCCCAGATCATCTGCCAAAATCAGAATGATATTGGGTTTTTGCTCTTGGGCAACACTGAAGAAACCCAATCCAAAGATCAGAAATAAAAATATCCCTATCGTTTTATTCATCGGTGCTTTCATTTTGATCAAAAAAAGACAAATCCCACTGATCTTTCCAACGTATGATAGGGTTGGAGTTTTCAAATTCCACCGGAAGGAAAATATATTTTCCATCGATGGGATTCTCTGGGGTCCAGCGATCTCCGACGAAGATAAACGCGTCCTCCTTTCCCAGAACAGGAATCACCGCTGTACTCTGAGACCAAAAAGTCGTCTTCATTTCTTCTTCCGTACCACGTGTCGGATTACCTAGAGGCTTCCAAGGTCCCAAAGGGTGATCGGCCACGGCAGATTTCCCGGGATTGGGTTTCCAGCCGGTGAGTCCTGAAGAGAACATGTAATATTTTCCATCTTTTTTGAATAGAGCCGGAGCTTCATTTTGCTGTCCGGGGAGTACACGCGTGTAGCGTCCCGTATGACTCAAATAGTCATCGCTTAATTCGGCCACATGGAGGGTTTGATTATTTTCGGAGGAGAAAAAGTGATAGGCTTTCCCATCATCATCCACAAAAAGTGTCATATCCCGAGCCATTTGACCCCGCTCAAAATCTCTTCTCAGAAATATCCCGTCAACAACCGCTTCCTTCCACTCGGCAGACCAAGCCTTCAGTTCATCCAAATTCACCGGCTTGGACTTCAAGCTATCCGGATAATTTTCGGGCCAGATCCCCGCATTGGGATTGACACTCTCGATGTAGGTATAGGGACCTGTAATCTGATCGCTGACTGCCACTCCGGTCAATGCCGCATCATATCCTTGGCCTTTCAGTTCATGATGAAACCACATCACAAATTTCCGGGTCCTCTCATTGTAAATCACCTTGGGTCGCTCGATTACACAGCCCTTCACCAGGAGAGAATTGGGGTCATCGTGCACTTCCAGTGCTACGCCTTCATTCTTCCAATTGTAGAGGTCTTTGGAGGAATAGACGCGCACCCCCACATGGGCTTTATTTCCCTCCTTGCCTGCGATTTTATGCTCCCCAAACCAATAATAGGTATCCTCATGGATCAAAAAGCCTCCACCATGCGCATTGATGTGAACCCCTTGATCATCCTTCCATTCTTTTCCGGGAAAGAAATGCTGATAATCAACCTGAAATCCGAAAAGTCCGATTCCCAGTAGGAAAAAGAAAGTACTAAAAGTGATCATTGCTACCTTCCTCATGGCTTTTCAACAAAATTAATGGCTCCAATGCCAGGATTTTTTCCATTAGGATTTCCCAAGATATCCTGTTTTAAATTCATTTCCCCCATCAAACCAAACTGGTCAGCGGGTAAAAAAGGAATGGCGATTCCTTTCAGCATTTCACTTTTTTGAGGAATATAATCTTTCACAGACATTCCGCCAGGATTAGCAAATTCCACATTTCCAAAGTGAGAATCTTCCGGCTGAATGAGCGCCTGCATCGGCCAGTTTTCAGCATGGAGGAACAGATTATTTTTGAAAAATACATCTTCAATCGCACGGGAAGATTTATCATCGGGTTTGTATTGGTCTCCGTCCACGAGTTGGCTTTTTCCTTCGATGTGAAAAATATTATTAGCGATCAAAACGCCCTTTGAGCGATTGTCGATGGCTATTTTGGACACGATATCCTCGTCCACATAGATGGTATTGTTGTAAATATAGGAATTGACAGGGCCTTTTCTCGGCTTCTTTCCTCCTTGGTAGCCGCTCAGCCAAAGAGTTTTTCCTTCCTGAAAAGCGCCATTTTCGCCTTTGACTCGATGGCCGTCATTGACGCTAATATTGTAGCGATAGGCGCAGTTGTAATTATTCCCCAGAATCTCACAAAATCCTCCTGCATTGTACGCGCTCAGATTGTACTGCAGAATAATATTATCACAGTTGAAATCAATATGCGCGCCTGCTGAGTCCCCAGGACCATTCGCATAAAGAAATTGGTTCTTTTCGATCAGCACCATGGAACTGCCCCAGGTCCAGAGCCCGCTGCCTCTGCCCCACTTTCGGCTGTCATCGGTACTTCCAGAATGACTTACCCGATTGTCTGCCACATAGACAAACTTGACTCCAGACATCTGAATTCCCGGCCCGCCTACCTGCTTGACTTGGTTTCCTGTAATGGTAATATTTCGGATGGATTGCTGATTATTTCCGGTGAGTTTGATTCCAGTATGAGCCAAATTTCGAATGGTACAATTTTTAATTACCACCTGCTCGATTTCCTGATCTGGCCCATTGGCCATCAGCCGAATTCCCCAACCGTATTTTTGGGTTCCATTGGCCGTTTTAACTTCAGATTCCCCACGTTGAAAGCCCACCGATTCGTAAAATATCTGCTCGATTTGCAGTTCTTCTAATAAAATATTGCTCGTCGAACTCCCCATGGTCGATCTCACCAAAACTCCAACCCGCATGGGAAAAGAGGCCTCAGTATTCCCTTTTCCATTGGCTTGAATTCGAAGATTCTTCACTTGAATATGGGCCGAATTTTGAATCAAAACTCCAGCTTCCTCTCCAGCGGCATTGATCAGTGCAAAAGGCAATTCAGAGTTTCCAAAAGATTGAATGATCAGCGGGGTTTCTTTTATCCCCTTAAATTTGTCAATTAAAATACTGCCTTTGAATTCTTCTCCCGAGGCCAATAAAATTCGGTCTCCGGGTTTTAGCTCCAAGCTTTGGATTTTGGATAAATTTTGAAAAGCCTCCTCGGCACTTAATCCGGACTGGGCATCCGAACCCTTGCGGGGATGGAAATAATAATCTTTCGCAAAAAGCGATGTACTAAGGAAGAAAGTCAGAGAGAAAGCTGAAAACAGCAATCGGTAATGGCTAAATAGGTTCACAGAATTGGGTTTATCGAATTATTTTTTCTTTTTAAATCGGTCCGGGTTTAAGCGGGAATATTCTTTATCCTGCAACAAACCCAAAAACCGGGGGAGCTCCAAGGTTTCGTTCCAGGTCTCAATCAATCCTCGTAGTCGCTCAGAAAGCGATAGATTTTTTTGCTCCAAATTCAGCTTTTCACTCCAATCCGAATCGAGATCAAACTGAAATACTCGATCAGGTAGGGTGATTAATTTTTGATCCAAGTGTCGAATTGCAAATCGTTTGGCGTCGTAATTTCTCCAATACAAAGCCTCATGAGGCCTCCCTGAATTTTTTCCTGTCAGATAGGGAATCAAATTCACCCCATCCAACTCATTTTTGGGATTTACAGATGCCAAAGCGGCGGCAGTGGCAAAGATGTCAAGCGAGATCACCGGGTATTCGTAGCTTGCTCCAGAAGGGATTTTCCCCTTCCATTGTACGGCAAAGGGTACTCTGATTCCCCCTTCGAAGAAATCTCCTTTGAATCCTCGTAGTGGCGCATTGCTTGACGCATTGTCTTTGGTCGGTCCGCCATTATCAGAGAGGAAAAAGATCAGCGTGTTTTCTGTCAGACCGAGTTCCTCGATTTTGTCCAGTAAATCCCCTACTCCATCATCCACAGCAGAGACCATTGCCGCATAGGTTCGACGCTTTGGATCAGGGATCGTTGGAAACCGATCCAAGTATTTTGGGATTGCCTGCATGGGCGCGTGGGGAGCATTATAAGCTAAATAGAGGAAAAAAGGCTGATTTTGGTTTCGCTCCACGAAACTCACCGCTTCGCGGGAAAGCGCATCGGTCAGGTATTCGGTTTCCTCTACTCGCTCTTCATTTCGTAGCAATTTGGTTCGGTAGGCATCAAACTGAGCAGAGATCTCCGAAAGGTCTTGAAAGGTGTACTCTTCCGAAAAATAGCGATGACCTCCGGAAAGAAATCCATAAAACTCATCAAATCCCCGCTGATTGGGCCGTTGGCTTGGGTGCGCACCGAGATGCCATTTGCCGAGAACGCCCGTTCGGTAACCCGCTTTTTTCAGTAATTCGGCCATCGTCTCCTCGGATTGTGGCAAACCCATTGTAGAGTCCTTGGGTGCCATCAGGGGATTTCGCGAAAAACCAAAGCGATCCTGATAGCGTCCCGTGATCAATCCCGCCCTACTCGGTCCACAAACAGCAAAGGACACATAGCCATTGGTGAAAACCGTCCCGTTTTTGGCGATTCGATCGATATTGGGCGTTGGAATTTCGGTGCTTCCATTAAAGCCCACATCAGCATAGCCTTGATCATCGGTCAGAATGATGACCACATTAGGAGGGGATTGCTGCCCAAAAGCAGGAATAGCCAATGCAACGAATAGAAATAGGAATGCCTTAATGTAATTCATGTTCTATAATTGATTTTCAAAGGTCACAGGGAATCTCGCAGGGTTGATAACCAGTGCGTGACTTTTGAGTCATGCTTGATATCATTTGAAAACCAAACACCGCCCCCGCCAAAGGCAGAGGCAGTGTATCTATCTATGTAAAAACCCTAATTGATTAATTCCAGACTGGATTTTGTACCAAGTTTGGATTGGCATCCAGCTCAGATAACGGAATCGCAAAGACTTCAGACCTTCTTCCACGATACTCCGGATTGTAAGGTCCCACAGGATCGGCAGCAGCACGGGCGTAAGCCTCTTCTACTTCTCCCCAACGCTTTACGTCAAAGAAGCGAAGTCCTTCGAAAGCCAATTCCACCCGTCGCTCCAATTTCACCAAATCCAGTAATTCTTCCTGACTCAAGGCAGTTCCGTTTACTTCGGTGACGGTAGGCATTCCCGCCCGTTCGCGGATTTGATCCAGCAAATCATAAACCTCCGCGTACTGGCCAGTTTCTGCCAAAGCTTCCGCCCGCATCAGCAATACATCCGCATATCGAATGACATAAAAATCCTGTCCTCCCGGTGCCCCAGGATTGATTCCATCGTCGGAGACATCGTTTCTGACATATTTTTTCAAACCAAACGTAGTTGCTGTATTTCCTCTAAAAGGACGATTGAGGTAGAGTAGGAAAATATCCCCATTAAAATAAACCGAATGCCCCAAACGCGGATCCCGATTTGCTTTTCTATCAGCTGGATCATACAGGGGAGACTCCGAAATCGGCAATCCATCAGAAGCTAAATACGCGTCCACCATATTAGGCATGGGCTGGACATTTACCTTAGGAATTCCCAAAAAGGTAGAAGAAAATGTCTCCCCGTTATTGGACTGATCCTGAATAAAACGAACCGAGAAAATGATTTCAGGAGACTGCTCAGCATTTTCGGTGAAAAGCTGTCCATAATCCGGATGCAAGGAATAGCCAAGTCCCATGATTTCTGAAGTCAGATTCAGCACTTCCTGATAGTTGCTATTGTACAATTCGAAGCGGGCAAGCAAACTCAAAGCTGCTCCACGGGTCGCATAACCAAACTGAGAGGCCGGATAGCTCACTGGCAAAACTGCCGCTGCCTCACGCAATTCTTGCTCGATAAAAGCACGGATTTCTGAGTAATTGGCTTTGGGCACGTAGGCTTCTTCCAAAGTCTGAAATTCGGTAATCAACGGTGCATCTTCGAAGTATACTGCCAAATGAAAATAGAACAGAGCTCGGAGGAATTTGACCTGTCCGATCAAGGCATCCTTATTTTCCGCATCGATATTTTCAGCAGGGATATTCTCGATATTTTCCAAGGCATTATTTGCCCGTCCAATTCCCCGGTAAAGTGAGGACCAAAAAGAATTGAAAAATCCATAGGAAGGATCAGCGCGACCCTCCACAAAGTTACCGGGGCCTTCAAATTTGTAATTGTTGAAGGTATTATCCGCAAAACTATCATGCTGAGGCAGTCCGGCTGTTCCATTTAGATTACCGCTATACATCACTCTGTCTTGCAAGACCTCGTAGATACCGTTGATGCCCAAAAGCGCATCCTGTTCATTTTGCCAGAAATTTCCTTCTGCCAATTGAGTTAAGGAACCCCGCTCCAGATAATCCTCTGAGCAAGAGAATGAGAGAAGCCCCAGAAATATAAATATGTAGGTTATCTTTTTCATCTTTATTAGAATTTAAGGTTGACACCAGCAGAGATTACTTTGTAAAGCGGGGTCGTCAAGTCGGTCGCACCACCACGCTGTCGCTCCGGATCAAAATTCTCCACTTTGGTGAACGTGAGTAGATTTTGTCCACTGACGAAGATTCGAGCCCGCTGCATCAAAGCCACTTTGGAAAGCTCGCTTGGGAATGTATATCCCAATTCGATATTTCGCAGTCTCAGATAGGACATATCCTGTATATAAAAGGTAGATGTCACTGTGTTATTCACCCCTCCCAATCGTGGGAGTGTCTCGGATGGATTTTCGGGAGTCCATCGGTCAATCCAATAGGAAAGCGCATTATTCCGATCTCCTGGCATGGGCTGTTGACCATTGCTATCGAGGATACGGTCTATTCTGCCTACACCTTGAAATACCACACTTAAGTCAAAACCAGAATATTGAAGATTGGCATTAAGTCCATAGATCCACTTGGGGAAAGGGTTTCCGATGACCGTACGGTCAAAAGCATCAATCACCCCATCCGGCTCTCCATCCGGTCCGGAAAGATCCGCATAGCGCAAATCTCCGGGTGCTGTTTGATTGTTTCCAAATTGCTGAGGAGCAGCATCCACTTCTTCCTGAGTTTGGAAGACTCCCTCCACTTGATAGCCATAGTAGGCATTAAATGGTACCCCTATTCGGATAATGGTCTGGCCAGAAATGGTCTCTTCCCCCCCAGGTCCTAAATCAGTCACTTCATTGTCTGCCATTTTAGTCACATTGGCACTGAGATTCATTTTCAATTTTCCGATAGTTTCTCGGTAGTTTAAAGTCATTTCAATTCCGCTATTTTCCATCCCCGCCGCATTTTGCGCAGCTAGGTTGGTCACCCCGATCGAGCTCGGGATGGGAAAATTGGTGTACAGAATATCCGAACTCACCCGCTTGAAATAATCCGCGGTGATAGTTAATCTGTTGTCCAAAAGCGCAATGTCGGCTCCGATATCAAACTGCTCGATGGTTTCCCAGGTGATAAACGGATTGGCCAAAGAAGTCAAAGCTACCGCAGGTACAATGACGTCTTGTCCCAGATGATAATCCAGTCCTGTATTGTAGGTCTGCTCAAAAATGTAATTTCCGATCCGGTCATTACCACTCAATCCCCAGCTCGCACGAAGCTTCAGATCGGAGAGAAAGCTGGAATTTTCCAAAAAGGATTCTCTTGCAATATTCCAGCCTGCTGAAAGCGAAGGAAAGGTTCCGTATCGATTATTCCCTCCAAATTTGGATGAGCCATCTCTACGTACATTCGCTTCAAATAGATAACGCTCCTCGTAATTGTAATTGACCCGGGCAAAGAATGACTGCCAGGCTTCTTCAGAAGCTCCCCCAGATACCGAAGGATTGAGAACTCCTCCCCCATCAAATTCCTGGATGGCATCGGACGGGAAGCCCTGCAAGGAACCATTAAAACCATCCACTTTGTCATAAATGACTGAGTGACCGACTAGGAATCCAATATTATGTTTTCCCAGAATACTGGCATTATAGCGTAAAATATTTTCATTCAATAGGCGATAGTTAAAGTTCAGGTTGTTGGAAAGTGAATTAAGATCATTTTGATTGACCACATTTCCTTCCCAGTCCCGAGTAGTCAATCGAGGATTGAAATTGGAAATATTGGCAAAGTTGATGATTGCACTTCCACTGGTTTCGAAGAAAAGTCCCTCTGCCAACTTAGCTGTCAGCCCAATTCGCTCACTGATATTGATATTGTCTCTGGAATAATCTCCCCGAGTCCCCGTCAAGAGTACATTGTTGATTGGGAAGGAAAAGTTGACGTTTTCATACGCGCCATCTACGATTCCAAACTCCCCGTTTTGATAATAGACCGGAACGGTTGGTGAAGAGCGCTGAAACTGATTGATAATCCCAGTTTCTCCAGTGATGGCACCAGCACCTCCTGTTGGCCCCATAAATCTAGACCAATACGCATTGGTGACATTGGTGATGGTCAACCAGTCATTGGGTTTGACATTGAGGTTGATTCCTAAATTAATCCGGTCTGATTTGAACTTTCCCTGAACAACCGCCTCTTGATTGAGGTAGCCAAGCGAAAGTCGATAAGTCATCCGGTCTGTGCCTCCGGAGGCAGATAAATAATGATTTTGGATCGGTGCATCTCTCAAAGCCACCTGTGCCCAATTGGTATTGGCAAACTGATCGGGATTACTACCTGTACGAATCGCCTCAATATCGGCTTCTGAATAGCGCAATGGAGCATCCGGTCCATTAACATTTCTTGTGCGCTCGTTAAATAATGTGGCGTAATCCACACCGTCTAAATATTCAGGCACCACGGTCACGCGTTGAAAACCGGTAAAAGCATTATAATCCACGGAAAATTTACCTTTGGTTCCTTTTTTAGTAGTCACCACCAACACGCCATTGGCACCACGTGCTCCGTAAATCGCAGAAGCCGAAGCGTCTTTTAAGACAGAAATACTTTCGATATCCGAAGGAGCCAGGTTATTGAATTCAGCCAATCCTTCGTATTGAATATTGTCAATCACAACCAAAGGATTGGTTCCTCCAAAAGTACCAATTCCTCGAATGGTGATTGCCGAGCCATCCGAGCCTGGAAGACCCGTTGATTGAGTCAGCTGTACACCGGAAAATTTACCGTACATCAACTGAGCCGAATTGGTTACAGGAGTATTGACCGCATCGTCAAATTTTAAAGTTTCGACGGCTCCGGTCATGTTGAGTTTCTTTTGCTCTCCATAGCCCACCACTACGATCTCTTCGAGTAGTTCTTCCGATTCGGCAAGCGTAATATCTATCGTACTTTGATTGCCCACGGTTAATTCTTGTTTGCTAAAACCAATCAGACTAAAGACCAACACGGATTGTGGCGAAGACACTGAAATGTTGTATTCCCCATTGATATCGGTTACCGCTCCATTATTGGTATCTTTCTCAAGCACCACCACACCGGGCAGTGCTTCTCCATCTGGGGTAGAAATTTTTCCTTTGACATTCACCGCCTGAAATGCCCAGGCTGGTGCAATCGAAAAGAGAATTAACCATGCCATCAGGAGGATTTTTTTATCCGTAAGAATCTTCACGCGCTCCCTGCATGGCGTGGATCCCTCGCTTTTTTGATGTTCCATAGAAGGAAGATTTTGGGTTATTGATAAATTCATGAAGCTAAGATGAGTAAACTTAGTCTGATTAATGGGGTACAAATCGAGCAATCCGGAGGCTAAATCGGCCAGATTGGCCATTAAATGGTGTTTTTGAAATTTCACCCCAATTTGAACGATCAGGCCTAAATCGCTTGAAAAAATGTGCTCTGAAGTGGAAATAAAAAAGATCTCATTTTGTCTTTTCGACAATCTTCAATTTATATTCCGAAGGAAGGCAATCAAACTGCTGCTGAAAGGACTTTTTGAAGTGCTTGTAATCATTAAAGCCAACCTCGTAGGCCACTTGACTTAATTTAGTATTAGTTTGGAGGATGATTTGAGCAGCTTTTTTCAATCGCACCGAGCGGATAAAGGCGGTGATCGAAAGCCCGGTTAGGGATTTGATTTTTCGGAATAGGGTGGATTGACTCATAAAAAGCTGATCCACCATCATTTCGATTCCAAAGTTTTCATTTTGGAGGTTTTCATTGACGAGCTGGATAGCCTTTTCAATAAATACCGCATCCATGTCCGTTTCGGTAGCCTTTTCCGTATTCGGCTCAAATCGAACTTTATTTAAATAATATTCACGGAGTTTATTGCGATTTTCAAGGATATTGGACACCCTTGTTTTGACGATCCCCGAATTAAACGGTTTGGTGATGTAATCCTCAGCGCCCGTTTTTAGACCTTCCATCTCATAGGTCAAAGATGTTCGTGCGGTCAGTAAAATTACGGGGATATGGGAGGTCGTGATTTGACTTTTAACTTGCCTGCAGAGTTTGATCCCGTCCAAGCGAGGCATCATCACATCACTGATGATCACATCGGGGATTTCTTGGTTGATCAGTTCCCAAGCGGCGAGCCCGTCCTCAGCTTCTAGAATCTCATATTCATCTTCCAGCAAGCCTCTCAAATATTTTCGAATATCCTCATGATCATCTGCGATCAATATCCGGGCAGATTTGGGCGATACTTCTATTTTCAGATTACCTTGCTCTTGGATTTCGATCTCGGTGAGTAGGTTCACTTTTTCTTCCTCAGTGTCAATGGATAGACCTTTTCCGTATTCGACCGGAAGTAGAATTTTCACTTGTGTGCCTTTCCCTTTTTCGCTTTGAATACTGATTTCACCTTCATGGAGATCTACAATATTTTTTGAAAAGGCCAATCCAATCCCGCTTCCCACCAGGTTGGACGTTTCGGCGTTTTGCACCTGATAAAACCGATCAAAAACCCGGGCCGATTCTTCCGGACTCATGCCGATACCGGTATCCTCAATCTCAAGGGTAAGTTGTCCGGACTCTACGCGAAGTCGGAGGTCAATTTCACCTCCTTGGCGGGTATATTTAAAGGCATTGGAAAGCAAATTGCACAGTACGATTTCCATCTGATTGCGGTCAAATTCCAGAAGGAGCTTATCCGCATTGGATTCAAAGTGATAGGAAATTTGCTTTTGTGAAGCCAGATTCTGAAAACTCAAAAAGACCTCTTTCGAAAATTCGACAAAATCGGCAAAGTTCAAATGCAGCTTCAAAAGCCCATGCTCGGATTTTCTGAAATCCAGCAACTGATTAATTAGGCGAAGCATGCGCTTGCTATTGGTCTCGACCAGCAAAAGTTTTTCTTTGACCGATTCCTTAAAGTCAAACTGCTCCAAAAGCTCCGTCACCGGACTGAGTATCAAGGTAAGAGGCGTTCGGAATTCATGGGAAATATTGGTAAAAAAGGTGATTTTGGCTTCATTTAGCTCATGTTCCTTTTCCTTTTCGATCTGAATAATCTGAAGCTCAGCCCTCAATTTGGCTTGACGAAGGGAGATATATCGAATTAGTAAAACTATCCCTAAAGCCAGCGCCACATAAAACACAAAGGCATACCATTGTAGCCATGGTGGAGCCTGAATCGAAATCAATAACGATCGCACCGGACTCCAGTCCTGATTGTTGCGACTGGCACGAATCATCAATTCATAATCTCCCCAAGGAAGCCCTGTAAAACTCAGTTGATTTAAGGTACCCAATTCGACCCATTCCTCGTTCATCCCCTTTAGCTGATAGGCATAAGCGACATTATCTGGCCCGAAAAAGTCATTCACTGCGAAATTGAGAGAGAGGTGGTTCTGGGAATAATCCAAATTGATTTTAGAGGCATTCTGAATGGAAGTTTCTAAAATCACAGAGCCGTCCACTTCATCTCCCACATGAAGAGCTTGATTGTTTACCGTCAGCTTGGTTAATACCACCTTAGGGACATTAAAAACTTCTTCGATCTGATCAGGGACAAAGGAAACCAAACCATTGGACCCCCCAAAATAAATCCGTCCACGCTGATCCTTAAATGAAGAGCCGCTATGAAACGAGTTAATCAAGATACCGTCTTCGCGATCAAAATTGATGAAGCTTTTGGATTCAGGATTAAATTTAGTCACGGTCGTGGTCGTACTCAGCCAAAGATTTCCAGCTTGGTCCTGCTCGAGGGCACAGACAAAATCATTGACCATTCCACTGCCTTTTTCATAAAAATCCTGGAAAATCACCTGCTCACCTTCCAGTCCTACCGTGGCCAAACCAATCGGTGTAGCTAGGTACATTTGCGATCCGTCAATCAATAAATCATTGATGATATTGATATCGAGTCGATCTCCAAAAATGGCTTCATGACTTAAAAATTGCTGGGTGGATTCGTCAAAGCGATTGAGCCCAGAATAGGTACCCAGCCAAATCCTGCCCTGAGAATCCTCTTTGATTTGGCTGATTCGATTATTTTGGAGCTTTCGTTGATCCTCATTTTCATTAAAAATGAGCCAATCCCCAAAATTTGGGAAGGCAGAAAAATCCGCCATTTTCATTCCTGACTGCTGCGTCCCTACCCAAAGCCGTTCCTTGGAATCAACCAAAATTGCGGTAATTTTTTGGTAAGGTAAATAGTGCTGAGCTTGATCTAGGTTTCCGTTTTTGGCTATATAAAGTCCCAGTCCCGTCCCGATGAATAAGTAATCCCGGTATTCGTAAAGGGTGTGCACTTTGGCCCTATTGATGGCTTTTTCGATTTGATAGCTGTTACCCAATCGATTGGAGTAGAGTCCTTCGGTGAGTGTCCCTTTGTAGGAGTCCCCATTTTGGGAGATTAGAAAAGCGGTAATATTCCGATCCGACAGGGTTTCGGATGGTGTCGTGGTGGCAAAATTAAATCCTTTGTTTGGATACAGGATCAACGCTCCGCCGTGGGAAGTACCCAACCAAGCAATCCCGTTTTCGTCAATGTCAATACTAAGAATAATCGAGTAGTTGATGTTTTCGACAGTAGACCCCTGAGGATTGGTATTGATTTTTCGAAAATTTTGAACCTGCTCATCACTAATGAAAAGCCCATCTCCCCAGCTCCCGATCCACAGTCTCCCCCGCTGATCCATTCCCAGACTTTTAACAAAATTGGCAGAGATGCCTATCTCATGGCGTTGGATCTTTTGACTTTCTTGGTCAAAAGAGGCTAAAATTACCTTACGCTGCGAATTTCCAATCATCCAGATTTTTTGCCTTTGCGTATCTTCAATAAGATTGGAAGGCACCATTCCTGTAGAGAAACGAATAAGACGGTCTTCTGAAGGATCGAATTTCATCAGTTCATGGCCGCTGATAAACCAAATATTCCAAAATTGATCGGCGATAATTTGTTGTACCGGTTGCTTATATTGAAAATGATCGGTGACCTTTTCCGTTTTGGGATCCAAAACAAACACGCCATTTCCCCAAGTGCCAATCCAGATTTGCCCATCCTTGGATTGATTGATGGCTATTACGCGAAGAGGTTTGTCGGTAAAGTCAGCAAATGATTCGTTAAAAGAGCGGATTTGGTTTTTCTGGGGATCAAGTTTGGAAAGCCCTCCCCCTTTGGTCCCGATCCAAATCATATGCTCCTGGTCTTTGAAGAGGGTTTCGATATTTTCATTTTCCAATTCCGGATAGCTGGCTCCTGGTTTATATTCTGAAAAATCATAGCCATCAAATTTGGTGATCCCCCCTTCGGTTGCAAAATACTTGAAGTTGTATTCATCGCTGACCACTTTGGTGACGTAATTACTGAGCAATCCACGTCTGACATTCAAGACGTCAATGGTGAATTCTTCGGCCCGGTTGTCCTGAAAGGAAAAAGCAAAAGAACTAAAGCTAAGCAGGAGCCAGCATGTAAGGATATAAGTTCGCATCGAATGGGAACAGGGGTATTTTGGGTTTGTGGGTAATTTAAGTCTTTTTCAAGACTACAGACAGCAATTTTATAAGAAAAGCCAGGTCATTGATAAGTAACTCCTTTCTTATTCAGCTGTTTCCACTAAGCTACCAATCAAAGCTGCCCACGCTAGGGGTGAAATCGGTCAAGCTTGAGGATAAATCATTCAGAAACCAGAAAAAGAATTGAAATTGTGGCTTTCGGATTAAAAAAGTGCGGAAAAGCCGTGACTCTTCCGCACTTGGGTTTTAAAAAGAATAGTTCAGCTAATTATTGAACAATCAGCTTTTTGCTTTGCCAGATATATCCTTGCTTCAGCAAAATCACATAGATTCCGGAAGAAATTCTATCAAACAAGTCCATTTCATGGGTGCCAGATCCCACTATCTCAGTGCGAATGATTTTGCCGTTTGGGTCCAGTACTTGAATCAGCGATTCTTGTCCATCAAACTCGGGGATAGAAATATGAAGTGGGCTGCCTTTGGAAATAGGGTTGGGATAAATCATCCAATCTTTAGCCAGTTTTTCCGCTTCTGCTTCTTCCTCTGTTACCAAACGAAAGTTCTCAGTCTCCAAAGATCGAATAGCAATTTTGTCAATAAATGGAGCCATGGAACCATCTGGTTTGAATTCAATGGCGATATTTCCTGAGTTTAGTTCAACTTCGACAGTTTTGATACTAGTTTGGCCACTATTAAAACACCATTCACCAGAATCCTCAAAGCTCAAGTTTTCGGCAGCATCTCCATTAATGGACACATTCATGGTACGATTTACCGCAGACATATAGGTAATATCTAACAGGTAAGTTCCTGCTTGAGTGATGCTGATATCAGAGAAACGAATGGCATTAGCTGTACTTGTAAAGGCATTGACTTGTTGGCCATTAGATGCAGTGATACAATTCACAATATTGACTCCGCCAATCAATTCTGCTTCCTCCGCTTCGAGAGAAATGGTTTCGAAAGCAGCTTTCTCCAATTTGATCTTATCCATAAATGGAGCATCACCACTGAATGGAGTCAACTCGATGGTATTGATTCCGGAATTGAGATTGACCTCCACTTGATATACATCAGGAGATCCGCCGCCGCTGCACCAAGCACCTGAGGATTCCACGGTTTGCTGTCCGATAAAATCGCCGTTGACTACCAGTCGGAAGGAACGGGAAACTGCACTCATGTAGGTAATACTCAAAATATACGTACCAGCGTCCTGAGCGACGATCTGATCAAAACGCACCCCGTTGGTATTTACATTTCGCATATTGACCTGCTGACCATTTGATGAGGTTGCACAGTTCAAAATAGTGGCATTGCCTAGAATAGTAGCATCCTCAGCTTCAAATTCCAATTGTTCCTCCACTTGGGCGATGACATTGGGGTCTTCATTATCAGGAAGTTTTCCTTTGCTGGCTAGCGCCAAGCGATCTACTTGTACATTTCCAGTTCCAATCGCTATTCGTACTTCATGGGATCCCTCTCTTAAGAAATAAGTGAAGTCTCTATCCTCAGCATCGTAGCTATGGTAAAATTTCTGCCAATACCATTCATACAGGGTGTCCTGGAGATTGCTCCATTTCCGAAACTCTTCTCCATCTACGGATAGCCAAAGTGCTGCCTCCGCTTCTTCTTTGGCTTGGATTTTTGCCCAAAGCTCATATTCGTCAGCTTGTTCCACTTCCAGGTTAAAGGTCAAAATTCCTTTTGCTCCAGCCGGAGCATCTAGGGACTGCTGATCTTCGAGGCTTTTCACCGCCAATCCACCGATCGCAGATTCATTAATTTCCAGTTCCCACCAGGGACCTAGATTCGCTTCCTCAGCTTCGTAATAATCAATCAAATCCGTCAATAGCCTGCCCCAAGTAAATTCCTCCGGAGCACAAGCCCCTTCCTCCTGAAACAACCCATCCAAGTCGCTTGGTCCATTGAGTATGGCTACTTGATCGAGCTGAATGCTGGCATTGGGAAACTCCAAAGTCAGCCGATGTCTTCCCTCTCCAAGATCATAGAATCTTGGAATCTGAAACCAGGTAAACTCGGAACTATTAAACGGAGCCACTTGCTCCAGTTCATTCCCGTCAACACCGATCCGCACAGCACCGGGGGTTCCTGCGACAGATTTTGACCGAATCCAAACCCGGTATTCATCCGCATTTTCCAAATCAAACTCAAAGTGAACCCGCTTTGCATTTGCGCTTTCGCCGTCTTGGCTCGGATCCCCTTTGATATAAAGGCCGTTAGCCGCTGTTTCATCTGTCAGGATCGTCCACTGATTTCCAAGGTAATCCCCACATTCTGCTTCGAAAGAGAGGACATTGACAGGAGTTTCGATCAATGGATCATCCATCTGCTCGAGATTATTGGGAGCTGCGTAGGATAATTCTGGAATCGATGGCGAAGATGTATGATTGAGATAGAGTTCTCCGATATTAGTCAGATTGTCATTATCGTCATAATAAAAAGCCGGCTCGACATCGTTTTGAGAATTTGCGGGATTGGGCTGAAAATAAGCATAGCGCTCCACATAAGCCAAGCTTTCCAAATAAGGTAAGGCCAATTCCAAAAATTCCTCCTGTATGGCATTCCCACGATTGGGGTTGGCATTAAATTCCGTGATCCAAATCGGCAAATTGTAAATTTTGTATACGTTATTTAAGTAAGCTTTGAACCGGTTGAAAATATCCTGAGCATTGGCATTTGGGCTATTGGCCGGATTGCTTCCCCAATCGTACCAGTGTACGGCCACAAAGTCAAAGCGTACATCTCGAGATTTGGCAATCTCATTAAACTCTCTCAGCCAGCCGGTGGGACCATTTTCCCTGGGGGCGGGCGAACCCAAACGAAGCCCTAATCCCATCAGGTTTTCATAGTAGGCTACTGCTACAGCAGGTTCACAAAGGTTATTGAACTGACCGGACTCTCCATTGCAATTATCCGACTCATTGAATCCCAAGACATGAGAAGGTTTCTTTTTATTGATCATGTTCTGGATATTGGCCGGAGATGCTCCTCCAGCACCCCAAGCCATGGGCACATAGTCGTAATTGGGCCGGGAAACCTCACCCAGGCCCCAATTGTAATACCAACCGGCATCTAGCCCACCGTAAAATCCGCCGGTTCCTTTTTTAGTCACCCAGTTCCACGGCACCACGCGGAGAAAACTCACATTCCCTTGCATGGCAGCTGGTAAATTGTCCACTGTCAAATCTTCCTCAGAGGCGATGTACACTTTGCTCTTTCCCGTTCCATCCGGATTATTTGCCAAAGTGACCATAAATCCCCGCTTCAAAATGAAAGAAGAAAGCACATTATCTCCCAATGGAATTCCTCCGCCTCTATAAATCAAATCCTCCTCAAGGCTGACTCCTGCCCCCTCTTCTCCCAACGATGAAAAAACTTCTATCGGTCCGAATTCCGAATCCAAGGGTCGAATGACCGCTCCTTTTTGATAATATTGATTGATACGGAAATTTTGATCCAGGTCACCAGTTTCATTTGAAATCATAATCTGGGAAAGCTGATCCTGTAGCTCAAGAGGATTGACATCGCTGACATATAGCCAAGAAGCGGGATCAAGGAAATTGACAGAAAATCCTGGATTCCAATCCTCATTTTGAGTTTTCACTGTGCTTTCTCCATCGAGTGACAAAACCCCTTGCTCGATACTTCCCTGTACTTCAATTTGAGAAGCAATTGAGGTGATTCCTTTTTGATCACAGGCAAACGTAATATCTCCAGATGCGGTGATTTCCGCCCCATCGACCCATAGATTGTAGTCGATCGCTTGACCGGGTTCCAACGTCCCCGCTTGAGGATGAGGGTCTTTTTCGGGATTCTGTGAGTTGGGGCAAATCTCCCAGGGCTCCGAGTTTGCTCCTGGAAGGCAGGCAGACTTCGCAGACTCGCCGCTTCCACCCGTCAATCCGGGAGGATTGGGAGCACTGGGTTTTTCCTGTGTCAGACGCCAGTTATTTTCATTAAAGAAATCATTATTCATCTCACCAGTCCAATACAAATACTGATTTGAGGAATTACAGGGGTTTCCATTTGCTTTGCTTTTTCCTTGTTCTGCAAAGAGTACGGAGCTGAATCCGAAACAAATCAGAGCGAAAAGCAAGCCTTTACGAATGGGCAAGTAATTGTGTTTCATGGTCTTTTGGGTTAACAAGTTTTATCTTGAATCCAAATCTACCTACAGTCCTCGCTAATCGGGGGTACAAATCATTCATTCCAAAAGTCATATCCATCTAAAAGTCAGATAGACAAATGGCAAAAGTCACAATTATAGGAATGACAATTATCATTCAGTGCGCATATTCCTTTTATCCCTGATAAGGAAATAGGGGTGAAATCAATCAATTCGGAGGTTCATCGATTCAAAAGGGTCAGTTCCTGTATTTCAGATTAGGGATTTTCGAAAAGGAGCCTTAGTATTAATAACCTAAAAAAACCCCTTACCTCCATGTATAAAAATCTGATCATTTGCTTCAGTTTGATATTAACAACTTTTCCATCTTTGGCTCAGCAAACAGAAAAGCCCAATGTCATTTTTATCCTTGCTGATGATTTTGGCTGGATGGACATGAGCAATGCCGGGAGTCAGTTTTATGAAACTCCCAACCTGGATCGGCTGGCAAAATCAGGAGTCAAGTTCACCCAAGCCTATACCGCATCGCCGGTTTGCTCTCCAACAAGAGCCAGTATCATGACCGGAAAATACCCCTCCAAAACCTACAATACCGACTGGTTTGGAGCTCCACAGCCGGATGAGATTTCCGGTCATTGGACACGGGATAAACCACTCAAACCAGCCCATTATGAGCCGAATATGGCTTTGGAAGAGACTACACTGGCTGAGGAATTTTTGCAAGCTGGGTATCGGACGTTTTTTGCCGGAAAATGGCATTTGGGTGAAAGCGAGGAATTTTGGCCAGAAAACCAGGGATTTGAAATCAACAAAGGAGGAACAAGTAAAGGGGCCCCATCCACAGGAAATAAGTACTTTTCTCCCTACAACAATCCCCGATTGGAGGATGGACCACAGGGTGAATACCTCCCCTATCGTCTTGGTGAGGAGACCGTGAAGTTTATCCGAGCTCATCGCAAGGAACCATTCTTTGCTTTTTTGTCATTTTATGCGGTGCATACTCCCTTAATGACCACGCCTGAATTAGAAGAAAAATACCTTGAAAAACGAGCTAAGATGGGATTGGAAGATCACTTCGAACCCGAGTGGGACACGAAAAGCCGGACTACCCAAGCACATGCCATCTACGCGGGAATGGTCGAAGCCATGGATCAGGCGATTGGAAAAGTACTCGATGAAGTCCATGCACAAGGGCTACAGAATAACACCCTGATTATATTCTTTTCAGACAATGGGGGATTAACCACCGCAGAGGGCAGTCCCACCAGTAATTTGCCTCTCCGCGCCGGAAAAGGCTGGTTGTACGAAGGAGGAATTCGTGTACCCCTTTTGATGAATTGGGCGGGAAACTTACAGGAAGGAATAGAAATCCAAACCCCTGTGATTTCCATGGACTTGAAACCAACGATATTGGAAATGGCAGGAATAGGTGGAGAAGCCGAAGATGAAGATGGAAAAAGTTTGAAAAACCTGATCACCGGCTCTGAAGATTTAGAAAACCGGAGCCTATTCTGGCATTATCCGCACTATGGAAATCAGGGAGGAAATCCGGGTTCGGTCATCCGAAAAGGTGATTGGAAGTTGATTTATTTCTTCGAAAGTAAACAGGTGGAATTGTATCACATTAAAGATGATATCAGTGAAAAGAAAAACCTAGCCAGCCAGAAACCCCAACTTGCTGCGGACTTAAGGTCGGAGCTTTTTGAGTGGCTGATTTCCACCAAAGCAGCTTTCCCACGGCCAAACCGCTAGCATTCACCAAAACATCTCTCGCTCACAAAAGGAAAAGCTAATCCTGATCTTCCTTTCGGATATGCTTGGGCAAGGACACGAAGACAGTTGTTCCTTTACCAAAAACTGATTCGATCCAAACCTCTCCTTGGAGGGCTTCTACTGCTCGCTTCACGATGAGAAGACCTAGGCCTATTCGTTTGCGTTTGTAGTTTTGAATGGGGATTCGTTTATAGGCCAAAAAGATTTTATCAATTTGCTCCTTTTCTATTCCTATTCCATGATCGCCAAACTCAAAAACCAGTTCATTTTTCAATTCGGTATAGGCTATCTCAATTTTATTTTCTTGATTGGGTTTAGAAAACTGCACGGCATTCATCAATAGGTTCGTAAAAATAGCCGTAATCATGTCCTTATCGGTATTGATTCTGGGAAGCTTCCCAATTTGAATTTTGACTGGGTAAGTTTCTATTTCACGTTTATTGCTGAGAAGAATTTCCTGAACCAATGCATTGAGATCAATCGTCTCCACTTTCCATTCGGCCTTTTCTGCAATCGAAAATTCCCAG
Source organism: Algoriphagus sp. (assembly GCF_024305035.1). GTDB lineage: Bacteria > Bacteroidota > Bacteroidia > Cytophagales > Cyclobacteriaceae > Algoriphagus. The sequence continues at coordinate 47,436 of NZ_JAMWZB010000025.1, forward strand.
AGACGCATGACGATATCCCGAACATCCTGCTCACCCTTCATGGCAAAATCGATAAAGGTCAGCCCCTTTTCATCCAACCGATCGTGATACTTATCCTTGATTCGTCTCAGAAAAGCCGAAATCATCCGCAAGGGTTCTTGCAGTTCCTGAGAAGTCACTTTGACCAGTTGCCCCATACTGAGATTATAAAATTCAAGCTTTTTCAAAGAGCTATCCAATCGTTGATTACTCCCCTCGAGTTGCTCCATGAGATTTCGCTGAAGCAACAGGTTTTCCTCCATTTTTTGGAGAAGCAGAGGAAGTAGAATAGCAATAATCGCATTGACAAAAAACACATTAAGCGTCACTGCCAAAAATGGGATCAGCTCAATTCGTTGATTTTCGGGAATTGATGCCCAAGCGTAGCCTTGAGCCAAATAATACAGTAAACAAACCAAAATACTGGCGCCAATGGACAATTTCCAATAAGACTTGGGTAAGAGTAAGGCCGTAAAAACAGCCCCTCCCACTAAATACATCAATCCCGGTCCCAAAAGCCCCAACTCGATCATCAACACTACAGCCAAAAAATAGATCAAATAGATAAAAAGGGATTTTTTTACTTTGACGCTTGGCCAAGAACTAAAAGCAAGAAGTAAAAGTGTGCAAATGGCAACCATATCAGAAGAGATCAAGAACCACCGCTTTTCCAAAAAAGAGACATACATGCCAGGAATTAAAACCAGGGTACTAAATGGAATTAAATAGATCAGCGTAATGTAAAAAAGTTGGTTTTGCCAAAAGGTCAACCCTTGGACAGTCAGGTCTTCAAAACCTAAATTATTCCAAATCACTTTCTTGTACGAATTCCAAAATTTCATCTAGAAGGCTGAGTAGAGGCTAAGTCTTAGTATACTATCCAAGGGTCATGAAGTGCTGGTAACCCTTCTGATCAAGGTACTAATAATTCACCGGTATTGAATACTGGTTGAGGATAAATCATAAAAAAGCTAATCAGGGCTCCATCCCCCCTTCAGATTGTCTTAGCTAAATTAAAGTTTAGCTTTTCGTTTTTCATTCATTTGTCGGTCTATTTCCTCCAGTAAGGCAATCATCTTTATTCGGTTTTCTTTTTTATAGATATCAAAACCAAGCGATAAAAACTGCTCTTGAATAAATTTTAGGGCATTATAAGGCGTAACCGTAATTTTATTAAAAGCTGCTTCTTCCGGAGTCAATATAGTGTTGTACATATCGAGTAAAACAATGCCATTGTCGGATTTTTGCAATACCTCCACAGCGTTGTTGATTACTTTTGACCAATCAGGGTTCATCATTATAGGGGGATTTATTAAATGCCTAAAAAATCATTCAACCAAATATCTTTAAAAATTATAATATCCACAAAATGATTTTTTTATTTCTTATTCATCTCTTTTTTTTCAGCCCAATAGGGTGCAGTCAAAAGAACAATTCAAACTCTCAAGAGCATTTTTTTTCAAAACTTTGAAATCAGTCAACCCCTTGGTTACCTGATTAAAACCAAGCCCAACGAACCGAATTTTAACATTACATTAGGAATACCGAATTAATCATAGCTAAGTTAGATTTTTAAGTAATAAGTAGGGATAGGTATATCATGCTAAAATTGAATCCAAGCCGAGATTTAAGTCTAGGGAAAAGAACTTTTCGGAGATTTTCCTCTTCCTAAGTATTTTTTCAAAAAAAGTCATCTATAATTTCTCCAAAATATCCTTACATTAATAGTGAAATTATCATAACCGATTTTTTATTCCCAGAATATGAAATGAAGAATTCTGAAAAAAACGATAATCCTGAATCATTTTTAGAAACGGCATTGACATCTACCCTAGAAAAGGAGTTTGATGATTTAGCTGAATTGGCGCGAGAGCTCTGCAAAGTGCCTTATGCGTTTATTTCCTTCTTCATCAATGGTGAACAGATTTTCAAAGCCAGCAAAGGGATAAAAGCTCCGACAATTTCAGTAAAAAAATCGCTTTGCCGGGAGCTTTTGGAAAGACCCAATGAGATTACTGTATTAGAAGACATCAACCAAAACCCAAACTATCAGGATCATCCCCTTGTCAACAGGGAAAATGGGGTTGTATTCCATGCTGGAGCTCCTTTAATCGATAGCCAAAACAACCTGATTGGAAGTATCTGTGTGCAGGACCAAAAACGTCGTAAACTTTCGGATGCCCAAATCCAAGGGCTCCGAAAACTTGCCAATCAAGTAGTTCATGTATTGGAACTCAACCAACACAAAATTCAGCTCGAAAAGATTAAATCCGAATTGGAAAAAGAGCATCTTCGAGTCCATAATCTTATTCTTGCCACTAAAGTGGGGACTTGGGAATGGGATATTTTAAACAATGAATTGCACTACAGTTCAAGTTGGGCAGAAATGATTGGCTACACCCTGGAGGAACTGGGAACCATCGACCGAGAAACCCGGGTAAAATTTATTCATCCCGAAGATTTAGAAACTTCCAATCTCTGGCTGGAAAGCTGCCTTCAAGGCAAAAACCAAATGTATGAATGCGAGGTCCGGATGAAGCATAAAAATGGATCCTGGATCTGGGTTTTAGACCGAGGCCAAGTGATGGATTGGGACCAGGAAGGTAACCCTGCTCGGATGTTTGGTACCCACACGAACATCACAGGGCAGGTCATTGCTAATCAAGAGATCATTAAACGTGAAAAACGGTTTCGGACTCTAGTCGAAAATAGCGATGAGGCGGTGGCAATTTTAGGCTTAGATGGAAAACCAACTTACGTTTCCCCATCTATTCATCGGGTATTGGGTTATTCCGAATCCGAGGCGATGAAAATCAGTCTGGACAAACTTGTACATCCGGATGATTTTGCCGGAGTAGAGAAACAACTCCAAGCAGCTTTGGCAAATCCAGGAAAATCGCTCCCGGGACATCCTGCTCGAGTCCAACACAAAAACGGTTCCTGGAGATGGGTTTCTGCTACCATCACCAATATGCTTCATGACCCGGTCATCAATGGAATTGTCGATAACTTTAAGGACATTACCACCGAGTACCTGGCTAAAGAAAACCTACAAAAAAGTGAAAAAAGGTTTAAAACACTCGCTCAGGAAGGAGCAGACTTGGTTACCATCATCAGTCCTCAAGGAACTTACAACTACCTCAGCCCAAATTATGAGTCCTATTTAGGTCAAAAAATCGAAACCCTTATCGGACAGGTTGCCGAAGATTTTATTCACCCTGAAGATGTAAAGCAGGTGAGAAGAGATTTCTCAGCAATTGATCATAAAAGGCAGATCAAAGGTCGTCCCTTCCGAATGAAACATCAGGAAGATGGCTGGAGATGGCTCCAAAGTGTAGCCACTAACCTTATTGATGACCCTGATATCCAAGGGATAGTAGTCAATTCAGTGGATGTCACGGCCATTATACGTGCGCAAAATCTTCTCAAAAAAAGTAATGAGCGGTTTGAGCTGGTCATGAAAGCCGGTTCGGAAAGTATCTGGGACTTCAACCCAAAAAACCAATCCCTATTTTTGGGAGACGGCTTCCGCAAAAGCTTCAACTTTCAGATTCAATCAGAAGCAGAAAACAATGACTTGATCAACCAAGCGATTCATCCAGAGGATAAAAAAAGGGTGCTGAACAGCTTCAGAGCTGCCCTTAAAAACAAAAACCAGGAAGTTTGGGAAATGGAGTTCCGCCTTTTGAGGGGACCTCAAGACTACGCGTATGTTTACGATAAAGCCGTCATTCTACGAGATAAAACAGGAAAGGCCATCCGTGCGGTGGGGGCCATGCGGGACATTAGCCGAGAACACTACTTCAGAACCTTGGAGGCCATCGAAAAAGAGGTCATGGAGGCAAGTTTTAAAGAAAATGCTTCAGAAAAAACAATTTTTGATCAATTAATTCTACAGCTCGAAGAGCTAATTCCGGACCTAAAAGGGTCTATCCTTCGGGTTAAAGATGATCAACTCAGAAACTTGAGCTCCCCATCTTTGACAAACCAATACATTTCTGAAATCGAAGGACAGCCCATCGGGCTCAACCAAGGATCCTGCGGAACATCAGCTTTTCTAAAAGAAAATGTCTTGGTAGATGATGTCCAAAAAAGCCCTTATTGGCAAGATTTCAGAGAATTAGCTCAGCGTTACCAAATCGGTGCTTGTTGGTCATTCCCAGTAATTTCAGCAGGATCACAGGTTATCGGGACAGTGGCTTACTATTTCCCTTATCCGAAGTCCCCATCAGCCCAGGAACTGGAAACCTTGGAGCGAACCCACCGTCTGGTGTCCATTTTAATGGCCAAGTTTGATTACTTAGAGAAAATCCGAAGTTCAAATGAGCGCTACGAATATGTCAATAAATCAACCAATGAGGCGATTTTTGACTGGGATGTGGAGAAAGATATCTTTACCTGGGGAGAAAGCTTCACTCGAGTATTTGGCCATCAAATCGATTTTGAAAATTTCACTTTGAGTCATTGGAGAAAGCTCATGCATCCTGAGGATGGAGAAAAGAAAGAAAAAGAGTGGGAACAATTCATTAAAAACCCCGATCAGTCCAGGTGGGACAATACCTTCCGTTTTCTCAAAGAGGATCAAACCTACGCATTTGTAGAGGAAAAGGGATTTATGATCCGTGACAAACAAGGCAAGGCGATCCGAATGATCGGAGTACTCCGGGACCAGACCCAGCTTCATATCGATCAAGAGCAAAAGGAGCTCAAGGCTAAAATCTCAGAATTATTTAAAACAGACCAAAGCCTATTACAAATCTACCAAGCGGTTTGCCAGCTTATTTTGGATTTTGGAAATTTTGAAATCACGGAAATATGGTTAAAAGGCAACTCCAAAACTAAACTCAAACTAGTAGGTAAAAGTATTAAACACCTCGAATACGAATCAATTTATACCCATAAGCAAACCATATCCGAACTAAGCAAAGGGTCTGGACTACCGGGAGCGGCTTGGAAGACAGGATCGGTACAGGTATGGAATCATTTAGAAAAAAACCCGAATTTTATTCGCTCACAATCCGCCAAAGAATTTGGATTGAAATCGGGTATCGCAATCCCCATCGAATCTAAAGATGAAATCATTGGATCTTGTCTCATCCTTTGCAGTTCAGACTTAGAAAAAGACCTGCAAACGCAGTCTATCCTTCAGGTCATTCAGGAAATTTTGGGAAAGGAAATTGAGCGAAAACAGCAGGAAGAAGAACTCATGGAGTTTTTTGAAAATGCGCCGGATATTTTGGCCATTGCTACCCCAAATGGTTATTTTTCCAAAGTAAATCCTGCCTTCTGTCAGCTTATGGGCTATTCAGCAGAAGAACTTACCACCCGCCCTTTTATAGATTATGTGCATCCGGATGATCTCAGCGACACGAGCAAGGAATACCAAGAAACCAAATCCGGGGAACGACTGGCGAGAAATTTTGTCAACCGGTATCGTACGAAATCTGGTGAATACCGATACATCTCCTGGAGCTCATCGGGAATCTTCGGCAGCGACTCCAATGTTTTCGCCTTTGGCCGGGATATCACCGAACTTAAAAAACTGGAGGAACTACTCCATAACGCTTCCAAGCTCTCCAGAGTAGGTGGCTGGGAGGTCAATCTTTTAACCAAGGAAATCAAATGGTCAAAGATGACTCATGAGATTCATGAAACCGATCAAAACACAATCCTGACTTTAGAAAACGCCTTAGAATTTTACCGAAAAGAATATCGGGATATGGTCAACGAAAAGGTTCGAAAGGCAATGGAATCCGGAGAAAATTATGAATTTGAGGCTCCTGTCATCACCGCCAAAGGGAAAGAACGCTGGATCCGTTCCATCGGGGAAGCGGAAATGGTGGATGGTAAATGCATTCGAATCTTTGGTTCGATTCAGGATATACACGAGCGAAAAATGGTGGAAATGCGGTTCAAAAGTGTTTCAGACAGTATTCCGGGGGTAATTTTTCAATACGTTTTAAATCCGGATGGCAGCAACAAGCTACAACATGTAAGCCAAGGTTCGTATAAAATCTGGGGGCTAAGTCCCGAAGATTGTGTGCGGGATAGTGGCTTGGTTTGGACTCAAGTAGCCATGGGTGGCGATATCGAAAACCTGCGAAAAAGCATAGAGGATTCTGCCCGCAACCTCAGCAACTGGAATTGTGAATGGCGGGTCCTTTCCCATGATGGTAAAATCAGATACCTCAAAGGCGTTGGTACTCCACATAAAATGGCAGATGGGAGGATAATCTGGGACAGCTTGGTCATGGATACCACTGACCAAAAAAACTTGGAAAACCTTCTGGAACAGTCTGCGCGAATGGCCAAAATCGGCAGCTGGGAAGTCATTCCTGACGCAGACCCCTTACTGCTCCAATGGTCCAACACGACTCGGGAGATATTGGAATCCGATAAGCAGGGCATCGAACTTGAATCCGCTTATTCATTTTATCAAGGAGAATATAAAAATCAGGCAAGAGAGGCCATGGAGCGATTAATTCGGTTTGGAGTAGGCTTTGACATCGAATTATTGCTCACCACACCTCAAGGAAATTCCAAATGGATCCGTTGCATAGGAAATGCTCAAGTGGTGAATGGATTGGTGCTCCGGGCCTATGGAAGCTTTCAAGATATCCATGACCGAAAAGTCGCAGAAATTGATTTACAGGAACTTTTGGAAGAGCGCAATACGATTCTCGAAAGTATTGGAGATGGTTTTTTTGCAGTAGACCTCAAGTTCAAGGTGACCTATTGGAATTATAAAGCCGAGCAGATGTTGAGGATTTCCCGAGAGTCCATTTTAGGGAAAAACCTTTGGGATGTGTTCGATGATGAAGCAAATCCGGTTTCCCGTGATTTTTATCAAAAAGCCATGAAAACCGGTAAGATTCAGCATTTTGAGGACTATTTCGCGAAATATGGGCGCTGGTTTGATGTTTCGGTTTTTCCCTCCGAAATGGGACTTACCGTGTATTTCAAAGATGTCACGAGTGAAAAATTAGCAAAGGCGGAATTGGAAGCTTCCAACGAGCGCTTTGAACTGGTCGCCAAAGCAACCAATGACGCAATTTGGGATTATGATATCCTAAATGACCAGCTCTTCTGGGGGAAAGGGTTCCAAACACTTTTTGGCTATGACCCGGATTTATTCGAACCCCGATTTGAAAAACTGATCGGATTGATTCATCAAGAGGATAGACCCAGAATTATAGAGAAAATAGAGGAAATGATGAAAAGTTCGGAGTCTAATCATTGGATTGAGGAATACCGATTTTTGAAAGCCGATGGCAGCTATTCTTTTGTCGCTGACAGAGCCTCATTTATCCGAAATACCAAAGGCATCCCAATCAGAGCGATAGGAGCTATGTCAGATATCACCGAGCGAAAATCTTATGAAGAATCCCTGAAGCGGCTCAATGAGAATCTAGAAAAACAGGCGAAGGAATTGGCCATTTCCAATTCCGAACTCGAACAATTTGCTTACATCGCCTCCCATGATTTACAGGAACCCCTTCGGATGGTATCCAGCTTTTTATCTCAACTGGAACGACGATATCAGGACCAGCTGGATGAAAAAGCACTGCGATATATTGATTTTGCCAAAGGAGGGGCAGTCAGAATGCGGCAGATTATTTTAGATCTGTTGGAATTTTCACGCGTAGGCAAGCAAGAGGAGGAAATCAAACCGATCGATCTTCGGGAAGTCATTAAAGAAGTCGGCTTACTCCAAAAGCGACTCTTGGAAGAGAAAAACGGACAACTCCTCTTTAGGGGAAACCCAAAAGTAAAAAGCTATCCTTCACCCTTGTTGCAGGTTCTCCATAACCTCATTGGGAATGCCATCAAATATAGTAAACCCGATGTCCCACCAATCGTAGAAGTCACTTGTAAAGAGCTGGCTGATCATTGGTCTATTTCCGTCTCTGACAATGGTATTGGGATCAAAACCGATTACTTTGATAAAATTTTTGTTATTTTTCAACGCCTGCATCGAAAAGAAGAATACAATGGGACTGGAATGGGACTAGCCATAGTTAAAAAAATAATAGAAGGTTTGGGCGGAAAGATCTGGGTCGAATCAAACTTAGATGTGGGTAGTACGTTTACTTTTACCTTACCAAAAAAACCCGTATGAGAAACATGCACATTTTACTGATTGAAGATAATGAAGGGGATATCCTTCTGATCCGAGAGGTGCTTTCGGGTCGGCCCTTTATTAAAAAAATATCGGTTGCAACCAATGGACAGGAAGGAATCGATTTTGTGACTAAAAAAGGTCCGTTTAGAAAGGAAGTCAGTCCGGATTTGATTTTATTGGATATTAATCTTCCACTTAAAAATGGACATGAGGTTTTGAAAACCCTGAAAAATAACGACAAAACCAGACATATTCCCATAATCGTCCTTACCACCTCTTCTTCACCTGATGACATCAAAAAAAGCTATCAGTCCTTTGCCAATCTTTACCTCACCAAGCCGGTAGATATGGAATCATTCGATGATGCGGTCAGTGCCATCGAGGGTTTTTGGTCCGATATGGTGAAACTACCAAGTACCTCAGCTTAGATTTCAGGATTGACCTTGGCCATATAATCATCTAAAATCCCCCGAATGCCATTTTTATTCATCGGTTTGTGATAGTAGCCTTTGACCATGGGGTAAGACAAACCCCGATTTCGCTCCTCTAGGGAAATCGAACTGGTCAAAATGACAATGTAATACCCCAGCTGAAGAGCATGGTCTAGCTGAGAAAAAGCCTCCAAAAATTCCCAACCATTCATTTCAGGCATATTGATATCCAATAAGACCAAGTTGGAGAAATTAGGCCTTGCTTCATCTTTTTGTTCTAAGATCGATTGAAGGAATTCTTTCCCCGTGTAAAACGATTGAAGTGGTTGGTATACCTCAATTTTTTTTAAGTTTTTCTTAGCGATCAGATGAAAAGCCGGGTCATCGTCAACTAAGATTATTTTGTTTAAAAATTTCGATTCAGCCATATTTATCCAAAGATAAGAAAGGCAAAATTGAGATTTTTTTTCGTGCAATCCATTGAAAAAACACATTAAAAATCAAATAGTTAAACCATGTTTTTCTTTCTAGTTGCCTACTCCTTCCCACTACTTCCTTTAAACTGGTCTTCCTTGTATGCAAACAACACATTAAAGGTGGTCAATGAACCATAACATCGGGTAATGTATTGCTGGAGATGCACCCGATCTTGATCATCAAGTTTGGGATGATTATTGATATTTTGCTCCAAAACCCGGAGTTTTTCTCTCACCATTACAATCTTATGAAAAAAAGCATCTACTGAAATTTCCTTTGATTGCAAACTAGGATCACCTGGAAGGATATTTATCGATCCCCCGATCCATTTTCCTCCCATCGGTACAAGGGGTGCCCGCTCAGAGGTAGCAAGTAAAGCCTCTCGTATCGCTTTTTCGACATCCCGCATGGTTAGCATGGGAAAATCGGGTTTTTTGGCATCCTCTACCGTAAAGCCATCAAAATCTCTGGCGAGTAGTTTGACTTCCTCGGTTGAATAAAAATAAATTTTATAAAACTTTTCATCCACAGAAAGTATCATTCCCAAACCAAATTTCGGATGGGTGATTTTACTTCCTGGAGCCAGTTCACTTGTAGATATTGCCATAGGATTGTGAAACAGAATGATCGTATGTGACTTAATAAGACGCTTTTCCTCCCAAAAATAATTGTTTTAACCCAATGTGACCTTACTTTTTTGCCAATGCTTCCTCTATCCAAGAAATTTTACTGAACCAACCGGTTTTTATCTTTAAATAAGCAGTTGCTGGGAGCTGAACTTTTTGCGCAAATACCTAACTTTCCCCTATTATCAGTTAAATTAACCACTTTATTCCCATTGAGTATGAAGCGCAATTTCATCCATTTTATAGCCATTTTCTTAGGATTTACCTTTTGGAGTGCGGGCATGGTCAAGCTTTTTGAAGGGCATCTATTCATTGGATGGATCGGACCACCGGATTTAATTGAGCAGCTTCAGGAATACAATCTTGAGCTTTTTGGCAAATTTATAGCTGTATCTCAGGTAAGCATTGGCTATTTGATGCTAACCAGTCGATTCAAGCTGTTGGGAAGTATCATGCTAGTGCCTATGATCTTATGTATCCTGTTATTTACCATCTCGCAAAAGTGGATTGGAACCCCTTATGTATTGGGGGTACTATTGGTAATGAACTTTAGTATTTTATGGCAGTATCGTAGGGTATTGATTCCGATTTTGGAATTGGGGAAACCTGCCAAAAGTGAAGCAGATGCATTAGGGGAAAGGAGAAAATCCAAGCTTGGTAATTTGGTGTGGCTAACGGGTTTAGTATTACAGTTTGCAGCCATAAAATCATCTGAAATAAATCTGCAAAGCTCTTTTCTACTCTCTGGAATAGGGATTATCCTATCGATACTTAGCTTTAAATTAGACCATTCCACGCCGAAGGGCACTAAGGATGAAAACATTCCAACACTTACCTTTGGACGGTGATGTCCAAGCAGCCATTCAATTTTTCAAGAAGATCTTCCAGCACAAATTCGAAGGAACGATCAATTACCTGCAAAGGAGCTTGCTAATACCGAAAAAGTCAGGGGGATGCAGGCCGGCATTGAAATCAGTGAATAATTCAAAATCATAATTTCAAGTACGTTCCCCAGTATGGGGTAACAGCTTCAGATTGGAAATAATCAGTACATTTTTCTACCTCCAGACCGCAAAAAAAGAGGGTATTCGACAAGGAAATAAACAAATGAACGGTGATCAATTAGCAAATGGAAAAGAAAAAAATAAGTCCTCCCTTATTTTAAATGAATTGATTATCAGCCTCGAGGAGTCCGGTCTCAAAAGATTGGGGTTAATCCCATTGACATGAGGCAATTTTACCCTACCTTTGTGGACTAGCGGCACGACCAGCTCCTGCTGAATCCCCCAGGTCCGGAAGGAAGCAAGGGTAGGCGGTTGTAGCGGTGCGATGCCGCTTCTTTTTTGCCCAGAAAATTGCCAAGCTTTTATCTTTTTTGAGCTTTCCAAACGAGATTAATCTTTTAACTTTGTTACCATACCTGTTGGGTTGACACCATGTTTAGCCTACTTTCTTTCACATTTATTTAACCCCTTCTTAAAATGAAATTCTTTATTGACACCGCCAATTTAGACGAAATCCGCGAGGCTTACGATTTAGGCGTATTGGATGGAGTAACCACCAACCCTTCCCTGATGGCAAAGGAAGGAATCACAGGGGACGACAATGTCCGCGCCCACTACAAAGCCATCTGTGATATTGTCGACGACAAAGTCAGCGCCGAAGTAATTTCGACAGATTACGAAGGCATGATCCGGGAAGGTAAGGAACTCGCTAAAATCGATGATAAAATTGTGGTCAAAATACCAATGATCAAAGATGGGGTGAAAGCACTAAAGTATTTCCACGGAGAAGGAATCCGAACCAACTGTACCTTGGTATTTTCCTCGGGTCAAGCCTTATTAGCTGCCAAAGCGGGAGCAAGCTATGTTTCTCCATTCATTGGAAGACTGGATGATATTTCCTTTGATGGGCTGGAGCTGATTGAACAAATTGTTCACATTTACCAAACATATGGCTACGCCACTGAGGTATTAGCAGCTTCTGTCCGTCATACCATGCATTTGATCAAATGTGCTGAAATCGGTGCAGATGTGGTCACCTGCCCTCTTAAAGTAATCACCGGATTACTTAAGCATCCACTGACTGACTCGGGTTTGGCACAGTTTCTGGCAGATCATGCCAAAGCCGCCGGCAACTAATAATAAACTAGTCGGTTGACCTACTGTACGTCAACCGACTTTTTTAAAAAAATCATGTATATTATTAAGGTAAAAGGAAAAGCAAAGATCCCCGATTACATCCAGATTCGGGATGAGAACTTTGTGTTGGTAGCTTATTTTAGGGCTGACCGTCCAATGAAAAATATTGAGAAATTTGGTTTGGAAGGAAAGGAAGAAGCACTGGAAAACCTGATCAAAAACCTTCCATTTGGAAAATTACAAAAACTAGAACTTTAACAGTCGATGGATTTTGCTACACAACCGGTATTAAAGGTCGACCAGGCCACAATTTTTCAAGGAATAGATCCTATCCTAAGCAATGTAAGCTTCTCGGTGGAACAGCACGAGTTTGTATTTTTGATTGGAAAAACCGGAAGCGGAAAAAGTTCTTTACTCAAAACACTTTATGCAGACCTGCCTCTAAAAAGCGGAAAAATAGAAATCGCCGGCTTTGATCTGACCAAGATCAAAAACTCCGAAGTACCCTTTCTCAGGAGAAAACTGGGAATTATTTTCCAGGATTTTCAACTTTTCAATGATCGCTCAATTGCTGAAAACTTAGCCTTTGTCATGAAAGCTACCGGATGGAAGGACAAAGGGAAAATCAAGGAAAGAATGGCTGAGGTTCTTCTTTTAGTGGGCCTAACCAACGCTTCTTCAAAAATGCCCCATCAGCTTTCCGGTGGCGAACAGCAGCGGGTAGTCATTGCAAGAGCCTTGCTTAATGATCCCTCTATTTTGTTAGCCGATGAACCCACGGGGAATTTGGATCCGGATGTGGCGGATGGGATTTTCAAACTTTTTCAAGAAATTAACAAAAAAGGCACCGCGGTATTGATGGCCACACACAATCATGAGCTTCTACGGAAATACCCTTATCGGGTGCTGAAATGTGAAGCAGGAAAGCTATTGGATAGCCAGACACATAATGTCTCTTTTGGAACCGTCTGAGTAAAAACATTGGCCCCTATTCGGCGTTAATTAATAAGATTTGACCTCCCTAACGTTTATGAAAAAAATTAATCATATTCTCTTATTTCTTCTTTTCATTGGGCTTTTTAGCAGCTGCAGAGATAAGGAAGAGACTGCTCCACAGGTTGATCCAAACTCCAATGCAGCAGTAAACCGATGGATACAGGAAATCATGGATCAAGTCTATTACTGGCTGGATGATATCGGGACACCCCTAGCAGAAGAATCGGACCCAGAGGATTACTATGAATCACTTTTATTCCGTCCTACCGACCGATTTTCGGTAATTTATCCGGATTTCCAAGAGTTGATTAATTCCCTTAATGGAATCGAGTTGGAAGCAGGATATGAATTCATCTTATACCGAGAAAGTTCTGATAGCGAAAATGTGATCGCACTAATCAGCTATGTAAAGCGTAACAGTCCTGCAGCTGAGGCCGGTTTATTGCGAGGGGATATTATCCAAACGATCAACGGGCAACAAATGAATGTGGATAATTTTCAGACCATCCTCAGCGAAATTTCAAGTCCCCATACAATCAACTTTTTACGCTATGATGAAGCGACCGAGCAATACGAAAATCAAGGTAACCTAGAGCTTACCCCCGTTCAGATCTCTGAAAACCCAAATTTCCTAGACTCCATTTACACAATCGGAAATCAAAAAATTGGGTATGTGGTCTATCATTTCTTTGCACCAGGACCTGGAAACAACAGCACTAGTTATGATCAGGAAATGGATGCCATTTTTGCAAATTTCAAAGCTGAGGGGATTAACCATCTCATTGTTGATTTCAGATATAATGGAGGAGGCTTTGTTTCCTCAGCTGTGAATTTGGCCAGTTTAATTGCTCCGGGTGTGGGTGAGGGTTCTATTTTTTCTAAAACAAAATACAACAGTTTCTTAAGTCAATTTGATGACTTTCAGGATGTACAAACTGAATTTAGGACAAAAGAGCAAAATTTAGGGAATACCTTATCCGGGAATCGAGTTTACTTCTTGACCTCTAGGCGAACAGCTTCTGCTTCTGAATTGATTATCAATGGACTCAGACCTTATATGGACGTGTTTTTGATTGGGGATGTTACTACTGGCAAAAACGTGGGGTCTATTCCGTTTGAGGATGAGGAAAATCCAGAAAACCGCTACGGCATTTTACCCATTGTGACCCAAAGTTTCAACAGCAATGATGAATCAGATTATACAGAAGGGTTTACGCCCAATATTACCGTAACCGAAAATCAAGAACGATCTCGCCAATTTGGGGATGTCAATGAATTGCTACTCCGAACAGCCATCGAACAAATCACAGGAACGCCTTCTTCTGGAAGAATTGAAAGGCTGGATCGAATTGATCTCGGTAGTACCTTGGATCACAAAACCAGAGCAGGAACCATGATCGAGTCGAATAAGATTCAAAAAAATTAAATCCAAGCCCCTCCTAAAGGGGCTTTTTTCTTACCTGGTGATGAAAGTCATTTATCTACAATCAACGATCCTTTCTCTCCAGATGAATACTTTCTTTTGCATATTTTTAATTTTTCAATAGGACAATTGGATTTTTTACCTCATATTAAACCACTTATTTCAAATAAGTACCGTTTAACCTTATTTTATTTACTAATCAACCAACCTTATGAAAAAACATTCATGGAAAAAACCAGCCCTCTATGCCGGGCTAATCCTGGGCGGGCTGACAGTAGGCTGCCAGCCAATGGAAGAAAGCCCTACTTTGACTGGTCCCCTCCAAGAAGTCGTTAATGCGAAAAATGGAGACATTATCCCAGGGCAGTACATTGTACGATTGAATCCTAGTCAACTGAATTTTAGAAAAACCAAAGATTATGCGGCCAATCAAGCGGCAATGCGGAAAATTGGTTCAGAACTCTTGACTAAATACCGGATTGCTGAAGGCAATTTAGAGCATGTTTACGCCAATGCTATCGAAGGGTTTTCAGTAAGTCTTAGTGATGAAGAATTCAATGAATTATCCAAAGACCCTGCAGTCCAGTTTATCGAGCCAGATCGAATTGTCGCATTAGCCCCACCTCCAGGAAAAGGTCCTGGAGGTGGGGGAGATGACGGCGGAGGAAGTGATCCTACTCAAGAAATTCCCTACGGAATTACTCGTGTAAACGGTGGTTCGGCTTACACTGGATCTGCTAAAGCGTATGTGATTGACTCAGGAATCGACGCCAATCATCCTGACCTGACGGTAGACCCATCTCAGGGATTCAATGCGTTTACCAAGGGAAAAGATTCAGATCTAAGCGCTGATGGCAATGGTCATGGCACACATGTAGCAGGAACTATTGCCGCTAAAAATAATGATATTGGCGTGATCGGTGTAGCTGCTGGCGCAACAGTCGTTCCGATCAAAGTATTGGACAGTAGAGGATCAGGCTCTTACTCTGGAGTGATTGCCGGAGTGGACTTTGTCACCGCCAATGCCAACTCTGGAGATGTGGCAAACATGAGCTTAGGTGGCCCAGCTTCTGATGCCCTTGATACCGCTGTCATAAGTATGGCGAATGCAGGAGTAAAAGTTGCTTTAGCCGCCGGAAATGAAGCTCAAAACGCGAATAATTCATCCCCAGCAAGAGCAAACGGTACCAATATCTATACCGTTTCTGCTATTGATGCAAGTGACCGGTTTGCCTCTTTTTCCAATTTCGGTAATCCTCCCGTGGATTTTGCCGCACCGGGGGTATCGGTCAAGTCAACCGTTCCCGGGGGATACGCCACTTACAGCGGTACCTCGATGGCCTCTCCCCATGTTGCGGGAATTCTCCTTACTGGAAATCTCCAGTCTGACGGACTAGCTATTGGAGATCCAGATGGAAACCCAGATCCAATTGCAGTAAAATAAATGGTATTCACAAAGCGGTTCACCGAAGTGAGCCGCTTTTGCTTTATTATCAAATCGTTAACTTTTTGATATTCTTCCCTAAGAAAGGACCGCTTTATTACTTTTGAAAAATGGAGGCGGTAGCAAGCTTTATATTGATTTTATTGGTTTATTTTCTGGGAACACTTGCCATCGTGCAGGAGGTGATCAAGCCAAAAAGCGAGTTAGTCGTCATGAATGGCGGTAAAGTTAAACAATGGGTCACTAACTACGGTAAGATCATCCTATTAAGTCTAGGTCTTTCTATGGCTACTACCACCTTGGCTTACATACTTTTTATCTGAACCTATTAGATCTGTATCACAAAAAAAACCGACCAAAGGCCGGTTTCAACTACGATTAGTTTATTCTTACTGCGTTTTTTGAAGATTTTCTTTGGCCATTTCAAAAGCAGGGTCTAATTGAATCGCTTCCTCAAAAGCAACTTTTGCATCCTCTTTTGAGCCTTGCTCCAAATAAATCATTCCTTTCAGGTTCAAGGCTGCGGCCTTCATTAATACCTCTTGGGTTTCGGTCTGGCTCTTTGGGAATCCGATTTTTTCATCCGTCTTTGCTTCGCTTATGAGCAAATTGACCGAATTCATCGCCTCTTCAAACCGCTTCAGTGAGTATTGTAAAAAACCACTCTTATATAAACTAAAATTATCTCCAGTCAATAAATAAAGCGATTCGAAATGAGGAAGAGCCCGATCCAAGGCACCCACTTGTTCCAGAGAATAAGCCGCAATTTCCAGTGCACCAATACTCTTATCATTAACTTCCAGGATATCTAAAGCGACTAGGGCCGCAGAGGTCGATTCTCCCATTTCAAAATAAAGACTACCCAAGGCTTCTTGAAACCTTAAATTCTCTGGATTTCGGATGATCAAGTTATACAATTTCGTTTTCGCCATAGCCGGATCATTGTAGCGCATCGCCAGCTGATAAGCTGCTTGATCTTCAATATTCAGTATCCGCTTTGTTTTTGCATCCAGTTTTGGAATCGAATCATTAGATTCTTGTCCATAACTGAGGTGCACACTCAATGCTATGGCTAAAAAGGAGACTATTCTTTTCATATTCAATAGTTGTTTTTTGTTTTTATTAATCTTAGGAATTAACCAGTCCTTTTGCTTTGGCCAATTGAAGCATCAATCGCCGGGCTTCTTCGGGATTATTCTGAATTTTGCCTTCCAATATAGCTTCTTTTATTTCTTCTTTTATTTCCCCTACGATTTTTGAGGGTTCCAAGCCTAAGGCTTCCATTATTTCTTCTCCACTGATGGGAGGTTGAAAATTCCGAACATGATCTTTTTCTTCGACTTCTCGCAGTTTTTGTTCTACTTTGTCAAAGTTCTCCAAAAACCGCTTTACTTTTTTATCGTTTTTGGAGGTGATATCTGCTCGGCAAAGCTTCATTAAATCATCAATATCATCCCCTGCATCAAAGAGCAATCGTCTCAAAGCCGAATCAGTAACTTCATCTTTAACCAAGGGAATCGGACGAAGGTGAAGTCTAACCAGCTTTTGAACGTACCGCATGCGTTCATCCATCGGCAGTTTTAAGCGCTTAAAAATGGCAGGTGTCATTCGGGCCCCTTTATCCTCATGCCCATGAAAAGTCCAGCCCACTTTAGCATTGAACCGTTTGGTTGCCGGTTTGGCAATATCATGCATAATGGCTGCCCACCTTAACCAAAGATTATCCGTAACCTGGCTCACATTGTCCAAAACTTGAAGTGTATGGTAAAAATTATCCTTATGCGATTTATCATCCACCGAATCGACCCCCTGAAGTTCAACCATTTCAGGGAAAAATTCATGCAAAAGTTTTCCCGCAAAGAGTAATTTAAAACCATAGGAAGGCTTTTTGGTCAGAATAATTTTATTCAACTCTACGATGATTCGCTCGGCAGAAACAATCCGTAGCCGGTGGGCATACTGAGCGAGTGCAAAGAAGGTATCCGGATCAATGTCAAATTCTAACTGACTGGCAAATCGTACAGCTCTCATCATCCGAAGCGGATCATCGGAAAATGTTACTTCTGGATTGAGCGGTGTTTTTATGATTTTTTTTTGAAGATCTCCCATTCCGTTAAAGGGATCCAAAAGTTCCCCATAATTTTCCGAATTGAGGGAAATGGCCATCGAGTTGATGGTGAAATCTCTCCGCTCCAAATCTTCCAATAAGCTTCCGTCTTCTACGATAGGTTTCCGACTTTCGCTCCGATAAGATTCCTTCCTGGCCCCAACAAATTCCAGTTCGCTCTCTCCAACTTTAAGCATAGCCGTTCCAAAATTTTTGAAAACCGAAAGAGGAACATGGTAATCAAACTGCCGGACTACCTCTTCAGCAAGGGCAATTCCACTACCTACACAAGTAAAATCAAGATCTTTACTGGGACGTCCCAAAACTAAATCACGGACAAAACCTCCTACGACAAAGGTTTCCAGGTTAAGCTTTTTCGCAGCCGAAGCTACTTTTTCAAACAATTCGTTTTGTTCTAATTCTTTTTTAAAATTCATCCTTTGATGATTTTCACGTCGCCCTCGGCACCAAGGTATAGCTCTTTAACATTTGGCCCAAAGAGCGGAAAATAATTTTTTACTTCTACATCGGGTTTGGCTTTGGAGTCAAGCTGGGCAAGCACAGGTTGAGAAAGTTGAAACAACAATTTATTCCAATCGGGATCACGAATGAGCGAAAATCGAATCAAACCATCTTTTTTTAAATCCACAGGAACTTGAGAGTTAGCAGGGCTAGAATAAATCGTTGGTTTGGATGCATATTCTACAATATCTAATGAAACCTCTGAAAATTGCGCAGAGATAATTCTAATCTGGAACAAATCAAAAAGCAAATACACCCAATCTTGACCCATTGAAACCTCCCAGTCCTCTGGCTTAATGAGGGTTACAGGTTTTCCGTTCCCTTCACGAATAGTAAGCCCCCCCTGATCTCGAAATAATTTCACTAGTGCAACCTGATCCACCGTCCTGTAATTTTTTTACAAAAATAATCAGAATATTGAGAGCTAGGTAAAAACAAAAAATCAATACCGACAAAAGTTATGGTATAGGGCAGTGAATTTATACAGATCAACTTTGAAATTCATCTAAGTACTCCGGAATAGACCATCCAACCCAAGTCCTGAATGGATCTACAACCACTACCAACAAAGAAAATTCGGAGACATTTCCACTTTGCTTTTATCAATAAACGAAACTACTCGGTAATGAAACGCATTCATCCAGTCCTACCCTGTTCCAATCCAGGCAACTAGTCAGGAGAATGCCCAAAAAACAAAAAAAAATCAAAAAACCTTGTCTATCAGTTATTTATAATTAAAAAAGTACCAAGAAATTCGTCAATAGGAAATAAAAATCCAAAAACACAAGCGTATTGGGCTAGTACAAGATCTGAAACAAGTCGACATCTGAAACCTTTTTCAGTTCCGTTCTCCTCAATTTCTTTACCTTAGATTAAAAAAATAGATGATACTCCTACCCTTACCCAGAAAACCAAATTCTTACTTTAATTCTAAATCTGAGCTCCTAAGAAAAACAAAAA
This sequence comes from Algoriphagus sp., assembly GCF_024305035.1. Classification (GTDB taxonomy): domain Bacteria; phylum Bacteroidota; class Bacteroidia; order Cytophagales; family Cyclobacteriaceae; genus Algoriphagus. The sequence continues at coordinate 66,703 of NZ_JAMWZB010000025.1, forward strand.
AAAAGGGGGACTAGGTCCCCCTTTTGTATTTATCAATAACCATTGTTTATCCTCTTAGCCAATTAATAAAAGTCTGATACCCTACGCCAATTTCACGTGAAAAGGCTGCTTTAGACTTTTTACCTGCAGCTTCTACTTTCTTCCATTCTTCTAAGATTTTAGATTTTTCAGCATCCGAAAAAGTTCTTCTTTTAGACGTTTTTCCGGTTGAACTCCCGTTAATCAATCCGATCAATTCATTAAAATCATTCATAAAACGACCATCAGTCACATACAATCCAGCAGATTCCAATTTCTTGATTACATCATCCTTTGGATTAACCGGTGTAACAGGAATACCTCGAGTGGCAGCTTCATGAAGGTCAATTCTTTTGCCTTCAGAAGTTACATAAATAAAGCCTTCATTCTTTTTCAGATCGGCAATTGCTTCTTTAATTAGTTCTCTCATGATTTATAAATTATGTCTTTGATAAAAAACCACTGCAAGATATATATTTAATTTTTATTTCTTTACTACTTTATCCGAAAAATCAATAAAATTGATTACTAGTAACTTTTCTATTTAAGAATGGTTAAAAGAGTCTTTACTCGATTTGATTTTTACCATTATTCATTTTGAAAAAGCCAGTCATTTTCTATTTCAATTCACGTATTGGAGTATGTTTATTCATCCTTAGTAGGCATAGACACATATTCAATTCCAAGGACAAAAAAGAAGTGTTTGTTTTGAATAGAACAGCCCTTTTAGATTCTTAGTATCAAAACAATAATCTTTAAACAAAGTAAATCAAATTGACCCTAAAATCAAGGATGACTTAGAACGTCAAACAAAGCGGACATTGTTTCTTGGGGCAAGCTTCCATCTAACCGTTAAAAAACAAAAAATGAATAGATAAAATAAAGAAAAAAGCTGATGAATCAATTTCCAAAAAACGAATGCTATAAAACTAAATTCACGTCTAAATTTCCAAATGATCAAAAAATTAATCAAAGGAATCGGATAATTTCCCTAATTTTGAGCCCCATAAGAATTCATTCAAATCTCATCCCTGCACCATTCTTATGGCTTCATCCACCAAATACATCTTCATCACCGGCGGAGTTACCTCCTCACTCGGAAAGGGTATCATCGCCGCATCTCTAGGCAAACTTTTGCAAGCGAGGGGTTTTTCCGTGACCATTCAGAAATTTGATCCCTACCTCAATATCGACCCCGGCACCCTCAATCCTTATGAGCATGGGGAATGTTACGTCACTGACGATGGTGCTGAAACCGATCTAGACCTTGGACATTACGAGCGATTTCTCAACGTGACCACTTCCCAGGACAATAATATTACCACCGGAAGGATCTACAATAATGTGATCACCAAAGAGCGAAAAGGGGAGTACTTGGGCAAAACAGTACAAGTCATTCCTCACATCACAGATGAAATCAAGTGCAACTTTTATAAATTAGGAGAAGATGGAAAATTTGATGTGGTCATTACTGAAATCGGAGGCTGTGTCGGAGACATCGAATCACTTCCTTTTATCGAGGCAGTAAGACAGGCCAGATGGGATTTAGGACAAAATAATTTCTTGGTTATTCATTTAACCCTTATCCCTTATCTCAAAGCGGCAAAAGAGCTCAAAACAAAACCTACCCAACACTCGGTCAAACAACTCTTGGAAGCAGGAATTCAACCCGATATTCTTGTATGTCGAACCGAGCATCACCTACCTGCTGATGTAAAGAAAAAATTAGCACTTTTCTGCAATGTTCAACTCAATTCAGTCATCGAAGCCATGGACGCAGAAACAATTTACGATGTGCCTCTTCTGATGAAAAAAGAAAAGCTCGATGAGCGAGTAATGAGTAAATTGAAACTTTCCTCCAAACAAAATACCGATCTTGAAAACTGGAAAGATTTTTTGGGTAAACTTAAAAACCCCACACAAGAGGTAAATATTGGGTTAATTGGAAAATACGTTTCCTTACCGGATTCTTACAAATCCATAATTGAGGCATTTACCCATGCAGGGGCCGCGATCGAATGTCAGGTAAATTTAAAATTGATTTCCTCAGAAGAAATCAATGCGGACAATTACGAGTCAAAATTGGAAGATTTGGACGGAATCTTAGTTGCTCCAGGGTTTGGGGAGCGTGGTTTTGAAGGAAAAATCGAAACCGTTCGCTATGCGCGTGAAAATAAGGTCCCATTTTTCGGGATCTGCTTGGGCATGCAAGTAGCAGTCATTGAATTTGCACGAAATGTCCTCCATCTCAAAGATGCAAATAGTACAGAAATGGATCCGCATACCCCACATCCGGTGATAGCCCTGATGGAAGAACAAAAGAATATCGACCAAATGGGTGGCACTATGCGTTTGGGTTCGTATTCTTGCGAACTGAAACGAGCTTCGAAAGCCTATTCGGCCTATGGAAAATCGAAAATTCAGGAAAGACATCGGCATCGCTATGAATTCAACAACCATTATATCAGCGAAATGGAAAGCGCAGGTATGGTAGCTTCTGGAAAAAATCCAGAAACAAATCTGGTAGAAATTATTGAAATCAAGAACCATCCTTGGTTTGTAGGGGTTCAGTTTCATCCCGAGTACAAAAGTACCGTTCTCAATCCACAGCCGCTCTTTAAAAAATTTATCCAAGCGGCCATTGACAATAAGATAGTAAAGTAAAACCAACCCAATATCGGGCATATCTATTACCTATGGACAAAAATCAAGCGACAGGTCTGATCCTCTTTGCCGCGGTTATTCTGGTCTACTCCATTTTTTTTGCGAGTACTCCTGAAATCCCTCCAGTAGAGACGGAAACCACCACTGAAACAACCGCAGGAGAAACCCTGCAGCCAGTAGCTCCCACTGAACCTATTGCTCAAAATGACAGTACACTCGATGCAGATCGAGTGGCTAAATATGGTGCTTTAGCCCCACTGACTCTTGGAGAAGAGGAGCTGTTTACCCTCGAAAACGAACAGATTGAAATTGCCATATCAAACCAGGGTGGGCTAATTGAAGAAGTCATTCTCAAAGCATACAAAAGCCGGGATGGAGGACCTTTGGTTCTATTTGACCAGGAAACTTCCGGAATGAATTTGATTCTCCCCGGTACCCAAGAACCTATCCACTTAAAAGACCTCTATTTCAAAGCCAAAGCCACCTCCTCGGAAAGTGAAGAGGGAAAAAAGGTCTCTAACCTTACGCTACAGGCAAGCACAGAAAGCGGATCGATTACCCAGACATTCAGTCTTGCCGAAGACAGTTATGAAGTCCACCGAACGCTCAAAATAGAAGGCTTTCAAACTATTTTCACAGGAAGTGAAGTCACTTTTAATTGGGAAGATCAAATTCGTGCTCATGAACGTGACTTGGCAGAATCCCGTCGACAAACGCAACTAAATTATTATACTAGTGAGGGAGCCTTTGACAATCTAGGCGTAGGAGATGATTCGGAATCTGAGAATATCGAAGCTCCGGTCAAATGGATTGGTTTTAGTCAGCGTTTTTTTACTGCAGCGATTATTACCGAGCAGGAATTCAGAAATGTAAGTATTTCCCAAAGTACTCCTTCGGATAGCTCATTTGTTCGAAATATGCAGACTAGCCTGGCTATTCCCATGGAAAACGGGGAACTGGCCTATAGTCACTATTTCGGTCCGGATAAGTACAAAGTTCTAAAAAATGTAACCGAAGGATTTGAGGAGAATGTAGACATGGGCTACTTTTTTGTCAGCTGGGTAAATAAATACATCATTGTAAATCTCTTTGAATTTTTGGAGAAATTCTTCAATAATTATGGGGTAATCATCATCTTGATTGTATTCCTGATCAAACTGGCTTTATTCCCTTTGACCTACAAATCTTACATTGGAATGGCCAAGATGAGGGTCATCAAGCCAGAAATAGACGAACTCAAAGAGCAATACGGAGACGATCCGACAAAAATGCAGCAAGAGCAAATGAAGCTCTTCTCCAAGTTAGGGGTGAGTCCGATTTCTGGCTGTTTGCCCCTTTTGCTTCAGATGCCGTTTTTGTTTGCCATGTTCTTTTTCTTTCCCAATGCGATCGAACTGAGACAAGAATCCTTCCTTTGGGCTAAGGATCTCTCCACCTATGATGAGTTTATTAAACTGCCCTTTACCATCCCCTTTTATGGCTCTCACGTCAGTTTGTTTACTTTGCTGATGACCATATCCCAGATCGTTTACACACATTTCAATAATCAGCTAACTACTGCGGCTGGGCCGATGAAAAATCTAGGCTATATTATGCCGGTAATGTTTATGTTTATCCTAAACTCCTATCCTGCGGGATTGAGTTTCTATTACTTTGTTTCCAATGTGGTCACCTTTGGACAGCAAGCTTTGATTAAACTTTTTGTGGATGATGAAAAAATCCGTAAAAAAGTAGAGGAAAACAAAGTCAAAAACGCAACCAAGAAAAAGTCTAAATTTCAACAGCGACTCGAAGATGCAATGAAAGCAGCCGAGGCCAATAAAAAGAAATAATCAGCAAGTCGGGGTAAAATCAACCCCGACTTTTTTTGGCCTAGTCAACAGACTCAACCCTCAGGGTTGACATCAAACTGTTAAAGTTTATCAAAATTTTAGGTGACAAATTTCGTTATGCTGAAGCTTCTTTTTTTTTGGTTTTGTAGTCATTCATTCGATTGGCTATCGTTTATTCAAAAGTTCCCGTAGCTTTTGATATGCTGTATCTGGAAGCTATTCTGAAAAAAAGCCAAAAACAGAACCGATAAAGAATGGATTTTGCTTAATATTGAGATCAAATTTTAAACCGAACCATGGGAAAAGTCATTGCCATAGCTAATCAAAAAGGTGGAGTTGGGAAAACGACCTCGGCTATGAATTTAGCGGCGAGTTTAGCTATCCTGGAATACAAAACGCTGGTTATCGACGCAGATCCACAAGCGAATACGACTTCTGGTCTCGGACAGAACCCCAAATCGATCAGCACCAGTATTTACGAATGCATGGTAGATGGGAATGAAGTAAAAGACATTGTCCTAAAAACCGAAATCGAAAATCTAGACCTTGTCCCCTCTCACATAGACCTGGTAGGTGCTGAGGTGGAGATGATCAATATGGAAAACAGGGAGGAAAAAATGAAGGAGGTCATAGCTCCATTACGGGAGGAATATGATTTCATCATTATCGACTGCTCCCCTTCCCTAGGCTTGATTACCATCAATGCATTAACGGCAGCAAATTCAGTCATCATTCCAGTTCAATGTGAATATTTCGCACTGGAAGGACTCGGGAAATTGCTCAATACAATCAAAATTATTCAAACCCGTCTCAATCCTGATTTAGAGATTGAGGGGATTCTACTCACCATGTACGATGTTCGACTGAGACTATCCAATCAAGTGGTAGAGGAAGTCCGACTTCATTTTAAAAACATGGTTTTCGAAACCATTATTCCCAGAAATGTCCGACTTAGTGAAGCTCCAAGCTTTGGTATGCCTGCTATTGCTTTTGATGCGGACGGAAAAGGAGCGGTGGCATATTTAAATCTGGCCAGCGAAATCGCATTAAAGAATGGCCTCCAAAAAGTGACTAGTTAACTATGGCTGATCAGAAATCCAATCGAAAAAAAACAGCGCTAGGCCGAGGACTCGGGGCGTTACTGGAAGACAGTCCAGCCAAAAACAAATCTGAGGAAATTTTACCAGAAGTGGTCAAAACGGGGATTTTTGAAATTCAATTGGGAGAAATTCAAGTCAATCCATTTCAACCTAGGACCCATTTTGACAAAGAGGCCCTTGAGGAACTCGCCGAATCCATTCGCGTGCAGGGAATTATTCAACCCATCACAGTGCGTCGATTGGACCAAAACGAGTATCAGCTCATCTCCGGTGAGCGAAGATTTCAAGCCTCCAAATTGGCAGGATTAGAAAAAATTCCAGCCTATATCCGTACTGCCAATGACCAGCAAATGCTGGAAATGGCACTGATCGAAAATATCCAGCGAGAAAATCTAAATGCGCTGGAAATTGCCCATTCCTATCAGCGGCTTTTAGCTGAGTGTGATCTCAAACAAGAAGAATTAGGAGATCGAGTGGGTAAAAATCGGACTACGGTAAACAATTACCTGCGCCTGTTAAAACTTCCCCCAAGCATTCAAGCTGCTATCCGTGATCAACGATTATCCATGGGGCATGCTCGGGCATTGATTAATATCGAAGATGTCGATAAACAGTTAGCCATCTTCAAAAAAGCTGTAGAGGAAGAGCTCAGCGTTAGAAAAGTAGAGGCTTTGGTCAAGGCATTAAACGAAGCAAAAGGACCAAAAGAAGAAAAGCCCAATCTTGATCCAGTGAGAAAATATGAGCTAACTAAAATTCAGCAACGTTTGGCCTCTCATTTTGGAACTAAGGTGGCTCTTCAAGCCAATGATAAAAATAAAGGCGAAATTAAAATTCCATTCACTTCAACTTCGGATCTGAACCGGATTTTGGAAATTTTGGATATCATTTGAATTAGGTGAAACAACCCGAACGACGATATTGCAACTTGTTCAAAGCCCCATGGATTCTCCTGGGACTTTTGCTTTTTGGCATGCTTATCACTCCGCTCACTGGCCTTTCACAGGAAGTCGAAGAACATAACACTTTGGAAGAATCAAATCCTGATTCGATCCAATACCTTCCTAAAAACCCGAAAAAAGCGACTCTACTTTCAGCAATTTTACCTGGTGCCGGGCAAGTATACAACGGCAAAGCCTGGAAAGTCCCCATCATTTATGCTGGGTTTATGACTGACATTTATTTTATCCAATTTAATAATCGACGCTATCAGGTTTTCAGAGATGCGCTAAGGGCTGCCGATAATGATGAACCCACCATTTTCCCTAATCTGAACCGGGAGGCTTTAGTTAGAAATGTGGATTATTGGCGAAGAAATCGGGATCTGACCATTTTGCTTCTTGCGGTGATCTATGGACTCAACCTCATCGATGCCAATGTGGATGCACACTTATCCGGATTTGATATTTCCGATGACTTGGCTTTGGTCATCGAGCCCAAACATGAAATGATAATGGCCCAAACCCAACAAGTGGGGCTTTCTTTAAAATTGAAATTTTAACTATGAATATTCTATTACTTGGCTATGGCAAAATGGGACAATTGATTGGCGAGATAGCCGAATCCCGAGGCCATCAACTCGTCGGAAAAATTAGCATTGAAAATCGGTTTGAACTCAATGAGTTGAACCCAGAAAAGATTGACGTAGCCATTGAGTTTAGTCAACCGGAGGCTGCGGTGGAAAATTTCGAATGGTGTTTTGAAAAAGGAGTTCCCGTAGTTTCAGGCACCACAGGATGGCTTTCTGAAAAGCCCAGAATTGAAAAATTGGCTAAAGAGAAAAACGGAGCCTTCTTTTATGCTTCTAACTTCAGCATCGGGGTAAATATATTTTTCAAAGTGAATCAGTTTCTGGCCAAGCTAATGAATGAAACACCAGGCTATCGAGTCAGTATGGAAGAAATCCATCACACTTCCAAAAAAGATGCTCCATCAGGCACCGCCATTACCCTAGCTGAAGGAATCATTCAAAATCACCAGTCCTATCAGCAATGGAAGCTGTCCGATGCCCCATCCGATTCCGAACAAACCTTACCCATTACTTCCAAGCGAATTGACCCCGCACCCGGAACCCATATTATCCGATATCAGTCTCCAATCGACGACATTGAGATCAAACATACCGCCCATTCCCGACAGGGATTTGCCCTTGGCGCGGTATTGGTAGCCGAATGGCTAAAAGACAGAAAAGGGGTGTTTTCTATGGATGATTTTCTATCTTTCTGAAATTTCAACTTATGAGTACAAAAAAGAAAAAATCAGCAGTTCGAGAATGGATCGATGCTTTGGTCTTTGCAGTAGTAGCAGCTAGTTTGATCCGATGGTTGCTTTTGGAACCGTTTACCATTCCTACTGCCTCGATGGAAAAATCACTTTTGGTAGGAGATTTTCTTTTCGTCAGTAAAATGCATTACGGTACCCGAGTACCTAAGACGATTTTACAAGTTCCTTTAACGCATCAAAAAATCTGGGGAACGGATATCCCCTCTTATTCTGAAGCCATTCAGCTTCCCTACTTGCGTCTTCCAGGCTTTTCGGATATTGAGCGAAATGACGTGGTCGTTTTCAATTACCCCGTGGAGTTTCAGTACCCCAATGATCTCAAAACCAATTACATCAAACGAGCAGTGGCTATTCCTGGCGATGTATTGGAAATCCGAGATGGAGTATTGATGATCAATAATGAACCCGGACTCATTCCTGAAGAAATGCAATACTCTTACGATTTGATCTCTAATCGCCCTTTAAACAATGATTTTTTTAAAGATTATGGTATTGATCAGGGATCTTACGTACCCTTTTCAAATGGAGCAGGTTATTTAGTGTGGGCCACCGACCAAGTAATTGAGCAACTCAAATCCTCTCCCGTGGTGGTATCGATCACCAAAAGAGTCATGCCGAAAGGGGATTCAGAGAAAAATATTTTTCCCGCTGTTGGAGAGTATGGATGGAATAATTGGAACCGGGACAACTACGGTCCTCTAATGATTCCCGGAGAGGGAATGAGCGTAGAAATGAATGAGGAGAATGTGATCAAATATTCCTTCACCATAGAAAAATACGAAGGCCATGATCAAGTCGAGGTTAGAGAGGGAGCCTTATTTATTGATGGTCAACAAGTGGACCATTACACCTTCAAGCAGAACTATTATTTCATGATGGGAGATAATAGACACGATTCGTTGGACTCCAGGTACTGGGGTTTTGTACCTGAGGATCATGTAGTAGGGAAAGCATGGTTCTTATGGCTTTCCTTGGACAAATACGAAACCATGTTTAATAAAATCCGATGGAATAGATTCTTCAAAGGAATCGAGTAAACCCAAGACAGCAGCAGCCTCCAAAAAGCTCCTTTAAAAACAAAGGAGCTTTTTTTTGATTTCAATCCAAAAGAAAAATCACCAATCAATTGGAGAAAGACCTTTGGATTTGAGATAAGCATTAGTCTTGGAAAAATGTCTACAACCCAAAAAACCCCGATGAGCCGAGAGGGGACTAGGATGAGGCGCTTTCAAAATCATATGCTTCTGCTGATCGATAAGCAATCCTTTTTTTTGCGCATAAGCCCCCCAAAGTAAAAACACCACCGACTCCTTTTGATCTGAAATCCTTTGGATAACCTGATCGGTAAATTCTTCCCATCCCTTTTTTTGATGGGAACCTGCCTGATGTGCGCGAACGGTAAGTGTTGCATTGAGCAAAAAAACGCCTTGATCTGCCCACCGGGTCAAATCTCCATTTGGAGGCATATCTCTTCCTATATCAGCTTTGATTTCTTTGAAAATATTGAGCAAACTAGGGGGAAAAGGCACTCCGGGTCTGACCGAGAATGATAATCCATGCGCCTGCCCATCGCCATGATAAGGGTCCTGTCCTAAAATCACTACTTTAACCCGTTCAAAAGGACAATGGGCAAAGGCGTTAAAGATTTCTTTTCCAGGAGGAAAAACCTTTGTATTTGCATATTCGTCTTTTACAAACGTTACCAGGTTTTTGAAATAATCCTGTTCGAAAACGTCTCGTAAGGTTGAATTCCACGAAGGTTCAATTTTTACATTCATAAAGAATTAGGTTGATTTTCAAAGACTTCGTCTTATCTTTACAAACTTTTAATACAATCATATGGTAGTAGCAGTTACCGAGGGTATACAAGTCAGTGTGGAAGTCACCTATCAAGCGGAATTTTCCAGCCCGCTACAGCACCATTATGTTTTCACCTACAAGGTAACGATAGAAAACAAAAGCCAACAAACTGTTCAGCTACTTCGTCGAAAATGGCACATTTCCGATGCTGCTGAAAACCTCAAATTGGTCGAAGGTGACGGGGTTGTTGGACAGCAACCAGTCTTGGAACCTGGAGAATCTCATACCTATGTTTCAGGTTGCAACTTGAAATCTGGACTTGGAAAAATGAAAGGGACTTATTTGATGGAAAAACTTTTTGACGGTAAGAAGTTTGAAGTGATCGTTCCAGAGTTCCAGATGATTGCGTCTATTTTTCAGAATTGAACTTGGGAAACACCACTTTCTCCATAAAATCCTATCTTTTTCACTGGCTAGTAAAAGAAGACTGTTACAGCATTCAAGGGCCATATTTATATGGGCTGATCAAAGGCTTATTTGAATTTCGAAAAAATCAACACGATCAGGACCTCGACATTGAAGAATTTCGGAGAAAACTTTTACATGACAAGCGAATTCTTTTCGTAGAAGATATGGGAGCGGGATCCAAAAAAGCGGGAAAAGAGTTTCGAAAAGTCTGTGACATCACAAAATATTCAACAAGTAGCCGAAAATTTGCTCAACTTTACCAATATTTTTGCACTCATACTCCGGCCCAAACCGTTTTAGAACTGGGCACTTGCCTGGGAATCAGCACCCGGTATCTCAGTCGAGTCACCAAAGGAAATCTTTATTCCTTCGAAGGTTCATCGGAGATTCAAAAATTAGCTCGCCAGGATTTTGATCAAGCTCATGTTAAATTCATTCTTGGACCTATTGAGGACAGGCTGTCTGAAATCTTAAAGCAGGTTAACTCTCTTGACTTTGTCTTAATCGACGCCAACCACACCTACCAAGCCACAACCAGGGCCTTTCAGTCTATTCTTCCTTATACAAAAGAATCATCTATTGTAGCTATTGGTGATATCCACTGGTCTAAAGAAATGAACCGCGCTTGGAAGGAAATCCAGTCCCATCCCCGGGTAAAAATTTCTTTGGATTTTTACGAATGCGGGATCTTAATTTTTGACTTCTCTGGGACCAAGCAGCATTTAATTCTAGACTATTGATTGACCAAATGGATAAAAACTTCTGATCCCATTCTAGGAGGAATAGAATTGTAGCAGGGCTCCAGCTTCTTGATTTCAAAATACTGCTCAAATAACACTTGATAATCGGCTATTTTCCCTCCAAAAGGTGGCCCCGATCGTTCAAATTCAATCCCAAAAAGGACCCCTACTAATTTCCCATTTGGTTTGAGCAATTCCTTCATTTTTTCACAATACTCTACTCTCACGCTTGGGTCGAGTGCACAAAAGAAGGTTTGCTCCAAAATCAGGTCGTATTTCCCTTGATGCTGGAAAAAATCCTCGTGGTAAATTTGCTCCTGCGGAAAGTCAGGGAACTTTTCGCTGAAGCGCTGAAGGGGTATCCTAGAAATATCCAATAAGTGAATATTTGAAAATCCCATATGAAATCCCTCAGCAGCCTCATATCCATTACCTGCCCCAGGAATTAGAATACTGCAATTTCGATCTCCAATTTGGTCTAAATATTGCTTTAGGGGAGGAGAAGCGTGTCCGATATCCCAACCGGTATAGCCATTACGATAGCGATCCGTCCAATAGTTTTCATTTAAATTGATCATATAGCCCTATTTCTACAAATCATGGACAATAATTTTGAAAATGACCTCGGTCAAAAGAAAGAACAAGGTAAGAACATTCTAATCATTGTTCTGGTTTTATTGGTCATCATCAGTGGAATCAAGCTGTACACCGATTATGTGGACCGTACCAAAAAGACAGAGGAAATTCTTCTCCTTTCCAGTGAAAATAATGAATTGAATCAACGACTCGATTCAGTCACTTACCAATTAAATTTGAGAATCCAAGAAATCGAACAATTGGGAGGGGATATCCAAGCGCTTGAGGAAGTGAGAGATCAGTTGATCGCAGAGCGGAACAGCTCCCGGCAACGATCAGCAGCAGAAATTGCAGCACTCAATCAGAAAATTAGTAGCTACGATGGGCTTTTGGAACAGAAAGATCAAGAAATCCTCGAGTTGAGGGCTATGAACCAGCAACTTTACGCTGAAAATCAAGACCTCAAATCCACCCAAGCACAAATCGAGGAAGAAGTCGCTGAATTGAATATTGAACGGGAAAACCTCCAGTCTAAAGTCGATGTAGCCTCCAAATTAAAAGCTGAAAATATTACCATCGCCGCAATTAACTCCAGAGGAAGGGAGCGGGTGGAAACAACCAAAGATTTTAAAAACCGACAAATCGAACGGATTAAAATCAGCTTTAATTTAGCAGATAACCAAGTTGCCGAGCGAGGACCTCGCAATGTTTACGTGCAGATTTTGGCTCCCAATGAACAGCCTATCTTTGATGTAGCAAAGGGCTCCGGAACGTTTATGCTTGAGGGAACTGAACTTTTTTATACCGTAAAACAGGACATTATCTTTGACAACAGTGGAGAAACGCTCACGTTCTTTTATGAAAAAGGTTCAGATTATGCTTCAGGAGATCATGAAGTCAGAATTTTCGTAGATGACTATCAAGTGGGATCACAGGTATTCAGTGTAAAATAAGGAATTAAAGCACCCAGTATACCGCCTTTCTAAATTTTAGAAAGGCTTTTTTTTGCTGTTCAATCCCCCTCTCTTCCCATGAATTTGATCTCCAGAAACATTTGGATTACAGCATATTTTACCCTACTTTTGCGGTCTGTTTATTCAAAATTCCTTAAACACATTAAAAAATGTTCCAAAGAAATTACGAGACGGTATTCATTTTAACTCCCGTTTTATCTGATGTTCAGATGAAGGATACTGTCGACAAGTTTGTGAACTTGTTAAAAGAGCTGGGGGCAGATGTGATCAATGTGGAAAATTGGGGTCTCAAGAAGATGGCATACACCATCGACAAGAAGACAACCGGGTTCTATGTTTTGGTCGAGTACAAGGCTGATCCGACGATCATCCGAAAGTTTGAAATCGAATTCAGACGAGACGAGAAAGTAATGCGATTCTTGACGACTGTTTTGGACAAGCATGCCATTGTTTATGCCGAAAGAAGAAGAAAAGGAGAGTTTAACAAAAAATCTGAAGCTAAGGAGGAGCAAGCCCAATGACATTATTCAACGAGCCCATCAACAGAGGCGAAATCAAGAAAAAGTATTGCCGATTCAAGAAGCACGGCATCAAGTACATTGACTACAAGGATCCAAACTTCTTGTTGAAATTTGTCAATGAGCAAGGAAAAATCCTTCCTCGAAGACTGACTGGAAACTCCGCGAAGTATCAGCGCAAAGTAGCCCAGGCTGTTAAAAAAGCAAGACATTTGGCGTTGTTGCCATTCGTAACCGATGGTTTGAAATAATTCGGTCTTGTATCGTCCAACCAATAAAGATCATTACAAATGGAAATTATATTAAAAACAGACATCAAAGGTCTTGGCTATAAAAATGATTTGGTAGATGTAAAGCCAGGATATGGCCGAAACTACCTCATTCCTCAAGGCTTTGCGGTACTGGCTACCAGCTCCAACAAAAAAGTTCTTGCCGAGAATATCAAGCAAGCAGCTCATAAAGCTGAGAAAATCAAAACTGAAGCGGAAAATATCGCTGAAAAATTAAAAAGCACCACCTTGGAAATCAAAGCTAAAATCGGTGAATCCGGTAAAATCTTTGGTAAGGTGACTACCCTTCAGATTTCTGATGCCTTAGCGGCCAAAGGTTTTGAAATCGACCGGAAAAAGATTGCCATTAACACTCCTGTAGATGGTGCCGGTGAATTCCAAGCCGAAGTGGATCTTCACAGAGAAGTGAAAACTCACGTAAATTTCGTGGTTGTAGCTGAATAAGCTAAACCCAAATGATACAGAAACAGCTCGCCGAAAGACGAGCTGTTTTTTTTAGTTGAGTACCAAGACCTTTTCAAGATCATCCACCAGTTTCTTGGAGACTGCCCGGCTGTTCTTTTCTCTTACTTCTTTAAATAGCGCCAAAGCTTTTTCGCTTTTCTCAACCAAACCCTCTGGATTTTGGTCGTTTTTGTAGCTAAACCAACACCAAGATAGCTCTGCGGCTAACGAATCTCCCAACTTGAGTTTCTCCAATTTTTGAACCGCTTCGATAACGGTCTTCTCCATTTTCTCTACTTGCATAATCGTTAATTTTTAACCTGTGTTTTATTAATATCTGAAACAAAGCACGTTAAATATTTCAATATTATCAATATTGAAAATGAAAAATTAATAAAATCATAATTTTCAATCGATTCCGAAAAGGTATTTTTGTTCATTTATTTTGGGAACAAAAGCGATCTCCTTTTATTTCATTTGAAAATTTGATGCTGAAATTCAGCATCTTTGGAATATTCTCCAAAAACTTTCGGCTGTGATTTGGAAAAAATAAAGCAGGATTCTACCTTTGTGACACTTTAAAGGAATCAGGAAAGATTCTGAAGTCAAACTGGTCCATGGTGTAACTGGCAACACGTCTGATTTTGGTTCAGAAGAGTCCAGGTTCGAGCCCTGGTGGACCAACCAAAACCTCCCCTATCGGGAGGTTTTTTTATTTTAAATTCATTTTTCAATCTTTTGACTCCATCATTCGAAGTCGATAACAATTCATCGCAGTAGTTCCCAGCTGTTCACTCAGTTTATAATTGGCTATTGCCCCCACTGGCGCTCCGATGATGGGAATCAACTGAGCGAGCTTTGCCAGATCAATGTAATCCCTGTAATCGAGCTGAAACGTCCGCCAGTCAAACTCATCAAAAGTCTTGGGCAATTGCGCTCGGTAGGAATCCCAATCTTCAATCCGTCCGATCAACTCATTTCTTCGCTTTTGAGAGGAAAAACTCAACTGAAAAACGAAGAGTAAAAACAACCGCTCTTGATAATTTTTAGTATCGTAGCCATACAGGGCAGCGATATCAAAGAGCATTTTCATCTTAATTGCCAAAAAGGCGGGGAAGTCAGCAAAACCCATTAGAATTCCCCCAGCTCCAGTAATAGCTCCTTCGGCCGAGGCAGAATTTCGATACCATTTAATCCGAGTACGCACCTTCATTTCCCGTTCTTTGAGCGAAAGTTGGGAAGAAGCTTTAGGTACAATCCAGGACGAACCGGTAATCACTGCTTTTACCATATTTTCGATCGCCGAAGTGATCACCCGGTGCACCTTGTCTGGAATAATCTGATTGATTTTTCGTTGGACACCACTGGTCAATCGACTGCCTAAGGAGGGCGGTCTTTTCATTTTAAAAAGCCAAGAGTTGAGTTCTGCATGGGCGTAATGTAAGTAAGAGTCCATTGAATCAAATGTTAAGAAGGTGCACTCTATTTACAGAAACTTAAAAGAATTGGTTCTACCACGAATTTAATGAAAATGCTAACTTGAGGAAAAAAAATGTTCACAGAGAATTTCTTCACCAAGCTTCTCGACCTTGAAGACGGTTGGGCAGTCGAATCAATTGATACTGACCTAAGCAAGGCTGAGATTTACATTCATGTAGTATGTCTTTTGGATGAACTTAATGATAGTGATACCCATGAACTTTGTAAGGTTTATGACTTTGCCCCGGAACGCTCTTGGAGGCATCTAGATACCATGCAATACAAGACTTTTATCAAGAGTCGTCTTCCCAGAATTAAGACATCCACCGGTAAGATTAAGACAGTTCAGCCCAACTGGGCCTCGGGGTATGAGCGGCATACTTTTTTGTTTGAACACGCGGTGATAGACCTTTTGAAAGCCAGTAAAAATCAAACAAAAACAGCTGAACTCATGCGCTGTGGATTTAACGTGGTTAAGCGGATTTTACACCTGAGTGCCCAACCAGGGATGGAGAGAAGGAACCATTCCCAGATCATTTTTGAGCATCTGAGCATTGAGGAGAAGTCGTTTAAGAAAGGCCACCACTATATCTCTGTACTCAGCCACCCCACATCTGGCTGTGTGCTCGACGTAGGAGAACATCGAACCAAGGAGTCCTGCAAGGCACTGTTTGATAAAGCTTTGACTCCGGATCAACAAAGCCAGGTAAACGCAATCAGCATGGATATGTGGAAACCCTACATCCAAACCGCTAATGAGTCGTTGGGCAATGCTGTGATTGTACACGACCGGTTTCACCTGGTCAAATACCTCAATGAGGTCATCGACAAAGTCCGAAGAAGAGAGGTCAAACAGCACCACGAATTGAAGAATAGCAGGTATGCGCTGCTGAAGAATCCTGACAACCTAACCGAGAAACAACGAATCCATTTTGAGGCTATCGCCGGAGCCAGTTATGAAGTCAGCAAAGCCTGGCAGGTACGGGAAAATTTCAAACAACTGTTTCACAAATCAAAGGTCCAAGCATGGCAACTGTTCAA
>NZ_JAMWZB010000026.1 GCF_024305035.1 Algoriphagus sp.
TTTCCTCATTTGGAGTGAAGGTCAGGGCATATTTTAACACACCGGATTTGTTTTCTATCCTACTGGCCGAATTAAGCAATTCTTGATTGTTTTCTCCTGCGTTTAAATAGGTACGCAAGGAAGTACTTCCCAAGGTATTGTCAGAACTTGATCCGATCAAAAAGCCGGAGTGCCGCCAGTTGTTACTTGGATTGAAATTAAAATTAAAGGCTCCAAGCGAGGTCTCTAGCGAAGCTGCATTACTGCGAGTGGCCAAAGGAATACCCAGATCATCCCCACTCAACCTTAGACTTGAACCGGTCCTGCCCCCCAAACCGGCCATCCCCCCACTGAAGCGGAAGTAATCCTGTAAGGTGAAGGGTTGTTCCCCTACATTGTTGGCACCTGCAATCAGGTTCAGGTTAAGTTTTGGAGCATAGTAAAATGCATTCGTATGGGTCAAATACCTCCTCTGAGGACCAGCACCGGCGGTAATATCCCCAAAAACCATATTTTTCTTCCCCTCTTTCAATTGGACATTCAAGGCCAATGTCTCGTTGTTGTCCAGACCTCGGATGGGGGCGATTTCATTGAAATTTTTTAGCACCTGGATCCGGTCTACTGCGTTGGCAGGAAGATTTTGGGTCGCAAGCTTGGTATCCCCGTCAAAGAATGGCTTTCCATCTACCAATACCTTGTCTACTTTCTTTCCCTGCACTTTTACCTCTCCATTGTCATCGATCTGAAATCCCGGGAGCTTCTCCAAAACGTCTTCCAGCTTTCGTTCGTTTCCAGTGGTGAATGCTTCGGTTTTGTAGGTTAGGGTATCCCCTTTCATGGTTACCGGCATTTCGGAAACCACTTCCACCAAGCCCAGTTCGATATCGCTTTTTGAAAGAATGACCTGCAGGGGTGTTTCCGAATCCCAGGTTGAGATGACCCGTTCAAACTGCTGATAGCCCACAAAGGAAACCCTCAAAAGGTACTCCGGGCCCGATGTAAGCGTGACCTTAAATCGGCCTTCTTCATTGGTAATCCCAAATCCCCCGATCTTTTGGGTGCTTTGATTGATGACCACCACATTGGCATAGGCAATCGGCTGATTCAGGCTATCCAACACCTGTCCGATCAGGGGCTTGGTCTGGGACCAAGCACTTGCAGAAATCAACAAAAGAAGAAAGGCGGTGATCAGATGCTTAGAAAATGACATGGCTGTGTTTAAAAGAATGGAAATTCTGAAAGACTAAGGTTGAGATTTGTGGGTGAAGCAATTGTGGTCAAGGAACTTAGTGCTCTTGGCTAGTTCCCGATTTTAATGGTGAATTGATTCCCCTCACCGGGCTTTCCCTGGTACTGATTCATCATTTGCTTTAGTCGCTCAGCTTCAATTTCCCGAAATTCCGCTCTGGACACGAGTTTCCCTTTTTTGGGCTGTTCGATCTTGACCGGATTTGCAGCGGGGTTGAGTTCGATTCTTTCGCAGATCAGAACTCTTCCTTGATGGTGTAATTCTAGGATTAGCCCAGGCAATCCGAAATAATTCTCCGGGCCATGGGAAACGGGAATTTCAGGAGTAAACCAAGCGGTTACCTGAATCGTGTCTTTCACATTTTCCATTTCGGTCATCCCGGTAGAGAAGCGTTGGGAGTCTATAATTCTGGAAAAAGTTGCTTTTTGAGCGGTGTAATCTCCGATTTGTTTGCTTTCACCCGTGAGTTCCCATTCGGCCGGTTCCAAACGATCTTTGATCAAATATTCCTTGCCCATGATTTCCTGCTCTTGCACAAAAGATTGATCAGCAATGTTTTTGTATAACATGCGATCGCTACCTCCGCCGGTGATCACCATAGTCCTCACGCCTGAAGATGCCATGGTTGGTGCTCCTCCAAGACTTTCGGATTCCTTCCAATTGGATTCGGTTTGGGTAAAGGAAAGTATGTAATCTTTATCCATTTGCTTTTTAAGCTGGGCTTTGATTTCAGCGATTTGTTCGGATCCCATTTGGGTGGAATCCATGGAAATGGAGATTTGAGAGGAGGATCTGTAATAAGCCCTTCCGGTAATTCCCTGTGCTGTGGAATGAAGGGGAGCTAGGAATAGGAAAAATAAGAAAGCGAGTAAAAAGGGTTTAGCATTCATCGTTTCGATCGTGATTTTGATTGGAAATTCATTTTTGTTCTCGACACAAACCAAAAGAATGCAGCCTCCACAATGCGTTAAGGACTGTTAACGTGTGTTAACCCCATTTTTTTCCCCTTTTTTATACTTCTAATTTAGGGATGTGAAAAATTTACAATTCAAGCGCATAGGAATGTTGATTGGGGTGACCTTGCTGGTAAGTATAGGAGTGCAGGCTTGGCGAATGTATGCCCAGTTTGAAATTATCCAGCGTCAATTGGTCAGTGATATTCAGGAAAGTCTGGATAATGCTGTAGAAAGCTATTATGCCGAACTTGCTAAAACCAATGTGATCACCTTGACTGACAACTTGGAAATAGGACAGTCTTTCCGGCTTTCTGGTCTCGCAGATAGTTTGAGTTCTGACACGGACTCCACCTATTTCATGCAAGTCGACACGCTCAGTTCAACTGAACCTTCTACTCCATTTTTTGAACGGATTGGCAACAGCAAAATGTTGTTCAGAGCCATCGAGGGATTGGAAAATGCAAAGCCTGACTCCATTTTTATTTCCCTGGTAAGCCCCGACAGCTTAACTACTTTCCCGGGAATTGACTCGCTAAAAAACCATGCATTGGACCAGGTCAATGACTTGAAGATTTTCTTTGGTCAGGATGCAGCCGACAGTCTTTCTCAAATCCAGTTTTTGACCAAAAGAATCATCATTTCAATTACCCGAGATTCGATCGAACTGGGAAAAATACGGGAAAACCTTAAATCTGAACTCGACCGAAGAAAAATAGAAATCGATTATAGGCTGATCCAACGGGATAAAAAATCAACCTCTGATTCGTCTCTTGTACTTCAGGCTGATGCCATCAATTCCCAGGTGGTTTCGCGTTCTACCTTTCTACCCAAGGATCAAACCTTGGCACTCCAATTTGAGAATACGGCAAAAACGCTGCTGAAGCGTGGAATTTTCGAACTCCTGATTTCCTTACTTTTCCTCGGAATCATTGTTTATGCCTTCTATTACCTCTATCAAACCATCAAAAGCCAAAAGGAAATTGCTGAAATCAAGCAAGACTTAATTGCCAACATCACCCACGAATTCAAAACCCCGATCGCGACTACGCTTTCGGCCATCGAGGGTATCCAACAATTCAACCCTGAAAACGATCCCTCAAAAAACAAGAGGTATTTGGGTATTTCCAAAAATCAGATGCTCAAGTTGAATCATATGGTAGAAAAACTTCTGGAAACTGCCACCTTAAATTCAGACCAATTGGTATTGAAGAAAGAAGCCCTGGATCCAGAATCCCTTCTGCGTCAACTTATTCAAAAATTCCAGACTTTATCCCCGGAGAAATCGATCGAATTGATTTTGCCCGCCAATCCAACTCCCATTTTTGCGGATCCTTTTCATTTTGAGAACGCGATTTCCAACCTCATCGATAATGCGGTAAAATACGGCGGATCAAGGATCCAAGTCAGTCTGGATCAAAACGGAATTAACCAAGTGAGAATCCATGACAATGGAGGAAATATCAGCGCAGAACAAAAGGAACATGTTTTTGAACAGTTTTACCGAATTCCGAAAGGGGATATTCATAATGTCAAAGGCTTTGGAATCGGGCTTTACTACGTGAAAAAGATCATGGAAAAACATCAGGGAAAAATCAAGCTTGAAATAGGAAAACAAGCGACCACGTTTACCACCTATTGGCCATGAGCAAAATTAAAGTAATCCTTGCTGAAGACGAGCTGGCTCTAGGGACCATCATCCAAGAAAGTCTAGAGAGCCGGGAATTCATCGTTCATCTTTGTGGCGATGGTCAACAGGCATTGGAAGCCTACTTTCGCCAAAAACCGGATGTACTGATTTTGGATGTGATGATGCCCAAAAAAGACGGCTTTTCCATCGCAGCTGAAATTCGAAAAACAGATCCATACACTCCAATTATTTTCCTGACTTCCAAAAGTCAAACCGAAGATGTGGTCAAAGGATTTGGACTGGGGGCCAATGACTACATCCGCAAACCCTTCAGCATGGAAGAATTAATTGTTCGGATCAAAGCTCATTTGGATAAAATCCGAGTTCGTCAAAGTCAAAGTGATTGGACTCCCTTGGGAAACTATGAGTTTCATCCCACCCGGCAACTGTTGAGGTTTGCAGACCGGGAACAACCGCTTACTTCACGGGAATCCCAACTGCTGCAAATCCTTTTAGAAAATGCAAATGACATCACTGACCGCACCCTGATTCTGAATCAAATCTGGGGCTCAGATGATTTTTTCAATGCCCGAAGCATGGATGTTTTCATTACCAAACTTCGTAAAAAACTCAAGGAAGACCCGCAAATCCAGATTCTTAATGTTCGGGGATATGGATTTAAGTTGGTATGTTAGCAACATCAAGGGCAGAAGGGATAAGTCCTTGTCAAGTCATTACCTCTAGTTAGCAGGACTTATCCCCTTTCCTCTTGCCTTATTTCCTCTTTCCTTTAACCTCTTGCCTTCAGCCTACCCGTTTTTCAGGTCTTTTATTCGCTTCACTTTTGATCTCAACCCTTCGCTTTTTGGGAGCATCCGGGGGAAAAAGGAATTCAAAATTTCTCCTTCATTTCTTCCCCATGACGAGTTAGGATCATCCCAACCGGATTGAACACGGAAATCTGAGCCCTTGCAGGTAAACCAAGCAGTAGTCAAGAACCATTGATCACTTTCCTTGACCCCTGTAATCCCAAAAGGGAACAACATGTCCCGTACCTAGCCCCCCCAACGTTATGGGATCCATTTAATCTGCTTGAAATTCGGTTTTCGCTTTTCCAAAAACGCATTTCTTCCTTCCTTAGCCTCCTCGGTCATGTAAGCCAGCCGGGTTGCCTCTCCGGCAAAAACCTGCTGACCGACCATGCCGTCATCGGTTAGGTTCATGGCAAACTTCAGCATTTTGATGGAAGTTGGTGATTTTTCCAAAATCTCCTGCGCCCACTGATAAGCTGTAGCTTCCAGCTCTTCATGTGGAATTACTGCATTGACCATCCCCATTTCATAGGCTTGTTGCGCAGAATAGTTTCTTCCCAAAAAGAAGATTTCTCGGGCTTTTTTCTGCCCGACCATTTTAGCCAAATAAGCAGAGCCATAGCCCCCATCAAAACTGGTGACATCAGCATCGGTCTGCTTAAAAATCGCATGCTCCTGACTGGCCAAAGTCAAATCGCACACCACATGCAAACTGTGTCCACCACCCACAGCCCAACCCGGAACCACGGCAATGACTACTTTGGGCATAAATCGGATCAGACGTTGCACTTCCAGAATATTGAGCCGGTGGTACCCGTCCTCCCCCACATAGCCCTGATGACCTCGTGCCCGTTGATCTCCTCCGGAGCAAAAGGCCCATTTTCCATCTTTAGGAGAAGGACCTTCCCCGCTGAGCAAAACCACTCCGATGGAGGTATCTTCCTGGGCATCGTAAAAAGCATCGTACAATTCTGCGGTGGTTTTGGGACGAAAGGCATTGCGGACTTCCGGTCTATTGAAGGCAATCCGGGCAACCCCATTACACTTTTTATAGGTGATATCTTCGTATTCTTTGGCAGTGATCCACTCCATAATTTTCTTTTTGGTTAAAAATCTGATTTTTTTGCAAGATAACAGGCTTGTTCGAAATTTGTTGACCTGCTAACCCGCTTCGCTTTTAAAATAACCCATGTTCCAACTTCAGTTTCAAGACAGGCTCTTTTCCTCGCTGGAGGACTTTACAGAAGCCAAGCCCCTGGGTAACCCAGTCGCAGATCAAGCCATGGCCTTTTGTCGAGCTTGGCTTTCGGGAAAGGAAGAATTTCAGCAGTTCACCTCAGGGTCCACCGGACGGCCAAAAGAAATACTCATCAACCGAACGCAAATGAAAGCCAGTGCCCAGGCTACGGGCGCTTTTTTTGGAATGGATGAAGAATCACTTCTTTGCTGCTGCCTTCATCCGGCCTATATCGCAGGCAAAATGATGCTGGTCCGAGCAATGGAATGGAATTGCCCGGTGATCTTGATTCCGCCCAGTTCGGATCCCCTTTCCGAACTTGCCGAGGAAAGAATTCCCGACTTAATTGCCATGGTCCCCCTTCAGATTCAGCAAAGCCTCCAAAATCCTATCTCACTGCTCAAGCTGAAAAAAGTCAAGCAGGTGATTATCGGCGGAGCGCCGCTAAGCGCTCCGCTAAAATCAGAACTGATTTTGAATCAGATTCAAGCCTATCAAACCTACGGAATGACAGAAACCGTATCCCATATCGCTTTGGCAAAAATTGGGACCGGTGAGTTAATTTATCAAACCCTTCCTGAGGTAGAAATCGGAGTGGATGATCGCCAGGCCTTGTGGGTAAAAAGTCCCATGAGCTTAGGGGAAAAAATCCAGACCAATGATGTGGTCCGACTCGGATCTGCCCATGAATTTCAATGGATTGGACGAACCGATTTTGTGGTGAATTCAGGCGGAATCAAACTGCATCCCGAGCGAATCGAATCCAAAATCGAAGAAGCGGTAGTGAGCCATTTTCCGAACGCCCGTTTTTTTTTAAAAGGAATCCCAGATCCTAAATTTGGTGAAAAACTGGTCCTCATTATTGAATCGGCAGAGAAAAACGAAATTCAGGCAAACCATTTGCTCTCTCAACTCACCGAATTGCTTCCCCCCTATGAATGTCCGAAGGCAGTCTATTTCCTGTCGGTATTCAGTCAAACAGGAAGTGGGAAAATTGACCGTAACATGAGTATTCCGCAATGATTAACCTGCTAATTTCTCTTTTTATCTGGATGCAAAACCCAGTGATGATGCCTCAAACTGGCTCCATCAATTTGACTATTCACCGCATCGACTCCAATCAAGGACTGATTAGAATTTTGGTTTTTTCCAGTTCGGAGGGATTCCCCGAAGATCCGAATCAAGCGATCACCTCACTTTCCATTCCCATCAAAAACGGGAAGGCTAGCACTCAAATCAAGGATCTTCCAAAAGGAAAGTATGCGATTTCCGTATTTCATGACCAGGATGAAAATGGAGAACTGAAAAAAAACTCCCTCGGTTTTCCAAAGGAGAAATATGGTTTTTCCAACAATCCTACCAACAAATTCTCCATTCCCGAATTTGAACGCTGCGCGGTGTCCATTTCAGGCGATCAGGTCAAAAAAGTTGACATCAAACTTCGCTAGGGAATCGTACGAAGCCAACCGGTAATGCTGTTCCGCTCCTTTTTGGTTGGCAGGACCTCATGGGGGATTTCCCCACTGAGAAAAACCACCAACCGACCCGGCATCGGCAGAACGTCCAAAACTTCTTCTTTCCCGTTCTCTCGGGGCAAATACATGCGAAGCGCTCCCTCGTCTTCCGGTGTCCACAGGTCATTGACATACAGGATTACGGTCACTGCCCGGTAAGGGACCTGCTGAAATTGATCTAAATGCCGCTTATAAAAAGACCCGATCGGATAGCGTGCAAAATGGGCTTCAAAAGACTGAAGCCCTAAAAAGCATCGTCGATTGAGTGCCTGTTTGATTTGTTCAACCCGCTGCCAATATTCAGCCTGCAGAATACTCAACTGGCTTGGCTCCATCCACAGCACTTCATCACTGCGAATCTCGGGCTTCACCTGTTTCTGATCCCCTGTACCGATAGCGGCCTTACGAAACTTTCCGCTTTCCAACAGATCAGTTTGCTCATCAAAAAGGGCTTTACGAAATATCTCATCCACAAAGTCATCTAGGACAGCATAGGAGTCTTCATAAATGCCAGAAACGATCCGATCCAGATATTCTTCCATGAAAATGGGTTTGAGTTGCAAAGTAAAAGCTTAATTGCTTGAAAAAATATACTTTTGTGCAAAGCTTAAAAAATGAAGTCCTCTAAAGAAGATATCCAAAAATTAACTCTCGAATACGACTCAGGAATTATCCCTCCTCCCTACAGCCATGTTTTCCACTTGGAGTTGGATTGGAGTCAATCCTTCCTTCAAGTCAAGCTTGACCTGCATTACACCGACCGGGATGAACTCAGCGAGCAGGAGATTTTGGATGAGGGATTTACACTGGCCGACGATTATCACTACGAAGGAGAGTTGAATTCCATCTGGATCAGCCCTATTAAAGAGTTACTTTCAGATACCAAATGGTCTCCACGCCAACTCGACGAAGGAGGAATTATCCTTTACTTGAATGATGAATCGGTTCCCAAAACTCCGATCAGACAGGAGATCTGGCAGCTGATGGCTCAAGATCTCATTCAAGCCATTTACGAAACCACCAAAAAAGAAGCTCCCCTTCAGATCAATTATCGATTGGTCACCAAAGAAAAAACGATCGATTGCACCATTACGGTTAATTTTTCGAACCGAACCGTGATCTTAGATCAAGGCGGAACTACTGAAACCCTCAACTGGGATTACTCCATTCAGCTGATGAAATTGATTTTCACCCCAGACTATCATTATGAAATCGCAAAAGAAGAGCCGGGAACCAAACGCGGTGCTTACATAGATTGCGGAGATGGGCTATGGCATGAGTTGGGAAAAGGAGTAGTCAATATCGATCCGGCTTTTGACGCGGTAGGAAAAATCCAACAACGCTTTGAAGATATGCTACTCGATTAGGTCTGAAATCCAGTAAGCCCAATTCCCTAGGAGTTACTTCTTCAGTTTCTGCAAATCGAGTTGGATGTCCCGGATCATTTCACCCAAATCCTCCAAACTCAATGCTTTCTTTTTGTCTCCAGGGTTCGGAAAATCAGTACTGATAAACGCTTTAGCTTCCCAAACCTCCAAGACATCCTCTCCCTTGACCTCATAGGGTTTGTAATGCTCATTGTCCGAGACCAAAAAAAGCTTACCGTTTTCCTCCAAATAATTAAAAACCCGCTTGTACACCACTCCTTCGGTTTGAGTGACCAGAATGTAGGTTCGCCCGCTCCTAATCGACCAAAGCTGATCCACATAGGCCCCAATCACTATGGTACCGGGAATCAGTGGAAGCATGGAATCTCCAGCCAGTTCAAATGCCCGATAGGTGGCTTGCTTGGAGAGATTGGGCAGATGAAATTGGGGCAATTGCTCCATATACTCCGGATCTGCAAAACCATTGAGATAGCCTGCTGAAGCTTTTTGACCGACTAGGGTAATATTTTCATTGTCGTTTTCATCCGCTGCAATGGTCAGGATGTTAATTCCCCGGTTTTGCAAGGCTTTTCTACCCAGACTTTCAATGTCATGCTCCAAAAGCTCCTCAATTCCAACTTCAAGGAAATCTGCAATTTGTTTAAGTGTCCCCAGCTTAGGCTCTGACCGTCCGTCCTCGTAGGCCGAAATCATAGTCCGCTGGACTTCAAGCTTTTCAGCCAGTTCACTTTGCGTGATGCCTTTTTGCTTGCGTAAAAACCGAAGGTTGGAAGCTAAGTAACTCATGCCGAAAAGAGATAAAAATTATGATCCTCCGAAGCGGGCTCTATAGGAAAAAGCGGGTTGATATTCTGTCTTGCCGCCAGTCGGTGTTGAATTTCGGCTATAATTTCACCCACTGGCTTGGGTTCAGAAATCAACAAATAGCCGTATTGGGGCTTCTGTTCATCTTCTAGGAAAAATTTAACCTGACAATTTCCAGAGGCCAGGTTCTTGGTCGTAATGTTGATTTTTTCGCTTGTTTTCATATCTTCTAAGATTCAGGACACTAAGATAAAAATGTTGTTTTTATAAACATAGCAGTGACATAAAAATAAACATTGTTTTCTGACAAGAATTGTCATAAAACTTCAGATTTTCTTCAAAATTCTATAATATATTGATATTCAATAGCTTTTACATGATCGGTTAACAATTCATTTGCTCTATTGACCGCTTAGCCAAAAAGGGAAAACATTTTGATGGCAACTTACTTGTTTTGTAGTGGAGTTAGGGAAAACTACCACCATGGCTCCGATCCAAAAACCAACTATATGAAAATTTATTTTACCCTTGTTCTTGCCTTAGCGCTGAGTTTATCCGCTTCCGCCCAGCGGTATTCCATTGTAGGAAAAATCCAAGAAGCCGGAAGTTCAAATACGATTCCCAATGCCACCATTCTCCTACTCAATGATGAAGATTCGAGTCAAGTGGATGGAATTATTTCTGATTTGGAAGGAAGATTTGAACTTAAAGAGGTTCGTGAGGGAGATTATTTGCTTAAAGTCCAGTATCTGGGCTACGAAAATTATTTCAGGTCGCTGAGCGTCTCTCAAAATTTGGATTTGGGTACCATCTCCATCCGACAAGAAGATACCGACTTGGAAGAGGTTACCGTACAGGCCAGACGATCCACTAGTCAAAATAAATCCGACACGACCCTTTTTAATGCCGACGCCTTCAAAACGATGAAGGATGCGAGCGCACAGACCCTTTTGGAGAAAATCCCAGGAGTTACTTCCCAAGATGGAGCCCTTCAAGCCCAAGGTGAAAATATTGGCCAGATTCTGGTCGATGGAAAGCCATTCTTTGGCACCGATGTACGAACTGCCCTTCAAAACCTCCCTGCAGAGGTAATTCAGGGGATTGAGATTTTTGATCAATTGAGCGAAAAAGCCAGACTCAGTGGTTTTGATGATGGAGAGCGTCTTAAAACGGTAAACATCATCACCAAACCGAACCGCAGAAAAGGGCAGTTTGGTCGGGTTTCGGCAGGCTATGGAACCGATGACCGGTATCTTGCGGGTGCCAGCATCAATGATTTCAGTGGTGACCGCAGAATCACGATCACCGGACTATCCAATAATGTCAATGTCACCGATTTCTCCTCAGACCCCAATGCCCAAGACAATGCCCGACCACAAAACGGAGTAATCAACACCAATATCCTCGGAATGAACTATACCGATACCTGGGGAGATAAAATTCAGGTAACCGGTAGTTATTTATATTCCTCTAGAGAAAACATCGGTCAGGAAATCCGTTTTCGGGAATTTGTGACCAGCGACGATTCGGATCAGCTCTACGATGAAGTAGCCAACGATGTCCGGGTAAACAACCGTCATCAATTCGACATGCGCTTGGAATATGATATCGACGAAAAAAATCGAATCGTATTTATCCCACGATTTTCAGCACGATTTGAAACGGAGAATTCCGACTTCTCTGGGGAAACCTCCAATGGATCAAGCCTGATCAATACCGTAGAAAACATGCGGACGGCAGAAAATCGGGATTTTGATATTTTCAACCGGATTTTTTACAGTCATAAATTTGACAAGCCGGGACGAACCTTCACCTTTAGAGGAAGAATAAGTGAAAACTGGAATGAGGACCGTGCCAATCGATTGGCAACCAACCAATACTTTGTTCCTGAACCACGAACCGAAATCATCAATCAACAAATCAATCGGGATCGAAGTGGTTCTTCCTGGGAAACCGGAGTTTCGTTTACCGAGGCCTTAAGTGAACGAAGCCAACTGGAACTCGAATACGAAATCGGAAACCGACTCAACGACTCCGATCAATTGATTTTTGATGTCTTTGAAGAAGATCCCACTCAGCCGGAATTTGTTCTTGACACCACGCTGAGTAATACCTTTGAAAGTAAATTCCTGACTCAGGAGACCGAACTGGGATACCAATACCAAACTGAGAAAGTGAGGATGCAAGCCGAGGTTCAATACCAAAATGCCAAGCTGGATAATACGCAAGGCTTTCCAGATCCTTTTGAGCTGAATCGAAGATTTGAAAGTATTCAGCCCTCTTTAAGATTCAATTATCAAATCACTGAAAATACCAGTCTAAACTTCGATTACGATACGCGGGCCAATGAACCTGGACTTCGCGAGTTGCAGCCGGTAGTGGACAACTCCAATCCGCTTCAACTGTATGTGGGTAATCCGGGATTGAATCAATCCTTTGCCCATCGCTTTAGAATGCGATTCCGAAGCAACAACCCGGAAACGGACCAGTCTTGGTTCCTGTATGCATTTTCGTCTTTTGTCAATAATACGGTAGCCAACAGTTCCTTCATTGCCGATGAAGCTACGGAAATCCAACCCGGAATCATCCTTGAGCCCGGATCTCAGCTATTCAGCCCAGTTAACTTAGATGGATATTGGGATTTCAGATCTTGGTCCAGTTACGGAATGCCTTTGGATTTTATCAAGTCCAATCTAAACATCAATGCAGGAGCGGGATATACCAAGCGTCCGACCTTGGTTAACAATGAATATGGATTTAATAACTCCAGAAGACTCAGCACCGGGGTTTCGCTAAGCAGTAATATTAGCGATCAAATTGACTTCAACCTTTGGACGCGATTGTCTTTTAACAATGTTGAAAATACCCTCAATCCAAACCTGAACAATAATTTCTTCAATCAGCGAGCCCGAATCAATTTTAATTGGATCATCTGGGAAGGGTTTATTTTCCGAACTGACATCAATCATCAGGTCAATAAAGGACTTTCTGAAGGATTTGATCAAAGCTTTACTTTGGTGAATATGAGTTTGGGTAAAAAGATTTTCAACAATCAGCGGGGAGAGATTTCAGTCAATGTGTATGACCTTTTCCGTCAAAACAATAATATTCGACGAAACATCACCGATACCTACATCGAGGATATCCAATCCAATGTCCTTCAACGCTACTTTATGCTGACCTTCTCTTACAACATCCGCCGCTTTGCCAAAGGAACCAGTGAGGAAGATTATCGGGACCTGATGGATTCTGGGGATGAGGACCGCAGAGGGGGTAGAAGATATGACAACCTATAAGCAACCTTCTGTTACTAGAAAGTGGAATGATTAGGGTGTTTCACAGGGATAGAACCCGTACGCTTTATTAAGTTAAAGGATTTAAAATCCAAGAAAATTAATCTAGCCTACTGGTTCTATCCCCCTTTTAAATTTTTGACCGAGTTGATCAACTTTTCCTAAAACTTCAACCACTCTTGTATCATAAACTTTGAATTGTTTTGATGAGCGTCTTTAAACTGGATTGCTTCGGAGCTTCCGAAATCCAGTTTTCTATCAGGTCGAGATTCAAACTTCGAATTTTTTCTACGTCAATTCACCTGTCCTCCGTTAAAAACTCGATTGCCTGTTTCACACTTCTCAAATCCAGCCTCCTTGTCAAAACAATTTTGTCACAAACCGCCTTTTCTGGTGAAGCCATCATCACTGCCTGCTTAGAAGTAATGTCAACCGTCCTGATTCCAAAAGAATTATAAGGAAGTGGAACATGTTTAAAACTAAATCTACCAATTTCTGTCTTAATCACCTTAGACGATTTAAGAGTGACTGAACCGGTTTCAAAGACTCGTTCAGGAATTAATCCCCAAAAAGAAAGTGCTTATTCCAAGGAAACCTAACTTGGCCCCTATAAATGATTTGCAATTAGAAGGGATTCAGGCAACACTAGGTTACTTTTCGGTCCAGGAACGTATAAGCCTTTTTTTCAAACCAATTAAGCAACCTTCCTTTATCAATTCAGCAATTTTATCATTCAGTCGCTAATAATTGTTCAAGAGCGATAAAATAACATGCCTTGTTAGAGGTACCTCCTGAAACCCATATAAAAGATCTCTGAACTCTAGATTGTCAAACTAAGGAATCATGATCGGAATTTTTCCGATTATTATCCAAAAATTTGACAATCATTTAATTCATCGCTGAAAATTAGGCTATCCATCTTGAGAATAAACTAAAGTCTTGATAAATTACTTTAAAGGACCGGAATAAGTCAAAACACTATTTCTGAAATTGAAAAGGTTCCATAGGCTAACCGGTCAATAATAAGCTATCATTTTGGATACAAAAGCGTGGGAATTGAATTGCAACATTTTTGGGCTCTACCTTTTCCATGCGCATAATAATCCATATTACCAATTTGGTAAATGTTCCTCACCTGACCATGTACAACCCATTCAAAAGTAAGACTACCTGAGTGAAGGAAACAATCCTGACATATCATCAAATCTTAGCAATCAACTGAAATGAATGAGTTGAAGAAAAAATACTGCCTAAACCGTCATTTGAAGCTGTTCCAGGGCTCTTTTATTTGAGCGTTTCGTACAGTAGCGTCATTTGACGCTGGACCAAAACTATTTTTTTTAAACCAATTGTTCAAACGCCATTTGACGCTGTATCATATGAGCCAAAGCACCATTTGAAAGAAATCATGTTTTTTTGGTGATACTGAATAATTGATCCATAAGCTCCAATTCTGAGAATAATTGAACAATTGTTTGCCTTGGTTATCTGAAAGAAGTTATTTACTTAACAAATATGAATTAAATTATTATATTTACTTTTGTTAAGTAAATATATCTAAAATGTCACACTATTCCCTTGGTGAATTCGAAGAACTTGTTCTATTGATGGTTGCAGGATTACAAGATGATGCATATGGTGTTTCTATACTGTCCGGGCTAGAAAAAGAATTGGGTAAATCATTAAATATCAGCGCAATACATGTAGTACTAAAAAGACTTGAAGAAAAAGATTTTGTAACCTCAAAGTTTGGTGGAATTACCGGAGAACGTGGAGGCAGAAGGAAAAAGTATTATACAATCACTGCTTTAGGCAAGCAAGCTCTGGATCATCAATTCACGTTACGAAGCACACTTTATAATAGAATTCCAAAAATTTCCTTCGGCTGATGCATCCACCCCGAAATGCCCTTAAATTCCTCCGCTGGTTTTGTAGAGAGGATTACTTAGAAGAAATCGAGGGAGACCTTGTTGAATTATTTGAGCAGAGACATAAGCAGCTATCCTCATCTAAGGCTAATCGGATGTTCATTTGGGATGTGATCCGTTCTTTTAGGCTACGAAATATTAAAAAATCCGATATACGCCATCTTAGCAATATGACCATGTTTAAACATTATCTAAAAATAGGAGGAAGACAACTTCTTAAAAACAAAAGCTTTTCAGGAATTAGTATTTTAGGATTATCAATAGGAATAGCTTGCTGCTTATCTTTATTTGTTTTTGCTGATTATGAGTCTAGTTTTGATAATTATCATCCTTACCAAGAAAGGAGCTATAGAATTGTTCAACACACAAAATATGTCGATGAAACACTTTATTGGAATACCACTGCATACCCCCTAGCGGAGGCACTACGTGAAGATTTTCCAAGCCTTGAACTAGTCACTCAAACTGCTGGACCATTTCCAAGCATTGTAAGGGTCGAAAATTCAGGGATAGATTACTCTTTTTTTGAATCCAATTACACGCTCTATGTTGACCAATACTACACAAAAGCTTTTGAGTTAAAATGGCTTTCTGGAGATAGAAATACTGCCTTCAAGCATCCCAACTCTGTAGTTTTAACTGAAAGTTTAGCTAATAAGCTATTTGGAATACCAAGCTCATTTGAATCCCTTCTTGGAAAAACAATTCTCTTGGATGGAAAGGAAGCCATGCAAGTAACAGGAATAGTTAATGATGCACCTGGAAATACTTCCCTTCGATATGAAATGCTAATTCCCTATGAATTATATAAAATTAAGAACCCCAATCCTGCCAGCAATTGGTCAGGGAATTATGGAGGAACAACTTTCATTGTCACATCAGAAAATCAAACTCCTAAAGAAATCGAAACAGCTATACAAAATTGGCAAAAGAAATATTTAAGCAACGAGGATGATAGTAGGATTGAGTACAAGTTACAACCTCTGAGTAAAATGCATACAGAAGCTCGCTACGGGAATAGTCCGGGTAGCTATATCATGAGTCATTCAACCTTGATGAATGCCCGATTTATAGGGATCTGTATTTTGCTTCTTGCCATTGGAAATTTTGTCAATTTAGTAACAGCACATTCTGCCAACAGAGGAAAAGAAGTAGGAATACGAAAAATTGTAGGAAGCAATAGGCTTGACCTATTCAAACAGTTTACTTGGGAAAACAGCCTCTTAGTTCTAATTTCAGTCCTTATTTCGCTGCTTCTAGTCACGCTAATTTTCAACCAGACGAATCAAGTTTTTTCCTCCATTAATCTTGAATTACAGTTGAGGTGGGGTCATGTAGGTGTAATCCTTATTATTAGTATATCTACTGTTTTACTGGGAACTGCATATCCCTCCCTATTCCTTTCACGCTTTAAACCCTTGAAGATTATTAAAAACAAAATGCCTTTCACTCCTACCCGCGGTTTTTCAGCGAGAAAGGCTATTACAATAGTTCAATTTTTTATTGTTCAGACATTTGTAATCGCAACTGTCATTGCTACCTATCAAATGGATTTATTTAAGGAAAAACCTTTGGGATTTTCCTCAGAGGCAGTGGTGATGACTCCAATCCCTCAAGCAGAAAAAATTGAATCTTTTAAAAATCAATTGCGACAAACATCAAATGTTTTAGATTTCACAATAGGTTCTGGCCCCCCAATGGCAGTAAATGGGATACAGCTAGGCTCTAGATTTAGAGTTCCTGAAATGCCAGAGGGTGATGGGTACGAGACTGAGTTAAAAATTGGTGATGAAAATTATTTGAATTTCTATGGAATAAACCTGCTTGCAGGAAAAAATTTCACAAACAAATCTCCAAACTTTAATGAATTCATCGTTAACGAAAGCCTGATTAATACTTTTGGCTGGACTCCGCAAGAAGCGGTAGGAAGAAAAATCATTACCAATGAAGGAGAAGCAACAATCATCGGAGTAATGAAAGATTTTCACAACAATTCACTTCAAAACGAAATTTCACCATGCATCCTAATTAACTGGGAATACTTTAAAGATCAAGCATTTATCAAGCTTGGTGAATTGGATTCCGAGCAAATTGAAGATGCTTGGAAAAAAACATTTACTGGAGCCGTATTCTCTTATGAATTTGTAGATGATTCGATTCAAAAAGAGTATTTTGTAGAATTACTTATGTTCAAAGGTTTTACTTTACTTTCAGCATTAGCGATAGTAATTGGTACTTTGGGCTTGATCGGACTGATGACTTTTTTAACCACACAAAGAACAAAAGAGGTTGGAATTAGGAAGGTATTTGGAGCCACTTCATCAGAGATTATCCTTTTCTTCTCAAAAGAATTTACTGTTTTAATTGGAATAGCCTTTTTATTGGCCATACCAATTACTTTCTTATTGATGGAATATTGGCTTGAAACTTTTACCTATCGAATTAATATAACATGGTGGATGTTTCTAATCGGAGGCTTGACTACTTATTTTATAGCAGCCCTAAGTTCAACTATTCATTCATACAAAGCGGCAAATACAAACCCAATTATTGCAATAAAGACAGAATAATAGGCAGTTTTCAGGATTGGATTGATGAGAAAAACAATTTTACCTCTATCAATCCTATCGAACCCCTTTTAAAGAATCCAATAACTGTTTTTTCATTTGTCAGTCCTTTTACCAGGAACAAGTGGAGCTTCACGATTCCTATATCGAATAGATCATGCATCTTTCCGAGATCCCCTACGGTATCAACCAGCCAAAATGACCATCGTTCAACAGTTTAGGACGTTTCGAACCATTTTCTAAATTCACTTGCTTTAAGCAAGGCTTCAAGAAATCAACCTCCAAACTTACCTTTGAGCATGGCTAGCTTCTCAGCCATACTGGGTTCTTTTTGGTTGGGCTTTGCTGATCGATTTTCAACCGGTTTAGCCATCTTTTTCCCACGCTCGGCAAAGGGATCGGATTTCATACTCAAGCCAATTCGCTTTCTGGCTACATCTACTTCCATCACGGTAACCTGAACTTTTTGGTTGACTTGAACCACTTCATTGGGATCTTTGACAAATCGGTCCGCCAAATGACTCAAATGAACCAAACCATCCTGGTGGACACCCACATCCACAAATGCCCCAAAAGCGGTGATGTTGGTCACCACACCGGGCAACTTCATTCCGGTTTTTAGATCAGAAATGCTGTTGACACTTTCCTCAAATTGGAACACTTCAAAACTTTCCCTCGGATCTCGACCAGGCTTGGAAAGCTCAGCTAAAATATCCTCCAAAGTCGGCATTCCTACCCGGGCGCTGGCATAGTTTTTCAAATTGATGCGCTTCCGCAATTCTTCCGACTGAATCAACTCCAAAACTGTTGCTCCCAAGTCTTTAGCCATTTGCTCGACAAGTTCGTAGCGTTCCGGATGCACACCCGAACCGTCCAAAGGATGTTTAGCCGAGCGAATCCGTAAAAAGCCGGCAGCCTGCTCAAAGGCCTTTTCCCCCAAGCGAGGTACCTTCAGTAACTGGGATCGACTGGAGAATGGTCCATGCTCATTTCGGTAATCCACGATATTTTGAGCCAATACAGGACCCAAGCCTGATACATAGGTCAACAGTTGTTTTGAAGCAGTATTCACTTCCACTCCTACTCCATTAACTGCAGACATCACGGTATCATCCAGCGCATTTTTTAGCGCACTTTGATCGACGTCGTGCTGATATTGCCCCACTCCGATGGATTTGGGGTCGATTTTGACCAATTCAGCCAAGGGATCCATCAAACGTCTTCCTATACTTACTGCTCCCCTCACAGTCAAATCCAAATCAGGGAATTCCTCCCGAGCCACGTCCGAAGCCGAATAAATAGATGCTCCTGCCTCATTGACCATGGTAACAATGATGGATTTGGGTAAGCCTAAATTTTTGACAAAAGCTTCTGTTTCCCGTCCGGCAGTCCCGTTCCCTATGGCGATCGCCTGAATGGAAAAGCGCTCCACCAATCCCTTAACGGTCATGGCAGATTCTGCGCTCCTTCGTTGGGGTTCATGAGGATAGATGGCCTCGTAATGCAAAAACTGCCCCTGAGGACCTAAACACACCAATTTACAACCTGTTCGAAAACCGGGATCAATGGCCATGACGGCTTTTTCGCCTAAGGGCGCACCCAAAAGCAATTGGCGAAGGTTTTCTGCAAACACCCGAATCGCTTCCTCATCGGCCTTCTTTTTGGTCAAAAGTCTCACCTCGGTTTCCATACTCGGTTTGAGCAATCGCTTGTAGGCATCCTTAATCGCCAACCGCACCTGTTCTACCGAGGAATTGGAGGCATTCTCTAAAATTTCCCGCTCCATTAAAGCGAGGGCATCGGATTCCTCGGGACAAGAATCCAGCATCAAAAACAATTCTTTTTCCCCACGTCGCATCGCCAATACCCGATGGGAAGGAGCGGTTTTAATGGGTTCAGACCAGTCAAAATAATCCTTGTATTTTGCCGCTTCCTGCTCTTTGCCGGGAATGACCCGCGAAGTGAAGGTTCCCTGATCCACAAACAATTTGCGCATCTTCTCCCGTAATTCCGGATTTTCATTAATCCATTCTGCTAGGATATCACGCGCACCCTGAAGGGCATCTTCCGAACTCTTCACCTCCAGAGCTTCATTGATATAGTCAGCGGCTAAACGCTCCAAATCAACAGATTCTTGCTTAAAAATCTGGGTAGCGAGTGGCTCCAGTCCTTTTTCCTTTGCGATCGTTGCCTTCGTTCTCCGCTTGGGTTTGTAAGGCAAATAAATATCCTCCAATTTGGCCATGGTTTCAGCGGTGGCAATGGACTGAAGAAGGGCGTCGGTCATTTTCCCCTGCTCTTCAATGGATTTGATTACCGCTTCCTTTCGCTTATCTAAATCCCGCAACTGCTGTAAACGATCCCGTACGGCTGCCACCTGCACCTCATCCAAGCTTCCGGTAACTTCCTTTCGGTAACGGGAAATAAAAGGTACTGTCGCTCCCCCGTCCAACAACTCAATAGTTGCTTTTACCTGTGCCGGCTTAACCTGGAGTTCAGAAGAAATTTTAACGTCGTAATTCATGATTTACTGGTGATTTTTCCAACTTGAGGCTGCAAGATACGTCTCCTAAACCAGACAAAAAGGCTCTTGTGTAAGACTTGTCACTAAATGACTGATGCTGATGGATTAATTTTGAAAATAAATTGCCCCTCCCTGAGTGGATTAAAACTCACCCTTGACTATGGAAGAAAAGAAAAAAATGGATTGGAAAAAGGAAATCAAATCGTGGGGACTCATATTCGCATTTTTTGCCTTTCTATATTTTACCGGCTTATTACCTGTAGTGCAGGGAGCCATCCAATCGGTATTGCTTTCCACCGGATTAATTCAACCTAAGCTTGAGCGGGTAGATTTGACAGAGCAGAACTTCGATTACTCCGGTCAATTTCAAGATTTTGAAGGAAACCCAGTTTACTTAGCGGACTATAAAGGAAAAACGGTTTTCATTAATCTCTGGGCCTCCTGGTGCGGTCCTTGCCGAGCTGAAATGCCGCATATTTCTGAACTGTACAAATCCCTAAGGGATCAAGCAAACATTGAATTTCTGATGATCGGCTTGGATCAGGATTTTGAAAAAAGCAAAAGCTTGATTGAATCCAAAAATTGGGCATTCCCAGCGGTACATGCCAGCTATGGAATCAATAAGAGCTTACAAAGCGAGTCGATTCCCACTACCCTTGTGGTGAACCCCGAAGGAAAAATCGTCTTCTATCAGCAGGGAATGAGTAATTTCAATACCGATGAATTTCGTGAATTTTTGATTTCTCACTAAAACAATCCACCCCATAGCCCTTTTTATAGGTTCGGTTTGCCACCTTTAAAGATTTGTAGTAATCTTCGGATACAAACCCAATTTAACCTATGAAAAAAGCCATTTTCCTCTTTGGAGCCCTTGTACTTTTGTTTTTGGATGGATACGCTCAACAATCCAAACTGTGGTACGAGCTGCCCGCTGAAACGTGGGAGGAAGCTTTACCAATCGGAAATGGCCGTCTGGGGGCCATGGTTTTTGGCATTCCCGGAAAGGAACGAATTCAACTCAACGAGGACTCGCTGTGGCCCGGAGGAGAAAAAGATTGGGGACTGGCTAAAGGAAGGCCAGCCGACTTAAAACAAATTAGGGACTTTCTTTTGGCCGGTGAGCATCAGAAAGCCGATTCCCTACTGGTCTCAGCCTTTTCCAGAAAGGGAGTAACGCGCTCCCATCAGACCCTTGGCGATCTAGTTTTGGATTTCCAATGGGAAGAAGTAAGTGAATATTACCGCGAATTGGATTTGGAGCGGGCCGTAGCTTTTTCCCGGTTCCAAAGCGAAGGCTATGAGGTCAGTCAGGAAGTTTTTGCCTCGGCTCCAGATCAAGCTTTAATTATCCGGTTAATCACCAACCATCCCAAAGGGTTCCGTGGAAAAATCCGCTTGAGCAGACCCGAAGACCAAGAAGTACCAACCGCAGAAACCCGGGCGATCCATCATCAATTATTGGAAATGAATGGAGAAGTCACCCAACGGGGTGCTAAAATTGACTCCAAACCCTCCCCGATTTACCAGGGAGTGAGATTCCGCAGTATTTTACACGCCGAGGCGGATGTTGCTTTGACGGGCACCGAGGATGAGCTTTGGGTGGATGGAGCCACTGAAATCACCCTGAAACTCGTCACCGCTACTTCGTATTATCATTCCAATTTTGAACAGGTGGCCCAAAGACAATTGGATCGTATCGCATTCAAGAGTTTTGGGGAATTGCAATTTCGACACCAGAGTGAGTATCAAGCTTGGTTTAACCGAATGAACCTTCAATTGGGAAAACCTTTTACAGCCGATATTCCCACCGATGTTAGGATCCAGCAGGTAAAGGAAGGAAAAGTAGATCTTTGGCTTGAAAAGCTGTTATTTGATTATGGTCGCTACTTATTGATTTCCTCGAGCAGACCGGGGACCAATCCAGCCAATCTTCAAGGACTTTGGAACCCTCATATTGAAGCACCCTGGAATGCAGATTACCATTTGAATATCAATCTGCAGATGAATTATTGGCCGGCCGAAGTTACCGGACTCCATGAATTGCATGAGCCGCTTTTTGATTTTACCGATGCGTTGATCGAAAATGGGAAAGCGGTTGCCCAAGTAAATTTCGGCATGCGCGGTTCGGTATTGCCCCATACCACGGATCTGTGGAAAATTCCCTTTCTACAAGCCGAAACTGCGTATTGGGGAAGTTGGATCGGCTCGGGAGCCTGGCTCGCCCGCCATTACTGGGAGCATTATTTATTTACCGGGGATGAGGCTTTCCTCATCGAGCGTGCACTTCCGGCGATCGAGCAATTGAGCCTGTTTTATGCCGATTGGCTCATCGAAGACCCCAGAGACGGCAGTCTGGTTTCGGCTCCTTCTACCTCTCCGGAAAACCAGTTTATCAATCCAGAGGGGATAAAAGCGGCCAGTACCCTAGGGGCAGCCATGGATCAACAGTTAATTGAAGATATATTTACTATATATCTTAAAATCAAAGAGATAAACTCAACAGAAAGCGAACTTCAAAAGCGAATTAAAACGCTTTTACCCAAGTTAAGACAGGGCGTAATTCTAGGCGAAGACGGAAGGATTCTGGAATGGGATCGGGAATATGCCGAACCTGAAAAGGGACATCGACACCTTTCTCATCTCTATGCTTTTCATCCAGCCAATCAGATCACCCCCAGCCAAACTCCTCAACTCCTGGAAGCGGTTAAAAAGACCCTAGACTATCGTCTTGCCCATGGAGGTGCCGGAACAGGCTGGTCGAGAGCCTGGCTGATCAATTTTTCTGCCAGACTGCTCGACGGGGGAGCCACTCATGGGCACATTCAAAAGCTCATCAGTCAATCCTTATATCCCAATTTATTTGATGCTCATCCACCCTTTCAAATTGATGGGAATTTTGGTTTTACCGCCGGAATAGCTGAAATGCTCCTCCAAAGTCATGAAGAGGGACTCATTCGGATATTACCCGCCCTGCCGAAAGCCTGGACTGATGGAGCCGTCAGTGGAATTAAAGCCCGTGGCGGATTTACCCTCGATTTTGAATGGAAAAACGGGCAGCTCACTTGGTTAAAAATTCATTCCGAACTTGGAAAACCCATCCTGATTCTAGCCGATGGTTCTGAAATGGAACTGAACTTAAAAAGCGGTGAACAACTGGAATTCGAATTTTAATGAGTAACTATATCCTGGTATAATCCGAAAGCATGCTCAAGATTGGCTAGCTTTTCACCTCAGACAAAAACTCAACGGACCTTATGGCACAAGGCTACCAAAAATCCGATTTTATTTCCATT
This sequence comes from Algoriphagus sp., assembly GCF_024305035.1. Lineage (GTDB taxonomy): Bacteria > Bacteroidota > Bacteroidia > Cytophagales > Cyclobacteriaceae > Algoriphagus. Next base: position 23,172 of record NZ_JAMWZB010000026.1, read on the forward strand.
TTGCTTATTCAACTAGCCTGGGAAAATACGTGAACCGAATGCCCCATGTCAGTTTATCCAACACTTAAAATTACCCGGACATGAAGCGCTTATTTATTTCTCTTGCACTTCTTTTCTTATTTATTTGGCTAATCTGGTCCAATACAGGACGAGGATATCCCCTTCCCCTTCCGGAAACATACTTGGATTTGGTACAGGAATTGAATCCTTCCGATACCTTAAACCACAGGATTGTAGGCATCCAACCATTTATGGAACCCCGAGACTACCTCAGTCAAGATGCCTTTTATTCTAAATTAGCGAGCTATGTAAGCGTTGCCGGCCAACATGGACTGATCAATGAAAACTCCCTGATCCTTTTTCCTGAATCCATCGGTACCTGGCTGCTTTTTTCAGGAGAAAAGCACAGCATTGCCGAGAAAGAAAAATTGGAAGAAGCTACGAATACCCTAATTTTTTCCAATTTGGTAGATTTTGGACTCCATTATTGGACTACCCCTGAGGAAAATCGCAAGATGGGGGCACTTCTTCGGATGAAATCCAATCAAATGGCACGTGATTACTTTCAGGTATTTAGCCGAATCGCATCCGAGCAAAAATGTTATCTGGTAGCAGGATCGATCATTCTTCCCGGACCCACCGTCTTGGATGGGGAATTGATCATAGACCCCAGCAAACCGCTTTACAATGCTTCCTTCCTGTTTGGTCCTGACGGCAAAATCCTGCAACGACCTGTGCTCAAGGCTTTCCCCACTGAAGCAGAAAAACAATTGATTAGCTCGGCTAGCCCTGAAAATCCCCCCATTTTCAACCTTCCGATGGGAAAAACTTCTCTATTGATGAGTACAGACAGCTGGCAGTCGGAAATGCTTCAACCCATCAGGGAAAATGACATTGAATTGGTGCTGATGTCTTCGTATTGGTCCCAGAACCAAGGAAAGGAACCTCTTAGAACGGGACCTGAGCAATCAGCTCCCGCTCTGGAAACTGACTTAACCTCTACCGAGAACCTGAACGAATGGGAAGCCTGGAGCACCCATGCCCTACCCGCTCTGCTGAGTGAAACTCAGGCAAGAGCCGGAATGAATGTCTTTTTGATGGGGCAGCTTTGGGATAGGGTTTATGAGGGCAAAACCATGGCCTACCATCATGGAAAGCTTCTGGATTCTCATACAGCCAAACGGGCTGGAATCTGGTGTTTGAATTTTTAGAATTAATCCATCCCCGAAGACCAAGCCTCAAACAGGATATCTGATATTAGGTAAAGATCATCTGTGGATTAGCTTAGGGTTATGTTTTAAGCATAATCCTTTCCCAATTTAAATCCAGCCAAAAAATGGGTATTTTTAGCCAAAAGACCTGACTATGAAATTCCCCTTCCGGATCCTGCTGTTGTTTTTGCTTTGCTCTACCCAAGTTCATGGACAAGAACCACGGGTATATCAGGCCCCTGCATTTGGTTTTGACTGGAGTAAACCTTCTGAGCATCCCGACCGAATTGTGCTTACTTTTGGACAAAATGCTACAGAAGAAATCCGGATTAATTGGAGAACCGACAGCACGATTACCGAAGCCTATGCCGAACTCGCTGTGGCTACTGCTGCACCCAAATTCTGGAGAAATGCCATCAGCCAAAAAGCAATTACAGAACCTTTCAATGCGCTAGCCATTCCCCAGGCTGAGGTTTTGGCCCATTACCACAGTGCTTCATTTGATGAGCTCCAGCCGGCTACCACCTATGCCTACCGGGTAGGAGATGGTACCCATTGGTCCGAATGGTTTCAGTTTAAAACCCCGGATGCTGATCCTAATGCCAAATTCTCTTTTCTTTATGTAGGAGATGCTCAAAACTACATTCTTGAACTTTGGTCAAGATTGATTCGGGAAGGCTACCGTAAAGCACCGGATGCAGATTTTATCATCCATGCGGGGGATTTGATTAACTATGCCCACCGGGAACAAGAATGGCATGAATGGTTTACCGCTGGGGGGTTTATTCACAGCATGCTTCCGACGCTTGCTGTACCGGGAAATCACGAGTACAACTACCTCAATGATGCGGATCGGGAAGCAAGAAAGCGGAGCCTTTCGGCCCAATGGAAGCCGCAATTTAGTTTTCCGCAGAATGGTCCTGCCGGATTGGAAGAAACGGTCTACTTCATTGACTACCCCCAAGTCAAATTTATTTTTCTGGATAGCAACCGCGACCATGAAATTCAGGCCGAATGGTTGAGAACTGTCCTTTCCCAAAATGATAAAAAATGGACCATCGTCAGCTATCATCACCCCTTATTTTCGGCCTCAGCAGGCCGGGACAATGAGGACTTAAGAAAACTCTGGAAACCCATTTTCGATGAATTTGGGGTGGATTTGGCACTTCAGGGACACGACCACAGCTATGCCCGAGGTCGAGTTGCTCCCGGAAAAAATGAACTCAACGGGCTGAATATGAGAGATCAAACCGGCACCGTTTATGTGGTTTCGGTCAGTGGGGGAAAGATGTATGGCCTTCGTCCAAACGGTTGGGAGGATCTAGAGGCCGAACGAGACCGTGCCGCTGAAAACACCCAGCTTTTTCAGGTGATATCCGTAGAGGGAAACCAACTCCAATTTGAAGCCTATACCGCAATCGGCGAACTTTACGATGCGTTTGAGTTGATTAAATCTGAGGATGGAAGCAACCGGTTTATCGAGAAAAAAGGAGCACTTGGGCCGGAGTTTCGATTTGAAAACACCATCCCCTACGAAGACCAACTTCCCGAGGCAATCGCCGCTAGCATCGGCAAGCAATTCCCCGATTATCGCATAGATCGAGTCAATTTTATCCAAGAAAAAGAGGGATTTCGGTATCGGGTACGTCTCCTCAAGGAAAAAGAAGAGAAAATCCTGCTCCTGGATCAACTGGGAAATCAAGTGAACTGAGGGTAATCTTTGGATTTTAGGGGGAATCGGACTTATCTTTCATTCGATAGACCCAAAATCCATGTCAGAAAAACGCCGAATCACACTCAAGGATATTGCCCGAGAATTGGGCATTTCTGTCTCTACTGCTTCCCGGGCACTCAATGCCTATCCCGGAATTTCAGAAGAAACCATCAAACGGGTTAAGGATTTTGCCGAAAAGCATCACTATGTACCCAATTCGATCGCGGTTAATTTTCGAAAAAACAAAACCCAAACCATTGGGATGATTGTCCCCGAATTGGTACATCCTTTTTTTTCAAGCGTCATCAGTGGGGCTATCAATCGAGCAAATAAGGCCGGATACCGTGTTCTGATCAGTCAAACCGACGAAAAACAGGAAAATGAAATCTTGGCCTGTAACAGCATGATTGGAGGAAACGTAGATGGTTTGCTCATTTCTATTGCCAATGAAACAGTAGACTTGAATCATATTCAAGAGTTTATTAATGAAGGAAAACCTGTTATTCAGTTTGATAAATTTTCCGAAAAGCTTCATACCCCCAAAGTGATCACCGATGATTTTGAAAGTGCCTACAAAGCCGTAAAGCACTTAATCGATCAAGGCTATCGAAAAATCGCACACATCAACGGTTTAATTGCGGTGCAAAACTCCATCGATCGATTCAAAGGCTACAGACAAGCCTTAACTGATCATGGCCTGGAATTTCATGAGGCATGGGTCCCACACTGCAAGGAAATCAGTGAGGAAGAGGGATATGATTTTGCAAGTCAGTTAATGAATTTACCCAACCCGCCGGATGCAATTTTCTGTATTACTGATCTGGTCGCCTTGGGGGTGATGAACTACCTCAAAACGGCCGGAATCCGCGTTCCCGAACAAGTGGGCGTCATGGGTTTCAGTAATTGGAAAATATCCGAAGTGATGAGTCCGAGCTTGAGTACCGTGGAGCAACATGGCTTTAAAATGGGCGAAAAATCAGTAGGGATCCTACTCCACTTACTGAATGAAAACTCCCAGGGAAATCACGAAATCTATAAAATTGAAACTGATTTGATCATCCGCGAATCTACTTCAAACTAATGGTTTGAATTGGCCTTTGGAAAACAGAAAGGGATTCTGTTTCTTCACGAGTAATTTCAACAGCTGGAGTGGAGTAGAGTACAGTACTTTTTTATATTTTGGGATTATTTAAAGTATTGTCAATAGGAGCCAAATTAACTATTTAACCCTAATTCCTCCTTATATTTTTAATCAGTTTTTTTGATTTGCAATCAAAAAGAAATAAAAATATCAAATTACTATTAAACTGTTTTTTGACTAAAATGAATTAGGTGGAAAGCCTTCAACTCTCCTGGCAATAAATAATCCAATGATTGCAGTACCAGGAAATCTATCGTTAATTATTTCAGAACAAACTTTAAAATGTCGACCATTTGCTATTACATCATCAAAAAGGACAACAACTTTTCCTGTCGGGTCTATTGAATTACTGGCTAGACTAAACTTCCCTTTCAGATCAGCCTTGGAAAGTCTTTTTGCAGATTTGTGTTGAGCAGGATGAGAAATTTTCGTTTCAAGCATTTCCTCAAAAGTAATTGGGATACTTTCTTTTACCCTATTCAATACTTGTATTAACCTGTCATCGTATAATGGATCTGACTTTTGTTTTGATGGAGGAATTGGACAAAAAATCATTTTGTCTAGGTTTTTATTCTCATATAAAGCTTGAATCAACTCATCAGCTATTTGTCCTATCGCCATTTCTTTATACTGATAATGATCTTTTCCCTTTTCATCAACACTTTTCTTAAAGTTTAATATTAAACTATTTGTTTTTCCCCCTTGAAATCCGGCTCCATTAACATATTCTCTTAAATAAAAACAATTATCTTTTTCTTCTAAATCAAGATGTAAAGAGAAATCGGAAATTTTTATTATCAACGCCATTGATCTGGAAATTGATTACTAATATCCTCCATATTGAACACTCTAATAGCACCTTTTTGAGCATATTTTTTTGGCCATGAAAGCTCTTGCTTCTCAAAGCAACTATTGAGAATGAATAATTTTCTTTTTTGATGTAATGCTGCTCGGGCTTGAACAAGTGTTCCTGATGTTTCACCAGCTTCAACAATTACAGTTCCCCATGTTAGCGCTGACATGGTTTTATTTCTTTCTGGAAAGAAAAATCTATTTGAACTTGGGTTTTGATCCTCATAACGTAAAAAAGGAACTTGACTAACCAAAAGGTGGTTTTTCATGATCTCTAATTGGAGCTCTCTATTTTCTTTGGGATAAAATTGTCCAATTGGAGTTCCAATAACTGCAATAGTTTTCCCCCCCATTTCTAGGGCGGTTTCATGCGCTACAGTATCAATTCCTCTCGCTAATCCGGAAACAATGGTAAAATCTCTTTTGACTAACTCTTTGACTAACTTTCTAGCCCTTAAAACCCCATCTTGTGTTGGCTCCCTTGTTCCTACAATTGCAATTGCCTTTTCATCGTCCAGTAAGGTCAAATCGCCTTCATAGTATAAAATTTCAAGAGGGTCTTGAGCATCAAGTAATCTTTTAGGGTAATCAAAAGTGTCCTTAATAACAGCTTTAGGGAAATAACCTATGGAGCTTTCAGACAAAACGGATTCGAATGCCTTATGGGCCTCCTCAAACTCTATTTCAGAAATAGATTCTGAAATTTTTCCAAATTGTTTTTCTGCAAATTGGGACGCTATTTTTTTAAAAGAAGCTCCATTTTTCTTCCAGAGAGCTTCATAGGCAATGATCTCCCTTCGGGCATCAATTGAATTCTCAAATGGTTTAAAATCTAAACTCTCCATTTTGGATTTACAGGTTATTTGAATTTCAAATTTATTTAAATTCCAAATATTTTTCAATGGAACAAATTAAACCTGACATTAATTGTCGATATAATAGACTCATTAAAAGTTTTGAAACAAAAATTTGATTGGGAAAGGAAACATTTAGGCCCAAATCCCACTCCAGCAAAACACAAAAAAACGAATTACTTTTTACTGAAAGTAAGCGTTTAATTTCGTTGAGCAGTTACAAATTTAACAAACTCAATCCTTAGGCATTACTTCCAATATCCGAAACTCATAAGGTGCCAAGTGAAAGTACTCGTGATCCAATCCCACCGGAATAATTTCCTCATTCCAGTGGTCCCAAAGTTGATGGGGAATTAAGCCGTGTTCCTTAAACGCATACCAAGTCATGGACTGAAATTGGCTGCTAAAATTAAAGACCACAAAAATTCGTTGGGGGCCCAAACTCCTCAAGTATCCGGCAATATGGATATTGTGGGGACCCATCCAAGAAATATTTTTATAGTCACCAACTGCAGCTAGTTTTTTTCGAATGGAAAGTAAGCGCTGTGTCCCAGCATAAATTTGCGCTTCGATACTTCCAAATTCATGAATTTTGGCTGCTTTTCCCCAATCAAAAAGAGGGCGATGCATCCATCGGTTATCGTAATTTTTGGCGGGGTCACTTCGGTAAGAGTAATCATTGGTGTAGCCGATCTCATCCCCGTAAAAAATCATCGGCAACCCACCCAGAAAAAAAGAATGAGCCTGCATCATCAGGATCTTTTGGATGGACAACTCCAATTGTCCCGGATCATTTTCATCCAGGGCCTTTTCCAATCCACATAAAGAAGCCAAGGTGCCCGAAATCCGAGCATCGCCTGTCTTGGGATTGGAAGAGAAAAGTGCTCCTTTTGCCGGGCTGCCCAAAGTCTTTCCGGTAAAATACTCTTTCAAAAATCGCCGGTGTAAATAAGGATCTTTTCCTGCTTGAGCGATCATGTAATCATCATAACCCAGACCAATATCATCATGACATCGGGTATAGGCAATCCAGCTGCATCCAAAAGGTTTTTGGTCAAGAATCGGCTGAGCTTGCAGCATCACTTTGGTTTCTCCTGAGGCGAGCATATCCCATTGCAAGGCCATTTGCGTCGCGTTGTAGGCAAAATCACACTCCTTTCCCTGCTGCTCACCCCTCCCAAAATAAGCCATGATGTCGGCCGGAGCCACAATGGCTTCACCCAACAGAGCCATTCCCGGGCTGGCCATGTGCACGGCTTGCTTGATCAATTGTAAAATCGTATGGGCTTGGGGAAGGTTTTGACAGGAGGTACCCGTTTGCTTCCAAATAAAAGCGGGAGCATCTATCCGGAGAAGATCTACGCCCAAGTTGGCATAGAAAAACAGGGTATCCAGCATTTCCCGAAGGACCTGGGGGTTTCGGTAATTTAGATCCCACTGATAGCTGTGGAATACGGTCATCACCCATTTTTGACATTCCTCTGACCAGGTGAAATTCCCAGGGGAGCTTTCCGGAAAAATCTCCGGCATTGACTCCTCAAATTGATTGGGAATCCATCGATTATCGTACATGTAAAAGTAATCTTGGTAATGCTTATCCCCCGACTTTGCCTTTTTGGCCCATTCATGACGATCAGAAGTATGATTCAGGACAATGTCCAACATCACATTCATTTCTTTCAAATGCAACGTGTGCATGAGCTTGGCTAGGTCCTCCAGACTCCCAAACCGTTTGCTGACCTTGCGGAAATCCGAAACCGCATACCCCCCATCACTTTCGCCTTCCGGGCTTTCAAAAAGGGGCATCAGGTGAAGAAAATTGATCCCCAAGTCCTCCAAATACGGGAGCTTGGATTCCATTTCGGATAGTTTCCCACAAAACCGGTCCACGTAAAGACTCATCCCTGCCAGTTTATTACTCAGAAACCAATTCCCTTGAGCCAACTTTTCCAAATCGCGATCCTTTAAGGTATCGGCTCGCTGTTGATAGGCCTGAAAGACCGTAGCCAGCAGCTGATCAAATTGATTTGCTCGATCCGGATGGTCCCCGTAAAGGTTGAAATACAAGGTTTGCAACGAATCGATGCCTTCGGTCACCCGGAGGAAAAAATCCCTGTCTCCCGATCTTGCATTCAACTCAAAGGCCTCAAAATAAGAAGCTATTTTCTGCGCCAAAACTTCCTGATTACCCATACCCTTTTCCAATCAATGCCCAGCAGCTACCCCACTGACATCTGTCATTACTTTTTTATTTTCGTTAATGTAAAGCGTAGCCAATGCCGCAATTAGGAGCAAAACGCCTGCAAAGACAATCGCCAAACCTGGATCATTTCCCAAGAAATTCTTTGATATAAACCCAAAGGTCAGCGTTTGCAGGATCATCGGAATGACAATCATCATATTGATCACTCCCATATAGACCCCGTAACGCTCCTTGGGAATCTTATTGACCACCAAAAGATAGGGTACCCCCATCATACTCGCCCATGCAATCCCAAATCCGGTCATCGGAATAAAAAGCGCATATTTATTTTCCAAAAAGGGAAAGACCAAAAGCCCAATTCCCGCCAGAATCAAGCACAAAAAATGGACTTTCTTGGGACCAAATTTCCGTGCCATTCCAGCCAAAAAGAAGGCAGAAAGGAAGGTCACCACATTGTACCAACCATTCACCAACCCGGTCCAACCCACCGCTTCTTCAAAAAGCCTTGGGTCTGCCGAGGGACTGGTGTTCCATACCGATTGAGCAATACTTTTGGCCGCATTTTGCCAATAACAAAACAAGGCATACCACTGAAACAAATACACCAGGGCCAGCTTCCACATCACCGAAGGCATGACCATGATGGATTCGAGGATTTCGATATTTTGGGCAAATAGGATCCGAGTCGTTTTATTTCCTTTCGTCCAATCCAAGACCTGATGCAAAAGTCCTTTCCAAACCAGAGCAGGAAGGAGTAAAACCAAAAAAACTAAATAGGCAAACAGCGTGGTTAAAATCGATAAGAAAAACTGAATGGCCGGATGAGGCATTCCTTTGGTCCGTGCTTTTAATGCAGCCAATTCTTCGGGGCTGGGAGGAATCTCCTCTGTCTTGGAAATACTCCAAAGAACAGAACCAATGGAGCAAACTGTCCCCAAGAAAAACGAAGCATACACCCAGTAAGGTAAGGCCCCCCAAGTTCCGGAAATGTATTTTTGAAAGACGAACAGCGAGACATTGGCCAAGGTGATACCCAAGCCGGTAAAGAAACTTTGGGTAAGAAATCCAGTGCTGTATTGTGTATCGGGTAATTTATCGGCGATCAAAGCCCGGTAGGGTTCCATCGCGGTATTATTTGCCGCATCCAGCACCCAAAGCAATCCTGCAGCCATCCACAGGGAGCTACTAAAAGGATAAAAGAAAAGAGTAATGCTACAAAGCAAAGCCCCGATGAAAAAGTACGGCTTTCTTCTCCCGTAGCTTGGACTCCAGGTATGGTCACTTAATGCCCCAATGATGGGCTGAATCAATAAGCCGGTCATAGGGCCAGCCAAATTGAGAATGGGAATCTCATCAGGCATCGCACCGAGCATGTCGTAAATCGGGTTGACCGCACTCTGTTGAAGTCCAAAACTGTACTGAATGCCGAAAAATCCGACATTCATGTTGATGATTTCAGAAAAGGAAAGGCGTGGTTTTGCCATGGGGTTAGTTTGGGTTAAACCGAAAACAGATGGACTTTGCCACCTGATTAACCCAACTAACATACAAACTTTATTTGCATCAAAAGCTTGATCTCCAACTAAAAAATAGCAAAAATATATGCAATCGGTTGAAAATTTTGACCAACCTAAAATATCAACCGTTTTCTTTGAATAGGTTAAAAAAACTCCGAGGAAAATAAATTCCTCGGAGCCTAAATCCACCAGAATCAAGGATCGCTACACAGACCGAAGTCCTAGCCCTTATTCCAGAAAAAACCAGGGACTGCCCTTGATCTCCTCCCCTAAGTTCAACCCAATCAAGAAGCAAAACTGGGCGGGATGATTCCAACATTTTCAGCCTAACCCGAAACTTTTGCAAATTCTTTCATCTCGGCAATAAATTCCTTCAAATGCTCAATTTCCACATGATCCATCAACACGATTTTGTACCACTGGTTGGATTCTCCATGGGATTGGGGAACCAGGTTAAATTTATGCGCGATTGATTTGGGGACCGCATGAGCTCGCAGGGTCACAATATTCATTTCCGGTTCTCGGAAATAGGGAATTTCCAGTTGATCGAGTTGCTTGCAAAGCCAGTTGGTCCGCATTTTCAAGACCGATATTTTTTCAAACCATTTATGGGGTCCATAGGTGGTCAGAATGGTCCAAACTGCTACCGCATTGGCACCGGATCGGCTCCCGCAAAGTGTCAGATCCAAGCCTTCCACGTACTCGGCCTCTTTGGTCAAGACATGTTCCATCAGGCCTTTCCGGCAGACAAAAATCCCGGTACCATAAGGGGCCTGAAGCATTTTATGCGCATCGATGGTCAGGGAAGAGATGGCTGGATTCTGGAAGGTTATCTGGTTTTCCTCATCGGAAAAAGGATAAACAAATCCCCCATACGCGCCATCAATATGCAAGCGAAAGGGGACTTCAAACCGATTTAATACCGCTGCCAGCGGAACAGGATCGTCCACGGAACCAAACATGGTCGTCCCCATATTGGCAATGGCAATAAAATACTTTTTGCCGTTGGATAAAGCCCTACGCACCGCCAGCTCGATATCGACTTCGGCCATATCCCGAGTATCCGCTTGCACGGGGACTTTCTCCCAATCCAGCATCAGGAGATTGGCACCTTTGGGAATGGAGTAATGGGTATCCTCAGAGGCCAAAATGACGATCTCATCGAGTTTAGCCCCATGATGTTTAATAAATTCATTTCGGAAAATCCACAAGGCCTGTACATTGGCTTCGGTCCCTCCCGGTGAAATGTAGCCATCAAATTCATCCTCTTCGATTTTAAACAGGTCCACCGCAATCATTTTGAGCACTTCCCGCTCAAGTTCCTGGGTCCCCTTAAAGGCATACTCGGAAGTTCCGTAGGTATGGCAACCGATGTGATTGGGGTTGGCAATGTAGGTATTCAACACAGGCATTTCCCGAAGATAAAGGGATTCGTTGCTAAAAACCTTTTCATCCAACCTGGAGGCCGGATAGCCGAGGTTGGCATCCTTGGAAAAGTCTACATTGTCTTTTAGGGCTTTTTGAACGCGCTCTTGTCGCTGTTCAGGAGAAAGCTTTCTCCAATACTTCATCTCGATGTGCATCGCTATATAGTTGGGTTTCTAGGTATTTACTTTCCAGACATGCTGATCCGAATCTAGGATTTCCTTTCCCCAGATGGGAAGTTCGGCTTTGATTCGCTCCACCAATTCCTCACAGGCCTCCATGGCTGCCTTACGATGTTTGGAGGAGGTAAACACAAAAAGACAAAGTTCCCCTGTCTTCACTTCCCCTAAACTGTGATACATGTGCATGCAGGTCAGCGGATATTTTGCAAAGATAGCTTCTCGGATTTCAAAAGCCTTCTCCAAGGCCATTTCTTCATAAGCCGTGTAGTCAATCCCCATCACCTGACCTGCTTCCTTTTGATCGGCTCTAACCTGACCCAAAAAAATGGAATGCCCTCCAATGTCCGTTTTAGCACTGTGATTGGCAATGGATTGCGCGATTTTTTCCGGGGAGATTGGACCTTTTACAAATATATTTTTCGGTTTTCTGACTTTATCCATTTCTAAATTGACTGGTTTTTAATGCATTGATTCCTCCCCGAATGGAAAATATCGTTTTGTCCGGATATTCGGCTTTAAACTGTAAGGCTGCCTTCTGACTTCGAATTCCACTTTGGCAGAAGAAAAACACCGCCTCCGCATCTCCGAGTTGATCCAAATAGCTGGAAAAATCCGATAAAGGAGCTTTGAATAAGACCGAACAAACCAAGGGAGGCAGCTCATCGGGCTCCCGCACATCCACGAGCAAGGTTCCGTGACCTGCCCGTTGAAAGGCATCGTCCCACTCAAGTTGCTCTATCCCTTCACAGGCCAACTCATAATTCATCGCTTGATAGGCCTCCCAATCCAAAGGTGCCGCTGCCCTGGATTTGAATTGTGGGCTGACTTCTACGGTATACGTTTCAGAGGACAAGCTATTAAAAAACAACACCTTATTATCTAGCACTTTGCCCAGTCCGGTGATCCATTTAATCGCCTCTAAGGCCATTAAATTGCCGATTATTCCGGGCAAAACGCCGATAACTCCGGTTTGTGCGCAATTGGGAATTTCCGTGGCCGAGGGCATAGTGGGATAGAGATCCCGGTAATTGGAAGAATGATGATAGATATTAAAGATTGCCACCTGACCTTCATGCTGATAAATCGCACCAAAAACCAAAGGTTTTCGCGCAAGCACACAGGCATCATTGACTAAGTATCGGGTGGGAAAGTTATCCGATCCATCGATAATCAAATCGTAGGATTTAAGGATTTGGGCCGCATTGCTGACGGTAATGAATTCGGGAAAAGCAAACCAGTTGATGTCGCTGTACTTGTTTTGAAAAAAGGCAACTGCCTGCTCCGCCTTATTTTTGCCCAAATCCTTTTCTCCAAAAAGCACCTGTCGATTCAGATTGGAAAGACTCACTTCATCTCCATCCACTACACCGATTCGCCCCACCCCTGCTGCTGCCAGGTAAAGTAAAACCGGGCAACCCAAGCCTCCGGCACCAATGACTAACACCGAAGCTTTTCTCAACTTATCCTGTCCGGATTTTCCCAATCCGGGAAGAATGACCTGTCTTTCAAATCTATCCATATTATCCTCCTGAAAATGGGGGTAAAAGTGCCACCTCGGCCCCGGAAGGAATGTCGGTTTGTTCCGAGGCCATTTTTTTATTGACTGCCAAATTGAACTTGACTGATTGCAATTCGGGATATTTTTTAACGAGTTGATTTTTAAGTTCCTGAGTAGTTCCCGGGTTTACCAACAACAAATTTTCTAATCCCATCTTTTCGGCAACCAATCCAAAAGCCTTGACTGTAATTTGGTTTTCCATAGTAAAGTAATCGATGCATCTAAATTAAAGTTCAAAGCTTGATTTAGCTAATTCTTAGAACAATTATCCCCTGTGGAAGAAAAGGAAAAACGTTCAAATCAACCTAGCTACACGAGTAAGCTGGCCTAAGAAGGATAGCTCAAGATCAACATGCCCTGTCGCCCAATCACAAAGACAGCTCAAGCCTCGAATCATGTTCGATTCCTATTTAGCAGGCTAGCGCTTATCTTTCCCTCTGGATGAGGAGTAAGGAATAAGGAAGTGAGGTAAACCGTTCCCGTAAGAAGAAAAAAATTAAGACAAAAAAAGCAGTATCCCCCAACGGTTAAAGAGTGAAATGAATAAAGGGTAAATTAAAATGAGGTGATATGCCTTGCCGAGGGCTGAGGGCACCTCACCGTACTTTTTAGTAAACCTGGTTAAACCCAGAGGCAAAACCTTGCCTTCAAAAACCAAAAGAGTTAAAATTCTAAGGTTATGTGATTCAAAAATTATGTTTCCAATCAATTAAGTCAGCTTTAAGCTGACTTTCTTACTAGGAAACGGAGTGACAAGAAATTAATAAACTTCTATTCGGTAACAAGCCTTCGAAACCTACTGGTTACCATGAACCCACTTTTTCTCAAATTAAAGGCAGGCTTGAATGATTTAAGTTATCCCAATAGCAACTTCACCGCAGCAAAAAGCAAGACAAAAGCCAGCATGTATTTCAAGGATTTCACTGAAAATCGCTTGGCTCCTAAATACGCACCCAAAATCCCTCCCATCACCGTCAGTGGTACCAGGAGCCAAAATTCTTCCTGAAGCGGAAGTTTATAGGTACTTGCCCCCAGAAAGCCCGCCACCGAATTCAAAAAGATAAATAGGGCACTCAAGGCCGCTGTTTCTTTGACTCCTGCCCAACCCAGCATCAGAACTAGGGGGGTTAAGATAATTCCTCCTCCGATTCCAATCATTCCGGACAACCACCCGATAATAAGACCTAAAAGTGGTCCCATCCACCAGGTTCGCTTGATTTGGATCGTATCGGCAATGGGAAAAACCCCAGCAAACTTCAAGGCAGGAAAAAGCAGCAAGGCTCCCAATACTTTTTGATATATGGAAGCGTCCAATAAAATAGTCCCACCCCAATAAGCCGCCGGGATCGAAAAAAGGATCAAGGACCAAAATAATCGGGTCGGAAATTCACCAGCTTTGCGATAGCTTAAAAAAGAAGCCATCGATACCATCATATTCAATAATAAAGCTGTGGGTCGGATCTCTTCGGGAGCAAATCCCAACAAAGCCAAAATCATCAAATAGGAACTCGCTCCCCCATGCCCTACTGAGGCGTATAAAAACGCGGCAAAAGGCATCAGAAAAAACAATCCATAATAGATTACCTCTTCCATTACCAAGGATAGAATTTCACTAATTCTCCGCTCTTGACCAATTGCATTTCTTCAGGGATTTCCACAAAACCATCCGCCATACCAAATGCAATCAAATTAAAGGATTCCTGCCCCTGAAGAATATGCGCCTTCCCATGTTTTACCTCAGCCTTTAAAAATTGAGTCAGCGGAATTTTCTTTTCGAAGTCCTCAGCCAAAGGAATTTCAACAACATCCTCCCAGGCTTGGGCCTCACCCATCCAACTTCGAATCACCGGTTTGACGTAGTTGATAAAACAGGACAACACCGATCCGGGATTGCCGGGCAATCCAAAAACCAGTTTCCCGGATTTTTGTCCAGCATAAAGGGGTTTTCCCGGCCGCTGTTTTAGCTTATAAAACAGTTCCTGTACCTGATTTGCTTCCACTGCCTCCTTTACAAAATCATAATCACCTACCGAAATCCCTCCGGTAAAAATCACCAAATCACTGGATTCCAACGCTTCGGTTAATCCCTCTTTTACCGCCTCCTTTTCATCCCTGACCGAGAGTGGAGTGATCTTTCGAACGCCCAACTGCTGCAACCAAGCGACCAAAGCCGGACCATTGGCATTGTAAATTTGGCCGGGGCTCAGCACTTCATCCAATTCTTTGATTTCATTTCCTGTAATGATCAGCGAAACGCGGGGAGCTTCCCAAACCTCTACCTGCGCCACGCCCACCGAGGCAAGTAAACTGACCATTCCAGGGCTCACTTTCGCTCCCGCCTGAGCGATTTGATCCCCCGCTTGACATTGGGAACCTCGATAGCGCACATGCTTTCCCAATTCTGCCTCCCCCCCCTCAAAATAAATCTCATCTCCTTTCCGCACTACTTTCTCTTGCATAATGACGGAGTTGGCTCCTTTGGGTAAGGGAGCTCCGGTAAAAATCCGAACGGCCTCTCCCTTTTGAAGTGCTATTTCCGGGGAAGAACCCGCCGAACTCTCTCCTATGACCTGGAGCGTGGAGCGATTTTCCTCCCAAAAAAAGGCATAGCCGTCCATGGCTGAATTGTCAAAGGAGGGGACATCGATTTTGGAATAGACCGGCTCGGCCAAAACATAACCTATGGCCTGGGAAAGGGAACTGCTGATTTTTTTACGAGGCAAATTCAATTCCCTCAATATCCGTTTTGCTTGAGTGACTCCAATCATTTTAGCCTCCGATTTTGATCATACTCCGATTTTGGATGGCATCCGGATTGGCCTTGAGGTAATCGGGATCAAATTGCCCTCCAAGAGCCTGGTGCTTTCGGGAAAGGGAAAGTCGAATGAGGGCTTCCACATCCTCCCCGTTTCGCAAAGCTCCTAACAGATCCAACTCTTCTTTTCCAAACAAACAATTTTTGATCTTGCCATCGGCAGTTAATCGGATGCGATTGCAGCCCGCACAGAAGTTTTCGCTCATGGTGGTAATAAAGGCGAAAGTTCCCGCAAAACCCGGAACCTGGTATTTTTTGGTGGTATCGTGAATTTTGTCCTCCAGCTTAATCATTTCAAAGTTCTTGCCAACCAATTCCAACATCTGAGCGGCGGTTATTACTTTTTTACTTTGCCAATGGTTTCCAGAAAACGGCATAAACTCAATAAAACGCACATGAAGGGGGAGTTTTTCGGTCAAAGACACAAAATCACAGATCTCTTCCTCGATCAATCCATGGAGCGCCACCGCATTGAGTTTGACCCGAAAATTCTCCCGGAGCAAGAGCAGGATATTTTCCCAAACCTGCTCAAACTGATCGCGCCGGGTGAGCTGGAGGAATTTCTTTCGATTCAGCGTATCCAAAGACACATTGACAGAACGAACTCCGGCTTTTTTCAAGGTTTCCAACTGCTTGTGAATCAACACCCCGTTGGTCGTCAAGGTCAACTCCACAGGATAGCGGGAAAGGGCCTGCATCAACTCCGGAAATTCTTTTCTGACCAAAGGCTCCCCACCGGTCAGCCGGATTTTTTTTACCCCCAGGCCGATAAAGGTTTGGGCGAGTGTTAAAATCTCCTCCTTACGCATCAACTTGGACTGGGGCATCCACTCCATTTCCTCCTGCGGCATGCAATAGGAGCAGCGAAAATTGCAGTGATCGGTCAGCGAGATCCTGAGGTAATCGTGAATACGTCCAAAATTGTCCTGTAGCATATGCGATGTTACCAGCTTTTTATGTAAGAATCAACCCTCGAAAAGCCAATCCTTCCTAAAACGACTTATTTATCCTAGGAATTCCCCTAAGAAAAAAACCAAGATCAAGGAGCCTGGATTTTTGGTTATCCTATCTATCTATTGTTTTCTGATTTTCGCGGATTGATTCCCCCTTTTCTAAATTGGGTAGGATTTAAATCCAGGTGTTTTTTGAAAAAATTATTGAAATGCGTCACCTCCGTAAATCCCAGCGAATAGGCGATTTCAGAAACATTCCAGCTGCTTTGCTTGAGGAGAATTTTTGCCTCCTGGATCAACCGGTCAGCAATGAGTTGACTGGTGGTTTTTCCGGTCATTTCCTTTACGGCCCGATTGAGGTGATTGACATGAATATTGAGTTGATCGGCAAATTCTGCCGGAGCCCGCAACCCAATGGTTTGGTGCGTATCGTCGACCGGAAATTGCCTCTCCAGTAACTCTAAAAAAATAGAGGCGATCCGAAGGGATGCATTGCCATGCTGGGCCATCTGGATTTGGGCAGGCTGCAGCTTCATCCCAAAATGAATCAATTCAAAAACCAGAGCCCGAAGTGAATCATACTTGTATTTGTATTCGGAGTTAAATTCGTTCTGCATTTTTTCAAAGATTTTTTCCACTTCCTCTGTTTCATCATCACTGAGTTCGAAGATGTGAGTCCCATTGGGGTGAAATACCTCATACTGTTGAATTTGCCCGAAATTCATAAAAAAGTGAGGATTGAAAATGCAATAAATCCCTTGAGTTTCGGCAGACAGGTGATCCCACTTATAGGGTACAAGGGGATTGGAAAAGGAAAGGGCCTGCTTTTTAACTTCATAGATCCGGTCTGCATAGTGAACCGTACTTGCTCCTTTGACCAGCATGACTTTATAAAAGTCCCTTCTTCGGTAGGGCACCGCTTTGAGCTTTCCTTCAAAATAAGGTTCCAGTCGAAACAGATTGAAATGACCGATCTCACCGGCGATCGATTCGGGAATCCAATTGAACTTGCGCTTGTAAAACTCCTCCAGACTTTCGGGATTTTCAGGATTTTCCATCGTTTTATTTTTGAGCATATCGGTTTTCGAATTTATAAAGCAGACTCACATTCCAAACCAAGTCATTTCCGGGGATGGTGGATTTGATTTTTTGGTTTAAAAAAGTCTGTAACTGAAAAGGCATGGCTCCATGTTTAAGGGTAAGAGCCGAATTGGCATAATACCCGGAGTTTTCATCTACCTGAAGGAAAAAGACTTGAGGATTGACCGTCAGACTCCACTCATTGATCAAGTTTAAGTCAGAAATCGCTCCATTCAAGGCCAAAAAGTCCGAGTCCTTCGCCGCAATCACTTGAATTCCAGAACCACGGAGGTAATAGAACCCGAGCGAAAATCGGTTAGTCATTTTATAATTCAGATTTAGCTCACCGGCAAGGTAACGATTGGCGATGAAAGCCTTTTCTTCCTTTCCATTCACCCTTATTTTATTCTCCTGAAACAAGAAAGCAGGATGTCCTCCCAAGCTGAGGGAAAACCGCTTATTCTTAATCACCTTATACCTTCCCCAGAAAATAAATGTCCAAGGCTTTCCATCCATCCCGAAGCGAAGCATCGGATCAAAGGATAGCCGCTTCCCTCCCATGGACAGATCAAAGAAAACGGCAGGTCTTCCCAAAGAAAAGGAGGGAATAATTGAAACCCCATTGTTAGTAGCCGTTATCGTACCACTCAACTGGCGGTTTTCAGGCTCCTGTGCATGGGAAATGGAATTTACAAAAATCAATGCAAAAGACAACAGGCAAAATACCATTGATTTGAGCAATTGATTGTCCAGAAAGCTTACTTCTTTAGACCCAACGGTGGCTGTTCCCATGATTTAGTTGAATTACTCCACAAAATTGCGGGAAAATCAAGAGAAGAAGTTAATGCATATCAAATGATAAGTTACGATTTTCAAACAAAAAATTACACGAACTCCTTCTCTGCTATTCCCAAAGGAAAAAAAACCACTTAACAAGAATATAAATACAAGTAATTATTTGAATTGGATAAGAAAAGGTTTGAAAATCATTAGCTATCAGGAGAAATAACTGTGAATTTTGTAAGGACAAAAATTGAATACCAGGCAAAAAACGACTTGATCATGAAAAAATACCTCATCCTTTTCCTCTTTTTCTTTTGTGCCAGTTTCGCAATTGCTCAGACTTCCGTTGAGCAGGAAATCAAACAGCTCTCCCTGGACAAATGGCAGTGGATGGCCGATAAGGACATCGCCAAACTAACTCCCCTCTTCCATCCAGAAGCCAAGTTCGTACACATGAGTGGTACTTGGACCACTGAACGCGAACTTGAAATCATCGAAACGGGAAGCATTTGGTATAAAAAAGCCGATGTCCACGATACCGCAATCGAGATCCTGGGAAACACTGCTATCGTATGGAACCGAATCACGTTGACGGCCCATGTCCGAGGAAATGATGTAGCCACCGAATTCACCGTAACCGAAGTTTATCAGAAAGAGGAAACGGACTGGAAAATGCTGGCTTTAACCTTCAGTAGTGTACGGGACACCCATGAGATTGAGAAGTAAAATTCCTCCTTTCAAAATTTGTAAGGCAAAGCCTTAGATGGAATCTTTCTTCTAACCGAAACCCCCACCATGAGCAAGGCTGTTGCTCGCTTCGGCTGTTTATCCAAACCAAACAAGCATGAAAAACACCACATTTAGTTTAGTTGTTTTCCTTCTCAGTGTATCCCTTTCTTTTGCCCAAAATACTGCTGAAAAACAGGAAGTCATTTCCCTTTCCAAAACCAAATGGCAATGGATGGCAGACAAAGAAGCCGACAAGCTCGCTGAATTGTTTGACGACCAATCTGTCTTCGTTCACATGGGCGGATCTTGGGGGAAAGCGCAGGAAATTAACATTATCCGAAGCGGAGGCATTTGGTATAAAAAAGCGGACATCCACGAAGTATCTGTGGAAATCATTGAAAATACAGCCATACTTCTCAACCGGATCACCTTGGTAGCCGAGGTTGGCGGAAATGAAGTAACTAATCCCTTTGAAGTCACCGAAGTGTACATCAAAAAAGCAGAGGGTTGGAAGCTAGGTTCGTTATCTTTTACCCGACTCATAGGAACTGCAGATCGCTAAAACTAGAGGAGTTAGCCCACTTTCCTCTTGAAAAAACTAAATCGGACAGAACATGAAATATTTCTGCCTTTTCATTCTTCTGTTCAGTACCTTGAGTAGTGCTAACCAAATTCAGCGTGAGGTAAAAATGAGTACCGGTAAAACGGACTCAAATCAACTACTCATTAACTACCTCTCCCGAACCTAGCACACTAAAGGCGTAGCCAAGATAATTCAGAAAGAAGTTGGAGGTAGATTGGTCGAAGTGGAATTAAAGACACCCTATCCAGAAGACTACCCATCCATTGTGTCCCAAGGAGTCAGAGAAAATGAGACTGGCTTTCTTCCACCTGAAAAACCCACAATCCACGATCGGAATAAAATAGAAGTGGTTTTCCTGGGATTCCCTACTAGGAGTATGCAATGACTACCTCCGATAAAAAGCTTTATCAGGAAGAATAACCTAATTAAGAAAGACTTTGATCCCCTTTACTACCCATGGAGGCTATAACATCGGAAGCAGTTTTGATACGCTGGAAGAGTCTTGTGAAGGCTGTCTGATTCTATCGGGATTTTCCATTCGAGGTGGATACGAGCGGGATGGAATTCTAGTTGTCATAGATGGAGAAAAAGAAATAAAGCTTGAAAAAGGAGTGAAAAATGGTTTAGCAGCCTAAAATTCTGATTTTCAATTGTTCCACTTTCTCCCAGAATCGTTAAAAATAAGATTTTTTTAAACTTTCCAACCGCACCTTTGTTTTACTAACTACATCTAAAAAACCTTCAAACGATGAAAAAATCAAGAATTTTAGTATTGGCAGGAAGTTTTCTTGCACTTGGATTTTGGACTGCATGCAGTGCCCCAAAAGAAGAAACCACTGAAGAAACCATGGCACCCGTGGAAGAAGTTGCTGAAGAGCCGGTAGCTTCCAATACCGTGGTGGATATTGCCATCGGTTCACCCGATCACACGACCTTGGTAGCAGCTGTAAAAGCGGCTGAACTGGTAGAAACCCTAAGCGGTGATGGACCATTCACAGTTTTCGCACCTACCAATGCGGCATTTGAAGCCCTTCCTGCTGGTACAGTTGAGGATTTGCTAAAGCCTGAGAACAAGGAGAAATTGACTGGCATTCTAACCTATCATGTGGTTGCCGGTAATGTACTTTCTGGCGATCTAAGCGATGGACAAGTGGTAACCACGCTCAATGGGCAGGAATTGACGGTTTCTATCGCTGATGGGAAAGTAAGTATTGGCGGGGCAACCGTTGTTGCTGCTGATTTGGAGGGAACCAACGGGGTAGTTCACGTCATTGATACTGTGCTTCTGCCTCAATAAGCAGAAAGATTTAGAAAAGGCTAATCGGTAAATGATTAGCCTTTTTAATTGTTTTTTACTTCCGAGCCAGCCAGCTAGGGCTGCATTCTCAATTTTGTGCTCTTCTCTTTCCTTTACCCAAATCATTCCTATTCCTACAAGCTTCCCTTTCGGGTGTACAGTAAACTTTTGACTGACCCAATTTTCGGGGGAGCTTACCCCTTCACCGGCAGAATACTCCCGTTGGCTGAGGAAATATTCCTGTCGATATAATTTTTTTTTATTTTTTTTCTTGACCCGTTCTCCCGGAGAAGTACAGTAATACTAAAAAAATTGAAATATATCGGCTGTTTTTTGCTTTAAGTCAAAAGACTGAATCAAACAACTTAGTTAATGAAAAAAAATTATAGGGATTACATATTTTTATCCCAAAAATTAGTCTAAATTTCAATACATGCATAGGAGCGATTACTTAAAATTTACCCCTGGATTTCTCCTATTCGAAACGTTCAGCAGCATAGTTTAAAACCCATTTCAAAACCTTAATCCCCCGGTTTGCTCTGTTTTGAAGCCAAGTAATAAAAATAAATTTACAGTCCTTTATGTATTGATCCTGGTTTTTTACCTCATAGAAACCAAAGCCACTGGAGCAGCACATCTTGACTTTCAAGTAGATTCCTTAAGGATTTCTACCAATTACGTATTTGAGACTTGGGATAACACCAAGGGATTTCCTCAAAATTCTGTGATGGCTCTGGAAAAGGATAACCATGGGTACTTATGGATATCTACCGAAGAAGGTTTGGTTCGATTTGACGGATCCTCACCCAAGGTCTTTGACCAAGATGGCTATCCGGAAATGATCGAGCAAACCTATTACACCTTTTTCAAAACCCCGGGAGGACTATGGGCCACGGCCGACCGAAGTGTGGTCCTGCTGGAAAAAACCATCCGAAAAGTAATAGACTGTAGGCAAATCACCGAAAACACCTGGATCCGAGCGGTCACCGAAGACCCTTCCGGAGCGCTTTTGATCGGTACGCAAAAAGGAGAAATCTATCGGTATCAAAATGGGGAATTCAGGCTACTGGAATTTTGGAAACCTGAGGTTAAACTCGAAATACACGGTTTTTTCCACCTCAGCCCAACTCATCTTTTGGTTGGAACAACCCAAGGGCTTTATGAGGTCCATCTTGAAAACCAAACCGTGAACCTGCTGACTCCAGACAGCTTTTCGGTCCATAAAGTATTTGGTAGCTTGGAGTCTATTTTTATTTATTCTCCAGATTCGGGCATCTATACCCTAACCGAGGACCTTAAGCTTCAACCCGAAGTCCCGATCGAACAAATCCGCGACATCAACCCCAGTAGTTTGACTACCGATTCCCAACATCGAATCTGGGCCGGGTCCAATGAAAAAGGGTTGGTTTTGATCGAAAAAGGAAAAGTAAACCGCATTAGCTATCCAGAATTGCAAACCTATACGGTACGGAAAATCATCAAGGAAAAGGAGAACCTTTATTTGGGTACCTTGGGAAAAGGTCTGGCTTTGGTCAAACCCGCCCAGGTAATCCAACCTGACTTTCCCCAACTGGAGGAAAAGAACATCAAAGCGATTTTTCAGGCCTCCGACAGCAGCATTTGGATTGGAACCAAGTCCAGTGGGTTATTTTGGATCAAAGAAGAAAAAATTCAATCCCTTACCGAATCGGAAGGCTTACTTCAAAACCGAATCACTACCCTGGGAGAAGCTCGGGGAAAAATCTATGCCGGTACTATTTTGGGTATTTCGGTCATCGATCCAAAAACCGGAAAAATTATCGATCAGATTACCCAAGAAGATGGGCTTCGAGGCAATTATACCAATGCGGTATTTTTGGATTCCAAAGGCTGGCTTTGGGTATTGACCCGACGAGGGGGGATACATTATTTTGATGAAACCGGGGCGTTTCACGCGGTAACCCTTCCCGAACAATTTGCTACAACCAATTTTATCAGCATTGCAGAATTAAAAAATAAGCAGATTCTGATTGGGGCCATGAATCAGGGAATTTTTAAACTAGAAAATGGGGAGTTCATTCAAAACCAAACCCTTCCCCTACCCCCAGGTGAAGATGTAATTTATGCGATCTATCAAGACGAGCAGGGCGATGTCTGGTTTGCCACACATGGTGGTCTTATTGTAAGGAAAAATGGACGGTTCAAAACGCTAAAAAAAGCCAATGGGTTAAAAACCAAAAGTGTCTACAGCATTACCCACGATGGCAGAAATGGCATTTGGATCAGTAATAATTTTGGAGTACAGTATTTTTCAGATGCCGAACTGGAAAAATTCAAACAGGCCGACAAGGAAGACTTTTTCATTGGCACGACCCTTTACAATGAAAACCTGGGCATGCCCAATTCCGAATCCAATGGCTTGATCTTTCCTGCAGCAATTCAGGATTTTCAAGGAAAAATATGGATCCCAACGGTGGCTGGGGTGGGAATCATCGATCCTGAAGTAACGGCAAACACATCCACTTCCCCACCCAATTTTATTTGGGACGAACTTCAACTTGGAAATCAAAAAACAACCATTGAGGATCAAATCCGGATCCCTCCCGGACTTCGGATGTTTCAGATTTCCTTTAGCTTGATTGATTTTGAAAATCCATCCCAATATTCTCTTTTTTATAGAATTGACAACCGTTCCGACAGTTGGCTTCCTATCAAGGATCAGCGCTTGCTCATTTTCAATGGACTGAAGCCTGGAAGGTACACTTTGGAGGTAAAAATCCTCAAATTTGGGCAGGATGAAATCATCCAAACCTTACCGATAGTGGTGGAAGCCACATTTTTTGAAACCGCTTATTTCTGGGTGGTCGTGGCCCTTGCCTTGCTCCTGTTGATTTATTTTATGTTCAGGTATCACTTCAACAGTAAGATGAAGCGGGAATTAGAAGCCAAAGTGGAACGAAGGACGCTTGAACTCAGCAAAACCAATGAAAAACTCAAAGAGGCGGTCCGAGAAATTGAGGAACAAAATTTGAGATTACAAGAAATCACCTGGGACCAGTCTCACCTGGTTAGAGCGCCTTTAACCAAAGCAATGGGAATCAATCAGGTATTGATCAATTATTCCAACTATTCCAAGGTAAAGAAAACGAAACAGGACTTGGAAGTTGAACTATTGCAGACGCTCAAACAACTGGATGCGATCGTCAAGGAAACGCATGCCAAATCAGAAAATTTGAAAAAAGAATGAGAAACAATCCGTTTAAGGTGCTGATTATCGATGATGATCCGGGAGTCCTATTTCTTCATGAAATCATGGTGAGTGAGGGGAAGCTGCATCCTGAACCCAGTATGTTTTTTGATGCCAAAAACGCCTTAAACTATCTTCTTTCTATTGATGATAAGCAAAACCGAATTCTGATTTTTTTAGACATCAACATGCCCAAAATGAATGGCTGGGAATTTCTTGACCGGTTGATGAAAAAAATTAAACATTCTGATGTCAAAGTAGTCATGGTTACCTCCTCCTTGAACAAAAATGAACGGGAAAAAGCCAAAAAATATAAGCTGGTTATTGATTTTTGGGAAAAACCCATGGATGAGAACCAGGTATCTACCTTAATTCAAAATCTGGGCAGCTGGTTAAAGGTAGACTAAGCTCTGCTTGCAAACCCTTTTTTTCTGGAATCAGCTTCGCTTAGGTAAATAAATTGATTTACAGAATCTTCTGTTTGATTTTCGTAAATACAACTTACGAGAATAACCCTAACTTTATTCTTTAAACAAATAGGATATGGCTATTTTCAATCTAACCATCAACGGAAAATCAAAGCAGGTCGATGTAGACCCTAACACTCCAATGCTTTGGGTATTGCGGGATCATTTGGATTTGGTGGGGACTAAATTCGGCTGTGGCATTGCTCAATGCGGTGCCTGTACCATCCATCTGGACGGTACGGCGGTTCGCTCCTGTTCACTTCCTGTTTCCAGCGCTGAAGGAGCCGAAATCACCACCATCGAAGGGCTTTCAGAAAATGGAGACCATCCCCTTCAAGAAGCCTGGATTGAGCATGATGTTCCTCAATGTGGGTATTGCCAAGCCGGTCAAATCATGACTGCGGCAGCACTTTTAAACGATAATCCCAAGCCATCGGATGAAGAAATCGAGAATGCCCTCAACGGGAATATTTGCCGATGTGGAACCTACCTTAGAATCAAAGCTGCCGTAAAAACTGCAGCACAAAAACTGTAATCCCTCAGATCCATGACTACTGTAAACACAAAACTCAACAGACGATCATTTCTGAAGGTTTCTGCTCTTGCCGGGGGAGGAATGGTCCTCAGCTTTTCTTGGTTGGCAGGCTGTAAGCCTAGCCCAGAGGAGACCCTGGGTATGCCCAAAGAATGGTTTGAACTCAACAGCTACATTAAAATCGGTGAAAATGGAGCAGTTACGCTTTTTTCTCCCAACCCAGAGTTTGGCTCCAATGTCAAAACTTCCATGCCCATGATTTTAGCCGAAGAGCTTGGGGTGAATTGGAAACAGGTTATCGTCGAACAAGCCGACTTTTTCCCGGAGCGATTTGATCGCCAGTTTACCGGGGGTAGCCAGGGGATTCGTCAAGGTTGGATCCCACTCCGTACAGCGGGTGCTACGGCTCGGGCCATGCTTATTGCTGCTGCCGCTCAAACCTGGAAGGTGGATCCAAAAGAGATCAGCACCGAAAACGGTCACCTCGAGCATAAAGCCTCCGGTAAAAAAGTCCAGTATGGACAAGTGGCCAGTTTGGCGGCCACCCTGGAGGTTCCTGAAGAAGTCAAACTCAAGGATATCCAAAATTTTACCATCATCGGGACTTCGAAAAAGAATGTTGATGGCAAAAAGATAGTGACCGGCCAGCCCATGTATGCCATTGACCACAAAGTGGAAGGAATGAAGTATGCGGCCATTGTTCACCCTCCCGCATTTGGAATGAGGATCAAGTCTTTTGAAAAGTCCTCCCTCATGGGAATGCCCGGAATTCAGGATGTCTTTACGATTAAGCTTTTCAAGGAGGGTTATGAACGAAATTTCTTTGATACCACCACCTTCCCCGAAGTAATTGCAATCGTAGGAAATTCAACCTGGGAAGTATTACAGGCTAAAAAAGCCTTCCAAGCAGAATGGGAAAATGCCCCAGAAAGTAAATTCACCATGGATGCTTTTGGAAATAAAATTCCAGTTACAGTCCCAGCTGGACTGGAAAACACCAGCGATCATAAAGCTAAGATGGCTGAGTACATCCAAAAATCAGGAAATATACTTCGAAGGGATGGAGATCCAGAAGCAGCATTCCAAAAGGCAGCAAAGGTAATTGAGCGAACCTATAATGCTCCATTTCTGGCTCATAATACCATGGAGCCCATCAATTGCTTTGCAGATGTAAAATCGGACAAAGCCGTAATCTACGGTCCGACACAGGCACCTGAATTTATAATGAATACGCTGGCCCAAGCCCTGGATTTACCTAAAGAAAACATTCAAATCAACCTGGCTCGAATGGGCGGAGGATTTGGGCGAAGAGCCTATAGCCACCATATGGTTGAGGCGGCTTTGATTTCTCAAAAAATTCAGGCTCCGGTCAAAATGGTCTACACGCGGGAGGATGATATGGGCTATGGAATTTACCGCCCCACCTATTCGGCTACCTACCGGGCCGCATTGGATGAAAACAATCAATTAGTGGCATTTCATGTCAAAGCTGGAGGAATCCCTGAAACCCCAATCCATCCCAACCGATTCCCGGCGGGGGCGATTGACCACTATTTAGCCGAAAGCTGGGAAATTCCTTCCAACATCACCATTGGGGCTTTCCGAGCACCTCGATCCAACTTTATTGCCGGAGCAGAGCAAAGCTTTTTGGATGAATTGGCCGAGGAAATGGGGAAGGATCCGATTGAATTCCGCTTGGAATTACTCAAGCGCGCCCAAACCAATCCAGTCGGAGAAAACAACGATTATGATCCCAAGCGTTACGCAGGCGTTCTGGAACTTGTACGGGAAAAATCCAAATGGAGCAATCCGCCGGCTGGAGTTCACCGGGGAGTTTCGGCCTACTTCTGCCACAATTCCTACGTGGCTGAGGTATTGGATCTCAAAATGGAAGGAAGTACACCAAAAGTGGAAAATGTCTATGCTGCCGTGGATTGCGGGATCGTGGTGAACCCGGATGCTGCTGCCAATATGGGGGAAGGAGCGATCGTGGATGGCATTGGAAATGCTTTTTTTGGCGAGTTGGCCTTCGAAAACGGCAAGCCTACCAAGCGGAATTTTGACCAGTACCGCATGATCCGTCAACAAGAGGCACCCAAAAATATCCAAGTGCATTTTGTGGATAGCACCGAAGACCCCACCGGATTGGGAGAACCTCTCTTCCCTCCTGTTTTTGCCGCTGTGGCCAATGCCCTGTATAAAGCAACCGGGAAACGGCTGTATGATCAACCTTTCCAACCCAAATTGGAAGAAATGAGTAACCTGTTGAGGTAAAACCAAAGACTCGGTTAAGCTAAAATTACACCGAAAGCAGGCATCTTCCGATGCTTGCTTTTGGTTTTTCAAAGGATCAATCTTGGATTTGTAAGAAATTTCCTTCCTGATATTCTGCTATTTACTCTTTTTTAACAAAAGGATTGAAGCGAAATGCAGGGATGCTACGTATTGGGGTCAGAATAAAAACTAAATCCAACATCATGATTAAAAGATTGATTTCTTTCAAAAAACCAAGCCTTACCCTAGCTTTCAGTACCCTTGCACTTTCCGGAATTTTGGGTCTGAGCAGTTGCCTGGATGATATCGAAAACCCAGATCTCCCACCTACTGCTTATGTTTCGGTGTATCAAGGTTCCCCTGATGCCCCTGAACTCGATATCTATGCCGACGCCAATCGAATCAATAACCAAGCCCTTGATTTTGCAGAGGCATTGGCTTACAGTCCTTTTTATGTAGGCGAGCGGCAATTCAAGGTAACCGCTTTTGATGCGGCCTCCTCCTTGCTGGAAAAGGAATTTAGGCTGGGAGCAGATACGGTTTATTCCTTATTTATCCTCAACAAGGTAGCGAACTTAGATGCGATTTTGGTGGAGGATGACTGGGATGAACCCAATGCAGAAGAGGCTCAGGTTCGGTTGGTTCATCTCTCTCCGGATACCGAAGAAGTTTATGTAAAAATCAGCGATTCGGAAGATCGCTTATCCACCGATGTGGCCTTTGGCGAGAACTCCGGATTCTCCGATATCGCTACAGACATCTACGATATCGAAGTAATCTCGGTGGATACCGAAGAGGTATTAGTCAGTGCAACAGATGTAGAGCTCAAAGGCAATCGCGTCTATACCTTTATTCTCCGGGGACTGACCGAAACCGAGGATGAAGACATGAAGCTAGATTTGCAATTATTAACCAACTATGTAAACTACCAGTAAATGGCAGCTTAACTGACGCAGAAAATCCCGGGTATTCACTCGGGATTTTTTTATAGCCTTCTGCGGTTAGGCTGAAGGTATACATAGCCTACCAACTGATCATAGCGTGATCCTAAGCCCCGGTAATACACCATGACTTCATATTCATTCTCGGTTTGGAAATAGTTTCCTTCAAAGGGCGCTGGATCCCGCTCCTCGCCTAGTACGTATTGGTAATCGTACCAGCCTTGTTTTAACAAAACCGCCGTTTCGTAAAGCTCCAATTCCTCATTCCATTTAAGCTGTGCATCCGGTGACTTTCCCCAAGCAGTAAACGAACCGACCAGGTAAATGGGAGTGGTGGTTTGAGGGTATTTGAGGTAAAAATTAGTCAGAATGTATTGGCTATCGATTTCCGGATCTCCTCCTGGCCGGTCATTGTTGAACACGACATATTGCCCATTCAAATCCAAATATTGAGAATAGGCTAGATCGTCTCGGGGGCTGTCGATTTTGGCATCGGCAAAAATCACATCTGTTTCTACCGTTATATTGGCGATGTTCACCCCTGCTGCCCGAATAAAGCGTAAATCCACAAATCGAAATTCATTTCCAGCAGGAAAAGTATTTTCCCCATCAAAGCTTTCAAAGCGCATCAATTTACTGCTCTGGTTCAAAAACGTCGGTTTGGAAAAGGACTTGGCATTGGCCCAACGCTGGTTTTTACGGATTACCACACGGATTTGATTGTTGGGATCCATGATTTCCCCATTCGAATAGTTGACCGTGACGTTGACTTGCTGGGAAGTCTGTCTATCCTGGGTTTGAGTGGGCGGAACGATGGCTGCCCCCACCGTAAAAAAATCCTCATACACCATAAATCTCCGGGTCAAAACCAGGTCTTCTTCATCTCTTCCCCGGTACACTTTAGCGATGTAATTGCCGGATTTGGTGACTTGAGGGATCTGAAAGGTATAATGAATGTAGGGAATCCGGGTATTGACCGAATACTCGTAATCCTGAATGGTAAATTCATTGAACGTGGACAAAAAATCATTGTTTTTCAACTGGGATTGTTTCCAATCCGCATCACAATGAATCAATTTGACCGAGTACAGCTCCGGATCATAAGCCAAATCATCAAAATGTAGCACCAATGATCGGGAATCGGCAATGGAAACCACCGGAGAATTTAACTGACTGTAAAAATCAGATCCCGTGGCAAAAAGACGAACTGAATAAATGTGGTCTTTGTATACTTGGTCTTCGATCTGAGCCAGAAGTGAACCTGAGGCCAGGATAAAACACCACAGCAACAGGAAGGATTTTGCTTGATTCATGCCTGAAAATAGACATTAATCCCCTTAAGCCAAAACCTCCTGCAAGGCAGAAATTTCATCGACTAGTTTTTCCCAGGTTTGGGTCACCTGCTCGAGTTGGGCTTGGATCGATTGATACTGTTGCTGCACCTGCTGAGCCTTTTGCTCGTCAGCATACAAATTCGGATCTGCCAATTCCAATTCCAGCTTTTCTTTTTGGGACTCCAATTTCTCCATTTTCCCTTCGGATTCTTCCAAGTCCCGTTCCAGGCGCTTGAGTTCCTTTTTAGCCTGTTGGAGCTCGGCATCGCTTTGACTGGGTTTGGGTTTTTCCTTGGGTAGACTTTTTACTTCCTCCTTCACTGGACTTTGCTGCTGCTGACTTCGCCAGAATTCATATTCATCATAGGTTCCGGGGTACTCCTTGATCTGCTGATCTTCGATGTACCAGATTTTATTGGCTACTCCCCGGATGAAATGGCGATCGTGAGAAACGGTCACAAAGGTACCTTCATACTGCTGTAAGGCCTGGATCAAAATATTAACCGACTGAAAATCCAGGTGGTTGGTCGGTTCATCCAGCAGCAAAAAATTCGCTTCTGAAATCAGGGTTTTGGCTAAGGCCACCCGTGATTTTTCCCCTCCGGAGAGCACTTTGATTTTTTTATACACCTCATCATTGGAAAAAAGAAAACACCCCAAGACCCCGCGTAATTCGGTGTCGGTTTTGGCGCTTCCCGCCTGAGCCATTTCCTGCAAAATCTCATTATCCAAAGTCAGGGCTTCCAGCTGATGCTGGGCAAAAAAGGATTTGATGACGTTGTGGCCCTCGGTGCGTTTCCCCTCGATTTTTTCAGATCCATCGATGATTCGAAGTAAGGTGGACTTTCCTTTCCCGTTGGCTCCGATCAGGGCGATTTTATCTCCCCGCTCAATGCGGGCAGAGGTATTTTTCAAAATAGTCAACGCTCCATAAGCCTTCGAAACCTGATCCAAGACCACGACATCACGACCGGACTTTTGGGAAAATTTGAACTTGAAATTGACAAAAGCCTCATCGTTGACTACCTCATTTACCCGTTCCATCCGGTCAAGCGCCTTGATTCGGGATTGGACCTGGTTGGACTTGGTGGCTTTGGCTCTAAAGCGCTCGATAAAGCGTTCGGTCTGCTTGATCATCTGCTGCTGGTTTTCGTAGGCATTCTGCTGCAGCTCCATTCGCAGTTTTTTCTCTTCCTTGTAAAAAGAATAATTTCCGGGATATAGCGTCAAGGTTTGATTGGCCACCTCAACGGTGCTGCTGATGCAGTTATCCAAAAAAGTCTGATCGTGGGAGACTACGATAACAGCTCCCTCGTAGTTTTTAAGGTAATTTTCTACCCATTGGATGGAGGGTAAATCCAGGTGGTTGGTCGGCTCATCCAGCATTAACAGGGAGGGTTTTTCCAAAAGCAACTTTGCCAGCATCACCCGCATTCTCCAGCCTCCGGAGAACGTACGGAGGGGCTTTTGGAGATCCTCGGTTTTAAAACCAATCCCTTCCAAAACCTCTTCCGCTTTGGCTTTAATGGTATACCCTTCATTGGCTTCAAAACGATCCTGCAAATAGGCTAAGCGGTTGATGATTTCTTCGGAATGATCGGTCTCCATCTGATGCAATACCTCATCGATCTCATCTTGCAATGCCAAGGTCTCTTTAAATGCGGCAAGCGCAACATTTAAAATGCTGTCATCGGATTGATAGGAAAGCAAGTCCTGGTTCAAAAACCCAATGGTACAATCTTTGGCTTTTTGCACCTCCCCTGTGGTGGCTTGGTAATCTCCATTGATTATCCGTAAAAGTGTGGATTTACCGGTACCATTTTGACCCACCAGCCCAATTTTGTCCTTGGGCTTAATGTGTAGGTTGGCATTTTCGTAAAGGGCTCTCCCGCCGATAAAATATGAAAGGTTACTAATTGATAACATGCGGCAAAAATAGCTAATCGCCCGCTCCTATCCTTCCTGATTGAGAAAAGTTTGTTTGAAGGTTTGGCTACCCAATAGAAACAGATCGCTTTCAGCGGATCAGAACTAAAAAAAGGAAATAAAAAAGCAATAAAAAGAAGGAATTTGAGAAGAAGGGAGTTTCTAGAGATCCAGCCCCTATACACTTGGCAAACTTGACCCAACCGTGCAAAAAAAATTAGTGTAGAAAAAGGGATGGAAAAAAATAGGAATTGAGTTTAGCTAAAACTCCCGTGGAAAGCCGTTCTTGTGATCAGTTTTCTGGCTCTGAGGATCGCTTGGTGGTTGTCCGTTTTTTCCATAGGCATGATAAAGTCGATCACGTTAAAGCTCTTCCCATGGATCGGGCAGGTACTGAAGCAGTAGGCCGTCTGGGTCTTGTCATACACCTGTAGGCTCTGGGTTTTGTCCAGGTGGAACGGGCAGCTCAGCCTGCTTTGTTTGTCCGGTTTCAGACCATAATGTTCCAGGACTTCCTTTTAACGTCAGTCCGGTTTGGATATCGGTGATCTCCATAATCGAAAGATTATAGAAAAATATTTCTTGTTCCAATCAGAGACAAAAGTATCCAAAGGTTTTATTCTATCTTTTATTTACGTAAATTTGCCATAAACATAGATTACAGAGTATAATTGTATCTTATCAGGTATGGAAACAGGCAAAATAATTGCAACTTTAAGAGATTCCAAGGGCTGGTCACAGACCGATTTGGCCAACAACAGCGGCGTATCCCGGGTAATGATCGGTAAATATGAACGGGGCGAAGCCGTTCCATCCATCGATGCCGCCAAGAAGATTGCGGATGCCTTTGAGGTGTCTTTGGATTATCTGGTGGGAGAAGGGCAAAACGCAAGGTTTGACAAAAAGACCGTACAGCGACTGCAGGAGATCGAAGCCCTGAACCCAACCATAAAAGACAAACTTTTCTTTTTGATCGATACTGTAATCAGGGACACAAACGCCCAAAAGGCTTATATGCAATGAGAACACAATTTGTAACAGATGACCACGGCAAAAAACTCGCAGTTATTCTTCCAATCAAGGAATATAACAAAATGGTCGATGACCTGGAGGAACTCGAAGACATTAAACTCTATGATGCCGCCAAGAAGGGCAAACAGGAGTTTATAGATGCAGAACAGGCTTTCAGGGAGATCGAGAAAAAACGCGAACAAAAACAAAAGTAATGTACAAAGTCCGTGTTGAGCGCAAAGCGTAGAAAAAGCTCGCCAAGATTCCGGAACCGTATTATTCCAATATCAAGACCGCCATACTCGACCTGGGGAACGACCCACGCCCAAAAGGCTGCAAGAAACTAAAAGGCAGGGACGGCTACCGTGTCCGTGTGGCCGATTACCGAATCATCTACGAGATACAGGACAGCGTCCTGCTTGTGGATGTCATTGATTTAGGACACAGAAAGGATATTTATTGAAAAAGCCCGGCAGAAATGCCGGGCTTTTTCATTTTATCTACTTTTATTGTGACCCGAAGTACTCAAAAATAAAATAAATACCTATCAAAATAAACAAAAGACCTGCTGCATATCCTTTTAGATTGGTAAAACCGTAATCTCCTTTTATTGGTTGTTTTATTGTTTGATACAAAAAAAACAGCCCTGCCAGAATTAATACTATACCCCAAACCATCATTTATCTTTCTTTTTTTGAATAGCAGGAACAATTAACTGGTTAGTTATTTCAATATCAGTATTCTGTGTAGCCCTAAGAATAATCTCATCAGTTGCCCCTATAACACCATTATTCAAAAGATTATCTAAAACTCTATTTCCTTGCGTCCCCGCCCCTAATAAAACTGCATCAGTCGCCGCAGCTCCATAATTACCTTGGTTAAAGTTAAGAGTAGCACTACTTACTCCTGAAATAACAGAAAATAATTCTCGGACGGCTAACAACCCCGCTCCAACCGGTGGAGCAAAAGGAGCAGCTACAAGCCCGGCAGCAGTAGCTCCAAACCCCACTTTCCCCGTAGCGTCTTTTGTCACTCCAAGAGCAGCAGCAGCAAACTCCCTTCTCCCTCTATAAACACCGTCTTGAACCGGGTTAGGTGAGGATACTGTAAATTCGGGTAAACTCCTAATCCCTTCTGTTGTACTTCCATCGGAATTATAGACTACGGTATTACCGGTCTGTTCGTCTACTCCCGTCCCGGATTTGCCCAAGTAGGTTTCACCAGTCTTTGTTGTTGCCTGGGAAGTCGCATTGTCATCCCAATAAATCTCGTTGTCCTTATTGACAACCCAATCAAATCTACCATCAGGATCAATTCTGTTCAGCGGGTTGTTCTGCACGAAGTTGTACGGCGACACCCATTCCCGGAGATGGGACATCGGATCAGGAACAGCCCATCTCCCTATAACTGGATCATAAAAACGTGCCCCGTAATCATACAGGTTCACTCCTAGGTGGTCAGTGTATTCCTTCCCGTTGTAGAGGTACTTATTCGCCTTAATCCCCCCATACTGAAATCCAATTCCAGTCAATTCCAACCCCCATGGATCATAATGAGTTTCTTGGGCTATCGGCGAAGACAAACTCATCAGCATCATATTGTCAAACCAGACATCCTCTGAGGTCTCGTTTACCACGAAGGTTTCCATATAACCGTCTTTGGAAATGTACAGATTTTCTTCCAAAACCTCATGTTGATTGGCAGCATCTCTGCTCAAAACTTTCTTGCCCACTTCATATCGGTTACTGTCTTTGTCACATAATGCATACATCAGGTAGGCTTCAGGAGCAGATTTCTTTTGCAGATGGCCAGCGAGAATATCCGCCAGATTGAACAGCGCTATCGGATTGCCGCCTCCCCCTCGCTGGGTGGCACCCGCAAGTTCATTCAGGTCATTGACCAGTCTATCCTTAGCTCCCGTGGTCGCAAAGCTTCCTGCATTGGCCTTCTTCTCCTTTTAGTCCGCATACTTCCCAAAGACCTGAAGCTTCACACTGTCTCCTCCGTAGATTTCCTGGCTTCTGCCCGGCCCCACCATTCTTCCTCTGTCGGCATTCAGCCAGGCCACCTGGTTTCCTCCTGCTGTCTTGTTGTGTTCCGGTGCAAGTTGTCTGGAGGCCTGGATCTGGGTTAACTCCTGTTCTTCCGTTTCGGCATTTTGAGTCTCCATCGTTGCCATATAGACCTGCGTAGATGGATTTCGCAGTACCTGCCTCACATTTCCCAAATGGTCTTTCCTAAAATACGCGTATTGGTAGGTTCCCGATTCAACTGCAACCCTCCCTTCTTCATGAATCAGGTAATCCAGAGCTCCGTCCTGAAACACAAACTCTCCTATATAGTCCTGCTTTTTAGTCAAAGAACCGCTGGTATTGTATACCTTCTGGGTTAATTTGATTCCTTCCGCATCATATGCAAAGCTGATTTTTGCGCCAGTAGTGAATGAAACCTCAACCGGAAGATTCAAATGGTTATAGCTGATGTTACTGATCTGCTTATCAAGATTGGACTTTAGGTCGCCGTTGGTACCGTAGGCATAAGCAGAGGTGCTTCGCTCGATAAAATCCTTTGAGTTTTAGGTTTGACTCAAGTTACCATCAGCCACTTGAATCAGCTTGTTACTGTTGGCTTGGTAGGTAAACTCCATTTTTCAAGACTTTTTATCCGGCCAAAAAAGGAAGCAAAAGAAATTTCAGCCTAGAAATCGACTGACTAGGAAGCCTTACTTATCCAATTCTCGAATTTTATCACATAAAGTTCCTCCTTCCGGGGAACAAGCCTTATATTAACTTGTTATTCAAGTAAATCATCACCTAGACCTATTACGTATGAAAACATTGAAAATACTCAGTCTTCTTGTTGGGCTCAGTTTGTGGAGTATTGCTGCACATGCCCAACTTCAAGCCATTAAAACTCCTAATTCTGCCAATAAACGATCCATAAGTAATGCCCAAGCGGATGTTAAATTGGATCGGATAAAACTCCCTGAAGGGTTTAAAATCGAGGTTTGGGCGGCTGACGTGCCCAATGCCCGTTCCCTTACTATTTCCGAAGAGGGAATCGTATTTGTCGGAAATCGCCAAGAAAAGAATGTCTATGCTTTGGTGGATGAAAATGGAGACGGGAAAGCAGACGCTAAGTTTATTTTGGCCGAGGGCTTACGCATGCCCAATGGGGTAGCCTACAAGGAGGGAGATCTTTATGTGGCCGAAGTCAGCCGAATTCTTCGTTTCAGAGATATTAAAAATACGTTGACCAATCCCAAATTTGAAGTGGTTTACGGTGACTACCCCACCGAGGGACATCACGGCTGGAAATTCATTGCCTTTGGTCCTGACGGTATGCTTTACGTTCCCGTAGGTGCTCCCTGCAATATCTGCGAGTCCGAAGATGAAATTTTCGCCTCCATTACTCGAATTGATCCCGACGCAGCCAATCCCACCCCGGAAGTCTACGCCCATGGAGTCCGGAATTCGGTAGGCTTCGATTGGCATCCGAAAACCGGTGACCTCTGGTTTACCGACAATGGCCGAGACATGATGGGAGATAATATTCCGGATTGCGAGTTAAACAAAGCGACAGCAAAAGGCCAGCATTTCGGATATCCATATTGGCATGCCGGCACAGTCAAAGATCCGGAATTTGGAAATCAGGGAAAGGCAGCCTCAGCCTATGTTCAGCCCCAGGCCAAACTTGGAGCCCATGTCGCACCGCTAGGTATCCGATTTTACGAGGGAAACATGTTTCCGTCCAGCTATAAAAACCAAGCCCTTATCGCCAAACACGGGAGCTGGAATCGGAGTAAAAAATCCGGCTATGAGGTTGTAAAAGTAGAATTAGATGGGAATGGAAAGGTCATTGGGGAAAAGCCTTTTGTGAGCGGATGGCTGGATGATGCCTCACAGGACGTTTGGGGAAGACCCGTAGATGTACAGGAATTGCCCGATGGCAGTTTGTTGATTTCCGATGATATGGCCAATTGCATTTACCGGGTAAGCTATACCAAGTAAGCCCCACCCAATTAGTGAGATCTGAACCGTATTAAAAATTCTAGGCCCAAAACAGAATTCTTTTGTTTTGGGCCTATCTATTTTTTGAAAAAATTCACCGAAGCCAAGAATTTACCTACACCGTTCCTCAATTTCAGTCCGGATAAGTTTAAAAATGGTATATTGAACACTGAAGCTGAAAGCCTTTTTCTGCTAGTCATGCCCTAGCCTAAATCGGGAGGTGTATCCAGTAACCCTCCTTTGGCATTTTTCAGGAAGCCAAGTTAGGCTAAACTCGCAAATTCATAGAAATCAAGAATTTACATCAAAATCAATGGAAGAAAAAAGTTACAACATCAACATTAATCCGGACTGGATCAAAAAATACCTCAGCAAAATAGTGTGGGCAATTTTTGGGTTGATCATCATTTTCTCCAGCGTTCGAACCATCGGGCCTGAAGAGGAAGGAGTAGTCATCCAGCTGGGGGAATACAACAGGACGGTCGCACCGGGCTTAAACTTCATCATTCCACTGGGAATTGAAAAAATGCACAAAATCCCAATTCAGCGCCAATTGAAACAGGAATTCGGATTTAGAACTGCTGTGGCCGGACAGCGCTCCGAATATGTCAAAGCAGGATACGGAGACGAAAGCATGATGCTGACCGGTGATCTCAATCTAACCGATGTGGAATGGGTGGTCCAATACCGAATTACTGATTCCTACAAATTTCTATTCAAAGTGCGGAATGCCGAAAAAACCCTTCGGGACATGTCAGAATCGGTCATGCGAAAAGTAGTCGGAGACCGAACCGTCAATGAAGTTCTTACCGTGGGAAGACAGGAGATTGCTTCCACAGTAGAAGTTGAGCTTCAGACCCTTTGCGATGAATATGAAAATGGCATTCGGATCGATCAAGTGGTCTTACAGGATGTGAATCCCCCCGAGCCAGTCAAGCCTTCTTTCAATGCGGTAAATGAAGCCCAACAAGAACGGGAAACCTTGATCAATCAAGCTGAAGCGGATTACAACCGCGTCATTCCCCGAGCCAGAGGTGAAGCCGAGGAAACCATCCAACTGGCCGAAGCTTATGCACTCAATCGCGTCAACCGCGCTATTGGTGAAGCTGAGCGCTTCAACGCCCTTTATGAAGCTTACATCAAAGCTCCAGAAGTAACCAAACAGCGGATTTACCTGGAAACCATGGAAAAAATCCTACCTAAAATCGGCAATAAAATCATCGTAGATGAGGATGGCAATAATGTCTTGCCCCTCTTAAATATTGACAAAGTAAAGCCCCCAGTACAATGAGAAAACGAAAAATAGGAACGGTTATAGGAGTAGCAGTTTGGATTATTTTACTTTTCAACAGCTACTTTATTTTGGATGAAACCGAGCAGGCTATTGTCACTCAATTTGGAAAACCGGTAGGCGAACCCCGAACCACTCCCGGCATCAATTTTAAAACCCCCTTTCTTCACAAAGTGCAGTTTTTTGACAAACGCTACCTGGAATGGGACGGAGACAAAAATCAGGTACCTACCAAGGATAAGAAATTCATCTTTGTCGATACCTATGCCCGTTGGGAAATCACCAATCCCCTGCAGTTTTTCATTCGCCTGCGAGATGAGCGCTCGGCTCAATCCCGGCTGGATGATATCTTAGATGGAGAAACCCGAAATGCCATTGCCAGTCACGATTTGCTGGATGTGGTCCGTTCCACCAACCGGGATCCCGAGATCACCGAAGAATTCATGGAAGAAATCGAGGTTTTGGAAGATATTTCAGTAGGTCGGGATAAAATCGAGCAGATAGTTTTGGAAAAGGCCAACGAACGAACTGCCGATTTGGGAGTGCGGATATTGGATTTCCGGTTCAAGCGCATGAACTATGTGGATGAAGTAAGGGATCGGGTTTATGACCGCATGATTTCAGAGCGAAACCGAATTGCCGATCAATTCCGTTCCGAGGGTCAGGGACAAGCTCGGGTAACCCTAGGAAATAAAGAACGGGATCTCGCCCAAATCCAATCCGAAGCCTTCAAAGAAGCTGAGGAAATCAAAGGACGGGCAGATGCCGAAGCAACCAATGTGTATGCGGCCGCCTACAATAAAAACAGACAATCCATTGACCTGTATAAATTTCTACGGACCATGGAAAGCTTTGAAAAATCCATGGATGAAAATACCAGTATTGTGCTTTCCACCGATTCGGAGTTTTTCAAGTACCTCAGAAAGTTGAATTAAGATAAATTGAATCCCCGAACCTGCCAGAATTCAAAAATTTGGCAGGTTTTTTCTTTACCGGCTGTTGCTTATTTTCCTCCAATAGGCTCTTGCCCGCTCCAAGTCTTCTGCAGTATCGATGGCAATGGCCTGATGCTGGGTTTCGGCCATCCGGATTTTAATGCCCCGCTCCAAGAGTCGCAACTGTTCCAGCATTTCGATTTGCTCTAGAGCTCCTTTGGGCCAAGAGGGGAATTCCTGAAGAATGGCTCTTCGGTACCCATAAATTCCCACATGTTTTTTATAGGAAAATCGACCTGTTTTCTCCCGGTCAAAGGGAATGGGTGATCTGGAAAAATACAGGGCATTGCCCTGTTCATCCAACACCACTTTTACCGCATTGGGATTTTGAGCTTCTTGCACGGAAATGGAAAAATAAAGTGAGGCCACCTGAACCTGATCATCTTCAAACAAGGCCAGAAGATCAGCAAGAGATTGCTTATCCTGAAAGGGTTCATCTCCCTGCACATTGACCAAAAGATCTGCATCGATAGCAGAAAGGGCTTCAGCGATTCGATCCGAACCACTCTCATGGCTTTTTTGACTAAAAAAAACCTTCCCTCCTAGGTCTTCGATTTGCGCTTGAATCCGTGCATGATCAGTCACTACCCAAACCTGGTCAAATAGTCCGGTAGCCAGGGTACTCTCATAGGTTCGTTGAATGACTGATTTGCCTCCAAGATCCTGAATCAGTTTTTCAGGCAAACGGGTGGAAGCAAACCGGGCAGGGATCAGGGCGGCGGATTTCATGGGAAAAAGGATTACCTGATTCTGAATAATTTTTTAATACTTTTCAACACAGATGGGCTTTGTTTTTTAAGCCGCTTCTTTTTGGTTTCAATATCCTCGCCGTAGTAATTATACATGTACTTATTATTCTGTGAATAGAGGTAGGTATTGCCATAGCCGTAGTTGTATCCCTCGTAATGGTAACCTGAGTTGATGATCCCGTTAAAAACTCCATAGACATTGGATACTTGCTTATTATTAAACAAGTCATTGATCATCACCAAATGATCTTTTACCGTATAATTTTGACGCACCACATACAAATTAATGTCAAAAAGTCGCATCAAATCAATGGTTTCAGAAACCAATCCCATTGGAGGCGTATCAAATATGACCACATCAAACCTACTATCAAGATACGCTAAAAACTCTTTGAGTCTTGGCGTTTGTAACAATTCCGCAGGATTGGGAGGAATGACCCCAGAAGGAACAAAGTAAAGGTTTTCATGCTGGGAAGGAATGACGATATCCTCCGCCTCCACTTTTCCTATGAGGTAAGTTGAAAGCCCTACCTTATCGGAATAATTAAAGTATTGAGCCAGCTTAGGCCGCCTTAAATCTCCCCCCACGACTACCGTTTTCTTAGAACCCAAAGCCATGGCAGAACCCAAATTAAGGGAAGTAAAGGTTTTCCCTTCCCCGGATACTGAAGAGGTGACCAAGATCCTTTTGGTTTGCTTTCCACTAGCCAAATAGGTTATCGCTGAGCGCAAGGATCTGAAGGATTCTGCCACTGCTGATTTGGGGTGTTCTAAAACCACCATGTTGGTTTCTTTTTGCGAATACCCAATCACCCCCAGCTGTGGGATCATAAAATGCTTTTTCAGATCCCGTTGATCTTTGATGCTATCGTCAAACATATCTCGGACGACTATAAATCCAAAGGGCAAAAGCAGCCCCAATACCAAGGCTAGCGCATAATTTTGCTGCTTTTTAGGAAAAACTAAGGTGCCTCTTTTTGCTGCATCCAAAATAGCATTATCCGATACGTTTGAGGCGCGGGCTATCCCCGCTTCCGCGCGTTTTTCCAACAAATACGTATAGAGCGATTCTCTTAATTTAAATTCCCGAAAAATCCCGGTGTACTTGGATTCTGATTCGGGCAAGGTCGAAAATTCAGCATCGTAGCTGGCGATTTCTCGGAGAATATTTTGCTTTTGCTTTCGAGTATTATCAATCAGGTTGACCACGTTTTCAAAGAGTCCTTCTTGTACTTTTTCCATCTGAACATCAATTTTGATGACTTCAGGATGGTTCTCATTTACCGTGGCCAATAGCCTTCTTCGCTCTTGGGAAAGGGTAACCAAAGTTTGAATTA
Organism: Algoriphagus sp.; assembly: GCF_024305035.1. Lineage (GTDB taxonomy): Bacteria > Bacteroidota > Bacteroidia > Cytophagales > Cyclobacteriaceae > Algoriphagus. Next base: position 64,165 of record NZ_JAMWZB010000026.1, read on the forward strand.
AGCCATTCAAAAGCGGATCGGGAACCCCGATTACAGATGGAGCAATGACATCGGAAAAATCCTTGCTTTTACGATCCATGTACTCTTTGATTTCCTCAAAATAGTTGAGCTGATAATCCAATTCGGCATTCGCCTCATCCAAACTATTCATCTTGGAAAGAATATTTGAAAATTCAGCAGAGACGTCCAAAAGTTTATTTTCTACCTTAAAATTTTGCAATTCCCGCTCTTTGGCCCGTAAAGAATCTTCTAAGAAACCCAGCTGCTCTTCTATAAATGCGATCGTGTTCTCCTGAATCTTGTTTTTCTCATTGAGATCATAATCAATGTAGGACTCCATTAAGGCATTGATGTAATCTCGTCCCTTTTCCACCACTTTGGTAGTGGTACTCAATCTCAAGACCGAACTAAACTGATTTTCCAGACTTACCTGAACTGAGCGAGCCAATTGCTCTTCCAGCATGGAGGGATTTTTAAACTGAAAAATAACCACATCCCCAACTCTGCCGGGGTTGACCAAATGCACCGTGAATTTGGATCTGGCAGTTTCTACCACTTGGCCAAAAGTATAGGTCTTATCATAAATCGACTCGTCCCCCGAGGCTTTGGCTGCATTGATATCTAAAATACTGGTTTCGACCGGAACCAGTTTAAAATTTTCTTCCGATAAAATCTGTAATTCCACCGGGGCATCAGTCACCTGCAAATGATTCCAATCTACCTCAATCCGTATAGGAGATCGGTCATAGAGTTCAATATCCTTGATGTTTGTTTTGGCAAAATACTCCACATCAAAATGCAACTTACGCAAAGCCTCCCTGGCCAAATTTTTGGATCGAAGTCGAAGAATGTCATTTTCTAGATTGATTCCTGAGTTAAAAATATTTGAACGGTCCAAAATTCTAGCCTCGGGAGAATTATTGGTTTTTATCACCATGGACCCCGTCACCTCATACTCATCGACCGTATACCTGTGAAAAAGAAAAACGGCTACGGTGAACAAAAAGGTAAAAAGCAGGTACCAAGGCCAATAACGGATATATTTTGCGACAATATACCTTATCTCTAAAGCCTTCTCTTCATTGTCTAACTGGCTAAGATCTAACTTCTCCATGCGCTATTAATTACCTCCCACAAACAAATTCAAAATCAACAAACCCGATGCAAGTAAGCCCCCAAACAAAGCCAAGGATGCCGTTAAATTATCTGCTGTTCCAATCTGCCGGATTTTCATCGGTTCCATGTACAAGATATCATTTGGTTGGATGAAATAAAAAGGGCTGGCCAATAAAGCTCTGTCATTCAGGTTTATTTGATGGATTTTCACTCCTTGGTCATATTGCCTGATAATAAACAGCTTATTCTTTTTTCCCAATAATGTGGTTTCTCCAGAATTGGCCAAGGCATCAAATATGGTGGCTCTATTTTTAAAGATGACTTGAACCCCTACGGAATTAAATTCCCCTAAGGTCGTGTAACGAATTCCGGCAATTCGCAACTTTACAAATACATCCTCTTTAAAAAATTTATTGATCTCCTGTTGAACTTTCACTTTCGCTTCTTCTTCAGTCAATCCGGCAATTTTAATTTTACCCAATTTGGGAACTTCTACTTCCCCGTTCTTATCGATTGGATATCCCATAAAATACAGCGGATCAGAGCCCCCTCCTGAGCCAGCACCGCCGCCAAAACCACCCATACGGCGGCTATTTTGAAAGGTAAAGGCCTCGGTCAATTCCTCATCTGAGCTGGCAAAATCAATTTCAACCATGTCATAGGGCTGAAGGACATATTCATAATCAACCTGAGCATAGGGTATGAATTCATCCAAATTAATTTGTTGATCTTCAGATAAATTTTGCAAATAGGTTATCCGCTTATTACTGATGCAGCCCGAAGCAAATAAAATTATCAGGAACAGAAATAAAAGGTTTTTCATAGTTTTCGGTGACCAAAGGCATTCAAATATAGATAAAATGTCGAGCAATAAAGCTTAAAGGATTTCTTTTAGATCAAAATCGAAGGATACCAATCAGGCAATTCAACTCGCAAGAATTGGCTTAAATTCGCTTACTTGGAAATCAAAACCTGTTGTTTAAAAGTCGAAAATGTCACGTACTCCTCCTTTCCATATCAGGCCGGCAGAAGATCAGGATCTAGATCAACTCATCCATGTGCTCCGATCGGCTCTTGGGGAGAAACTCTTACCCAAATCCACCGAATTTTGGAAGTGGAAACATGAGCAAAATCCATTCGGAAAATCACCGGTTTTGGTTGCTGAAACCAATGGGGAACTGGTTGGAGTCCGAACTTTTCTGCGATGGAAATACGACAACACAAGCCAATCCATCCATGCACTTCGCGCAGTAGATACGGCCATTTTACCTGCCTTTCAAGGTAAGGGACTTTTTACCCAACTCACCTTAGCCTTGCTTGAACTTGAAAAGGATAATCAGCTAGTTTTCAATACTCCTAATAAATCCAGCCTTCCGGGCTATTTAAAAATGGGGTGGGTTAAGTGGGGTAAATTACCGATAAAAATAAAACCCATCCCCTTTCCTGGGACCCCCAAAAAACTACCCGAAAAAAACTGGAACAGCATCCTGCCACTGATCCCGAAACTGCAAAAATCATCCGGAACTAGCCATGCTTTTTCCACCCAATCCGTTCCCGGATATTTTTCCTGGAGATACCAAACCAATCCTTTGGTCAAGTATTCATTTCTTAGTGATGAAAGTAGCTTTATTCTATTCTTTCGGATCAAACAGGGGAAACTGGGACTTGAATTACGAATCACCGATTTTTTCACAAGCGACTCTTTTGACCTTATCAGTAAAAAAAACCTAAACAGGGAATTGAATAGCCTGATTCAACAATCCGGGGCAAGATGGGTCACCTGTTCAGGGCTAACCAAAAATTTGGACCAGTTGGATTTAGGCTTTATTCCTGCCCTGCAACTCGGCCCCTTAGTCACCCTGAGAAATCTTGATACTGATTTTGATGGACCAAATCAACTTTGGAACTGGAGTCTGGGGGATTTAGAGCTTTTCTAGCCCTGATCAACTCCTAAGCTGGTTTATCATACATCCTGAAAAAAAATCCTAAACCACTCCTACCTAGAGCCTAGCGGTGAAACACCAAAAAAGCAGCTTTTCAGACCAAAGAATTTACGTCCGCCTGAGGTAGGTTATTCAGAAAGGAGTCATGTTTCAAAAGTCACGACTTAGAAATCAGGCAAGACTCAAAAACAACCCACCGGTTAGACTAACAACCCTAACCTATTCCACATGGCCTTTGAAAATCAATCAATCAAGGGTAGACTCATGAAATACCCCTGTCGAATAGTCGACACGCAGGAGAATGATGATCCAGGGTATTTCATCTGACCTTTCAAAATCAAGGGTAGACGGATGAAATTACAGATCTAAACCCCAAGCCAACCTAGATTTTCTTATCTTCAAGACACAAAACTCATTTGCTCATGGCTGGCATTTTTACAATTTCATTGGATTTCGAATTGCTTTGGGGAATATTTGACAAGGTGGGTACCCGGTACAAACCGGAATACTTTAGCAATACCCGAAATGTCATCCCAAAGATGCTTGAACAATTTGGGAAGAATCAGATTTCAGTCACTTGGGCAACCGTAGGGATGCTTTTTGCTAAAAATGAAGAAGAGTGGCGACACTATTCTCCGGAGTTTACCCCTTCTTACCGAGATACCAACTTATCTGCCTACCAATGGGCCCAAAATCATGGCATCCGACCTGAGGTACATTTTGCCCCTGAACTCATTCAGCTTATTCTGGATACTCCTTGTCAGGAATTGGGTTCTCATACCTACGCCCATTATTACACCCTGATGCGAGGGCAAAGTCCAGAACAGTTTAGACAAGACCTACGAGCGACCCAAAAAATAGCGGAAGAAAAATTCGCGGTACGGCTCCAATCGCTGGTATTTCCCAGAAACCATATCAATGAACTCTACTTGCCCATTTGCTTGGAAGAAGGGTATACCTATGTCCGGGGAAATCCAAAAAGCTGGTATTGGCAGGAAACCCAACATGAAAACTTCGGAAAAAAATTCTTTCGATCGGCAGATTGTTTCTTTCCCATCGGAGAAAAAACGTTTTACTCCCTTCAGGATATCGCCATTTATGAAAAGGAACCGGTTATTATTCCCGCCTCACGAATACTAAGGCCCATGAATATCCGCAATGGCTTATTTAATTCCATTCGTTTAACTCGCATCCTATCCGAAATGGAAGCTGCGGCAAAATGTCAGGAAATCTACCATTTATGGTGGCATCCCCATAACTTTGGCAATGACCCCGTTGCCAGTATGCTTGAGTTGGAGCAAATCCTGGAGAAATTCCTGGAACTACAACAGAAATATGGATTTGAATCCAAAACCATGAGATCACTGGGAGAAGAGATCCAGCTGAAAACAGCCCCACTCAGCCCCACTCATTGAACAGCCCTTTTTAAGTTCAAAAATTGACTGCTAATGCTCGCTAAGAACCTCTGTATAAATAGCCTCTAAGGAATTTACCATCATCTTCATGCTGAAGTTATCCACCACTTGGCTTCGGGCAGCTTGGGCCATAGCCGCTCTTAATTTGGGATCGTGGAGCAGTTGTAAACAGTACTTTTCTAAAGCTTTCCATTCATCAATTCCTGTCAGAAAGCCTTGCTTTCCATGCTGAATCACCTCTCCTATGCCGCCTGCCCGAGTGGCGACAACCGGAACTTCACAAGCCATAGCTTCCAGCATGGCAATGGGTAAGCCTTCGAATTCAGAACTACTGAGGTAAATATCCATGATATTCAAAAACGGAATCACTTCCTTTTGCACACCGACCAGGTGAAAGTTGGCTTCATACCCTGACTCACGGATCTTTTTTTCGATGAAACTTCTCCACTCCCCATCCCCAACTAATAAAAAGTGAACCTCAGGGTTAGATTTCAAAATCCGGAGTGCGATTTCCACCCAAAGCCAAAGCCTTTTCTGGGATCGGAATACAGCCACTTTTCCAATAACGAAGGAGTCTTGGGGTATCCCCAATTGCTTTTTTAGGGTATACTTTATAGAAGGCTTGCTATGATCTGATTCCTTAGGATTTGCATTCTCCTCACTATTCAGATTATGAAATACCTCGGTATTTACTCCGTTTTGGACAACTTTTACTTTTAATCTACCGCCCCGCTTATACGGATCCCAAATGGAATTGAGCTGCATGGATAAGGCGACCTCATTGGATACCGCAATGGCCACATCTTGTTTTTTGAATGTCAGGCGATTTCCCCAGTAGGAGACCTTATTATACCTGTCCCAGGTATTATGTTCGGTGTATACTATTGGGATATTGACCTTTTTGCCTACAAATCGAGCTAAAATTCCTGCCCAGGGAAGGTGAGCATGAATGAGATCAAACTGATGTTCCTGAATAAAACTTCTGACACGATTCACTTGAAAAAAGAGTCCTAGATTACTGGAAGGAATCAAGTGCACTTTGATCCCAGCCACCTCTAATTCATCAATTATATTCTGGGGTTGATGATAAAAATAGAGGCAATGAAACTCAAACCGACTTTGATCATGAACCAGGGCAGTTTCCGGGATCAGTTTTTCTGCTCCCCCTCGCCCAAGGGATTTAATGAGATGAAGTATTTTAGTTTTCTTGGGCAAGGAAGTGATCAAGTAAATGGAGTAGGTGAACCTGGATGAGGATCGATTCGCGCAAAATTAATAGAAATTCCCCGTAGGATTGGCTTATTGTAAAATGGATTCATGTTTTGATCCGCTAATGGACTCTTTTTAATCAAAAGAAGCAAACTCTCCCTTTGAGAAAACCACTGATTCATACGGTCCCATAGAAACTAAATTGAGAAGCAATCCACCCCAAGTAAGCTATAAATGATCTTACAGCAGTAAACTGTTCCTGTTAACCTTAGCGTTTAAAACCAGTCGAAAGGTCGGCGCCCCAGTAAGAACTCAATTAAGCAGGCCCAAAAAGTTTTTCGCAGCCCAAGTATTCCCGAGTTCAAAAAACCCCCTAAGAAGCCTGAAATGACCCAAGTAATCAAAAAGGTTGGGTTTACATCCCCCCAAAAAAGACGAAATTCAACTAATCAAGTCAAAACCTAAGGCCTCTTAAAGCCTTAAAAAAACAGCAAAAAAGGAAAAGATTAATAAATTGCCTTCCTCCGATTTTAACCATTTTGTCATGAATATCCCCAAAACCCCAATTCAACTCCTGCTAGTCCTTACCTTCCTATTAGGCTTTTCCTGTAAAGAGCCCTCAAAAAAGGAATGGAAGACCATTTTTAACGGAGAGGATTTAGAAGGCTGGTCTGCGAAGTTTACCGGAGAGGAGTATGGAGTAAATTACCTGAATACCTTCCAGGCAAAAGAGGGCAAGCTCATCGTATCCTACGACGACTACGAAAAATTTGATGAAAATTTCGGGCACCTATTTTACCAAGAAAAGCTCTCTAACTACCGTCTTCGTCTTGAATACCGTTTTGTTGGAGATACCGTACCCGGAACCCCTTCCTGGGCCTATAAAAATAGTGGCATCAAATTTCATTCGACGCATCCAGCCGAATTACCCCTCGATCAAACCCTCCTGGTCGCTGTAGAAGCCCAGCTGTTGGGTGGGGATGGCAAAACGGAACGTTTTACTGGCAATGTCTGTACAGCAGGAACCCATGTTGTGATGAAGGAAAAGTTAATTACCCAACATTGCACCAACTCCACCTACCCTGCCATGACCGATTCCAGTTGGGTAAAGGTAGAAATCGAGGTACAAGGGAGCGAAAAAATAATCCACAAAATCAATGGTGAGGTAGTCCTGGAATATTCCCAACCCCAATACGATGACACCGATGAATTTGCTCGAAAGCTCATGGAAAAAGGCCACCCCAGGATCATGAGCCAAGGCTATATCGCTCTTCAAGCCGAAGGCCATCCCGTAGAGTTCAGAAATATCGAATTAATGAACTTGGATGATTGAAGTACCCTCACAACTTGGTTAAATAAACCCAGTTTCACTCTTTCTTAAACTAATTCTAAACAGGGGCAAAATAGAAATACCCCCATATCAACAGGATCAAGGACAGGTTGATGAAGGGAACAAAAGTCTTGGGGAATTTGGAACTTTAACTACTAATTAATAATTTTGATTTATATAACGCTCTTGGCCAAGTATTCTCAAATCATAACGAAATAGAGAGAATGCCTACCCTAGAGCTTTTTTTTTGAAAAGATGAAAAGAAAAACGGCAATTTTGGTTGATGGAGGTTTTTTTCTAAAACGGTATCGGGCTTTAAATAAAATTAAAAGTCCAGATCCTGTAAAAACGGCTAAAGATTTATGGGAAATGTGCTTGAAACATCTTTCACAGGCAAAGTCAGAAACTTATGATCTCTACAGAATTTTCTATTATGATTGTCTTCCCTATGAAAAAAAACAGCACAACCCTATCACAGGCAAATCAATTGATTTTTCAAAAACGGAACAATATAAATTTCAGATTGCATTTTTTGAGGAATTAAAAAAGAAACGAAAAATAGCTCTTCGGCTCGGAATTTTAGAGGACCGTAAAAGATGGATTATTAGGCCTTCTAAAACGAAGGAGTTACTCTCTGGACTAATTGAAGTTAAAGACTTGTCGGAAGAAGATGTACAATTTGACTTCAGCCAGAAAATGGTGGATATTAAAATAGGTTTAGATATTGCATCTATTACTTTAAAGGGGCAGGTTGATCAAATTATACTTATATCAGGAGATAGCGATTTTGTTCCTGCAGCTAAATTAGCCCGAAGAGAAGGAATAGACTTTCTTTTAGACCCTATGTGGAATCCTATCAAACCTCATCTCTTCGAGCATATTGACGGTTTAGTCTCTAAGATTAAAAAGCCAACATATTAATAGGCCCTGATTGGCTATATGGCAGCCCCAGCCATCAGGCCATGAAAAAAGGAACGTTGAATTTTGTAGGCGTTAATAAAATACTAATAACCAGTATCGGTCAAATTAGGCTTTCCAAAGAAAGTTACCGTTTAAAATGGTTGAAAAACTGGGACATTTAAATAAATAACGGCAACTCCCCAACCATTGGATCCCATACGGTCATGAATTGCCATAACTACCAGTTAGCCAATCAATGATCCAAAAGGGCTTAAGCGGACATGGATGGGGAATGCGCCGAAAAGCACCCTACAAGAAAGAATAAAACTCCGAGGGATCAATTTCAAGAAAGAAAGCATTTAAATTCATTTGCTAGCTTTTAGAAAATCCCTCGGAGGATTAAATAAGTGGTTGAAAGTCAGAAAATCAGCACCTAAACCTTCCACCTATGGCTCCTGGAAATTCAACAAGAGAAAAGTTTAATTTTAATCCTTAAAATTCACCCTTTTTTGATTGCCTCAACCTTACTCCAACTCTGGGCTGCTAAAGTCCAGTTTTCTCAGGCCTTCCTGAACTTCAGGAGCTCCCATAAATAGATCCCAACCCAAACCACTTCGGTAATTTTCGATCATGGCTACCATCGGTCCTTGATCAATGGCTAGGTATCGATTGGGATAAAAGTCATGCTCGGGACTCATGGCATCATAAAAACCGTATTTGCCAAAGACTTTTTCTCCATAATTGTAATAAAGATTTTTAATTACGGCGATGGATTCCTCTGGCGTGTAGGGAATGGATGAAACAGCCGCTGTGGGTGAAATTACCCCGGTATCATTCCCCGGATGATGGGCATTGTAAAAGTTAATGGAATAGGATGCAGTCAAGCCCCATAGATCTTCTCCGTAGCCTTTAAATTCATTGGGGTTTTCCATACACCAGGCCCGATTGATGAGCGTTTGGTTTCGGTTTTCTTCCTCATAATTGGCATATTGATCTTCCAATCCCAGCGGATTTAAACCCAAATACGAATAATGTGCCCAAAAAAGCGGACCGCCCAATTGTTCGGATCCATTGTGTTTTAAGCCCAGCTTGTATCCAAAGGCCTCCTTATCCACTTTAATATCCCCGCCTCGGGCCCAGCCCTCATGATACACGGCAGGATCGATCCCATGCGTAGGAGAAGCTGCTGCCAACACGTAAGTAATCAAGCACTCATTGTAGCCTTGCAACCCAAAATTCATATCCCAATCGTAATTCGGGGACCAATGCCAAAACAAAATATTTTGTCCCCCACGGGTGAACCATGACCAATCCATTTCCTCCCAAAGGGCATTAATCCGACCAGCCAAGGCTTTCTCTGCTTCAGACCCGTCTTGATAATACTCTCGAACGGCCAGTAAGCCCTGCATCAAAAATGCAGATTCAACCAGGTCCGCACCATCGTCTTTGGCTCCAAATGGCTTGGTTTTCCCCGTTTTTCCATCAATCCAATGGGACCAGACCCCATGGTATCGGTCAGCCTTTTCCAAAAAGCCAACGATTCGCTCCATTCTTTCCAAACCGGCTTCCCGACTTACCCATCCCCGATCAATTCCTGCCAGTAATCCAAATAGGCCAAAACCTGTACCTCCGGTAGTGACGATATGTGCATCATTGTCGGGATACTCTCCGTCCAGGTGAATGCGCTCTGGCGCCATCCCTGAATTGGGTTCGGCCCCATGCCAAAAGTAGCGGAAGGTGTAGTACTCTACCATATCCAGCAATTCCTCTTCATTCATTTTTCGAGTGGTGGTTTCTCCACTCGCTAGCGTAATCGAGTCCGATTGACTTTTCGCCCTTACCTGATATTCCAACATCACCTCACTACCCAGATCAGACACAAAATCCAGGTACAAGGTATCTTGTGTTTCGCCTCTTCGGGTAAAGTTCTCCCCATCCAAACTCACATAGACAGCATATTCACCCACCCCTTCCTCAGGGTTCCAGTGGAGCTCCACATGATTTTCATAGGGATCAATTTCCAGATTGCCTTTGTCCTCTTGGCTGCTTTGGCAGGAAAACAAGACCAACTGGATCAAAAATCCGGATATCAACGCATTTAACTTCTTCATTACTGGTGTTTTAAACATAAGAAATACCGGATCTCTGAGCTTGACTCAGAAATCCGGTTAAAGTTTATTGGTTTAACCATCCCCAGCCCCTTAATTTCTATCCCTAGAAATTAAAAGTACTTAAAGAGGTTAAGGTACCGAGGTGGTAATTTACTTAATAGCCCGGGTTTTGATTGAGGGTTCCCCCACTAATATCAATTTCGGATTGAGGAATGGGATACACCTCATGTTTTCCCGGTGTCCAATTGATGCCCAAGTCAGCAAATACCTCTTCGGCTCTTCCTTGTCTGACCAGATCAAAGTAACGATGCTGCTCCATGGCCAGTTCTACTCTTCGCTCATGCCAGATCGCTTCTCTGAGTTCTTGCTGATCGGTAGTAGTCACATCGGGAAGGATGTCGGGATTTCCCTGACGGGCTCTTTCTCGGACTTGATTCAAATAATCCAGCGCTTCAGAGCTGTTGCCCAGTTCATTGGCTGCTTCTGCTGCAATCAACAATAAATCAGCATATCGGAATATACGGATGTTGGCTCCGCTGTTTCCAAAACCGATAGGTGGGCGCTCAGGAAGCCAAGCTTTACGGCTGAAGCGCGCATTGGAACCCATATTGGGATCTGCCTGTACCACTTCTCCGGAAGGCAAGGTATCTCCGTTTGAAATGACAGTAGCCTGCAATCGTGGATCACCTTCTTCATAGGCGGCGATCAGATCATCAGAAGGACCATTGAAACCCCAGCCATTATTTGGGTTACCCCGGATACCCTGCACCTCATTAAATTGAGAGCCTCCGCCCCCTTGTTCCAAGGCAACAGTGGAAACCTCAAAAATGGATTCTGAACTATGCTCTCCTTCTCTTCTAAAAATCGCTTCATAATTAGGGTAAAGGGCATATTCTCCGGAATTGATTACCTCCAAAGCTAAATCATAGGCTCCCTGAAAATCATTTTGAAACAAATGAACCTTGGACAGGAAGGCCTTTGCCGCCCCGGAAGTTGCTCTTCCCAAATCAGTGGCAGCATATTCGGATTTCTCAGGCAGATTGCTTGCCGCAAACAGCAAGTCCTCCTCGATAAAGGCATAAATCTGATCCGTGGAAACCCGCTCCTGACGGTATTCGTCCGGGTTGAGTGGGCGGTCGATCAAAGGTAACTCCCCATAAGTCCTTACCAGAAAGAAATAGAAATAGGCCCGCAGAAACCGAGCTTCCGCGGTCAATCGTGTTTTCAAGGCATCGTCCATTTCAATGGCATCGATATTGGCCAAGACCTGATTGGCACGAAACACCCCTTGAAAATAGCCCGACCAAATGCCATTTACCGCCGTATTATTGGCATCAAAGGTAAAGTCATTGATATCCTGAAGGAATCCCGCATCACCGGGAACAGACCCCTTATCGGCATCATCAGAGGCGATATCGGTAATTCCCACATAGGAAAAGACATGGACATTGAAGCTTCGCAAATGTGAATAAATCGCATTCACCGCTTGCTCAGCCTGCAGTTCATCTTGAAAGAAATTGTCTGAAGTCAACTCTCCTTTTGGAGCACGGTCCAAAAACTCATCGCTGCAGGAGACTAGGCCCAGGGCCAAAATAGAACCCAAAGCCACTGTTTTTATGTGATTGATGAAGTATGTTTTCATGTTTGATTTGGGTTTAGAAGTTTGCAGAAACACCTACGTTGATGGTACGAGCAATGGGATAAATCCCGCTATCGTAGCCAGTTCCCAGAACATTTCCCCCACCGATTTCAGGCGTATATCCCGAGTAGTTGGTTAGGGTGAATAAATTGGTTCCCGATACGTACAAGCGGAAATTTTGAACTCGGATTTTTTCCAGCGTCGCCGCAGGGAACGTGTAGCCAACCTGCACATTTCTAAGTCTTAAGAAAGATCCATCCTCGATAAATCGATCCGAAACTTCGTAGTTATGCCCTCCGTTTGTCACCCGAGGTTCAGTAGTGCTTGTTCCTTCTCCTGTCCAGCGATCTAAGAAGGAGGTTTCAAAGTTGTAGGTATTAAACCGGACTTGCTTTTTGGAATTGTAGATTTCATTTCCCAGGGTTCCGTTGAAATCCGCACTGAAATCTATTCCTCGGAAATCAAATCCCAGATTAAAACCAAAAATCAAATCAGGAATCGGACTACCCAAAATTACCCGGTCATTGTTGTTGACTACGCCATCTCCATTGGTGTCTTCAAAAATCAAATCACCAGGTACTTCCGGTCCACGCGTTGGGATCGTATTGAGTTGCTCCTCGTTTTGGAAAACCCCTGCGGTCTTGTATCCGAAATAATGACCGATGGATTCCCCTACTATCGTCCGGCTTCCCAATAGCCCACTGATGCCTACTGCACCGCCAAAAATGGCTTCATTTCCTTCACCGATGTCGAGGACCTTATTATTTACCGTAGAAGCAACGATACCAAAATTATAATTGAAATCCCCTTTGCTGTCTCTCCAGTTTAAGGTAAGGTCGAGTCCACTGTTTTCCACTGAGGCAGCGTTAACCACCGGGTTGTTGGAAGCTCCCACATACGAAGGAATAGGCACTCCTACCAAAATATCATTGGTTCGGCGATAGTAGTAATCCAATTCACCGATCAAGCGATCATCCAACAATCCGAATTCCAATCCGAAATTGGAAGTTACCGTTTCTTCCCACTGAATAAAGGGATTGGCCAATCGGGTTAAGGTAGCTCCATAAAGCAACTCTTCATTTTGACCAAAAACCGCATTTTGATTTCCAGTCACTACCGGACGTCCTTCGTAAAAGGCAATTTTATCGTTTCCGATAATTCCCCAGCTCCCTCTGATTTTCAAATCAGAAAATATGGACTGATCCTGCATGAAACCCTCTTCGATCAAGCGATAGCCCAAAGCGATGGAAGGGAAATTCCCAAAACGGTTTTCCCGGCCAAATCGAGAAGAACCATCTCTTCTGAACGTACCGGTGACCAGGAACTTATCTTTAAAGGTATAATTAGCTCGGAATAAAAAGGACAACATGGCCCAATCCCCCGCAGTATTCGAATTGGTTTGAGAGGTTAGATCCCCTGCACTCAAATACCAAAGGGAAGGATCTTCACCCGGTAGATTTCTTCGTCCTCCTGAAAGAGATTCAGTGTAAAAAGACTGGGTGGTAATTCCGCCCAATAAATTCAGGCGATGATCATCCCATTCTTTCAGGTAATTCAGCGTATTTTCCCAGAGGATATTCCGGCTTCTGCCATTACTGACTGAAATGGAGTTTTCTAAATTTTGTTGAGTTGGGGAAACAAAATAAACAGGAGTGAATGATTTTCCGTCCCGAAATGCCAAATCCAATCCCAGGTTGGAACGGAAGGTAAAGTCTTTGAGGAATTTCACATCCGCAAAGAAATTCCCCACGCCCCGGTAACTGTGGTTCCTATTGTTTGAGTTGTATTCAAACTGTGCCACCGGGTTACCCACTGGGGAAGTATTGGTATAATCCCCCGCTTCATTAATCGGGTCAAAGATGGGATAGGCCCGATAGGCATTGCCGACCACACCTGGCTCATTTTGTTGATTATTGTAAATGAAGGAGAAGTTATGTCCGAAGGTTACTGCATCGGCTAATTTATACTGATTGTTGAGTCGGATGGTGAGCCGCTCAAACTCAGACTCTTTGACTACTCCCTTTTGATCAAAGTAATTCACGCTTAGATTGAAGCTGGTATTTTTATTTCCTCCGCTCGCTCCTAATGTGATATTATTGACTGGGGCGGTTCTAAAAATCTGATCCTGCCAATTGGTTCCCTCACCAAATTCGGAAGGAGTATAGATGGGTTGATTCCCCACATTTTGCTCTAACTCGTTAGCCAGTTCGGCAAATTGTCTTCCATTGACTAAATCAATTTGACGGGCAACTTGCTGCACTCCCGTGTAGGCATCCACACTGATACGGGTTTCGGTATCAAAATCTCCCTGGCGTGTGGTGACAATGATGACGCCGTTAGCCCCTCTGGAACCATATATTGCCGTGGCAGAAGCATCTTTAAGTACTTCCATGGATTCCACGTCATTGGGGTTAAGAAAATCGATATTGTCCAAGAGCATGCCATCCACCACAAATAGCGGATTGGAATTGTTGAGTGTACCTACCCCGCGAATCCGAACCGTGGCTCCTGAACCCGGTGCACCGGAATTAGAGGTGATCTGAACACCGGAAACTCGTCCTTGCAGCGACTGGGTCACATCCGATACCGGAAGTCTAGTCAATTCTTCGGATTTGATGGAGGAAATGGATCCTGTCAAATCACTCTTTCGCTGGATTCCATATCCCACGACCACAAACTCATCCAAGTCCGAGGTATCGTCTGCCAGCGTAACATTGATTTCACTTTGGCCATTTACCGGGATTTCTTGGGACATGAATCCCACAAAAGAAAAAACCAATACATCTTCCGATCCGGCATTGAGATTGAATTTACCGTCCAAATCGGTAACAGTACCATTTGTTGTCCCTTTAATTACCACATTGACTCCGGGTAGCGGATCACCGTTGGAGTCGGTCACCGTTCCCTGAACGGCACTGCTTTGAGCCCAAGAGGCCTGCGTGAAAATAAAGAGTAGAATTAAAAGGAAATAGCGCATCCGGCTAATCAGACTCTGCTGATTTTCCCTTTTTACTAATGAGTGTTTCATTGGGGTTTGGGTTTAGTTTGATTGTGTTTTAAAAAAGATGCTTTTAGTATAAAGCAATACCTAAATTTATCAAACCAGAATGTCCAAGTAGTGAAAGCCTCCTGCAATCTGACAAAAATCAACCCGGATACCCCAAAATAAAACCCCGATTTCCCTATTTAGTATCAGCTAAAAAAGCTCAAATTCGGAATAGAATCGCCTTTTGAGTTATTTTTCACCGATTGGTTATCAGAAAAATTTCCCCTTCCATTCTTCCATTAATTTAGACTCATTACCGGAGGATCCACCAGGAATTCCTCCCATTCTGGGGAGGCCTTTCCAAAGCTTGCTTTTGCATGCTTCACCTTCAATTTAAAATTAGAAATGGCATTTATCCGAAGATCCAACAGGTGAGAAAGTTGCTCCAAAGTCATTTGATCCTGTCCGGAGATGACCAGATAAACTAAGTAAAACGCTTTCTGGATAGGAATTCGAATCCCGTGAAAAATGGTACCTGCCGTGGGCGATTCAATATGGCCGCAGCCCCCACATCTTCGGTGAAAAAGTTTTGGAGCTTTGGCTTCCTTGGATTGCCCGCAAGATTTACACGTAAACCCATCGGACCATTTGATCTCCTCCAAGTAGCGGTAGCAGGAAGTGGGATCTGGAAAAATCAACTGAAACTCCTCATAGCTGAGCTTCTTATTGGTCACCTGATTTCTGAGTCCTTCCTTCATTTTGGATTTGAGCTTCCAGATATCCTTATCCAAAAGTGCGTTGATTCGCTTGATCTCTTCATCCTTTTCTAGGATCTGCTTGTTATAAGCCTCCAACAGCCTGCTTTTCTCTTCCAGTTCGAAAGTTCGGCTTGCTACCTTTTCCTCCAACTCGGCATTGACCTTATCCTTGAGTTGGGCATTGGCCTCGGCTTGTCTTAAGCTACGAAGCAAGGCTCGGTCTTTGGTCTCTTTGAGGATTTTAACCCGGTCCCCCAAGGCCAAGGTGAGCAGGAGCATTTCAATCAAAAAGGCCATATGCAAACTGTAGTACAGGACTGTACTATGAGGAATAATGGCGGTATGAACCAGAATTTTGAGCAATACGCCTAGGACCAAAATTGCATAGGCGGCCACAAACAGCCGGGCGACTTTATAGCCCTTGATCAGGACGACTACACTGGCTACCAAAATCAAGAGGAAAGGCAAAATATCATAGACCTGAACTTCCAACAATTCACGGACCCCCATCATTCCAGCCATAAACAAAAGGGATTTGGCGACCAAAAACCAGCGCAGCAATTGATAAAGCAAGCGGTGTCGCAACTTTAGATTTAAAAATCGGATCGAGAAGAATATGGCAAAAGCAACCACCCCAAAGCCAAAAACCCCATTGACGTAAGTATTCCATTCAGGACGATTGGGCCAGAAATACTGAAAGCCAACGCCATCTACAGCTAAGGCAAAACCCGCCACACTTAACAGGTAGAAGACATAATAAAGGTATTTGATTTCCCGAATAGCCACATAGATCAGGAGATTATACAGCGTGATAATTAAGATCATACCATAAAAAATCCCATACAGAAAATACTCATTGAGCGAATAAAACACAAAGCGGTTGACCGATCGGAAGGCGATGCGGATATCTGCTTTTTGCGAGGATCGGATTTTAAAATAATAATCGACGATCCCTTCGCTTCCATTGCTTACCGGAACTTCAAAATTCTTATGGAAAAAAAGCCGCTGTCCGAAAGGCCGATTATCTCCGAGTTCAACCTTTCGAAAATCCCCTTGCCCCCCAGGCAGATATGCATCGAGCTGATCGATGGTTTGATCATAAAATTCAAGAATCCAATTTTTTTGACTGGAAGGGTTTCGAAGGATGGAGACCTTGACCCAATAAGTTTTGTTTGGATCAAAATTCCCTTTGGAAAATGTGGGGTCAATTTTAAAGTTATCCTGAAAATCAGGATCAGAAACCGTGGAGATAGCTAACGAATTTCCGGTTTCCTCAAAAAACTCAAGCTTATCGATGGCATAAATCCGCTCATCGAGTTGATCGTCAATTTCAAAAGTATAGCCTCCGGATATGCGCTGAGCTGGAGTTTCAGAAAGGATAAAAAACCCGAGAAATGCTAGCGTCCAAATGAGTAGATTGGGCTTCATCAAAAGAGATAGTTAAAAGCACCACCAAGAAATGATGCTTTTGATAAGTTGGTTAATTAGTTTTCAGATAGGGAAAAAGACAGCCTACCCATTTTAATTAACGCTCAGGAAAACAAAACAGTTGGCTAAGGGATAGAAAATTTCCTTTCATCAAGTATAATCTGAAAATCAATTTTACTTTTTAAAGTTCATTTTCTTTGATAAAATCAAAAAGACAGGCTGAATCTATTTTTTCATGCTGTATCGATAGAGACTAGTGGGATAGAATGAAAAAACTACACTCTTACTTGGTAAGGTTTTCACCTTAAAAAAATTACCCTTTAAACAAAAGTCAGATGAAATCGAGCATGACGTACCCGTTACACACCGGGATGATTAGAATTGCGAAGATTCCATCTGACCACTGAAAATCAAATTATAAACAGATGAAATACCGCCTAGGCGACTACTAAACTCGAACCTCTAATTTCTTTAATTTGTCTTTGGTCAAACCTATTATTGGATCGGTTATGATTAAATGTTCCTTCAAATCCTTGGGTAGATCATACAGAGACTTATCGTCATCAATTATTAGAAACCTTTCTGGTTTATTATTTGACGCAAACCAGTCTTGTATTTCATTTTTTCGCTTCCTATTCTGATGAGAAGACGGAAGCTTATCGAGATGTTTTACAATTATTCCTCTTTTCTTGAATACATCCTTCCAATCCTGAAGAGAAAACCGATCACGGTGACTGGTACTTAAAATAATTTCAGTATCGCTCGAAATCAGAGAATTCAGACTTTCAACCGCTTTGGCTAAAAACACAGGAAAGCCGTCCTCCATCAAAACTGGAGTTTTCCAATGAGCAGCTGAAACTAATACACCGTCTATATCTAAGAAAATCAACATAAAACCAAAGTTATTCTATTTCATTGATTCTTTCGAGCAACTCGTCAAAACTTATGCCATTGTATTTTGCATCCTCTTGATTAAGCAGCTTGATTTTGGCAGGAGAATCCCAATCTTCCTCATTAAAAATAACGTCTTTCCACTCAAAAAGTTCTTTTGCTGCCGATCTGATGCCAGGAACTTGGTCTAAATGTATCCACCCCACCAAGTACATCTTTCATAGTTCCCCTACCAGCTGTAGGTTTGC